>CANJVX010000004.1 GCA_947478405.1 Beijerinckiaceae bacterium | reverse complement strand
GATTTCGCCGTGCTGGCGATGGGCATTTTCGGCTTCGCCGAAATCGTCCGCAATCTGGAAAATCCGGAGACGCGCGATGTCGTGCGCGCCGCGATTGGCCGGCTCTGGCCGACAAAAGCGGACTTCCGCGCCTCCTATTTCCCGATCCTGCGCGGGACGCTCACAGGTGCCATTCTGGGCATCCTGCCGGGCAATGGCGCGGTGCTTGGCCCCTTTGCCTCCTACGCGATGGAAAAGAAACTCGCCAAGGATCCCTCGCGTTTCGGTCGCGGAGCGATCGAGGGCGTCGCTGGTCCGGAATCGGCAAACAATGCGGGCGCGCAGACCGCCTTCATCCCGTTGCTGACGCTCGGCATTCCGCCCAACGCGGTGATGGCGCTGATGGTGGGAGCAATGACCATCCACGGCATCATTCCAGGTCCGCAGGTGATGACCAAGAACCCGGAATTGTTCTGGGGGATGGTCGCCTCCATGTGGGTCGGCAACCTGATGCTCGTCATCATCAACCTGCCGCTCATCGGCCTGTGGGTGAAGCTGCTGCAGGTGCCCTACCGCATGATGTTCCCGGCCATCATGATCTTCTGCTGCATCGGCATTTATTCGATCAACAATTCCACCAGCGATGTGCTGTTCACCGCCTTCTTCGGCGTGGTCGGCTATACGCTGCTGAAATTCGGGTTCGAGCCGGCACCGATGTTGCTCGGCTTCGTGCTGGGCAAGCTGATGGAAGAAAAGCTGCGCCAGGCGCTGATCCTGTCGCGCGGCTCCTTCGCGACCTTCATTGAGCGTCCGCTTTCGGGCGGTCTGCTGCTGGTCGCGGTCGTGATGCTTTGCATCGCGCTTCTACCGTCGGTCCAGAAGGGTCGGGACGAAGTATTTACGGAATAGCCCTTCACAATCCTGACAGCGGGGTGACAGGAGTCCTTCCGTCGTCCCGCATAAGCGCACATATTGGTACAATGGGCCGTAAGCCGGTTCAGCAAACTTTTGGGAGCGAAATATGAAGAAGCTCATCCTGGCCCTTGCGGCCACAGCGATGATGGCAGGGGCTGCGCAGGCCCAGTCCTATCCAAGCCGTCCGATTTCCATGATCGTCCCCTTCGCAGCGGGCGGCCCGACGGACATTATCGCGCGCATCGTCGGCGAGCATATGTCCAAGAGCCTTGGCCAGCAGATCGTTGTCGAGAACGTGGCGGGTGCGGGTGGCACGACCGGCATCACGCGCGCCGCGCAATCGAAGAATGACGGCTACACCATCATGATGGGCCATATGGGCACACATGGTGCAGCCCCCGCGCTCTACCCCAATTTGAAATATGATCCTGCCAAGGATTTCGAGCCGATTGGCATGGCCGCTGGCACGCCCATTCTGATCGTCGCCAAGAAGGATTTTCCGGCCAAAGATCTGAAGGAAATGATGGCCTATCTGAAGGCCAATTCCGACAAGGTGAACCAGGCGCATGCAGGCATTGGTGCTGTGTCTCACATGACCTGCATCATGTTCAACAGCCAGCTCGGCATCAAGCCGACTGCCGTTCCCTATAGCGGCACAGGACCGGCGCTGAATGACCTTGTGTCAGGTCAGGTCGATTATATGTGCGACCAGATCGTTAACCTCGTCCAGCAGGTGAAGGCTGGTGCGATCAAGGCCTATGCGATTGCGACACCCGTGCGCTCGCCAGCTTTGCCTGATCTTCCCACCACAATCGAAGCAGGCATGCCCGATTACCAGGTGACTGCTTGGAACGCGATTTTCGCCCCCAAGGACACACCGAAGGAGGTTGTGACTGCGCTCACGACCGCACTCAACAAGGCACTGGATGACGACGCCACGAAGGGCCGTCTCCTGGAACTCGGCGGCGTTCTGCCGACCAAGGATGAGCGCGGCGGCAAGTGGCTTGGCGAATTCGTGGTCAAGGAAGTCGCCCGCTGGACGCCGGTCCTGAAGGATGCGCCGAAGTAAGGTTTCCCTTTTTGGGGTTAAGAGGGGCGCCGGAGAGATCCGGCGCCTTTTTTCGTTTTGCGATTGCCCCCCCGGACCGTCATTGCGAGGAGGCCGACGGCCGACGTGGCAATCCAGAGGTCACACGTGCGGCCTCTGGGTTGCTTCGCTCCGCTCGCAATGACGACCACAATTCTCAAAAATTGAGAATATGAATTGACTCTCGCTAAGCCCTCTCCTAGCCTCACGCTCAAACGGGAGGATTCTCATGACCTATTCAACGCTCCATGCCGCCGCTTATCTGCACCACATTGAATTGCAGAGCTCCGATCCTGCGCGGCTCGCCAAATTTTATGGCGATGCCATGCAAATGCAGGTCGAGAAGCACGGAGATGTTTTCGTCTGCCAAGGCCCGCAGCGTCGCCTGATCGTTTCCAAGGGGCAGGACAAGAAACTCGCGCTCGGTGCTTTTGCTTGCCGTGATGCGGAAGCTTTGGAAGGCTTGCGTGGTCGCGCGGCGAAAGAAGGCCTCAATCCGCAGGATGCGCCCTCGCTGCTCATGGACAAGGCTTTTGCGGTCATCGATCCAGATGGCAACCGCATTCTCCTCGGTCTCGCCAAGAAAGATCCGGAAGGTCTGAAAGGCCTGAAAGGCCCGACGCAGCATTTGACGCTGGCCACACATGATCCCGAAGCGATTGAAGCTTTCTATGCCGGCAAACTCGGCTTTGCTGTGTCGGACCGCGTGCGCAAGCCCAATGGTGAAGTGGCCACGATCTTCACACGCTCCAACCATGAGCATCACACGCTGGCCTGCTTCCGCTCAGATCGTGTGGGTGTCGATCATCATTCTTATGAAGCGGGTGAATGGAATGTTATCCGCGACTGGTGTGATCATCTGGCAACCCTCGACATTCAATTGATGTGGGGACCGGGGCGTCATGGTCCGGGCAATAATCTCTTCATCTTCATTGTTGATCCCGATGGAAACTGGATCGAGATTTCGGCCGAGCTCGAAATCATTCACGACCGACCGGTGAAGGAATGGCCCCATGCTGAGCGCACGCTCAATCTTTGGGGCAAGGGCATTTTGCGCAGCTGAGGTCACATGGCGGGTCTCGCGCGATATATGGCAGTGTTGCGTCTCTTTAACCAAGCGACGCCAACATGGACGGTCGCGGAAATGGCCGATGCACTTGCTGTGCCCCAAAGCACGGCCTATCGCACCGTGCGCGATTTACTTGCTGAAGGTCTTGTCGAAATGTCGTCCGAAGCGCGTTATCGCCTCGGGCCCGCCTTTATCGAATTTGATCGGCTGACCCGCCTCACTGATCCATTGATGCAAGCCGGCAGCGATGTCTTGCGCTCTGTTGTGCAAGAGGCAGGCGTACCCGCAGTCGCCTTGCTCTGCCGCCTCTATGGCCGCGAGGTGTTGTGTATTGCCGATCATGTTTCGCCTGATGCATCTTTCTCGCCAAGCTATGAGCGCGGACGCCCCATGCCTTTGACGCAAGGTGCTACCTCAAAAGCCATTCTCGCGCGCTTGCCCAACAAACGTCTGGCGAAGCTGATTGGTGCAGAGGCTCTTGCTTCTATGCGCCATGAATTGGCAGCCATTCGTCGCGCCGGCTTTTGTCTGGGGCGCGGGGAGATTGACGAGGGGCTTGCGGGGATTGCGGTGCCGATTGTCTGCGAGGCCGAAGGACTTGTTGCCTCACTGTCGCTAGTTGTTGAGAACCATCGCTTGGCCGGCGCGCGCGAAGAGCGCGTTCGGGCTCTTCTGACTTCAGCAGCCGCTGAAATGGAACGTCGTCTGCTTGTGGCAGGCCATATTCAAGAGGGAAGCCTGAGATGAGCGCTGGTAAAAGCCTCACCTGCGATATTGCCATTGTCGGCGCCGGCCCGACCGGCATGACGATGGCTCATCTGCTAGGTCAAGCTGGTGCGAAGGTCATCCTCATAGAGCGCAACGCCAGCACGGTGACGCAACCGCGTGCTGTGTCGATTGATGATGAAGCTTTGCGCACGATGCAGGCGATTGGGCTTGATCGTGAGATCATTGCCAATGTCGCGCTAGATTATGGCTCGAATTATTTCACGCCGGCTGGCTTCTGCTTTGCCAAAGTGGAACCGACCACGCGCGAATATGGTTTTCCGCGCCGCAATGCTTTCACCCAGCCCATGCTGGAAGCGACCTTGCGTGAACATTTGTCGCGCTATGACAATGTCATGCTTTTGTTCGAGCATGAGTGTGAAAGCGTCACTGAGAATGATGGCGGTGTAATGCTGCGCCTGCGCCATGCAGGTGCCGATGTAATGGTCGAAGCCTCTTATGTCGTGGGCTCTGATGGCGCGCGCTCAACCCTGCGCAAGGTGATTGGTGCCAATCTTGTTGGCTCCACCTATCATCAGAAATGGATCATCGTTGATCTTGCTTCAACCAAAGAGCGCATGCGCCAGACGCGCGTTATGTGCGATCCCAAGCGGCCCTTTATCACGCTTCCCGGACCGGGTGGCATTCGCCGTTATGAATTCATGCTGCATGAAGGCGAAGATGAAGAGGTGGCTGCCTCGCCCGAATTCGTGCGCGAACTTTTAGCAGCCGCAGGCCCCGATGCAGATTCGCCCGTCGTGCGTCGTCAGGTCTATGCGTTCCATGCCCGCAAAGCGGATCGCTGGAATTCCAAACGGATTTATCTGGCGGGAGATGCCGCGCATTTGTCGCCGCCTTTTGCTGGTCAGGGCATGAACTCAGGCTTGCGCGATGCGCATAATCTGGCCTGGAAATTGGCTTCTGTGGTCAAGGGGCAGATGGGTGAAGGCTTGCTCGCGACTTATGAGCGCGAGCGTTCGCCCCATGCCTGGGCCTTGATCGAACTCGCCATGAATATGGGTCGTATCATGATGCCGACCTCGGCGCGGCAGGCATTCTTCGTGCAGAATGCGTTTCGCCTGGCAGCGCGTCTGGTGCCGCCCTTGCATGCCTATTTTGCGCAGATGAAATATAAGCCGAAGCCTTTTTATCAGGATGGCTTTATTGCCGATGATGGCGGCTTGCACTTGTCTGGCCGCATGTTGCCGCAACCCACCCTTGAACAGCGCGATGGCACGCACTTGCGTCTCGATGATGTCGCGGGTTCGGGCTTTGTTGTTGTGGCAATTGGGCCTGATGCACAGGCTTTGGCTGCCTCCATTGATGCTTTTGCCATTGGCCTTGGCGCGCTGCCGCGCATCGCCATTGTGCCACAGAAGATCAATCTCGAGCCGAGCCTTCACGAGGGCATTGTTGAGGGGCGCGATCTCGACAATCATTTTGGCGAAATTGCGACGCGCGCAAAGAATGTACTCGTGCTGATGCGCCCAGATCGCTATGTGGCGCTCGCCATGCGAGTCGAAAAGGCGCAGACGCCGAAGACTTTCGTGGAAATGGCGCGTGGGCTTTTGGCGATGATGAAGTAGATCGTCATTGCGAGCCGAAGGCGAAGCAATCCGGAGGCCTCACGTGGGGCCTTCTGGATTGCTTCGCTGACGCTCGCAATGACGGCTGAAGATCACCCGTCAATCGTCTTCAAGAATTGCAGAACGCGCGCGTTGAACTCATCCGCACATTCGATATTACCCATATGTCCGGCTTTCTCGAACAGATGCAATTCGCAAGCTGGAATCTTCGGGACGAAACCATCCGTGTAGCCGGGCTCGCGTAAGGTGTCGTGTTTTCCGGCAAAGACCAGAACCGGCACTTTGATATTGCCGTAGTCGAGTGAATCACGCTCACGCCGATCACCTGATCCGTCACGGAACGGCGCTTTGAAACGCGCCGCTGCCGTGGCTTCCCACGCACCTGGCAGATTGGCGAGTTCCAGACGCCGATCGAGATAGGCCTCGTCCTTCGCCCATTTCGGATCGACAAACATCACTTCGACGATTTTGCGCAAATGTTCGCGCGTGCCGTCATAGGTGTTGAGTGTCTTGCGCGCTTCATTATTGGGCGCGTCACCACCGCCTGAACAGCAGGTGACAGAGCGCAAAGGCCAATCGGGATTGTCGCGCGCGGCGACCGTCATGCACAGCCCGCCCGACATGGATGAACCCATGACGTGTACGGGGCCAAGGCACATGACTTCGATAAAGCGGCGGATATGTTCAATGCGGCGATTGAACTGACCGATGAAGTCGAAAATCTTGTCGGTGCGGCCAAAGCCCAGATGGTCTGGGGCTATCACATGATAATGCGCGCCCAGAACATCCATATTGAATTCCCAGGAAAGTTCGGCAGCGCCGCCAAACTCCGCAGAGTGTAGGAGCAAAAGAGAAGGGCGCCGTCCACGATGAACGGCGCCCGACTCCATGTAATGCGTCCTCACCCCGTCAATGGAGACGAAGTGAGAAGCGCTCATTCCGCGGCAACTTTGGTGTTGAGCGGCTGCGTGCGTGCGAGATCCTTGATCTGCGGGTACACTTCTTTGGCAAAGAGCGACATGCTCTTGACTGTGCGTGTGTGATCCAGCCAGCCGGCCTGCTGCATCATGAGCAGGTGGTCAAAGCCACCGACGAGGTCGTAAAGGCGCTTGAGCTGCTTGGCGACGCTGTCGGGCGTGCCATAGACCATGACGCCTTCTTCCTTCAGGAACTCCATCGTCTTGGCGCGCATCGCATCCGTGCGGCCTGTGAACGTGCCCTTGAGCGCGTTGACGTTGAAATCAACCGGCACATAGCCCGGAGGATTGCGATACTGCGGTTCCGTTTTGGCATTGAGATACCAGGTCAGCTCGCGCGCACCCTTCTCCGCTTCTTCTTCCGTGTCGGCAGTGAAAACTATCGGCATGTAAGCCGTGCCGCCGCCACCGGGCAGACCCATGTCGTGATAGGCCGAACGATAGCCATCGAACATCCACTTCACTTTCGTGTGTGGCTGCAGGAAGGTTGCGAACACATAACCGCGCGCAGCAGCCTTCTTGATGTTTTCAAGATCGGACGAACCCGTCATCCAGATTGCGGGATGGGGCGTCTGGTAGGGGCGCGGCCAAAGGTTGACAGCGCGACGATGGGTGAAGCGGCCTTCGAAGTTGAAAGGCTCCTCTACAGCGCCCCAAGCCTTCACGCACAGATCAATGCCTTCCCAGAGGCGCTCGACTGTTTCGGTCGGGTTGGAATTGGCGGCAAACACTTCATACGGCACGCCGCGAACGAAGCCGACATCGAGACGGCCCCTCGAGATGCAATCGATCATCGCCATTTCTTCGGCGATGCGGATCGGGTCGCCACGATTGGCAATCGGATTGCCGAGAATGCAGATGCGACCCTTGGATGTCTGACGCGCCAGAATGGCGGCGGTCAGCGGAGCAGCAACGTCGATGCAGGTCGCGGTCTGGTGATGCTCGTTGCAGAGCAGATCAAGACCCAGATCATCGGCGATCATATATTCGTCAAGATAGCGGTTGTAGAGATCCGCACCGATCTTCGGATCGAAGTGCTTGTTGGCCAGCGACACGCGCATGGTCGACAAATCTTCGAGCGGCGGCAGGTTTGGATAAGGCATTTCGGTAAAGTGCCAGGCACGCATGTTCAATCCTCCCTTAATTTCCCAAAATCAGTTGATAAAGCCATTCAGCGCAGACATGAACGCGTCTGTCGCCTCAAGGTGCGGATAGTGACCAGCATTCGCGATTTTCACGAACTTTGCGCCGGGCACGAGTTTCGAATAGGCCTCGCCATAAGCGGGTGGCGTGATGGCGTCCTTCTCACCCCAGATGAAGAGGGTGGGCACGTTCACGCGATGCAGCCGGTGGCGCAGGTTTGGATTGTGCATGTAAGGCGACCAGCAGAAGCGGGCGAAGCTTTCCATATTGCGAGCGACGACGGTGAGCTGAGCATCATCCATCACCGAGAAATCGCGCTTGGCATTTTCTGGATTGGCCCATTTCGCAGCCGCCACTTTCGAGGGGTGCGAGGTCCAGACGTCCATAATATCGCGATCATAGGCGCCGCCGATTTTCACGCCATAGGCATCAACCAGCACGAGCTTGCTGATGGATGTGGTGTTCTTGACAGCCATTTCGAGGGCGATCCACCCACCCAGCGCGAAGCCAACGAGTGTGACGTCTTTCAGGCCGAGTGCGTCGATCACATCGAGCATGATGTAGGAGAGGTCGTTCGGGTTTGTCAGCCAGTCGGGGCGATCAGATGTGCCAAAGCCCGGAGCCGAGGGCATGATCACTTCGAATTTTTTGGCGAGCTCATCGACAAAAGGGGCCGCGCTCTCAAGCTGCTCTTCACTGGCGAGCAGAACGAGCGGTCGGCCCGCGCCACGGCGCTCGATCTCAATCGCGAGCCCCGCGATCGTGATCATCTGGACGTTACCTCTCCCTGACATTTTTTTTAGTCCTTCTTTTTGTGCCGCGCTTTTGTGGCGCTTAGATAACGGGTATCGGTTGCTGGCCGACGAGCGAAATACCGTAACCATCAAGGCCGACGACTGTTCGATTGGTGTTGGACAGCAAAATGATGTTGCGCGCACCCAGATCAAACAGGATCTGCGCACCCACGCCATATTGACGCAATTCATGGATCGGCAGGCTCGACTTTTGTCCCTCGCGCTCGCGCACAGAACGTGACAGGGCGGTTGCCGATGGGTCGCGTATGATCACGATAATGCCGCGACCCTTTTGCGCGATGAGGCGCATGGAAGCTTCCAGCTCGCTGCCACGCGCGCGGGCTTCGCCGCCTGCAAACTGGCTTTGTGTATTGTCGCCCAGCGCATCAGCGAGCAGATTGGCTTGGTGCATGCGCACAAACACCGGCTCCTCGCCGGAGATGTCGCCGCACACAAGTGCCATATGTTCAGAATGATCTATGCGGTTAGCGTAGATCTTCACATTGAACGCACCGCCAAAGCGGCTTGTGATCTGTGTCTCAGCCGCAACCTCGATCAGTTTTTCATTGCGGCGGCGATAGGCGATGAGGTCGGCAATGGTGGCGATCTTGAGATCATGTTCTTGCGCGAATTTTACCAGATCGGGCATGCGTGCCATCGTGCCATCATCATTCATGATCTCGCAGATCACGCCCGATGGGTTCATGCCGGCGAGGCGCGAAATATCGACAGCCGCTTCGGTGTGGCCTGCGCGCACGAGGACGCCGCCATCTTGTGCGACTAGCGGAAACACATGGCCTGGTGAAACAAGGTCATCGCGGCCGCGGTTACCGTTGATCGCCACCGAGATTGTATGCGCGCGGTCGGCTGCCGAAATACCAGTGGTGACGCCTTCCGCTGCTTCGATCGAAACGGTAAAGGCGGTCTGGTGAGGCGCGCTGTTTTTCGGCGCCATCATCGACAGGCCAAGCTGTTCGGTGCGCTGGCGGGTCATCGAGAGACAGATCAGGCCGCGACCATATTTGGCCATGAAATTGACCGCATCTGCATCTGCCTTCTCGGCGGGAATAACAAGGTCGCCTTCATTCTCGCGGCCCTCGTCATCAACGAGGATGAACATACGGCCCTGACGCGCGTCTTCAATGACGTCTTCGATAGGCGATAGAAATTCAGAATGAGGGGACATGAAAAGCCAGCTTGCCGATTTCCCGGCGGTTACAGGATTGAGCCCGAAGAGCCCAAGCCTCTGTTAGAGATTAGCGTGCCGTGACCCCGGCCGAGGGGTCAATGGCTGCGCAGGCCAGACAAGGCGCAGACTTGCCGCAAAACGCAAGCGTTTGACTGAGAGCGCAAGAAATCGCATCCTTGGGGGTAAGTCCTTCCCCCTAAGGGGTGACCCAAAGAAAATCGAGCCGGGAGAACCAGATTGAGCGGGCTGATCAAGGCCGTGCCGACCCCCGTTTCGGGCTGGGTCGAGACCTGCGCCCATCTTGCGAATCGGGCGAATGCCCCGCTGGCGGCAGATGCGGGCGCGGCCAGGCGCAGCATTCTCGAAATGTCGCATGGCCGCTGCACGTTTGAGATCGAAGATCCCTCGCGTTTCTATGGGTTTAGGGGTGCCGAGGCCCGTGTTGGCCGGATGAGCCTGAAATTTCTCTCCTGGGACTGCGAGGGGCCCTGCGAGACATCCACCTGGCGCAGCCATGACCATCATATGGCCTTGCACATCCCCCTGCGCGGCGCCTTTCAGGCGCGTCAGGGTGGGGATTGGGTTGATGTCGTTCCTGGCTCGGCCCTCGTCGTCTCGGCAGCGGGAGAAACACGGCGCAAATGGAGTGGGCCCAGCGACCTTCTGAACATCATGGTCGATCGCGATGCTCTGGATCAGAGCGTAACGCGCGAGGCCTTTTCCGGTCCCGATGGGGTATTGAAATTTCCGGCGCTCACTTTGATCGATCTGAATGAGGCAGCCACGCTGGCGCGCTTTGTCGAGATGATCATCCGAGATCTGGAGGGCGAAAACTCGGCTTTCTCCGATCCGGCCGTTGGTTTTGAGGTCGAGCGCGTGCTGCTGCAGCTTGTGTTGCGCTCGATGCGCCATGAGGTCGAGCGGCGACCCATTCATGAGCGCTATCGGATCGTGCCGGCCTATATGCGTCGTGCCGAGCGTTTCATCCGCGAGCATCATGGCGAGACGCTCGATATGGCGCGTATTGCCGAAGGCTCAGGCGTTTCCATGCGCACGTTGCAATATGGTTTTCGCAAATATCGCGATGCCAGCCCGATGGCTTATTTGCGCGATGTGCGCTTGTCTTCGGCGCGTCGCGCTTTTATCGACGGGCGCGCTGGGGCCATCGGCCATGTTGCGGCCTCCGTGGGCTACCCAAGCACCAGCCAGTTTGCCCGCGATTATCGCGCAGCCTTTGGGGAATCGCCCAGTGAAACACGCCGCACGCTGCGGGGATGAGATGAAGATAATCATAACGATGCCGTTATTGCTTTGGCTGACGCTCGCAATGACGGACGAGGAGGAAATGAAATGAAAAAGATGTTGTTTGTCACTGTCGCCTCGACCGTGTTTCTGGCCGCACCCGCCTTTGCGCAAACGCCGGCTGATTTTTACAAGGGCAAGACGGTCGATATGGTGATCGGCTTTTCTGTCGGCGGTGGCTATGATGTCTATGCGCGCACGGTCGCGCGCTTTATGGGCGAGCAAATCCCCGGCAAGCCGCGCATCGTGCCTAAGAACATGACGGGTGCAGGCAGTCGCGTCGCTGCCAATTTCGTCTACAATGTTGCGCCAAAAGACGGCACGGTGTTGGCCACCGCCGACCAATCCATGCCCTTGGAACAGGCGGTGGGTGATGCGGGCATTACATTTGATACGCGCAAATTCACTTGGATAGGCACGCCGATTTTCGAAAACAACACGCTTGTTACCTGGCACACGTCGCCGGTGAAGACGGTTGAAGACGCCAAGCGTCTGGAAGTGGCGGTGGGCGCGACGGGTTTCAACACATCTGCGCAATATCCGCAGGTGATGAATTCGCTGCTGGGCACCAAGTTCAAAATCATCATGGGTTATCCGGGCGGCAATGAGATCAATCTTGCCATGGAAAATGGCGAAGTTGCGGGCCGCGGCTCGAACAATTGGACTTCGTGGAAATCCACCAAGCCCGATTGGATTCGTGACAAGAAGATCAACATTCTCGTGCAAATCGGTCTGACGAAAGCCGCTGACTTGCCCGATGTGCCGCTGCTGATGGATCTCGCCAAGAATGAAGATGATCGTCTGGCGCTGAAACTTGTCTCGGCGCCCCCGATGGTGGGCCGTCCCGTCTTCTCGACACCCAATGTGCCCGATGACCGCACCAAGGCTCTGCGCGATGCGTTTGATGCCACGATGAAAGATCCCGCTTTCCTGGAAGAAGCCAAGAAGACGGGCCTCGATATCAATCCGATTGGTGGCGTGGAGCTTCAAAAGATTGTTGCCGATATTATCGATACGCCCAAGCCCGTGCGCGATCGGCTGGCCTCGATTCTCTCGCTGATTGATCGTGACAAGAAGTGATGATCCGAAGGATCGTCATTGCGAGGAGGGCGTAAGTCCGACGCGGCAATCCAGAGGTGACACGTGTGGCTTCGTGGTTGCTTCGCTTCGCTCGCAATGACGGCGCTTAAAAGGAAACAAAAAATGAAAAAGACTTTTGCCGCACTTCTGTCAGCAACGCTTCTGTCGGCGCCTGCATTCGCCCAAGAGCCCGATTTTTACAAAGGCAAGACGGTCGATCTTTACATCGGCTATGCGCCCGGTGGTGGCTACGACACTTATGCGCGTCTCGTTGCGCGTCACATGGGCAATTACATGCCCGGCACGCCGAATTTCGTGCCGAAGAATATGGCGGGCGGCGGTGGCCGTGTGGTCGCGGGCTATATTTTCAAAGTCGCCGCCAAAGACGGCACCGCCATCGCGATGGCGGATCAATCGCTCGTGCTGCAACAGGCCATTGGCGACACAACGATCCAGTTCGATATGAACAAATTCGTCTGGGTCGGCAATCCATCGGCTGACAATAATACGGCGGTGACCTGGTACACGACGGGTGTGAAAACCATTCAGGAAGCCACGCAGAAAGAAGTGATCGTCGGCGCAACGGGCCCCAATACGTCTGCGCAATTGCCGCAGGTGATGAACGCCATTCTGGGCACGAAATTCAAAATCGTCTCGGGCTATCCGGGTGGCAATGAAATGAATCTCGCTATGGAAAATGGCGAGATCGGCTCGCGTGGCTCCAATCCGTGGTCATCATGGAAGGGCACCAAGCCTGATTGGGTCAAGGACAAGAAGATCAATATTCTGGTGCAGATTGGTCTGACCAAGGCAGCTGACTTGCCAGACGTGCCTCTGCTGCTTGATCTGGCCAAGAACGACGACGATCGTGCCGTATTGCGTCTCATCTCTGCACCTGCCACCATTGGCCGTCCGCTCTTTGGTCCGCCGGAAATGCCTGCCGCGCGTCTCGCGATCCTGCGCAAAGGTTTTGACATCATGGTCAAGGACAAGGCATTTCTCGATGAAGCGGCGCGCGAGCGCCTCGATATCAATCCGGTTTCGGGTGCCGATCTCGCCAAAATCGTTGCCGATATTGTTGCAACCCCCAAGCCCATTGCCGATAAGCTCGCGGCGATTATTGCCGAACCCAAATAAGGATCATTGCGATGACGAAATTATATTATTCGCCGGGCTCCTGTGCGCTTGGCATTCATGTGCTGATGGAAGAGATCGGCGCGCCCTATGAGTTGGCCAAGGTCAATCTGGCGGCGCGCGAACAATTTTCTCCTGATTATGTGAAGCTCAATCCGAAGTCGAAAGTGCCCGCGCTCTTGCGTGATGATGGAACAGTGCTCACCGAATGGCCCGCGATTGCGACGTGGTTGGCGCTGAACCATCCCGAAAAAGGCCTGCTCTCGCTGGACAAAGAGCAGCTCGCTCGCACGTTGGAGACTGTCGATTATGTCTGTGCTTCGCTTCACATGCAGGGCTTCACCCGCGTTTGGAAGCCGGAAGCTTTCTCTCCCAATGCGGCCGACCATGGGGCGGTGAAGGCGCGTGGTCAGGAAATCATCGACAAGGGCTTGGCCTGGTTCGATGCCATGCTGGCGACCAAGGATTATGTCGGTGGTGCTCAGATGAGCATTGCCGATGCGGCGCTCTTTTATCTCGAATTCTGGGTCGCTGAGCGGATGAAGCAGCCTTTGCCGGCCCATGTGGCTGCCCATTATATGCGCATGCGGGCCCGCCCGGCTGTTGCCAAGGCGCTGGCTGACGAGGGACTGGCCTAAGGCCTGTGCAAGCTAGAACTAAAGTTGACTCTTGGGGTCTCTGAAGCCAGAACAGAGGCCTCAAAAATCCAATAATCAAGACTATAAGGGAGACAGGGAATGCTGACGGATCGTCCGGAGGGTCAGGTCGACAACAAGGTTGGCTTTGGCAGTGATGTCGCCGCACAAATGATGCGCCGCTTCGGCTTCAAATATGTCAGCCTCAATCCCGGTGCGAGCTATCGCGGCTTGCACGATTCCATCGTCAACCATCTGGGCAATGTCGACCCCTCCATGCTGCTCTGCCTGCATGAAGATCATGCGGTGGGCATTGCGCATGGTTATGCCAAGGCAACCGGCGAGCCGATGGCTTGCGTGCTCCATTCCAACGTCGGCCTGCTGCATGGCTCGATGGCGCTCTACAATGCTTTTTGTGATCGCGCGCCGATGTTCGTGCTTGGCGCGACGGGCCCGGTCGATGCTTCACAGCGTCGTCCCTGGATCGACTGGATTCATACATCTGCCGATCAGGCTGGCATCATCCGCGACTTCATCAAGTGGGACAATCAGCCCTCTTCCGCTGATGCGCTGGTTGAAGCCATGGCGCGCGCCAATATCATGACGCGCTCGGAACCCAAGGCGCCTGTCTACATCTGCCTTGATGCAGGCCTGCAGGAATCAACTCTCGAAAAGCAGCCAGAATGGCCCGATCTGGACCGTTTGAAGGCGCCCGCGCCTCCGCGCGCGGCCAAGGCTGATCTCGAAGCCGCTGTGGCATTGCTGAAGGATGCCAAGCGCCCCGTGGTGCTGATGGGCAAGACCGATTGGACCGATGCTGGCTGGCAGGCGCGTATCAAGCTCGTCGAGCGTCTGGGCGCGGTTGTCTTTACGGACTTGAAAAACCGTTCGTCCTTCCCGACAGATCATTCTTGCCATGTTGCAGCGCCATTCAATCAGGTTGGTCGTGCGCCCAAGCGCATTGTCGACATTCTTGAACAGGCCGATGTGATCTTGGCTCTCGAATGGGTCGATCTCGCCAGTGCGCTGCGTATCAAGAAGGGCGAGAAGATTTCAGCCAAGGTCATTGCCACCGGCATGGACCAATATCTGCACAATGGCGCACATGCCAATTATCAGGCATTGCCGGAAGCCGATATTTTCATGGCAGCTGGTGCGGATGCTGTCATTGCTGATCTCAATGCTGAGCTGGGCGAGGCTAAGAAAGATTGCTGGCAGCAGGCGCAGCGCAAAGAGGTCAAGGTTGATCCGACGCGCGTCACCATGGACCAGCTGGCAGTCAGCCTGCGTGCCGCATTCGAAAATCCCGACAAAGTCTCGCTGGCGGCCATTTGCCGCGGCTGGACAGCTGATCTCTGGCCTTTCCGTCATCCGCGCGCCTATCTGGGCAAGGACGGCGGCGGCGGTATTGGCTCGGGTCCGGCTCTGTCTGTCGGCGCGGCTGTTGGCAATGCTGGCACCGATCTTCACACAGTTGCGATTCTGGGCGATGGCGACTTTGCCATGGGCGGTCATGCGATCTGGACAGCGGCGCGCCATCGCATTCCGCTGCTCGTTCTGATCAATAACAACCAGTCCTATTTCAACGACGAATTACATCAGGAAACGATTGCTGTTCGCCGTGGACGCCCGCCGGAAAACCGTTGGATCGGACAGCGTATGACAGACCCGAATCTCGACTTCGCAAAATTCGTCGAAGCGCAGGGCGCGGTCGGTATCGGCCCGGTGAAAACCCCGGCCGAGCTGGATGCTGCCATCAAGCGTGGCGTGGACATTCTCAAGAAAGGCGGCGTCTGCCTGATTGATGTGCATATCGAGCCGGGTGAAGAGCGTGGTGCGGCCTCCACCGGTCACCGCAATACCTGATATGAAGCGGGGCGCTGAAAGGCGCCCCTCTTTCTAAACGCCGTGCAGCAAAGGATGCCTTGCCGTGCAACGCCTCACCATCAGCCTCGATGACAATATTGCGGCAGCGATTGATGATTTCATGGAGCGGCAGGGCTATTCTAACCGCTCTGAGGCGGTTCGCGATCTCGTTCGCGATGCATTGGTGCGTTCGCAAGAGGCGGGCCCCTCCACCCACCGCTGTGTGGCAGCCGTTTCCTATGTTTACGATTACAATGGCCGTGACCTCGCTATGCGCCTAGATCGTGCGCAGCATGAGCATCACGACCTCACAATTTCCACCATGCGCACGCGGCTCGATCACCATCATTGTATGGAAGTCACACTGCTGCGCGGGCATACGGATGCTGTGCGCAAGCTGGCGGCACAGACAATGGCCGAGCGTGGAGTACATTTTGGGCAGGTCAATCTCGTGCCCATTCAGGACGGCGGCCATTCTCACGCCCATGATGAAGATGGCCATCAGCACGATCATTCCACACCAGCACTCTAGGGCCCGCTTTACACGCGGGCCCTTGCTGTGCACAATAACGGCTAAATGGGCAATCACGACCCGTAGCAAAAAGGGAGGAATAAATGCCGCACGAACTGACGCACGACTTGCCGTCGTTTGAAAATGTCGCGGTCGAACGCGATGGCGGAACGACTTTCATCATCCTGAACCGTCCAGAGAAGCGCAATGCCATGTCGCCGCAGTTGCACATGGATATGTGCGATGCGCTCGATTGGGCCGAGATGGATGACCAGACCAAAGTGGTCGTGATCACGGGTGCGGGCGGCAATTTCTGCGCCGGCCAGGATTTGAAGCTCTATTTCCGCGGCACAGAAAGCGACCCGAAAGCGCGCGTGCGTGCACGCCGCGCGGCGCATACCTGGCGCTGGGATCGTCTCTCATCTTTCCCCAAGGCCACCATTGCTATGGTGCATGGCTATTGCTTCGGCGGCGGCTTCACCCCCGTGATCGCTTGCGATTTCGCTGTTGCCGCAGACGACGCGACGTTCGGCCTTTCGGAAGTCAATTGGGGCATCATCCCCGGTGGTCTCGTGGCTTGGGCTGTGACGGAAGTGATGAATTATCGCGACGCGATTTATTATTCTGTCACGGGTGATCGCTTCTCGGGCAAGGAAGCGGCGGCGATGAAATTCGTCAACAAGTCTGTGCCGGTTGATCACCTGCGCGCTGAAGTGATGGAGCTTGCCCGCAAGCTCGAAGCCAAGAGCCCGGCTGCTGTCAAATACACCAAGGAATGCGTGCGCATGGTTCGCCGCATGACCAAGGAACAGGCAATGGATTATCTCAACGCCAAAAGCGATGCGCTGAAGCATGTCGATCCGGAAGGCGGTCGCCAGAAGGCGATGAAGATGTTCCTCGACGACAAGGTGTTCAAGCCGGGTCTGGGCGAATTCAAGCGCTGAATTTTTGATAGGAAATGCGCGGGCCGGATTTTTCTGGCCCGTGTTTTTATCTCTCCGCTGTATGGAGAAAGACCATGGCGATTT
Organism: Beijerinckiaceae bacterium; assembly: GCA_947478405.1. GTDB lineage: Bacteria > Pseudomonadota > Alphaproteobacteria > Rhizobiales > Beijerinckiaceae > Terripilifer. The sequence continues at coordinate 119,349 of CANJVX010000004.1, read as the reverse complement.
GCGTTTTTCACCGCCGCTCCCTTCTTCTGGTTGCAACACTGGCCGCCTTTGCGCAGCCAGTGCTCGCGCTCGATCAGGCCATGATCGATGCAGCAAAAAAGGAGGGGCAGGTCACCTGGTACACGACGCAGATCATCGATCAATTTGCGCGCCCCGCCGCACAGGCCTTCGAGAAAAAATACGGCATCAAGGTCAATTATGTGCGGGCCAATTCGAACGAAGTGGCGTTGCGTGTGCTTAATGAAGCCCGCGCGGGCAAGATGCAGGTTGATGTTTTCGATGGAACCGGTGCGACCGCCTCGCTGAAGAGCGAAAAAATTCCCGCGCAATGGATTCCAGACAGCGCGAAGCGACTGCCCAAGGCGTATATCGATCCGGAAGGCTATTGGGTTGCGACCAATCTCTACATTCTGACGCCCGGCTATAATACCGAGCTGATCAAAAAAGGCACGGAGCCCAAAACGTTCCAGGATCTGCTCGACCCGAAATACAAGGGGAAGATTGCGTGGAACTCGACTGCGTCGTCCTCGGCGGGGCCGGGCTTTGTTGGCGTTGTGCTCAATTCGATGGGCGAAGAAAAGGGTATGGCTTATCTGCGTGAATTGGCCAAGCAGAATCCCTCAGGCCTTGCAGTTGCCGCCCGTCAGGTGCTCGATCAGGTGATCGCCGGTGAATATGCGATCGCGCTCAATATTTTTAACAATCACGCTGTGATCAGTGCTGCCAAAGGCGCGCCGGTTGACTGGATTCCGATGAACCCGGCCTTGGCTGTGCTCTCGGTGATTTCGGTTACGAAGGAAGCGCCCCATCCCAATGCTGGTCGCCTGTTGCTGGAATTCCTGCTCTCGGAAGATGGGCAGAAAATCTATCGCGATGCTGATTATTTGCCCGTCGACCCCAATGTGCCCCCCAATGATCTGGCACTTCGCCCTGATGGCGAGAAATTCAAGGCGATCTACAAGACGCCTGAAGAGATCGACAAGGAAATGCCGCGCTGGGCAGAGATCTTCAAGAGCCTGTTCAGGTGAGCCAGCGCATGAGCGATGTTGCGGTGAAAGAGAGCGGGCAAGAGAGGCGCGGTCTGTTTGCGCGTTTCATGCCACGCGACGAGCGCGTTGTCTTTGTCGCGATCATTGCCGCTATTTTTGCCATTTTGGTTTTGCCGCCGCTCGTGTTCCTGCTCAAGGGTGCATTCACTGTCACGCAGAACGGTGAGACGCATTTTAGCGCGCATCGTTTTGCCATTGTGCTGGCCCAGCGGGGCATCTGGACGAGCGCGTATAATTCCTTTGTCTTTGCTTTAGGTAGCGCGCTTCTGGCGCTTCTGATTGGCGGCGTGAATGCGTGGCTGGTCGAGCGCACGGATACGCCGTTCAAGCCGCTGGCTTATCTGACCACGATCATCTCGCTGGGTACGCCCTATGTGCTCTATACCAGTGCGTGGTTGCTGCTGCTGTCGCGCTCGGGCCCGATCAATTCCTGGTATCGCGAATTGACTGGCGAAACGGGGGTGCTGATCAATGTCTATGGACTTGGCGGCATGATCCTCATCGAGGGGTTGCTCTGGTCGCCACTCGTCTTTCTGCTGCTCGGCTCGACGCTGCGCAATTTCAATCCTGATCTTGAAGAAGCCGCACGTATGAGCGGGGCTGGTACCTGGCAGACTTTGCGGCGCATCACGTTCCGTCTATCGCTGCCCTCGGTGCTCGCACTTGCCATGCTGGTGTTCATCCGCACGGTGGAAGCTTTTGAAGTGCCTGCATTGGTGGGCCTGCCGGGTCGTGTTCACGTGCTGACGACCGATATTTATGAAATGATGCACCGGACGATGCCGCCCGATATTGGTTCGGCCAGCACTTTGTCGACATTGCTCTTGTGCATTGTAGCTGTGTTGCTGTGGTATTATAGCCGCCTCACCCGCAATGCAGAACGCTTTGCGACAATCACGGGCAAGAATTTTAGACCCAATAAAATCCCGCTTGGTAAATTCCGCTTTCTGGGTGGGGCGGTGCTGGTGTTGAATTTTCTCTGTCTGCTCATCTTGCCCATGCTGATCCTCGTCTGGGCTTCGCTTTTGCCGTTTTACCAGACGGTGCGCGCGTCAGCTTTCAAACTGCTGAGTTTCAAACATTACGGGCGCATTTTCGAATCTGACCGTTATCTGTCACTGCTCGGCAACACGCTTCTGGTGGCTGTGGTCACGGCGACAATTGTGATGGTGATAACGGCGATTGCTGCGTGGCTGAGTGTGCGGAAAATTCCCGGCGCGCGCATGGTCGATCAGCTGGGCACGGTGCCGTTGGTCTTTCCCGGTATCGTTCTGGGCGTTGGCGTAATGCAATTCTTTCTCGCCACGCCGATTGGCATTTACGGCACGATCTGGATCATCGTCTGGGCGTTTCTGATCAATTATCTGCCCTATGGCATTCGCTATTCTTATGCTGGCATGTTGCAGGTACATCGCGAATTGGAAGAAGCGGCGGCTGTTTCTGGCGCATCACCTTTTCTGGCGTTTCGCCGCATCGTCTTCCCGCTGCTGGCACCCTCTCTTGTTGCAGGTTGGCTCTTCATCTTCCTGCTGGCCACGCGCGTTCTCACGCTTCCCGTGCTTCTGTCAGGTCCATCTTCGCAGACTATGGCGGTGGCCATGTTTGATCTGTGGAGCAATGGGCAGGGGCCGGAACTTGCCGCTCTGGGGCTTCTCTGGAGCTTTGCGATGACGGCTGTGGCTTTGATTTTCTATTTCTTCGCTCGCCGCTCTGGCGTCGGGCTTTACGGACAGGGTTGACGTGATATGAGCGAGAACAAGACGCAGGTACAACTGCGCGCGGGCGCCAAAAAAGTCGAAGCGCTACTGAACCCCAAAAATGTCGTCATCATTGGCGCAACCGATAAGCCCGGCAATTGGCCACAACGCGTTTGGCGCAATTTGTCTCGCTATGGCTACAAGGGCTCTGTCTTCCCGTTCAATCCGACCCGCGACACAGTGTGGGACACACGCTGCTATCGCTCTTTTGCGGAGCTGCCGGAAAAACCTGATCATCTCGTTGTGCTGGCGCCAGCCAAAGTTGTGCCCGGTCTGTTGCGTGAGGCTGCGGCTGCGGGAGCGCGCTCGGCCACAGTGATGACCTCGGGCTTTGAAGAATCGACCGAAGCCGATGGTCGCGCTTTGGCGGATGATTTGCGCACGACGATTGAAACCACGGGTCTCGCTGTTTCTGGTCCCAATTGCCTCGGTAATTTCAACGCGGCTATCAATTTCTTTTCCATGCCGGATGATCGTGCGCAAAAGCTTGCGCATGGTCCCGTTGTGGTCCTGGGCCAATCGGGTGGCATTGTCATGGCGATCAAGCGCTCGCTCGAAGAGCGCGGTGTGGATACACAGGCGGCCATCACCAGCGGCAATGAGACCGGCCTCACAACGGCGGATTATATTGCGTATTTTGCCGGTGTTGCGGATGTACGCGTGATCGCGTGCTATCTCGAAAGCGTGCATAATGGCGCAGCTTTTCTGGAGGCTCTGCGCATAGCGCGCGCGGCAGGCAAGCATGTTGTGATCATGAAGCTTGGCGCATCTGACGCGGGCCGTGCAGCAGCGGCGGCCCATACGGGCGCGCTGGCAGGCTCGATGGAGGCGTTCGATGCAGTGGCTGGCCGTGCAGGCGCCATTCGTGTCGGCAATCTGGATGAGATGGTCGAGGCGGTTGAATTCCTCGTCCATGCGCCGGCCCCTCAAGGAAAGCGTTTGGGCTCGATCACTTTCTCGGGCGGTATGCGTGGTCTTTTGCTGGATGCGGCTGAAGCCTGTGGCATGTCCTACCAGCCTTTGTCAGATGTCACGCGCAAGAAGCTCGATGAGATTCTCTCGGTGGGTTCGATCATCGGCAATCCGCTTGATGCAGGCTTTGCAGCTTTGTCGAAGGAAGGTGCTTATCTGCGCTGCGTCGAGATTTTGCTGGATGATCCCGACATTGACATTCTTCTCTTGCAGGAAGAATTGCCGCGTGCCGCCGGCACAGAGCGTAAAGAGCGCAATCTGCGCGAAGTGAATGCGCTGGCCGCCAAAGCTAAAAAGCCCATCGCTTATGTGAGCATGATCTCTTATGGCTTGAGCGATTATAGCCGCACTCTGCGCGCTGAATTCACCAATCTGCCCTTCCTGCAGGAAGTGGATCGCGCTTTGCGCACAATGCGCGCCATCACGCGGCAGTTTGATCTGGGCGCGACTGGCGAGACCAAACATCCGGCACCCAATGAAAAAGGGCTCGCCTTGCTTGGCCAGCTCCAGAAAAAGTCAGGCCTTGCGACGCTCGATGAAGTGTCGTCGAAGGCATTGCTCAGCCTCTATGGCATGACGGAAACGCGGGAAGAATTAACGATGAGCGAGGATGCAGCTGCCGCCGCCGCCGCGCATATTGGCTATCCGGTCGTGGCGAAAATTGTCTCGGCGGGCCTTCCGCACAAGTCGGATATTGGCGGTGTTAAAATCAATCTCAAGGATGAAGCGGCTGTGCGCGCAGCATACCGCACCATCATGGCCAATGTTGGTGCGCTGAAAGACAAGCCGCCGGTGGATGGTGTGCTGATCGCGGAAATGGTGTCTGGCGGGCTCGAATGTGTGTTGGGCGCCAAGCTCGATCCAGAAATGGGGCCTGTTGTGCTCTTTGGTTCTGGGGGCGTAGACCTCGAACTGACGCGCGATGTGGCTTTGGCTGCGTGTCCGCTTGATGAGGCCGGGGCGCTACAATTGATAGCGCGTACGCGTGCGGGCACAATTGCTGCTGGCTATCGCGGGCGCCCGGCACTTGACCGCAAGGCGCTGGCGCAGGCTCTGGTGGCCCTGTCGCATCTCATGGTCGATGCGCAGGGAGCCATTGCGGAAGTCGATGTGAATCCCTTCCTGTTGCGCGAGCGCGGCGGGGTGGCGCTGGATGCCTTGGTCGTGCTCAACCGCTAAAGGCTGCAAGTAGGGGTTGGATTGGTTCTCGCACCTCGTCTAGAAAGAGAGGAACGGACGCCCTCGGGTTTGGCCGATTTCATGCGAGAGGGGGAAGAGAGTGAAGCGCCATGTGATCATTCCCTTGATCGTGGCCTGTGCCCTCTTCATGCAGAATCTCGATTCGACCTCGCTTGCCACGGCGCTGCCAACGATAGCCGCTTCTTTTGGCGAGCCGCCTTTGCGCCTGCACATGGCCATTACCGCCTATCTTCTTGCGGTGGCCGCGTTCCTGCCGATGAGTGGCTGGGTGGCTGACAAATATGGTGCGCGTGTTGTCTTCCGCGTGGCTATTGTCATTTTTACTTTGTCCTCCATTGCCTGCGGTCTGTCGCAGGATTTCAGCCAGCTCATCGCGGCTCGCATCTTCCAGGGTTTTGGCGGCGCGCTGATGGTGCCTGTCGGTCGTCTCATTCTCGTGCGCTCTGTTCCTAAGTCAGAACTTGTCAGCGCTATGGCAGTGATGGGCATACCCTCTGTCATCGGGCCGATCATGGGACCGCTGTTGGGTGGGCTCATTACTACCTATTCGCATTGGCGCGGAATTTTCTGGATCAACGTGCCCGTCGGCGTGCTAGGCTTTTTCCTCGCAGGAAAATATATCGAGAATATGCGCGAAGAGGAGATGAAGCCTTTCGATTGGACGGGTTTTGCACTGACCGGTTTTGGTCTTGCAGCAACGGTTTTCGGCCTCGACACGGCATTTGCTAAAAACAGTCCAGATGCTTTGGGACTTGGGCTTTTGGCATCAGGCCTGATCGCATTGTGCATTTATGTGGTCTATTCGCGGCGCGTTCCTAATCCGATTATGGATTTAAGCCTGATGCGCCTTCCTACTTTTCGTGTGAGCATCACGGGTGGGTCTGTCTTTCGCATTGGTGTTGGCGCGATCCCGTTCCTGCTGCCGCTGCTGATGCAGGAAGGTTTTGGCTATTCGCCTGTGGAATCTGGCGCCCTCACCTTTCTGTCGGCGGCTGGTTCTCTTGGCATGCGCACCTTGTCAAAGCGGGTCCTGCGCCAGTTTGGTTATCGGCTGGTTCTGATCTGGAACGGATTGATCGCCAGCCTCTTCATGGGCGTGTGCGCATTCTTCAATGCGGAAATGCCTGTGTGGATCATGATGCTGCTCATTTTCTGGGGCGGCGTGACGCGCTCGCTTGAATTCACAGCGCTCAATTCCATCGCTTTTGCGGATGTAGAGCGCGCTGATATGAGCCATGCGATGAGTTTCTCGCAATTGGCCCAGCGTCTTTCGCTGACGCTGGGCGTGGCACTGTCAGCCATCATCTTGCATCAGGTGGCGGGGGAGGTATCACCGCTGCCGGTCAGCGCTTTTTCCATCGCCTTTGCCTTGATCGGGGTCGTGTCGACCCTGTCTGTTTTTAGCTTTATGAGCCTCGATCAGGAGGCTGGCGCCGTGCTCGCGGGACGAAAAATCTCGCCCGAGTGATTCGCTTCGCGCGACGAAGCCCCCCCTAAACGGGTAATGATGCTCAGAAAATAATAAAAGACAGCCAAAATTCCGCTAGGGAATGTCAAAGCCGGTACTAGTGAATAGCTAAGCTACAGTAATTTTGTAACTTTTTTTGCAATTTTCTTATCTGTAAACAGCACGTTTGCATTTCTTGGATTATATTTCCGCTCATGCCGGGGGGCAGGGTTGAGTACCATTTTCACCCAGCGGCTTCTTTTGATGGAAAGAGGCTCAAGAGATGAAGGCTTTTGACGATAATTTTGAATCGGCGCGTCGGCACTTTGGTGTGGCCCTGATCGACCTGAACTATGCCATGGCCGATCTGGCCCGCGCCCAAGTCTGTGAAGACATGGAGCTGGGGACCAATGCCGCCATTGAATTGCTCAATCGCGAGATCGATCGATTGGCGGAACTTTCCGCCTTCATTGACCGCGTGGCAGAGCGGCGCCCGGATGAAGACCCCGCTGTGCTCGATCAATGGTGGCCGGAATTTACCCGTCATCGAGAAACGCGGACGCTACGTGGCTGAAACACTCAGCTGAAAAGCTTCTATGGCGCATCTCCGGGTGCGCCATTTTTGTCAGAGCTTGTAGAAACTCCGATACCAATCGACGAAGGCGCGCACGCCATCTTCCAAACTCGTGCGTGGCAAAAATCCCGTAAGCTTTTCAAGTTCATCCGTGGCGGCCAATGTGGCTTGGGTTTCACCCGGTTGCATCGGCAGATGATTACGAATGGCCGTGCGCCCTGTCGCTACTTCAATGGCCTTGATATAGGCGTTGAGTTCAACACTGCGCCCGCCCGCAACATTGATCACACGCCAAGGTGCTGCGGGTGATCCGTTCGTCTCGGTGCTGGCCTGCGGGGGGAGCGGCAGAAGACGGATGATGCCTTCGATGCAATCATCAATATAGGTGAAATCCCGCTGCATCTGGCCATTATTGTAAATATCGATCGGATGACCCTCGAGAATGGCGCGGGTGAATTTGAACAGCGCCATGTCGGGGCGCCCCCACGGACCATAGACCGTGAAGAAGCGCAAAACACTCGTCGGCTGCGTCCATAAATGCGCATAGGAATGGGCCATGGCCTCGGTGGCGCGTTTGGTCGCGGCGTAGAAAGACAGCGGATGGTCCGTATGATCTTTTTCAGCGAAAGGCATCGCATTGGCGCCATAGACCGAACTGGTCGAGGCCATCAGGAAATGACCTGTAGGACTGATGCGCAAGGCTTCCAGCAGGTTGAATGTGCCAATGATATTGGAATCAACATAGGAGCGCGGCGATTCTATCGAATAGCGTACACCCGCTTGTGCCGCGAGATGAATGACAGCGTCGGCGCGCGTGTCGCCGATCAACCGCGAGAGCGCTCCCTCGTCTTCCAGCATGATCTCATGCGCCTGAAAGTGACGGGATGTCAGAAGTTCGGCGTGCCGCGCTCGTTTCAGCGCAGGGTCGTAATACGGCGTCATGCCATCAAGGCCCACGACCTCATGGCCAAGCGCAATCAGCCGGCGGCAAAGATGAAATCCGATGAAACCGGCCGAGCCGGTGACGAGAACACGCATAAGACCCCTCTTCGCCTCAAGCTATGCCCGTAAAAGCGGGATGAGTGCAAGAGCTGCTCTTATTGCGCGCCGGGCGATGCCTGATAGGCATCTATTATCTCCGAACCGGTTGCGAGCCAGGCCTCGTCATGGCCAGCGATATGGGCCAGCGCCCGCCCAAGGGCGCGGATGCGGTGGGGCACACCACTGAGAAAAGGGTGCAGGGCAATGCACATGACGCGTGGTAGACGCGCTCCCTCCTCATAAAGCACATCAAACGTCTCGCAGATGCGCGTCTCGAAATCATGCGTCGAGATGGACGGCATGTTGAACAGCGGCATATCATTGAGCTCGAGCGAATAGGGAATTGTGTAGAGCCCATTATTCATGCGGAAGGGCAGATCATCGCTGACCCAGTCGGCAACATATTCCACGCCATGCTCTTTCAGCAGGCCAAGTGTGTTCCAGGTTTCGGTCAATCCGGGTCCGAGCCAACCACGCATTTTTTGTCCGTGCGCCTCGATCGCGCTGCGCGTGGCCGCGATGGTTGCCCGTTCAGTCTCGTTGGACATGCCCGACAATGGTGTGGAATTCGTTAGGCCGTGGCCCATGAACTCCCATTTCAGTTTCGTGCATTCTTCCATGATGCGCGGATAATGCTGCGCAACTTCTCCATTTAGCGCCACAGTGCCGGGAAACCTATGTTTCTCTAGACATTCCATCATGCGCCACACGCCGACGCGATTGCCGTAGTCGCGACGCGAATAATTGCGCACATCGGGCGCGTTGGCGCCAAGCTCCAAATGGAAATGTTCGATATTGGGCACAACCCAAACGGCGATGCGCGCCTTGTTGGGCCATACGGTGGCCTTGCGATCAACAATAGGCAGATAGGGGAAGAGCGATGCTGGGTCGAAATCCATAGGTCTTGTCCTTGGAGCCGAAGTTTCTGCATTGATCATGCAATGTCTACCCGCCAAGGGCCAGCCCCCAGGTCAAGCCTCAGTACGTTGATGGTGGGTTTGATTGCGCGTGGTGACGTTACAAAATTGTTCTTCCAGATTGTAGCGGCAAAAGAGAAAAACAAAGAGGGGCTGCCTTGCGGCAGCCCCTCCATTGTCTTTACCGCAGCGGTTGCGCTTATTGGACGCCTACCTCAGCGGAGGCAACTATCCAGTTACAAAGCTCCGGCGCATGACAATGAGACACTGGATCACCTCCTTTCGATTGTTGAATCACACGCGTAGTCTGCTGGCGAATCAGTGGAACCCGCAAGTGGATTTTTTCAGGCAGAATGCGTGAGTTTTCGTCATTAACTTTTCATTAACTTTTGCGAGATCGTCAGCAATGGGGCAATCTTGTACCCAAGTGCAGCTACGCGATTTTTTCTCGAGTTCAGCCAGAGGGGTAAGCCATGTTCACTGTAGAGATCGCCGGACGCGCTATTGCCGTCACCAATGCAGACGAAGATCAGGCGCGCGATTTAATTGATAGTGAGGAGTTTCGCGAAGACCTCACGGTGATTCATTGCGATGGCAAGCCCATCTGGGATGGTACGAGCGAGATCCTACTGCGTCAGGCTACCCCTGAAGAGGAGGAGGGGTTCGACGAGGCTGAAGATCTCGACGAGGGCGAAACAGACGACGAAAATGAGCCATCAGTCGTGTTTCTCGTCGATATTGATGAAGATTTTGAAGATGATGAAACGGACGCCTAAGGCGCACATTTCACTTCTTGCCGTCCGAGCGTAGCACGCTTTTGATTCGCAGCGGCGGCTGACCAGACTTTTCCGCGATCTCGCGGTCTTGCTGTTCAATGACATTGCGCGCGGGCTTGTCGCCATCAAGCCCGCCCAGCATTTCAGCCGGCACGCGACGATTGGAACGGCGTGTCCCATCTTCGTAGAACACATCGAATAGGACGAACTCACCCTTGCCTGGGGCCTTGGCCGATTTTTTCGCCACTTCCATCTCCATTCCGGCCATGCTGGCTTGCGCGATCTGAGGCCATGGCTTGCGTGCAATCATCGACGAAGCGCAGGACATCCTGCTTTCCGCAATCGCGTTTAAGTGCCCGAGGTAATCGCCTTCGATCCGCGAGTAAAGCCCAAGCGCCTGCACCCAACCAATCGGCTGATGGTCGCAAGCCGCCACACAGCATGGCCGTGACCGTCACAAACCCGAGCCTCTTGCGCCTGTGAGACCGGCAGGCATCCGGGGACGAGATCGGACAATCTCAAGGGTAGCCGGCTCCCGCGCACAATTTGGAACGGTGCAAGGGGGCTGGTACCGGAAAGCTGCCTTTGCGTCGAAACTCGGGCAATTGACGAGAGAAGACAGACGATTACGATTTATGAAGCATATTGTATCAAGAAATGAAGAATATGCATTTGATTAAGACAAATACATGATGATCGGGGTGACCGAAATGTTGCCGGCCTCATCGGGCCATGCATTGCGGCACCTTTGCGTTATCTACCGGATGCATCATGTCTCTCATCGTTATTCCGGACGACCGGGTTTCGAACCGGAATATTTTCGCCAGACTCGCGGCCTCGATTGAAGAGGATGTCGAGGTTCGCACCTTTGGTGATCCGGGCGAAGCACTTAAATGGCTGGGCTCGAACTCGCCCGACCTTGTCATCACTGATTATAAAATGCCGGAGATGGATGGCGCAGAATTCATCCGTCTTTTCCGTGAAATGCCCTCGTCGGTTGATGTGCCGGTGATTGTGATCACCGTTTATGAGGAGCGCACCTTTCGTTTGCGCGCGCTGGAGGCCGGAGCTACCGATTTCCTGCACTCGCCCGTCGACCATCATGAATTCGTCACTCGCGCACGCAATCTGCTCAAGCTGCACAAGCAACAGATGATGCTGGCCAGTCGTGCTGTTCTGCTGGAGCGCGAGCTTGAGCACAGTGAACAATCGCGCGAGCGCGCTCTGCGTGATTCCCGCGAGCGTCTGGCGCAAGTGATCGACACGTTGCCAGTGGCCATTTGTGCTGCCGGGTCTGATGGCTGCCTGATTTTCGCCAATACTTACAAGGCAGATTTTTCAGGCATGCCGGCTGAGCTGATGGTTGGTCAAAATCTAACCAGCCTTTTTGGTGAAGAAGCAGGCGAGCGCATGCTGGCGTTGAACCGCATGGTTTTCGAAACCGGCAAGCCGCTGCCACCTTTTGAAGACGAGATATTGGATCGCACCGGCGAGCCGCGTGTTTTCCTGACCACCAAGTCACCCTTGAAAGATCATGCCGGACATGTGATCGGAGTCCTCTCCAGTGCGCAGGACATTACCACACGCAAACGCACGGAAGGACATTTGCGCCATCTGGCGCATCATGATCCCCTGACAGATCTACCCAATCGTACTCTTTTGCATGAACGTGTGCGGCGCCTCATTGCGCGCGCGCGGCGTGGCGATCAACCCTTTGCCTTGCACTTGCTTGATCTCGACGGGTTTAAGGCGGTGAATGATTTATTGGGCCATTCAGCCGGTGATCGTTTTATCCGCCATGTCGGCGATCAATTACGTCAAGCGATCCGTGCGGAAGATACGCTTGCACGACTGGGCGGTGACGAATTTGCGATTTTGCAGGCTCATATCAACTCTAGCGATGATGCATCGGAATTTGCTCAGCGTACGCTCAAGATTATTGCTGGCACCTCCGACTTTGAGGGGAGCGGCCTGCGCACAACAGCGAGCATAGGCATTGCCATTCATCCGGATGACGGGCTCGATGGCGAGGATCTTCTCAAAAATGCGGACCTGGCCATGTATCGCGCGAAAGCAGAGCAGGGCAACGCCTTCTGTTTTTATGCAGCAGATATGCAGGCACGAGCGCGCAACGACGCCTTGCTCGACAATGAATTGCGTCGTGCGCTCGAAAACGATGAATTTCTGCTCTATTACCAGCCGCAGGTTGATCTGCGTAGCGGTGCAATTGTTGGCGCTGAAGCCTTGTTGCGCTGGAACCGGCCGGGCAATGGCGTGGTCGGGCCGGGTGTCTTCCTCTCGCGGTGCGAAGAAAACGGGCTGATCATTCCGCTGAATGAGTGGGTCTTGCGCGAGGCCTGTCGCGAAGCGCGCAGCTGGCATGATCGCGGCCTGCCGGGCTTGCGCATGAGCGTCAATCTCTCGCCAGTGCAATTTCGCAAGCGCCACATGCCCGAGCTCGTGGCGGATGCGTTATATACGACAGGCCTGCCCGCATCTTGCCTTGATCTCGAATTGACAGAAAGCATTGTTGTTAACGATTTCGACGCCGTTGCAGCGGATCTTCAAAGATTACTGGATATGGGTGTGCATGTGTCGATCGATGATTTCGGCACTGGTTATTCATCGCTTTCTTATGTCAAAAAATTCCCTGTAGATCGGCTCAAGATCGATCAGAGTTTTGTACGCAATCTGACCAACGACCCGAATGATGCTGCCATTGTGCGCGCCATTATCACGCTGGGCCACAGCCTCAATCTTGATATTGTCGCAGAAGGTGTAGAGACGGCGGAGCAATTGGCGCGATTGCGCGAAGAGGGTTGCGACGAAGTGCAAGGCTATTATTTCGGTCGTCCGATGCCAGCACCCGACTTTATTGCACTCGTTTCAAACGACCCGCCACTCGCGGCAATCGCCTGAGGCCGTGATGTTGCATGCCATGCAAGGCGCAAAGATTTTTGGATTTGGCTGGATAGTTGCTCGCCTGTCGCATCGGCCGGATAGTGAACATGAACTCACGTTGAGCCGCTTGGCACTCAGCCTGATGGCTTTTATGGCACTTTTCATTGGCTATCTGGGCGGTAGTGAAGAGCATCGTCTATTTCTGGAGCAGATCACCATTTATTTTATCGCCTTTACGGGCGCGACCATATTTCTGTTCGTACATCTGTTGATATTTCCAGGCGTCTCGCGTTTCCGGCGGTTGCTAGGTATTCCAATTGATATTTTTTGTGTCGCCTATCTCATGCACTCAGGCGATGAGTTGACGGCTTTTACCTATCCTATTCTTCTCTGGGCGATTTTCGGCAATGGCTTTCGTTTTGGTGTCAAATATCTTTTCATCGCAACCATTGTCGGGTTCTTCGCCTTTTTGGCTGTCGTTGTGACGACACCTTTCTGGCACGAAAATCGGGAGCTCAGCAGCGGCCTGCTCGCGGGGCTCGTCATTCTTCCCGTCTATGTGTCGATGTTGATCCGGCGTCTGTCGGAAGCCAAGCGGCAGGCAGAAGAAGCCAGCCGTGCAAAAAGCTTGTTTTTGGCCTCGATCAGTCATGAATTGCGCACGCCGCTCAATGCCGTCATCGGGTTGAGCGACATGCTCACTTGCGCGCCGCTAGCGCGTGAACAAGCCGATATCGCACGCACGATTGGCAAATCTGGTCGGTCGCTTCTCAATCTGATCAATTCACTGCTTGACCTTTCGCGCATGGAAATCGGAAACAAACCACAGATGGGTGTGTTTGGTTTGCACGAATTGCTGCGCGACATTCGCGACATGCTGGAAGTCCAGGCGCAAACAAAAGGCATTCATCTCGCACTTCATTTGGATCCGAAATTGCCGCGCCAGATCATGGGTAGCATGCGCCATTTCGAAGAAGTGCTCATCAATCTTGTCGGCAACGCCGTCAAATTCACCACGCATGGTTATGTGCTGATTGATGCGCATGTCATGGGGCAGACCGAAGAGACGATGCGACTGCGTATGGAAATCATCGATACGGGTATTGGCATCGCACCGGAGGCACAGGCCCGTATTTTTGAATCCTTCACGCAGGCCGATGAGACGATCATTGATCGTTTTGGGGGAACAGGGCTTGGCCTTGCCATTGCACGCCAGCTCGTTGTCGCGCATGGCGGGGAAATTGGCGTCAATAGCCTGCCGGGGCGTGGCTCGACATTCTGGTTTGAAATGCAGGTTGGCGTGGTTGCCGAAGAGACGGCGGCATCTGCGCCTGTGGCCTATATTCTCTGCGCGCGTGATCCGCTGCTAGTCGCTGCATTGAAAGCGTCCGACCGTGTGGTTCAGCACTATAGCGTTTTTGCCGATGCTCTGGCTGCTTGGCAGAACAAGGCGGATGAGAGTGTGATTCTTGCCATTGAAGATAAGGCACTGCGCGCTGAGCAGGTCTCGCTTGCGGCTTTATCTCACAAAGGTGGGACGGGGCTGAGACTGCTTTTCTGTGATGATCAGCGGCAGGTTCCCCACGAGTTGCGATGTCATTTTGATGCGATGCTGGCTCAGCCGTTCGAGCAAAGTGGATTACAGGACGTTGAGCGTCTCATGCCGCCTCTGGTGCATGGGACAGCGCCCACCGCCTTGCTGCAAGGCTCGCGAAATTTGCGAATTTTGGTGGCCGAAGACAATCGCACCAATCAAATGGTGTTAGGGGAGATTTTGAAACAGGGTGGGCATAAGGCGATCATGGTCGACAATGGTGATCGTGCAGTTGATGCCTTGCTTCAGCAGGAGTTTGACCTTGTTTTGATGGATCTCAACATGCCGGTGATGAACGGGCTCGATGCGACGAAGTTCTATTCCTTTGCGTTGGTGGGGCAGGCGAGCGTGCCCATCATCGCACTGACTGCTGATGCGACGGAAGAGACAGCCCGCAAATGCCGCGAGGCCGGCATGGTAGCGTGTCTCAACAAGCCGATTGATCCAGCCCTCTTGCTTGAATCGGTGGCACAACATGCGGCGGCCGATAAGACTGTGCCCGCATCTTGGATAGTTGTCGCATCGCAGGATGCCGATTGCACCTCACAAGAGCCAATCGATCAATGCGCCTTGCAGGAACTTGAAAAACTTGGCGGCAGAAATTTTATCAGCGAGATAGCGTCGCAATTTGTCAGTGATGCGGCTCAGGTTTTACAGAAGCTCAGCGAGGCTGTACAGGCGCAGGACCTGGTGGGCTTCCGCGATCATGCTCATGCGTTGCGCTCTTGTGCGGCCAATGTTGGTGCGCAAGCCGTTTATCGTCGCTGTCTTGATCTGCGCGCCATTGAAGCGCACGAGCTGGCGCGCGATGGTTCGGCTCATGTTCGTGCGCTGGAGGGCGAGTTTGCCGCGGCTCGCGGTGCGCTGCGCGCCTTGATGCATTAGTCCTTGAGTGATTCCACGCGGCGACGCTGGGCCTGTGCGAGCCGTTCCATACGGCGCAGGCTTGTTTCATCCAGCAGCATGGCTGTGTCGACCCAGATTTCGGTGACATCGCATAATTCTTCGAAGGTGATCGGCGATACGCGTTGGCGCGCCTGGCAGAGCGCATGGTGCAAGTGGTAGCGGGCTTTTCCACCGGCAATGAACTTGCGCACCTCGGCTTCGCCCGCGCCATCCTCGGCGAGAATATCCACAACGCCCATCTCGTAGAGATCTTCTGCGGAGTAGGTTTTGCCAGAGAGGATCATGCGTTCGGCCCGCGTCATGCCGATTTTTCGGGACAATAGGCTCATCGCGCCCATGCCGGGGAAGAGATTGAAGAGAACCTCCGGCAAGCCCATTTTTGCGCTACGCTCGGCGACGAGAATGTTGAAGGACATGGCACCTTCAAAGCCACCCCCCAATGCGTCGCCTTGCACAAGGCCGATGGTGAGCACGGGCGCTTCAAACCCTGCTGTCATGTGGTAGGCGACGTCGCAGCAATCCACCGCATAGGCGCGCAGTGTGGCGCGGTCGGCATTGCGGATCATGGCCACAAAATGCAGGAGGTCGCCGCCAAGGTTATAAATGCCAGGTAGTCGCGAGGCACCGACGAAATAGCGCAGGCCCTCACCCGGTATGCGGCCCTGCATATGCTCGTTGATGGCCCGGCGTAGGCGGATCAGATCGCGCAGGAGTGAGGGCGTGAAACTCGGCGGACCAGAGGGGCGCATGTAGCACCACATGGCCGCATGGGCCTCATCCATTTCAATCTCGAGTTCGTGCAGACCTTGCGGCGGCATGTTTGGCGCATCCCCCGCTTGCACAAGCTTGGGTTCCTTCAGCTCTCGCAGTCGCGGCTGGGCCAAATCCGGGCGCACGATGGGCTGCGTATCGGCCGACGACCGCGATGTGGTGTCCAGTGGAAGCTCTAAATACGCCATGTTTTTACTCCCCGCCGCATGCGAGTGCCCAGCCTGCGTTGGAGTAAAAGTAAACGCATTTTAATGTTTGTGAACCATTTCGTTACATTTGTACCCAAAATGGTTAATGAACGAAGGGGCAGAAATTATTCGAATTCTTTTCGATTTAATATTTTGATCAGCTATTTCACCGAACCGTAGCTCCGATTTGTTTGTTCAGCTCACGATTGCGGATGATGCGCATCGCGCAACTCTTTTTCCTCCATCCGTCCCAGAAAGACGAGTGAGAGGGCTAGTGATAGGGCCGTCAGCAGAAAGAGCCAGGAAAAGCCATGGGCGAGGCCTTGCGTGTTTTGTGCGGTCGCCCTGAGCAAAATTTCATGTGCGCTGCCATGCGTTGCACCTGACAGGCTGATCAGGATCGTACCGAAACCGGCGACCGCAAAAGCGCTGCCGAGCTGACGCAGGAAATTGAGCAGCGCCATTGTCGTGCCCATTTCGTGTCGCGGTACGGCATTTTGCAGAGCGGTTGTGGTCACGGGCAACATGGCGCCGAGCCCCATGGAAAGTGACGCGAGCACAGCTTCTAGAATGATGAGATTCATCTGCGGCGCGAATAAGAAGAGTAGCAGTGCGGCGAGCACGGCAATGGCCAATCCAATCATGCCGGGGCGCTTGTAGCGATCACTGCGGCCCATAATCCGACTGGTAATGCCCGCACCAATGGTCGTGCCCACGACCAGTGGCACCAGCGCCATGCCTGCTGCATCTGAATTAAAGCCAAGCACGATCTCGAAATAGATCGGCAGAAAAATAATCAGTGCAATGAGTACACTCATTGAAAAACAAACCGAAACCGTCCCATTGAAGACAACGCTGTTCGAGAGAACAGAAATCGGAATGAGTGGTTCCTTCGCACTGCGCAGGCGCAAAATCAGACCTGCCAGCAGCACTGCTGAACTGACAAGAAGTGCCAGAATGACAGGCGAATCCCATGGATAGCGGGTGCCACCCCAGCTCAGTGCCAGCATCAAAGTCACCGACATGCCAATCATGAGAACTGAGCCTGCAATGTCGAGATCATGCGGGCGTCCATGGCTTGGCAGGCGGCGCAATTTTCGGTCAGTCATAAGAAAAGCGGCAAGGCCGAGTGGCAGGTTGATCCAGAAAATCATCGACCAATGAAAATATTCCGAAAAGAAGCCGCCAATCACCGGCCCACCAAGGCCGGCGACAAGCCACGTCGTTTGAATATAGACCTGATATTGCGGGCGCTGTTTAGGGGGGATGATGTCGCCGACAATGGCTTGTGTCAGCGCGATCAGGCCGCCACCACCCAATCCTTGCAAGCCGCGCGAGAGAACCAGTGCGAGCATATTGGTGGACAGCGCACATGCGACCGAGCCGATCATGAAAATCGAAATGGCGATGAGCAGAATAGGGCGGCGTCCGTGAATGTCGCTGAGCTTGCCATAGAGCGGCGTCACAGCCGTAGACACGAGCAAATAGGCGGTCACAATCCAGGGCAGGTTTTCGAGGTCACCCAGCACACGGCCGAGGGTCGGCATGGCGGGGGCAACAATCGTCTGGTCGAGCGCACCCATGAATTGTGCCAGCATCAGGCCGCTCATAATGGACACGATCTCGCGCCGGCTCAGGTCTTGGGAAGGAGCCACCGTGGGAGAAGTCATATCATATCCGCGATTGCGAGGGGTGAAGGGCCGCGATTTAGTAGCCTCAGCCCTGTGCGGGCAATGCTTTGGGTCGCGTCATCGCCGACTGGGGCCGTCCGCGCCATGTGCGGTCGGATTGTGACATTTTTTGAGGTGAAGGCTTCGGGGCGGTCTTGGACCACTTGGCTGGCGGGGCTGGGCGGATCCATTGCTCGTAAATAGACGGTGGAATCTGCTCCTTCCAATCCGCCGACATACGGTCCGCGTATACTCGTTCTGTGCAGTGCTAAGCGCGCTACACAGATCAGGGTTTCAAGCTGGGCCGGGATCACGACAAGATCTACTCTTGATTGCGGAACGGCCGAGCTGCATATGAAGGCCTATCCAGATCGCCAGTCTTCCAAATGGGTTGGAAAGCCGAAGGAGAAAACATGACATTCAAGACCACCCTCGCGGCGGCTGCCGCCTTCGCCCTGATCGGCTTTGCCGGACAGGCTATGGCTCAGGATGCCGAAGCAGGCGAGAAGAGCTTTGCCAAGTGCCGCGCTTGTCACCAGATTGGTGAAACCGCCAAGAACAGCGTCGGCCCGAACCTGAACGGTTTGATCGGCCGCCACTCGGGTGCGGTTGAAGGCTATAATTATTCCGAAGCCAACAAGGCCTCAGGCCTCACATGGGATGAAGCGACGTTCAAGGAATATATCAAGAACCCGCGCGCCAAAATCCCCGGCACCAAGATGGTCTTTGCTGGCATTACCAACGAGACGGAAATTGATAATCTCGTGGCCTATCTCAAGCAGTTCGATAAGGACGGCAAGAAGAAGTAAGCCAAATTTCTGGAGCGCGCGGATGAAATCTTCTGTCATACCGGATGATCTCATCCGCGCCCGCCTCACTGCCGATTTGCCCCATTGGGCGCTCAAAGATGGCGCGTTGGAGCGCGTCTATCAAACCAATGGCTGGAAATCGACCCTGATGGTGGTCAATGCAATTGGCCATCTCGCGGAAGCCGCTTGGCATCATCCAGACATTCATGCTTCCTGGCCTTCTGTGAAAGTGCGTCTGAACACGCATGATTCCGGTGGCATCACGGAGAAAGACTTTGCTCTCGCCACACAGATCGAAAAGATGATCACTTGGCGGCCGGGTAGCGAGGGCGGCGCATTGGAAGGCACGCCCGATGATCCGCGCTACGCCTATATTCTTCCCGACGCTTGATCCCATCTCGCATGGTTTGAATGCGCTGCATGGACGGGCTGACCATTTGGCGCTAGAGGATGGTCGTCCCGACACAGCCCTTGCCCGCTTATGAACCAGCGCCAACCCGATTCCATAGCTCCCGGGCGCCTTGGCGCTCTTGCGACACTGCCTGTCTTTTTCAAGCTGGCTGGCAAGGTCGTTGTTTTGGCAGGCGGCAGCGATGGCGCGGCGTGGAAGGCTGAACTTCTGGCCGCCACCGGCGCATATGTGAAAGTTTTTGCCAGCGCGCCGGGTGAGAAAATGCGCGCAACCGTGCACGATCTGGCTCATGTCGAATGGATCGCTCGCGACTGGACGCCAAAGGATTTGCGCGATGCTGCAATGGCTATTGGTGATGTCGAAAGTGATGATGAGGCCCGTGCCTTTCGTGATGCGGCGCGTGCAGCAGGCGTGCCGGTGAATCTGGTTGATCGTCCGGCTTTTTGTGATTTTCAGTTTGGCTCCATTGTTGAACGTTCGCCCGTTGTGATCGGCATTTCAACCGATGGCGCGGCGCCGGTCTTTGGGCAGGACATTCGCGCGCGCATCGAGGCCATTCTGCCGCAGGGTTTGCGCGGATGGGCGCAGGCTGCGAAAGAATGGCGGCCGGCCGTTCTGGCGAAAAAATTCGATTTCCGCACCAGACGCGCTTTTTGGGAGCGGTTCACGGCGCTGGCTTTTTCCAAAGCCGATGAAAAGCCGCGCGACAACGACCTCGTCGCACTTCTGGCAGCTGTTGATTCTGGTCTGGCTGATGTTCCGCGCGGGTCAGTGGTATTGGTTGGCGCAGGGCCGGGAGATCCCGATCTCCTCACAATGAAAGCAGTCCGTGCTTTGCAATCGGCCGATGTCGTTCTCTACGACGATCTGGTTTCTCCGCGCACCGTCAATGCTGCGCGCCGCGAGGCCACGCGCATTGCCGTGGGCAAGCGCGGCTACAAGCCCTCCTGCACGCAGGATGATATTACGGCCATGCTCGTGTCTCTGGCACGCGAGGGCAAGCGCGTCGTGCGCTTGAAAGGCGGCGATCCGATGATTTTCGGACGCGCAGGGGAAGAAATTGCCGGCGTCATTGCCGCAGGTCTTCCGGTTGAAATCATACCCGGTGTCACCGCGGCTTCCGGTGCGGCAGCATCTTTGGGCCTGTCCTTGACCGAGCGTGATGTGGCCCGGCGCGTGCAATTCATCACTGCTCATGCGCGCAATGGAAAATTGCCTGATGATCTGGCGCTGTCCGCCCTCACCGATCCACGCGCGACGACGATTGTCTATATGGGCGTGAAGACACTACCCCTTCTGGTCGCGCGTTTGCTCGAAGAAGGAATTGATCCATCGACACCAGCGATTGCAGTGGAACGCGCGACCTGGCCCGACGAGCGGCGCATCGCGGGCACAATTGCACAATTGCCTGAACTCATTGCCGAGGCGCAAATATCGGGCCCTTGCCTCGTGCTGATTGGCGCTGCGCTTGGTGGTCGGCCTTTGCCTGTGCGCGCGACGTCCGCATGAACTTTGAAATGAAAAAGCGCCGCTGGTTACGCGGCGCTTTTGCTTTGAAACTGTTCTTATTCTGGCAGCATAATCGCTACTTTTTTTGCGCCACCATGAGAGGCATGCCCGCCCTTGCGGCCGGCGGCCGA
Organism: Beijerinckiaceae bacterium; assembly: GCA_947478405.1. Taxonomy (GTDB): domain Bacteria; phylum Pseudomonadota; class Alphaproteobacteria; order Rhizobiales; family Beijerinckiaceae; genus Terripilifer. Next base: position 98,725 of record CANJVX010000004.1, on the reverse strand, counting down.
GGCCAATTCATGGTTTTGCGAGAAGGAGCGCTTGGATGGGTTCACATTCTGCCCGCCTTTGCGACCGGCCTCTGCAGCCAGATTTGGGTTCTGTGAAAAGCTGCGCTTTTCGTTAGGAACACTTTCGCCACCCTTGCGCGCGATTTCGCGCTGGCGCTCTGGGCTCATTGCGGCAAAGCCCCGAAGAGACTTCTTTCTTTCTTCCATGAGATGCCTCGCTTGGTTGTGGTCAAGATCACAAAATGTGAACGCGAAGCAGACGCTCGAGTTCCTGCCAAGGCGAGGCTTTTTTTCAAATTCTTTTATTTTTTCTACAAACGGAATAGGAACTCTTATCCAGCCTCCTCGTTAGCAGCACATCAAACGGCGCAACACGTGGAGGGTGCGGTGAAAAAAATCCTGATTGCCTCAATCTTGACGATAGGATTGGCAGGCTGTGGTGAAACAAGGACTGACCGAACGCTGACCGGTGCAGCCATAGGTGGTGTCTCGGGCGCAGCCATTGGCGGACTTGCGACAGGCACCGGTGGTGGTGCAGCTGTTGGCGCAGTGATCGGTGCCGCAGGCGGTGCCATTATTGGCTCAAACTACAGATCAAATTATCGTCGCTGCTACATTAATAGTGCCGGGCGTGAAATTTGCAGGCGCTATCGTCATCGAATGTAAAAATGCAGTCTGCGGTTCACATGAGAGTTCTGTGTCTTGTTCTCAGGCTATGCGCTCCTGCGAAGCGCGTTTCGAGCGACGATCAAAGAACAGTGCTTGCGAAATGACTGCCTTCAGGGAGTCGACGCCGAACGGTTTGGTGATGAGAAAAGCCGGTTCGGGGGGTTGGCCCGTGAGAAAGCGTTCCGGATAGGCAGTGATGAAGATCACCGGCACTTCCATATTGCCAAGAATCTGGTTCACGGCTTCCAAACCTGACGAGCCGTCAGCTAGCTGGATATCTGCGAGAATGAGGCCAGGCTTGTGCGTGTCGATCGTTTTGACCGCTTCCTTATGCGTGCGGGCAATAGCGATGACTTGGTGCCCGAGTTCTTCGACGAGCGTTTGAAGGTCGAGCGCGATGAAGGGCTCATCTTCGATGATGAGGACATCGGTACGGATCTGGTCGGCAATTTCCTTGCTGGCCGTCTCGATCAGAGCGAGGGCTTCATCCCGAGGGCAATCTAGCGCCTGAGCCACCTCGCCAGTTTCGAACCCTTCAAGTGACGATAGCAGGAAAGCAATTCGCGGGCGTAATGAAATGGCATCTAGGCTACGTCGCGCGCCAGCCTCATCTGTGTGCTGGGTTGCACCTCGCGCATGGTCATCAATCTGGGTTGAGGCCCAAACCTTCAGAAATACCCGGTAAAGTGCTGTGCGTGCCTCGCTTCCGGTACGGAAAGAAGATGGATCTGTGACAATTGCTTCAAGTGATGCAAGGACATAGGCATCCCCACTGGCTTGGCTCCCCGACAGCGCGCGGGCAAACCGCCGCAAATATGGAATATGCGAGGAAATCGCCTGGGAAACCGACATGCTGTGCGCCCCTGCTGGAAAAACCCGAGCTCAGGTTATTAAACTCGAAAATCACGGTTTGGTTCCAGCCTGAAGGGAACTTCGCGCGCGGCTCATGCGTTGGAAACCCGATGGTGGCCGATGACTGGGTCTGGCATGGAGTGTCCGGCAGGAGCATCCTTTGCCGGAGGGGGTAGGGAATGGAAGAAAAATCCGGAATGAAAAAGAAGCCGAGCGCAATATCGGTACGTCCGGCTGGTCGGGCCCCGAATGGGCGCGGACCTGCTGCGCCGGCCAGCTCAGGCCCGCCGCCGCAAACTCATACGCAGCATATTCAGGCACAGCCGCCCACAAGCGAAAGCGCCAAGAAAACGAAGCTCAATGACGGCGGCACCGCGCCGCCTAGCGCCGACGTGAAATCCTATATCGAAAGGCAGCTTAAGTCCGTCTACGACGACGTGCTGAACCAGCCGATCCCCGATCGCTTTCTCGAACTCCTCAACGCGCTTGATCAGAGTGCGGAAGGCTCCAAGCCAAAAACCGGTGACAAGGCGTGACAGATCACACGGGAATGACCCAGGCGAACCCGAAGCTCAAATCGGACCTCCTCGGAGCCATCCCGAATTTGCGCGCCTTCGCCGTATCTCTGTGTGGCAATCCTGACCGCGCTGATGATCTCGTTCAGGAAACTTTGATGAAAGCCTGGAGCCATCTGGGCTCCTTCGTCGAGGGCACGAATATGCCCGCTTGGCTTTTCACTATTTTGCGCAACATTTATTATTCCGAATATCGCAAGCGTCGGCGCGAAGTGTCTGATTCCGAGGGCACAATTGCAGCGCGTCTCGCCACCGCGCCCGCGCAAAATGGCCATATGGATTTTTTCGATTTTCGTGATGCCTTGCAGAAGCTTCCGCCCGATCAGCGTGAGGCGTTGGTGCTGATTGGTGCCTCCGGCCTGTCCTATGAGGAAGCCGCCGGCATTTGCCATTGCGCTGTGGGGACAATGAAGAGCCGCGTCAATCGTGCACGGAACCGCCTGATCGAACTCTTGTCTATTACGTCGAGCTCCGATTTTGCGTCTGATGCCAATTGGCAAACTGGCCTTGATACGCTCATCATGGGTCAACGCTACTCGCGCACAGGTAATGATTGACGGCGCTGTTTTTTGCTCGCGCGTCGCAATTTAAGTGAATGACGAATTGGATGTGCTGGCGCCCGATCAGGGTGCAGGCGGCTGAGGCAACAGGCGACGCAAACAGGCTTTCGTGATGTCGTTGAATGCGATCTGTTCATCAGGGCTTAGCTGATTGCGTGCAACAGCGCGGCCCATGCCTTGTGCGCTGGCCTCTTGCGCAATGCATCCGCAAGCAAGCGTGCATAGGCTCGCTTCCCCACCCGTGGTCACGCATTGCTTCCCGCATGCACTCATGAATTGAGATTGCGAGCCGGAGATCTCCGTGCGGCTCGATGAGACCAGACTTGCGCCAACAAAGACCAGAGCAAAGAGGACAGGCTGGTGCACAAGATAGATCAGCAAACTGTGGCGACCACCCAGAACGAGAGTGCGGCCAAACATATTACGGGCGGTCCATGCCTGTAGCGGGCCTGGTAGTCCGTGCATGGCCAAGTGGCGGCCGATGACAAGGCCAAGCAGCATGACGCCAAACCAAGGCATCAGCGGGCGCCAATCATTGGTAAGCGGGGGATGTGTGCCAAGCCCCAGCCATTGCAAGGCGGGTGAATCAAAAGCCTCTTCCGAAACCAAAAGAGGCAGTGTCAGCGCCGCTACGGCCAGTGCCACGACCGGTCCGCTTGATATGCGCATGAGCGGCAGGCTCAACAGGCTCGCCAATGCAATCAGATGCAAAATGCCAAATGCAATCCACGCATCAGGGAAGATGAAATAGGTTGCGGCCGAGACCAGCAGCGCTGCCATAGTGATCTTGCCAATGCGCATCAAAGCTTTGTGCAGATCAAACGTGTCACGCGCAGCCAGCGTCAGGCCTATGCCTACAAGGATAACAAAGGCAGTCGCGATGGAATGACCAAAGCCATGAAACAGGCCGCTCTGTGTGAAACCATCAGGGGGCAGATCGAAATAAGCGAGATCCCAGCACAAATGAAAGATCATCATGCCAACAAGCGCCAGCCCGCGCGCGGCATCGAGCACGGGCCAGCGTGGGCTGTGTCTCTGATCTCTCACGTGCTTGCGTTCACTTGGCAGCCGCCGGCTTGTCAGTGAAATGGCTGAAGATCATGTCGGGCGCGCTTTTATTGTGCAAGGAAGGCACAGTGCGCCCAGCCCAGATTTCGGTGACGTCCGCACCTTTGAAAGACATGACAGGCGCTTCACCCCAGGCTTCCACGCCCTTTGTGCGCCAGGCCACGCGCGCAACATCCGAATTGAATTCGGTTGCATACATGGAGCGCATGGAGGCGAAGGGATAGTTGCGCGGCACATCTGGAGAGAGGCTCGTTTCAATCACAAAACGTTCCTGATCGATTGTGTCGATCTTCAATTTGGCCGATCCGCCGCGGGCAAATTCCAGCGTGAAGGTCATGGTGGCGGGGTCCAGCGCGATGCTTTTCAGATCAACAATGGGGCGTTGCTGCACTTCCACCGGACCAATCAGAAAGGATGAACCATAAGAGGTCCAGCGCATATCAGCGAACGGCAGCGGGCGCGCACGCCAATAGCCATCAGGCGGATAGAAGACGAGCACTTCTTCGGCGCGTTCGCGATATTTCATCCAGAGCTGCACCATATGCAGCCCCTTCACTTCGCGATTGCCAATGCGGATAGGCACATTCGCCGGGCGCCAGAAGGAGGGATAAATATAACCCGTCAACCAGAAATCAGGCGTTTCCCAAAATGTGATGCGCTGCTCTTTGCTTGCATCTGAGCGATAGACGGGATCAGCCGACATATCGCAAGAGGTGAAGTCGGGCGCATAGCGATCAACATTGATCGTGCCGATGTAGGGCGGATGTACGGCCTGAATGCGGAAGTCACGCACGGCGGGCGAGGTGAATGTGAGTTCCACATTATCTTTCTCAGCGCAGAGCACCGGAACCGAGCGATTGGCAACATTCACGGCCAGCTCTTTGGGATTGATGCCTTCCTTGGGCGGCACAAATTCCGGCGCCACGGGCACGGGCGTTTTCACGGGCGGGCGCGATGGGCTTTGCGCAATAGCCTGTGTCGCCAGAAGGGCAAAAAGAAATGCGGAAATCGGCGCTTTCATATCGTCTCGAGCTTTCTTGGCAATGTTGGTTCGGATGATGTGGAGATGCTTTCGAGCATGGTGAGAACAGGGGGGGGCGCAAAATCCTCAGGAATGGCACACAGGCCTGTGCTCTTGAGGAAGGCGCCGAAAGCGGGTCCTGATGTGAGCGCTGCGAAGGGGGCTGCCAGAATATAGCCGATGGTCAGCGGCAAGGACCAGAGGATGAGCGAGGGTGCCAGCTGGAGGCAAATTCCGTAAAGAATGAAGCCGAACAGAGTGTGCGGCCAGAGCCCTTCCAGCGCTTTTTCGAATGATAGCTGATGGGCATCGCGCGCCTGTCCGTTCCAGACGACGGAATGGCCGAAGGCGAGCCCGATCATGAACAGGGCAGTGCGCAGCGTGGTGGCAGCACCCAGCATGAAGGAGAATAGTACTTCCAGAAGCGCACCCGAGAAAAAACGCAGAGCCCCGCCGTAGCGTGCAAGACCGCCCCTTGTAAGCACAATGTCGAGAAAGCCGGCGAGTTTGGGCGCGAGATACATGCCAAGAAAGGCCAGATAGAAAGCAATCGCCTTGTCAGCAGGAAAACGCGTGAGGTCTTCACCGTCGAGCGGTTTCAATGCGGCCAGCAGAATGATGAGCGTGAAGGCCGGCACGCCGACAAACATCATGATGGCCCAGACGAGTTGGAACCGACTCATCGGTTCAAGCCCCTTCATGCCCAGCAAATGCCAATATTGCATATTGCCTTGGCACCAACGCAGGTCACGCCGAGTGAATTCAAGAAGCGTTGGCGGATTGTCTTCGTAAGAGCCACATTCTTCCGGCAAGACACGACATTCATAACCAGCGCGGCGCATGAATACGGCCTCGACCTGGTCATGCGAGAGAATTTGTCCGCCCAGCGGCGGGCCACCGGGCAAAACCGGCAAGTCACAATGATTGCGGAAAGGGGCAATACGCACGAGCGCATTATGACCCCAGAAGGGGCCGCAATCGCCCGCCCACCAAGCAGCGCCCATTGTGTAGGGGCGCATGCCATGGCGCATGCCGAACTGAAACACGCGCGCAAAGCCAGATTGTGTCGGCGCACCCACAACAAGGCTCTGCAAAATGCCAAGCTTGGGATAGGCCTGCGCCATGCGCACCATGCGGCGGATCGTTTCGCCCGACATAAGACTATCAGCATCCAGCGGCAGCATGAATTCAAACTCAGCACCATTGCGCTGGCAGAAATCGCGCACATTGCCTGCCTTGTAACCTTCATTGGTCAGGCGTCGACGATAATGCAGGCGCGCGGCAAAGCGCGGATGACGCGCTTTCAAATCTTCATAGCGGCGCTCTTCTTCCTGCGCGACGGCCGCTTCATTCGTGTCGCTCAAGATGAAGAAGGAGAAGAAGAGATCTTCCCCAGTCGCAACAAGCGAGAGAATGAGGGTTTCAAGCCGCGCATAGGCACGTGCAGGGTCCTCATTGCGCAATGTCATCAGAATAGCGGTGCGTGCCTGCAGTGGCACCAGCATGTCGCCAACTTCTGCATAAGGTGCGACAAGGGTGCGGCTGTCACGGCGGATGTGAAGAAGCCACAAGCCGAGCAAGGCATTCCATACACCCAGCACACTCCAGGGTGCAGCGATGGCGAAACAGACAAAAATCAGACAATCAATGACGCTCCAGCCCTGATCCCCCAGAATTGCGGCAAGCCACCATAGAAGGGCCAGATAGGTCGCGCCATTCAGGAGGGCTGCAGCGATCCGTCGGCGGGTTAGAACCGTAGCCAATTGGAGTCCTGCGGGCGTCATCTTTGCGACATGTTTAGTTTGCGACATGATGCTCTCGAATAGCGCCCAAGCTCGGGTGGTCGGACATTAGTGGGTGCAGGCATGGCGGTCGAGATGAAAAAGGGCGAAGGCAGTCAGGCAGAGCCAGTGAAGGGCCGGGCACTCTGGTATACGGGCAAGGCACGCGGCGAATTGCGCCCGATGTCTCTAGACGCGCCCGGGGCTGGAGAGGCGCTCGTCCTCACGCTCTGGTCGGGCATCAGTCGGGGAACGGAGCGCCTCGTCTATGAGGGCCGCGTGCCGGTGTCCGAGTATGAGCGGATGAAAGCCCCCTTTCAGGAGGGTGAGTTCCCCTACCCTGTCAAATATGGCTATTGCGCCGTCGGGATCATCGAGGAGGGGCCCAAAGATTGGCTCGGGATTCCCGTTTTTTCCCTCCATCCCCACCAGACCCATTTCATCGCGCCGGTGGATCGGCTCGTGCCCGTGCCCGATGGTCTGCCGCTGCGCCGAGCCGCTCTGGCCGCCAATATGGAAACGGCCCTCAATGCTCTGTGGGATTCGGGTGCTGGCCCTGGTGACAGGGTCGTTGTGATCGGTGCGGGTCTTGTTGGTCTCTTGGTAGCTTATCTGGCGGCGCGACTGCCTGGCACCGAGGTGGTCGTTGTTGATATCGAGCCGCAACGCGCGGCTTTGGTGAATGCAATTGGTGCGGAATTCCGCACACCGGGCGCGCTGGCCGGTGATGCGGATATTGTCTTTCATGCGAGCGCTTCGGCTGAGGGGCTGGCAACCGCGCTCGATGCGGCTGGGCTTGAGGGCACGGTGGTTGAGATCAGTTGGTATGGTGATACGCCCGTCATGGCGCCGCTGGGCGGATCATTCCATTCGAGGCGTCTGCGCCTCATTTCCTCGCAGGTCGGTCATATCGCGCCCTCACGCCGTCCGCGTTGGACTTATGCGCGCCGACTTGCCAAAGCCCTCGACTTGCTGCGAGACGATGTGCTGGATCGTTTGATCACGGATGAAATTGCCTTCGAGACGCTGCCCGAAAAACTGTCAGACATTTTCCATCCCTCCGCTGGCGCGCTTGCCACGGTCGTTCGCTATTGAGGAGTAAACCGCATGTATGCATTGGAAGTGCGCGAGCACATTATGATAGCCCATTCGTTCAAGGGCGAATTCTTTGGCCCTGCGCAGAATATGCATGGTGCGACTTTCGTTGTCGATGTGGCTTTCTACCGCGAAACGCTGAATGAACATGAGGTGGTGGTCGATATCGGTCGCGCCCATGAGGCGCTGAAGGCTGTTCTGGGCCCGCTCAATTATCAAAACCTCGACACGCTGCCGCAATTCAAGGGCCGTCAGACAACGACTGAATTTTTGTCGAAATATATTTTCGATCACATGGCGAGCGCTGCCAAAAAGGGTGATTTGGGCCCCGGCGGTGAAGGCATTGTAAAAATCCGTGTGACGCTGCATGAAAGCCATGTTGCCCGCGCTTGGTTCGAAGGCCCGGTCGCCTGAACCAGATGAAACTGCGCGCCGCTTTCGCCATTCCCGGTGATCTCACGTCCCTCACCGGGGGCTACGCCTATGATCGTGAAGTGCTGGCGCGCGCGGCGTCTGTTGGTGTTGATATGCGACATATCGCTCTGCCAGAAGGATTTCCCTTTCCCTCTGCGCAGGCGCTTGAGCAAACTTCGGCGCTTTTATCGGCCATCCCAGCGGACGAAATTTTACTCTGCGACGGGCTTGCTTTTGGCGTGCTGCCTGAGCCAGTTTTGAAAACCATTCGCGCCTACATTGTCGCGCTGGTGCATCATCCTTTAGCGCTGGAGACTGGCCTGTCAGCTGAGAGGATGCAGGCGCTGGCCCAGAGTGAACGATTGGCGCTTTCTTTTGCGCATCGTGTGATTGTGACCTCTGTCTCAACTCGTGATGGTCTCATTGCTGATTATGGCGTTACTCCGGCACATGTAGCCGTGGCTTTGCCAGGGACTGCGCGTGCACCACGCGCGCAGGGAAGTGGCCTGCAGACTGCACAGCTTCTGTGTGTGGGCTCTGTGGTGCCACGAAAAGGCTATGATGTGCTTGTGCCTGCACTTGACGCCTGCCGCATGTTTGACTGGCATTTGACGATCGTTGGCTCTCTGAAGCGGGCGCCTGATCATACAGCTGCGCTGGTTGCGCAAATTGCGGCCAGCGGACTGTCGGATCGCATCACGCTGGCGGGCGAAGTTGCGTCGGATCACCTCGCGCAATTTTATGATCGCGCAGATCTCTTCGTCATGCCCTCTCGTTATGAAGGCTATGGCATGGTGGTGGGCGAAGCTATGGTGCGCGGCCTGCCTTTGGTCTCGACCGATGGTGGCGCACTGGCTGAGACTTTGCCGGATGGGACTGCTCTCAAGGTCACAGCAGGCGATGCGCAGGCCTTGGGTCAAGCGCTGCAAAGTGTGCTGAGTGATGGCACTCTTCGTCGTCAATTGGCGGATGCGTCTTATGCTGCAGGCGCGCGCCTGCCGGCATGGGAAGAGGCGGTGCAGATTGTGGCGCAGGTTTTGGCGGAGGCGCATTCATGAGTTTCTCACCCGATTGGCTCGCCTTGCGCGAGCCCGCCGATCACGCCGCCCGCGCGCCTCAGGTTGCCGCGGCTGTATTCGCCCATTTTGCTCATCGCACCCAGATGACAATTGTCGATTTCGGCTGTGGCACAGGCTCAAATCTGCGCGCTATGGCGCTGCATTTGCCTCTTTCTCAGACGTGGCGGCTGATTGATTGGGATGAAGATTTGCTCGCTGCTGCGCGTACGCGCCTTTCGGCTTGGGCAGATGATGCACAAGAGCGCGATGGCGTGCTGTCTCTTCGCAAAGCGGATCGCACACTTGTGGTGCATACGCAAAAAGCTGATCTCGCGCGCGATCCCGGCCGCTTGCTGGAGGGCGTTGATCTGCTCACCGCCACGGCTTTCTTCGATCTTGTTTCAGCGGATTGGATGGATGGTTTGTGTGACGCATTGGCTGCACGCAAACTGCCCCTCTATGCTATTCTCACCTATGATGGACACGAGGTCTGGTCACCTTCCCATCATGCAGACGATGCCGTTTTGGCGGCGTTTCACGCGCATCAGAAAAGTGACAAGGGACTTGGCTTGGCTTCAGGGCCAGATGCAGCGGCCCATTTGACACAAGCTTTGCAGATACGAGCGTTTCATGTGGTGTCTGGTATGAGTCCGTGGCGCCTGCAGCAAGGTGATTTACTACGCCAGCTCGCGCAAGGTGCTGCATCTGCAGTTACTGAAACAGGCGCTGTTAATCCTGCTGAAATCGAAGCATGGCGTGCCGCGCGCGAAAACTCGGCATCCTGTGAGATCGGCCATGTCGATCTTTTCGCGGTACCTGTCTGATCAGCTCTTGCGAGCGGGCAACATGCGCTCCATCACGCCATCGCGCTTAATGAGCCGATGCATCAGCGCCCCGCCAATATGGCCAACTAGCAGCAAGGCGATGCCGATTGCCGAAGCCTCATGCAATTTGAAAAGCACTTTCGACAGCGCTTCGCTTTGCGGGGCCAGCGGCGGCAGATTGAACAGCCAGAATATCGAGATAGTTACCGGGTAAGCGGATGTTGCCGCCCAGCCCAGCAAGGGTGTGAGGATCAACAACATATAAAGCAAGTGATGGGTCGCAGTGGAGGCGCGTCGTTCAAAAGCTGTCAATCCTGCATAGGCTTCGGGCGCACCATAAATCTGGCGTACAGCGAGGCGCGCGGCTGCCAATAGCAGAAGCACAAAGCCGAAGGAGCGATGTAGATCATAGCCCAAATTCTGAATGCGACCTTCTGGCAGATCATCCAGCACAAAGCCCATGGGCAAGACGCCGAAGATCAATAAAGCCGTGACCCAGTGCAAAAACTTTGACGCGTGTGAATATTCCAGCCGCTTCATGTCTCGCCTCCCGCCTCCGTGCGCAAGTCGCAATCGATGAGAATTTCATTATCTGCCAAACGGTGCAGAAACGTCTTGGGGCGCAAGGCGCCGGTGAGATCTTCGATGGGTGCAAGATCAAGCCCGTTGCGGCCAGATCCGATGATGATCGGCGCGATCAGCAAATGCAGCCGGTCGACGCAGCCTGCATCGATGAATGAGGAGATTGTGCGTGCGCCACCTTCAATGAGAATCTTTGTCAGTCCACGCGAAAAAAGTGCACTCACAATGTCGTGCGGCGCAATTCCTTTGGCAGTGGCGGCTAGGCGGATTTGCTCGGTGCCGGGAATTTCGAACGTGGGCGCATCCTCCCGCGTGATGAGAAAGCAGGGTGTGCCATCAGGATCAAGCCAGCGCGCGGGCCCACGCAAGCGGGCGCTGGGGTCAATGACAATGCGGGCTGGGCTGCGACCAGGCACGCGGCGCACAGTGAGCAGGGGATCATCCGCGCGGATCGTGCCAGCCCCGACGACGACGGCATCCACCTCTGCGCGGATCTGGTGAAGATGGTCGAGCGCGGAGGCGCCATTGATATATTTACTGGCTCCCGAGAGCGTGGCGATGCGTCCGTCGAGTGATTGCCCAAGTTGGGCCACCACAAAAGGCCGTGTCGGGTCGGCTGCCCGGAAAGGGGCGAAGGGATCGCTTGGCAATATATCGCTTGGCATAATTAGCACTGCTTTGATGGCTTGGGGCGCGTCCACTGGCATGGACAATCCTAGTTTCCGCCCCAGATATAGGCTATGAGCGGGGCAAAGAAAGGGCCGGGGAGCCGCGCATCCGTTTGAGCGGTCTTCCCAGTGAGTGAGGTTTGCGTGACGGATCGTGAACGCAGTCTATTGGCCGCAGACGTGTCTGGCCAGATAAAGGTCGAGCGTGCTTTGGCGGAAATTAGGTCCGGCCGGCCCGTGGCAGTTTCCGGGGCGGAGGGTCTTTGCGTCTGCGTCTGCGTCGAGGCGCTGGATGAAGATGCCTGTTCTGAAATAGCCACCCATGCGAATGGTCACGCCCGCCTGCTTCTCGCAGCGCCCCGTTTGCGTCATTTGGGCGTCGACCGACAGGAGGCTGGTGCGCTGGCCCTGCCGCAGGTTGATGCCGCCCGCATCGCTCATTTGGCGATTGACACACAGGCGCGGATTGATGCGCCCGTTTGCGCGCTTTCGGTCGAAGAAAATGCGGCACTCGAATTGATGCGCCTCGCACTCGTTCTGCCCGCGCTGGTCTCTTTTGCTGCCCCCCATAGCGCCTTTGCTGACGCGCTCGTTTGGGTGAGCCCGCAGGATGTGTCGGCCTTTCGTGACGCGCAGCAGCACGATTTGCGCATTATCTCGCGCGCACCTGTGCCGCTGGAAGGTGCAGCCGATAGCGAGTTTGTCGTGTTTCGTGGCGGCGAGGGCTTTCGCGATCAAGTGGCTGTGATCATCGGCAAGCCTGATCTGTCCAAGCCCGTCACGGTGCGGTTGCACTCCGCCTGCCTGACGGGTGATCTCTTCGGTTCGCTGAAATGTGATTGCGGTGATCAATTGCGCCATACGGCACATTTCATGGCTGAAAATGGCGGCGGCATTCTGCTTTATCTCGATCAGGAAGGTCGTGGAAACGGCATGTCCAACAAGATCCGCGCCTATCGCCTGCAAGGGCAGGGCTATGACACTTATGACGCCGACGAAGTATTGGGATTTGATCATGATCAGCGCGGATTTGCGTTTGCCGCTGTCATGCTCAAGCAATTGGGCGTGAGTGTTGTGCGCGTTATGACCAATAATCCGATCAAGATTGCTGCTCTTGAGCAGGCCGGTCTCACAGTGGACGCTGACCAGCGGGTTGTCGGTCGCCAGACGGTTCAGAATGTGCGTTATCTCGCATCTAAGCGCGATCGCGCGGGCCATTTTATTGACGTGCTGGACAACGCCCCGCCCGCACAAGGTGGCGCAAAGGACTGAGGCGACATGGACCAGCGCACGCCCGGTGCGGATCGCGATTACAGCGCCGCTCTGATCATCTTTGCGGTCTGCGCTTTTGCGCTGGCTCTGCCCTGGGTGTCCGGACATGTTACGATTCCGTGGGATGCGAAAGCGCATTTCTATCCCCAGCTCGTCTTTCTCTCAAAGACGCTGCACAGCGGTGAATCGCCTTTCTGGAACCCTTATGTCTTCGCAGGCTCGGTTCATATTGCCGATCCGCAATCGCTGATCTTCACGCTGCCCTATCTGCTGGTGGCAAAGTTTATTCGCGATCCGGGCTTCATCGCGGCTGATGCAACAATCTTCGTCATGATCTCGCTCGGCGGTCTCGCCTTGATGTTGTATTTCCGCGATCGTGGCTGGCACCCTGCCGGCGCGCTGTTGGCGGGTTTAAGTTTTGCATTCGGCGGCTCGGCTGCCTGGCGCATCCAGCATATTGGCGAAGTGTTGAGCCTTGCCTTTTTCGCGATAACGCTTTTGTTCGTCGCGCGCATTTTTCAACGCGGCGGTTGGTGGAATGGATTGTTGGCTGGCTTTTTTGGCGGGCTGATGCTGATCGGGCGTGATCAGATCGCGCTGCTGTGCGCCTGTCTCTTGGTGATTTATGCCTTCTGGAATTTGGTTCAAACCCCTTTGCGTCGCACGGCTGTTCCGCTGGTCGTGGCGCTTGTGGCCGGGCTTACCACCATTGCAGTACCGATTTCGCTGACGCTTGTTCTGGCTGAAGAATCCACGCGCACAGAGATTGTTTTTGAGGGCGCAGCGCGCGGCTCTTTGCATCCTGCTGCGCTGCTCACGGCCTTTGTAGCCAATCTGTTTGGAACGGATGGTCCGATAGCCATGTTTTGGGGCCCGCCGGAATCCGATGTCTGGGGTGGCAACTATAATCTCGCACGCAATATGGCGAATATTTATTTCGGTGCTCTGCCGCTGGTGGCTTTTCTGGGCCTAGGTCTGGCGGCAGGGCGGGCTTTTTGTCGCGAGATGGCGCCACTGCTCATCGGCTTCGTCTTGATGCTGCTTTATGCGCTCGGTGATTTCACGCCGCTTTACCAGCTGGTGTTCAAAATTCCGGGTGCGGATCTCTTTCGCCGGCCCGCCGATGCCACCTTTCCGCTTTGCGCGCTGGCCTCGATCTTGGGTGGCTATGGCCTGCATTGTTTCATCGCTGATGAACGCAAGAGCTTTTTGCGCAACGCCCTGTTGCCGGTTTTGATTATCGTCGCCGGACTTGCGGCCGCTGTGGCGGTGGCCTGGTGGAAGGGTCGTCTGTGGCAGGCGCAAATGCCGCTGCTGTTGGGCAGCGGATTGCTCCTGCTCGCTCTGGTTCTGCTGTTTTTGCTGCGCCGCTTTGGTCGACAGATGGGTGCGGCAACACTTCTTCTGGTTGGCGGAGCACTCACGGCTGATCTTGCTGTGAGCAATGGCCCCAATGAATCAACTGCTTTGCCCGCTTCGCGTTTCGAGGTGATGCGCACAGATACTGCGAATGAAACCATCTCGCTCTTGCGCCAAAAACTAGCTGAAACTGCAGGCCCGGATCGCATCGATCGCATTGAGCTGGCAGCTGTTGGTTTCGATTGGCCCAATCTTGGCCTCATCCACGGCTTCCAGCATGATCTGGGATATAATCCCGTACGCTTGTCGTGGTTTGTTGATGCGACGGGTGCGCAGGATCAAGTCGCAGTGGCTGAACAGCGACCTTTCGTGCCGCTGTTTTCATCCTATCGCTCGCTGATGGCTGACATGCTGGGCGTGCGTTTTATTGCCTCCGCCAATCCAATCGAGAATATCGATCCCGATCTCAAGCCGGGGGATCTCAATTTTGTGGCGCGCACAAAGGATGCCTATGTCTATGAAAATCCGCGTGCGCTACCGCGCGTGATGGTGGCGCGTGGTGCAAAACAAACCGATTTTGATGCGCTTGTTGAAAGCGGGGATTGGCCGCAGGGGTTTGACCCGCGCGAAACCGCTTTGCTGGATGCTCCCGGATCAGACGACAAAACGGCGCGTCGTCCGACGAGTGCGAAGATCGATTTGTATCAAAACACGCAGGTGCGCGTTTCCGTCGATGCACCCGATGGCGGCTATCTTGTGCTCAATGATGTCTGGCATCCGTGGTGGCGGGTCGAGGTTGATGGTCAGCGCAGTGATGTGTTGCGTGCTAATGTTATTTTTCGGGCTGTGAAGCTGCCACCGGGTGCGCGGCAAGTGCGCTTTTACTTTGCGCCGATGCGCGGCTTGCGGCTGAGCCTGCGTTCAGCGATTGACTCATTCCTGTCACGTTGAACGGGCAAAGTGCGGCGGTATGATGAATCAGTCCAGGCGGGAGGAAGACGAGATGGCGGCTCCCGCGGGGGCGCCGCATATCTTTGATGGGCAGGCCAGTGCATGCGATCCGAATCTGGCCCAGCGTCGGCTCTGGTTGGCGCGGCTGGGCACGGGCTTTAGCCTTTGTATTCTCATTCTGTCGGTCTTTGTGCTCGGCCGCACAGTCTCTGGCTTGCATTGGGGTGAATTACGATCGGCTTTAGCGGAGACGTCGCTTGAGCAGATTGTGGCAGCCTGCGTGCTCACGGCCTGCTCTTATCTCGCGCTGACCGGTTATGATGCGGTTGCTTTGCGGCAATTGCGTTTGGCTGTGCCATACCGCGTGACGGCCTTGGGCTCTTTCACCTCTTTCGCCATCTCTTTCACTCTGGGCTTTCCGCTGATCACGGCCGGCACCGTGCGCTACTGGATCTATTCGCGCGTCGGTCTGACAGCCGGCAAAGTTGCCAGTCTCACTCTGATTGCCGGCCTCACCTTCTGGCTCGGTATGGCGCTGGTGATCGGCATTGCCATGGTCATCCAGCCCGATGGGATCAGCGAAGTGAACCGGCTCAAGGGCTGGATCAATCTCATCATCGGCCTCGCCATTCTGGGGGGCATCATGGTTTACCTCGCTTGGGTTTCACGCGGGCACAGGCGGGTCAGTGTTCAGGGCTTGTGGCTGGAACTCCCGGGCCTCGGCCTGACGCTGGGCCAATTGCTCTTGGGTGTGGTGGATCTGAGCTGCGCGGCGGGCGCGCTTTACGTCATTCTGCCACAAGGCCACGGGCTCGATTTTGTCTCCTTTTGCGCGGCCTATGTGCTCGCCTGCCTCTTGGGGATTGCCAGCCATATGCCCGGCGGTATTGGTGCCTTTGAAGCGACCATGCTCAACGCGGTCCCCGCACCATCCGCCGAGGCGCTGCTGGCCTCGCTGCTGCTCTTCCGGATTATCTATTATGTCGGGCCTTTTATTCTGGCTTTGGCTTTGTTGGGGGCCAATGAGAGCATCCGGCGCTGGAACAGCCTGCGCGCTGCGATGAAGGCGTCCGAGGGAGAGTGAGTGGCTTCCAGCTTGATTGCGGGCCTGTTTCGCCGTCATAAAGGTTACATGTAAAAGCTGCCCTTGATGTGGGGTGCTGACAGCTGGATGGGACTCACGATTTGATCGATGCATTTGTCGAGGCTTTGCCTAACCCGGTTCTGGTGATTGGCGAGGCTCAGCGCATCGGGGCGTTCAACACCCCCGCGCGCGTCCTTTTTCCCATTCTGGCAACAGGTCAGCGTACGCTGCCTTTGGTCGTGCGTTCGCCCGATATTCTCGACGCCGTCAATCGCGCGCTGCAGGGCGGATCAGCCGAGACCGTCAATCTGCATGAACGTGTTCCGGTCGAGCGCCTGTTCAAAGTGTATGTTGCACCATTTCATACGGAGGCTGCCCGCTTTGTGCTGCTGAGTTTTGACGATCTCACCGATGCCAAGCGCACCGAGCGCATGCGCGTCGATTTTATTGCCAACGCCAGCCATGAATTGCGCACACCGCTGGCCTCCCTGCTGGGATTTGTCGAGACGCTGCAGGGCGCGGCCAAGGATGATCCCAAAGCGCGCGAGCGGTTTTTGTCCATCATGCGCGATCAAGGCCGGCGCATGGCGCGCCTGATCGATGATCTGCTCTCGCTTTCGCAAATTGAGCGACAAGAGCATGTACGCCCGCAATCGCAGGTCGATTTTTCCGAAGTGATCCACCAATGTCTCGACGCATTGTCGCCTGTTGCACGAGAGGCGCAGGTGATTCTGGAGGTTGATATTCCTGCCAAGCTCCCCATTGCGGGTGATCGCGATGAGCTGATCCGCGTCGTGGAAAATCTGATCGAAAATGCTATCAAATACGGTGCCGATGAAGATGGCGCGCAGACACGTGTCGAAATCAAACTGGCTTTGAAAGACGGCCAGGCGCATTTTTCCGTGCGCGACCATGGTGCCGGTATTGCGCCCGAACATTTGCCGCGTTTGACCGAGCGTTTTTATCGCGTTGACGTTGGCAAAAGCCGCGCCAAAGGCGGAACGGGTCTGGGGCTTGCGCTGGTGAAACACATTGTGGCGCGCCATCGCGGCATCTTGCGCATTTGGAGCGAGCCGGGCAGAGGCGCCGAATTCTCCATCGAAATTCCGATCGACAACGCAGCCTAGCGATCAGGAAAAAGGCCGGGTCTCCCCGGCCTTTTTCATATGCCTCAAGCGAGGCGGGTCAGTTGTTGGGCGCGACGCTCGCGTTCGCGGCGGCGCTCTTGTGCCGGTTGGTAGGCGATGCGGGCATGGTGGTTGCAATAGGGGCCGACCGTCGCACCCTTCGAGCCGCAGAAGCGGAACTCGGGTGTTGTGGGGTCGCCGACCGGCCAGCGGCACATGCCTTCGCGCAATTCCATGATCGTCACCATGTCCGACATGGGGATTACGACCTCTTCCGCCGGCATGGGATCGGGAGCCTCCATCGGCCGGAATGCAACCGCCAGATTGCCGCGCGACAGCGGCGTTGCCGGACGCGGGGTAGAGCGGGGCACCGCGCGGGCGGTCCGTTGGCGGGGTGCTGCAGGGGCCTGCGCCTTCACCCGGCCCGACAGGCCGAGGCGATGCACTTTGCCGATTACGGCATTGCGCGTAATTCCATGGGCGAGTTCGCCCGCAATTTGGCTGGCGCTGAGGCCATCCAGCCAGAGCTTCCGCAAGAGCTCTACACGCTCATCGGTCCAGGACATTGTTGTCCTCCTCCAAGGTCCGCTACACAAAGAATCCGGGAGCGTACGCAGCGCAGGCCAAAGCCCGCGTCGTTACTCGCGATACGCTCTAAGAAAGGTCCGCCGTACGACATGTCGTGGTCGACGGAGGGGACGCTACACTAGCGGTTGATTCAGGTGCAAGGGTCGGCTGGGTCTGCAACCTGTTTTCCCCAAGGACTTGCGGAAACTGTCACTCTGCTGCCACGCAACCCTATCAACTTACGCGCAAACGAGCCTTTTCACGCGGTTCTGGCACTTCCCGTCTCATTTGACCGGGGACGTCTGAGAAACTAGACTTGACTCTGAAGTTGCCGCCCTCTGGGGCGGCTCTTTCCTTTTAGAGCCCCCGCCATATCCGCTGAAGAGAAGACCCGTGACCTCTGCGATTTTGCCGACTTACGCGCGTGCTGACCTTGCCTTTGAAAAAGGAGAAGGCGCTTGGCTGACAGCCGTGGGTGGCGCGCGCTATTTGGATTTCGGTGGCGGCATTGCTGTGGCGAGCCTGGGCTATTCGCACCCGCATCTGATTGAGGCTTTGACGCAGCAGGGCCAGAAGCTCTGGCATACTTCGAACCTGTTCCAGATTCCAGAGGGCGAGAAGCTGGCGCAGCGCCTGGTCGATGCGTCTTTTGCGGATTTCGTCTTCTTCACCAATTCTGGTGCTGAGGCCAATGAATGCGCGATCAAAATGGCGCGCAAATATCAATCGGCCAATGGGCATCCGGAAAAATACCGCATCATCACCTTTGAGGGCGCCTTCCATGGCCGCACGCTGGCGACGCTTGCCGCCGGTGGTCAGCAGAAATATCTCGATGGCTTCGGCCCCAAGGTGGAAGGTTTCGATCAAGTGCGCTTTGGCGACCATGAAGCCTTGAAAAAGGCTATTGGGCCGGAGACTGGCGCGATCCTGATCGAGCCGATCCAGGGCGAAGGTGGCATTCGCCCCGTGCCGCAGCAATGCCTGAAGGGCCTGCGCCAGCTATGCGACGAGCACGGCCTGTTGCTGATGTTCGACGAAGTGCAGACAGGCATGGGCCGCACCGGAAAACTCTTCGCCCATGAATGGTCGGGTGTGGCGCCTGACATTCTGTCGGCGGCCAAGGGCATTGGCGGCGGATTTCCGCTGGGTGCGTGCCTTGCGACGACAGAAGCCGCCAAGGGCATGGTCGCGGGCTCGCATGGCACCACCTATGGCGGCAATCCGCTGGCCATGGCGGTGGGCAATGCCGTGCTGGATGTCATACTGGGCGATGGCTTTCTCGATCATGTGCGCGCAATGGCATCGCGCCTGCGCCAAAAGCTTGGAGGTCTGCAGGATAGCTATCCGAAAATTATAGAAGCCGTGCGCGGTGATGGGTTGATGATTGGTCTGAAAATGGTGCCCAACAATGGCGAGTTTGCCGTGGCTGCGCGCGCTGAACATCTGCTCGTCATTCCGGCGGGCGATAATGTTGTGCGGCTCTTGCCGCCTCTCGTGATCGGCGAGACGGAAGTCGATGAGGCGGTCAAGCGCCTCTATGCGGCTTGCGCGCGGATGGATGCGAGCTTGAACGGAGTGAAAGCGTGATGAGCGCGCAGACCCAAGGCGCCCCGCGCCATTTTCTCGATCTTTGCGATGTCGATGCGGCTGAATTACGCCGTATCCTTGATTGGTCGGTGGTCACGAAAAAGGCCCGTGTGAAGGGTGTTCGCGCAAAAAGCCGCCCGCTCGAGGGCCGCTCGCTAGCCATGGTTTTCGACAAGCCGTCCACCCGCACACGCGTCTCCTTCGATCTGGCCATGCGTGAGCTTGGTGGCGAAACGCTGATGCTCACGGGTGCTGAAATGCAGCTGGGCCGCGGCGAAACCATTTCCGATACGGCGCGGGTTCTCTCGCGCTATGTCGATGCGATCATGATCCGCATTCTCGACCATGATGACATGGTGGAGCTAGCCCGTTTTGCCTCCGTGCCGGTGATCAATGCGCTCACCAAACGCTCGCATCCCTGTCAGGTGATGGCCGACATCATGACCTTTGAAGAGCATAAGGGCTCGATCAAGGGACGCGCTGTGGCTTGGACGGGTGACGCCAACAATGTGCTCACCAGCTGGGTGCATGCGGCGCAGCGTTTCGATTTTGCGATCAATGTCGCAACTCCGGAAGAATTTGCCCCCGGTGCTGCCATTGTCGATTGGGCGAAAGCCAATGGTGCCAAGCTCAACATCACCCGCGATCCGCGCGAAGCTGTGCGTGGTGTTGATTGCGTGATCTCTGATTGCTGGGTGTCGATGGGTGATGAAGATGAGGCCCGCAAGCGCCATAATCTTTTGGCGCGTTATCAGGTGAATGACGCGCTGATGGCAGTGGCTGGGCCACAATCCATTTTCATGCATTGCCTGCCCGCTCATCGCGGCGAAGAAGTCACCGATTCCGTCATTGATGGCCCTCAATCGGTTGTCTTTGATGAGGCAGAAAACCGTCTGCATGCACAAAAGGGCGTTCTGGCGTGGTGTCTGGGTGAGCTGACGTGAACCAAGCTGCCTCGCGTCCCGTCTCGGACATCGGGTCCGATGATGTGGTGCTACCTTTTGTTGTCGAGCCGTTGGAAAGCCGCGGGCGTGTTGTACGTCTTGGCTCGTCGGTTGATCGCATTCTTGCCCAGCACGGTTATCCTGCGCCCGTCGCGCGCCTTGTGGGCGAAGCAGCTGCGCTCACTGTTCTCTTGGGCTCGGCTTTGAAATTCGAAGGCCGCTTTCAGGTGCAGACGCGCACCGAGGGTGTGGTCGACATGATCGTCATCGATTTTGATGCGCCTGATCGCGTGCGGGGTTTTGCGCGTTTCAACGAAGACGGATTGGCGCAGGCCATTGCAGCGAATGAAGCGGCACCCGCGCAATTGCTGGGTCGCGGGCATCTTGCGCTTACCATTGACCAGGGCGGAGATTTCTCGCGCTATCAAGGTGTCGTGCCGCTCGATGGTCAGGGCCTTGAACATGCGGCGCATCAATATTTTCTGCAATCCGAGCAGATCCCGACGGTTGTGCGCTTGGCTGTTGCACAGAATGTGACCGGCGATGGTGCGCAATGGCGCGCGGGTGGCTTGATCCTGCAATTCCTGCCACAATCCATTGATCGTATGCGCCAGGCCGACCTGCATCCCGGCGATGCGCCCAAAGGAGCCGAAATTTCTCAAGGAATCGAAGATGATGCTTGGGTCGAGGCCAAGAGCTTTGTGGCCACGATTGAAGATCATGAATTGGTTGATCCCACACTCTCGAGCGAGCGGCTTTTGTATCGGCTGTTTCATGAGCGCGGTGTGAAAGTGTTTGAGGGCCAATCCGTAAATCATGCTTGTCGCTGCTCGACGGATCGCATCGAAGACATGCTGCGTCGCTTCACCGTGCAGGAGCGTAAGGACATGGTGGGTGACGATGGCAGCATCGGTGTTACCTGCGAATTCTGCTCGACGCATCGAGATTTCGATCCGAAGGATTTCGATCCCGCTTAAGCGCCGTTATTGCTTCGCTACGCTCGCAATGACGGCTTTGTTGCGGATCGGCTGCTTTATCTTTATCCAAGTAGCCGGAAACAGGAATAAGCAGGCTCTTAGATGTCAGATGTGAAGATCCGTTTGCATGGTCTCTCCAAGATCTTTCAGACACGCGATGGCGATTTCACCGCGCTTGAGCCGATGAATCTTGAGATTCCGACCGGCTGTTTCTTCATGATTGTGGGCCCCTCTGGTTGCGGCAAGACAACCTTGCTGCGTATTCTGGCGGGTCTCGAAAATCCGTCTTCCGGCACGCTTGAGATCACCAAGCCCGCAGCGGGGCGCCCCTCCAATTCCATGGTGTTTCAGGGTGACTCACTCTTTCCCTGGATGACGGTTTTTGAAAATGCGGCCTATGGCCTGCGCATGCGTCACCGCCCCGAAGGCGAGATCCGCGATGTCGTGGGGCATTATCTGCAACGCACGGGTTTGGCGAGGTTTCATAGGTCTTATCCGCATCAATTGTCGGGAGGCATGCGCCAGCGCGTGTCCATTGCGCGCGCTTTTTCTAATGATCCCGATATTCTCCTGATGGATGAGCCCTTCTCCGCGCTCGACGAGCAGAACAAGATTCTGCTGCAAGAAGAATTGCTGCGCATCTGGGAAGAGACCCGCAAGACGGTCATGTTCATCACCCATTCGGTCGATGAGGCTGTTACCCTGGGTGATCGCATCATGATCATGACCGCCCATCCGGGGCGCGCCAAACAGATTGTTGACGTGCCCTTTGAGCGTCCGCGCCGCGTGTTGGAATTGCGCGCAAGACCTGAATACGGCGAGCTTGTTTATTCCATCTGGGGCCATTTGCGTGATGAAGTGCAGCGGGCCCGCGCGCTTGATGAAGGGCGCGCATCATGATGAAAGCAAGTATTTGGCGCCTCAGCCAAGGCAATCTTGAGCGGCTGCTCAATTTTGCCTCTCCGATTTTGCTGCTCCTGCTGTGGGAAGCTTGCGCGCGGATCAATGTGATTGATGTGCGCTTTTTCCCTGCACCTTCGAAAATTTTTACGCAGCTTTTAGTGTTGGTCGAGAGTGGCCTCTTGTGGAAACATTTCTATGCCTCCATGGAGCGTTTGTTCTGGGGCTTTCTTTTTGGTGGCCTGCCGGCCTTGGTGCTGGGTGTCTCTATGGGGCTCAACCGAACCTTGCGCATGTTGGTAGAGCCGCTTATTTCAGCCACTTATCCGGTACCCAAAAGCGCTATCCTGCCGCTGGTTCTGCTGATCTTCGGCCTTGGAGAAAGTTCCAAAATTGTCATGGTCGGCATTGGTATTTTCTTCCCCATTGTCATCAATGCGATGGCAGGGGTGCTGGAGATTCACAAAATCCATTTCGATGTCGCGCAGAATTTTGGCGCGGGTCGCTGGCAGGTCTTTCGTACCGTCGCTCTGCCGGGTGCTATGCCGCTCATTCTCACGGGTGTGAAACTGGGCATTGGCATGGGCCTCGTGCTGATTTCCATTGCCGAGATGATGGGGGCAAGGAGCGGGCTTGGCTTCATGATGTGGAGCGCCTGGGAGATCATGGCCGTTGAGACCATGTATGTTGGCCTTATCGTGATTGCCATTCTTGGGATTGTTTTCACCCAGCTCATCACTGAGATTGAAAATCTCATCGTGCCGTGGAAGCGGGGACGTTAAAAGCTTCAGCCGTCATTGTGAACTCGCAATAACGTGCGTGCGCTAAATGTCCGCAAATTCATCTGTTGCTGCAACAAGCGCGCGCTGGATGCCGGGTTCCACCGTTGCATGCCCCGCATCGGGTACGATTTCCAGACGCGATGTCGGCCAGCTTTTATGCAGCTCATAAGCAGTCACGGGTGGTGTCACGCTGTCATAGCGGCCCTGTGCGATCACACCGGGAATTCCCTGCAACAGATGCGTGCGCGAGAGAATTTGCCCTTCCTCCATGAATGAATGATGGACAAAATAATGCGCTTCGATGCGCGCCAGCGCGCGCGTGTGCGGGCTGGCATAGGAGGGCGCGGGTGCGGCTGGTGGGATGCGTGGCATCAGTGTCAGCAGTTTCGCCTCATAGGCGCACCAATGGGCGGCGGCTGCGAGTTCGGTCTCTTCATCGCCACTGGTGAGGCGATGGTAATAGGCACCAACAAGATTATGGCGCTCGGAGGCTGGAATAAAATTTTCGAAAGCCGCATGTGCTTCGGGAAAAAGATGGCGCGTGCCGTCGCCATAAAGCCAGTCGACTTCGCGTTGGCGCGCAGTAAAAACACCGCGCAGCACAAGGGCTTTCACGCGTGATGGATGGGCTTGTGTATAGGCCAGTGCAAGCGTAGCACCCCACGAGCCGCCCAGCACACAATGAAAGCGCTCAATGCCTAAATATGCCCGCAAACGCTCGATGTCATCGATGAGATGTTGGGTCGTATTGTTGCGCAGTTCGCCCAGCGGCTTTGAGCGGCCTGCGCCGCGCTGGTCGAACAGCACAATGCGATAGCGTGCAGGGTCGAAGAGGCGGCGATTGTCGGTGGAGCATCCGCCGCCCGGTCCGCCATGCAGGAAAAGCGCGGGCGGTCCGTCGGGATTGCCGCACGTCTCCCAATAGAGCGTATGGCCGTCGCCGGTTTCAAGCGCACCGATGGCATAAGGATCAATCGGTGGGTAGAAACCGGCTGGCATGTGGTTCAGACTTTCGCGCCCTCCACGCGGCCCAGGGCGGCCGAGGTCGGGAAAACAAGAGATTTAATGACGACGGGCACAGCGCCGGAGGTTTCCAGCATCGCGCCAATGTCGATGAAGTCGAATTCTTTCAGATTGATCCCGTCGATCGAGACAATCGGATTGGTCATCTTTTGCTCTTCGAGGCAGTGAATGCCCACCAAGCCGCCAATGTCACCATCACCCACTAGAATAAGGGGGAAGCCTTTCCCAAGATGAATGGCCAGACCTTCGCGCAAGCCCTTCACAAAATCATCCAAGCGACGGAAGGTGGCTGAGCCGCCCCAGCGATAGCAAAGAGCGACCGCTTGTTCGCCTTCATGCAGATCGAGACGGCGCAGCGCGGTTTTCACGGCCTGCGCAATGGCTGTCACATCAAGATCATCTGGCTCCAAGGGCAGATCAGGCGTGATGACGGGCACATTTCGGATCGGCAGAACATCGAGTGGGTTGACGAAAATCGTCGAGCCCGAGACCTGGATCGTATATTGCGACGCGCCGACCACGGTGGCGCGTATGCCCTCATCCGGACGTTCCAGACGCGGTCCCCAAGCGGTGACGCGCTTCAGAATGGCGGCTGCGAGTTTGGGGCCGAGATCGCCAAATCCGGCCTTCTGACGGTTGTAGATATATTCCGACACACCGCCCGAGAAGGTCACGGCATCGGGCTTTTTCTCATTCTTCAGCGCATCGACGCGCAGAAGCGAGGCCGTTTCGGGTGATACTTTTGGTACGCTGATGGCCTCCATCAGGCGCGCGGCCATGCGGTCGATCAAGGCGTCGAGCTTCGCCTCGTCTGGCTTGGCACCCATTTCCAGCGTCAGACCCACTTCGGCTGCAAAGCGGCGGGCGGCCTCTTCAATGCGGACAATCTTGCCCTCGGCATCGAAGGAAAGGGTACGCGCACCCACGTCAATGGCGGTCATTTCGACGATTTCGCCTCGCTCGCAGACGGCGATTTTGGATGTGCCGCCGCCGATATCAATGTTCATGACACGGCAGTTTTCGCGCTGCGAGCGGGCGGCCGCGCCCGAGCCGAAGGCGGCCAGGGTGGTTTCAAGACCGTCACCGGCCGAAACCGAGACGAATTTGCCGGTCTGGGCGGCGAAAAGCTCGCCGATGGCACGGGCATTGTTGCGGCGCACAGCCACGCCTGTGAGGATCAGGGCGCCGGTGTCGATCGACATGGGGTCAATGCCCGCCATCTCATATTGCTTGTCGATGAAGACGCCGAGCTTGACCTTGTCGATTTCTGCCAGATCGGCCGTATAGGGGGTCAAAAGGACGTCGGATTCGTGAAAAACCTCACGTTCCGTAACCACGTATCGGTTATCAACACGCTCCAGTACGAGGCGTGAAAAGACCAGATGAGAGGTTGAGGAGCCAATATCCACGCCCACGCTAACCAGGCGGATCTCGTCTTCCTCTTCGAGGCTGCGACGAACGTTGCTGAAAAATACCCGTCCCCCGACAGCTTCGTCACTCATCCTGCGCGCTCCTTGGTTTTGGCCCTGCTTGGGCGGGGCATTTGGTTGTTGTCTGCAATCGGCCAAACCGGCAGGCGTGTCAACCGAGTTGGCCTGTTACCAAACCCTTGTTTTCAGGGGGCTCAGGGTCCCCACGCTGCTGTTTCCGCTTGCCTTTGAACCGTCTAGACCTTAGTCGAATGAAGGACAATAAAAATAAGCCCGGGGCCATAGGCTGACGGGGGGGAAGCGGAGGCCCAACGGGACCGCCGATGACTTTGAGAGGTGAGACACCGCCCGCTTCTGTGTTTGCAGAGGTGGGTGTGTCAGCGCCCCGATCAGCGTAGCGAGGGAAGACAACTTCATGGCCGGTGAAGACGATAAGAACAACAAGGGTCATACCATGTCCGAACATCACGGCATGGGCCCCGGCTGGAAGCATGAGCACGACGGTTATTCCGATCATGATCATGACGAGTTCGATATGGACGGGCCGATTGAAGAAAATCCGCTCTGGCTCGCTGACAATGTGCACCTGACCAGCGTTGGTATCGACATTGGTTCGTCTGGCACGCAGGTTATCTTCTCGCGCATTCATCTGCGGCGACTCGCTGAAGATCTCACCAGCCGCTATTACGTTGTTGCGCGCGATACCGTTTATCTCTCGCCTGTGTCGCTGACGCCTTATTCCAGCGAAACACGCATCGATGATGTGAAGCTCGGTGAGATCATCAAAGCCGCTTATGAGGGTGCAGGCCTGACACCGTCTGAAGTCGACACCGGCGCGGTTATTCTCACGGGCGAAGCTTTGCGGCGTGAAAATGCGCAGGGCATTTCGAAACTTCTGTCGGAAGCAGGCGGTGAATTCGTCTGCGCAACCGCAGGCCATCATATGGAATCCATGCTCGCGGGCTTTGGTTCGGGTGCAGCCAATGTGTCGCTGGAATTGGGCAAGCGCGTGCTTAATATCGACATTGGCGGTGGCACAACGAAACTTGCCATGCTTGAAGGTGGACGCGTGCTCGGAACGGCCGCTTTCCATGTCGGTGGCCGTTTGCAGGTGATTGACGAGAATTTCAAAATCACCCGCCTCGATCCGGCAGGCAAGACGCACGCAAAGCGCGCCGGTTTCGAATGGAAACTTGGTGACACCGTCACCTCCGAACAGCTCGACAAAGTTGCCGACGTGATGGCAGACACGCTGCTTGCCGCACTCACCGCGCGCCCGCTGCCCCATGATATTGCCCATCTCTATCTCACCGATCCGATTCTGGATTTCGGCGATCTCGGCGGCATGATGTTTTCGGGCGGCGTGGCCGAATATGTTTATGTGCGAGAAGCGCACGATTTTGGCGATATGGGTAAGCGTCTGGGCACGGCCATCCGTCGCAAGATCGACCAGTCACGTTTCCCTTGGACCTGTCTGCCGGCGGGCGAATGTATCCGCGCCACGGCGCTGGGCGCTTCGGAATATTCCGTACAGCTGTCGGGCAATACGAGTTATATTTCCAATCCCGGCGAATTGCTGCCGCGCCGCAATCTGCAGGTCATCCAGCCGCCGGTTGAGACGGGCGACGTAATTGATGCCGAGGAAGTGGCGAAGGCCATCCGCTCGCATCGCAAGGCGTTTGAAGTGGAAGGTGCGGATGTCGACATTGCTCTGGCCATGCGCTGGACCGGCGCGCCGTCCTATGATCGCATCGCGCCTTTCGCGAAAGGCATTATCGCAGGCCTCGCCGATCATATCGCCGCGAAGCGTCCGCTTTATGTGATGCTTGATGGCGATATTGCGCAGACTTTGGGCGCGATTATGCACGAAGAGCTTAGTGTTGCGTCAGAGGTTCTTGTGATCGACGGCGTTATGCTGATGGATTTCGATTACATTGATCTCGGCAAGGTGCGCATCCCCTCCTATACGGTGCCTGTGACCATCAAGTCGCTGGTCTTCTCGGAAGATCCACGCGGTCCGCGTTCCAAGGAAATCATCCATCATCGCGCCGATGAGGGCGAAGGCCACTCGCACGGTCATTCTCATTCACATGGTCATGGTCACCACCATCACCATGAGAATGACCACAAGCATTGAGCGAGGGCACGAGAGTGGCGTCAACGGGGCAAGCAACAGATCTTCCTGAAGCCGTTCAGCAGCCGGCGATCAAGGCTGATCCGAAATGGTTTGTGATGGGTGGCGTCGTCTCGATCGTCGCCTGGCTTGCGCTTATTCCGCTGTTCTTCCTGATCTACCAGAGCTTCCGCACGCCAGGCACAGCGCGCAAGCCCGCCATCTGGACGCTGGGCAATTATTTTGATGCCTATTCGTCGTCCGATACACTGGTGCTCTTTGCCAATTCGGTGGAATTTGCAGCAGGCACGGCGGTTCTGGCGCTGGTGGTTGGCACAGCACTCGCCTGGATGACGGAGCGCACCAATACGCCGCTGAAGCCCTTGTTCTATGCGCTCTCGATCATTCCGCTGATCATTCCGGGCATTCTCTTCGTTGTCTCTTGGATTTTTCTGGCGAGCCCGAAGATTGGCCTGATCAACCTCGCTCTGCAGAAAATACTCGGCACCGATAAAGTCTATGTCGATATTTATTCGATGGCGGGAATGATCTGGGTGGATGGCTTGCATTATGCACCTATCGCCTTCCTCCTGATGACGGCTGCGTTTCGTGCGATGGACCCTTCGCTCGAAGAAAGCGCGATGATGAGCGGCGCCTCTATGTGGGGTATTTTCCGCCGCATCACGCTGAAACTCGCATTCCCCGCGGTGGCTGCGTCTTTCCTGATTCTTTTCGTGCGCTCCATCGAGAGTTTCGAAGTGCCAGCCCTTTTGGGCCTGCCGGTTGGCATTCAGGTGTTCACGTCAGCTATTTATGACGCGATCCATTCTTATCCGAGCAATATTGGTCTGGCGGCAGCCTATGCGATCACATTGCTCGTCATCACCATGGGCGGCATTTATTTCCAGTCGCGCATCACCGCGCAAGGCGGCAAATATTCAACCGTGACAGGCAAGGGTTTCCGCCCGCGTACGATTGATCTGGGTCGCTGGAAATATCTCACTGCGGGCATTTTTGTTGTCTACGCTTTGCTGGTCGTGGTTCTGCCCTTCATCGTGCTCCTTTGGTCGTCGCTGCAGAAATATTATTCGGTGCCCTCTTGGGAGGCCCTGCAGAATGTTTCACTCACCGCTTACAAGACGGTCATCAATTATCCGAGCGTCGGCACGGCGGTGTGGAATTCCTTCCTCCTTTCGGTTGGCACCGCGACGACTGTGATGCTGCTGACCGCCGTCGTCTGCTGGATTGTCTTGCGGACGAAAATTCCGGGCCGCTGGGTGCTCGATCAGGTGGCCTCGGTGCCGCTGGTTTTGCCGGGGCTGGTTATGGGTCTGGCCATTATGGTCTGCTACCTGTCGATTGGCGGGGGCATTTATGGCTCGATCTGGATTCTCTTCATCGCTTATGTGACGCGCTTCTTGCCTTATGGCATGCGTTACAACACGACTTCGATGGTACAGCTCCACAAGGAGCTTGAGGAATCGGCCGCAATGTCGGGAGCCAGCTGGTTCACCGCTTTCCGCAAAGTGGTGCTGCCATTGCTCAAGCCCGGCTTGCTGGCGGGTTGGATCTATATTGTCATCGTCTCCGTGCGTGAATTGTCGAGCTCGATTTTGCTCTATAGTCCGGGCACGGAAGTGGTCTCGATTGTCATTTGGGAAATGTGGCAGAATGGACAATATGTGGAGTTATCAGCTTTCGGCGTTATGCTGATTGCAACGCTCTTTGTTTTTGTCATGACAGCTCAATGGCTCGGTAAACGCTTCGGCGTCAAAGAAAGCTAAAAAGGGGAGGGAACATGCTTACGGTGAAAGGTTTGAACACCGAATATCCAAGCCTGAAGGGTCCGCCCGTGAAAGCGGCGCAGGACGTGGCCTTCGAAGTTCCGGCTGGGAAATTCTTCACGTTGCTCGGCCCCTCGGGCTGCGGCAAGACGACGACGCTGCGCTCTATCGCTGGGCTTGAGCGCCCGGTGGGCGGCGAGATCAGCGTCAATGGCCGTCTCGTCTATTCGGCCGAGAAGAAGATTTTCATTCCGCCAAACCAGCGCAATTTCGGCATGGTGTTCCAGTCTTACGCGATCTGGCCGCATATGACGGTGTTTGCCAATGCGGCCTTCCCACTCGAAGTGCGCAAGACCAAGCTCTCCAAGAAAGAGATCCGCGACAAAGTCATGCGTGTCCTCTCTGCGGTGGCGCTCGATCAATATGCTGAACGCGAGGCGACCCGCCTGTCGGGCGGCCAGCAGCAGCGCCTTGCGCTGGCGCGCGCGCTCGTCATGGAGCCGGAGCTTCTCCTGCTCGATGAGCCGCTCTCCAATCTTGATGCCAAATTGCGTGACCGTATGCGTTTCGAGCTGAAGCGCATCCAGCGCGAGCTGGGTCTCACCACCATTTACGTCACCCATGATCAGGGCGAGGCGCTGGCCTTGAGCCATGAAATCGCGGTGATGAATGAGGGCCGCATCGTTCAGGTGGGTGCGCCGCGCGATATTTATGACCATCCGCGCACGAAATTCGTTGCTGACTTCATCGGCACAACGAATTTCATTGATGGTGTTGCTCTGGGCCAGGACAGCACTTCGGGTCGCTGGAATGTGCGCACACCTGTTGGCGATCTCTTGGTGCATACCGATCAGACATTGGCCGCCAATATGCGCGTCACCGTATCGATCCGTCCGGAAGATGTGGAGCTTCTCGAAGAGCCCGCAGCTGCCAATGGCTACAACCTGGTCTCTGGCCTTGTCGATCAGAAAGTGTTTCTGGGCGATATGGTCGACTTCCAGGTCAAGGTCGATGACTACATCCTCTTGTCGCGTGCGCATCCCTCGTTGCGTACGCCGATCGGCGACAGGATCTATATTCGCATGAACCCGGAAAAATGCGTTGCGATTCCGGATACTTCCCCCGCTCGCGCTGCTGCATAATCAAAGAAGCCAAAGGAGAAAAAAATGGCAAAGGACGCAATCGTCTCGGACGAAATGGCGAAAAAATTCGCCACCGAGAAAGACACCCCCTATCTGCGTTGGGTGCGCTCCGAAGGCCTCGACATCATCGGCGCGCACTATGTGCAGAACCTGCGCACGGTCGAGCTGAAGGATTGGGCACGTCGCGGTGGTAAGGGTGTCTTCATCAACCATGAAGCCTCGCGCACCTCGAATGATTGCTACGTTTGCGAAATCGCACCGGGCAAGAAGCTTGAGCCGCAGCGTCAGCTGTTTGAGGAAATGATCCTCGTGCTCGAAGGCCGTGGTTCGACGACGGTGTGGAACGATGAAGGCAAGCGCATCACCTTCGAATGGGGTGCAGGCGCTCTCTTCGCGATTCCGCTTAACACCTGGCATCAGCATTTCAACGGCTCTGGCACGCAGGCTGCGCGCTTCGTCTCAGTGACCAATGCACCCCCGGTTATCAACCTCTACGAAGACATCGATTTCGTTTTCAACACCGCGCATGACTTCAAGACGCGCTTTGCTGGCGAGCCTGATTACTTCTCCAATAAGGGTGAGCAGAAGGGTCTTTTGCTGGAAACCAACCTTGTTCCCGATGCCGTCAACTTGCCGCTGATTACGGCCAAGGAGCGTGGCGCGGGTGGCGGTCACATCCGCTTCAACATGGCGAAGGGCTCGATGAACAGCCATATTTCGCAGTTCCCGATCGGCACCTACAAGAAGGGCCATTGCCATGGTCCGGGCGCGCACGTCATCATCCTGTCGGGTGAAGGCTATTCGTTGATGTGGCCGGAGGGTGATGAACCCAAGCGCTATGATTGGGAAGTCGGCACGATGATTGTGCCCCCGAACATGTGGTTCCACCAGCATTTCAACACGGGCAAGACGCCTGCTCGCTATCTCGCGTTCAAGCACGAAGTCGTCTCTGTGCGTAATGCGCAGGGCGTGCCGAAGGCCTGGATCTCGCGTCGCATCGGCGGCGACCAGATCGATTATGCTGATGAGAGCACGTTGGTGCGTGACATGTTCTCGAAGGAACTCACCAAGAACGGCCTCGAGCCGAAGATGGAAGAGGCCTACAAGACGGAACTCGAATCGCTGCCGCCCAAGCCCGGCGCGTAATCGGAAAGACCAGAGGGCGGAGTTTCGACTCCGCCCTTTTTCGTCGTCATTGCGAGGAGCAAAGCGACGAAGCAATCCAGTCAGACGATGCATCCTTCTTGATTGCGTCGCTTCGCTCGCAATGACGGGCTAAAATTGGGGAGAGAGCCGCATGGCCAAGGACGCCACTGTTTCCGCCGAAATGGCGAATAAATTCGCAACGGAAAAAGATACGCCTTATTTGAAATGGGTGCGCGGCCAAGGGCTCGATATTATCAGCGCGCATTTTATTCCTGACTTGAAGATCGTTGATCTCAAGCCCTGGGCTGAGCGCGGCGGCAAGGGTGTCTTCATCAATCATGAAGCTTCGCGCACCTCGAATGATTGCTATGTCTGCGAAATCCCAAATGGCGGCAAGCTCGCTCCGCGTCGTCAGCTGTTTGACGAAATGGTGCTGATTTTGTCGGGGCGCGGCTCCACGAAAGTGTGGAATGACAGGGGTCAGAGCCTGACCTTTGAATGGAAAGAAGGCGCGATTTTCGGCATTCCGCTGAATTGCTGGTTCCAGCATTTCAACGGCTCGGGCACGACCCCTGCGCGCTATGTCGGTGTGACTTATTGCCCGTCTGTGCTCAACCTTTATGGCGATCCGGAATTTGTCTTCAATCACAAACATGACTTCACGCAGCGCTTCAATGGCGAGCCCGATTTCTTCGCCGCCAAGACCGAGCCTGAAGGTTTTCTGCTGAAGACGAATTTCGTGCCCGATGCTGTCAATCTTCCGCTTATTACGGCGAAAGAGCGTGGTGCGGGTGGCGGCCATATTCGCTTCAACATGTCGGGTGGCATGATGGCTAGCCATATTTCGCAGTTCCCGGTGGGCACCTACAAGAAGGCGCATCACCATGGCCCCGGCGCACATGTCATCGTGCTTTCAGGCGAGGGTTATTCGCTGATGTGGCCGGAAGGCAATGAGCCGCAGCGTTATGAATGGAAGCCCGGCACGCTCATCGTGCCGCCGAATGCTTGGTTCCATCAGCATTTCAATTCAGGTGCTACGCCCGCGCGTTATCTCGCCTTCAAGAATTGGTCGCCGCGTAATACGCAGGGCGTGCCGATGTCGTGGATTTCGCGCCGCATGGGCGGTTATCAGATCGACTATGCGGATGAGACAAAGCAGGTGCGTGACATGTTTTCCAGCGCACTCTCCAAGCACGGCCTTGAGCCGCGCATGGATGAGGCTTACGATAAAGAGCTTGAGACCTTGCCGCCTAAGCCGGCTGATTGGGCATAAAGAAAAGGCGGGCATCAGCCCGCCTTTTTTTATTGTGTCCTCTCGCCCGTCATTGCGAGCGAAGCGATCCATAGCACCAAGCTTTCGAGATTTGCGCTATGGATTGCCGCGTCGGCCTTGCGGCCTCCTCGCAATGACGAATTAGATCTTGAACGCTTCGAGCGTCTCAGGCGCGAAGAGTTCTTCTGGCTTCAGGAGCCGCTTCGAGAGACCCTGCTCGTAATGATATCCAAGGAAGGTCTGCAGAGTCTCGTAATTCTTGTCGAGGCCATAGGACCAGTAATCGTCGCCCATTTCCTTGCGCGTTTCATCCATCACGGCACCCAACCACGGCACCATCGCCTTCAGTGCGGCCGTTTCCTTCAGATCTTCATAGGTGCGGCGCTGTGATTCATGGAATGCCTTGAACAGGGCTTGGGCAATCCAGCGGTTCTTTTCATAAACTTCGCGACGGATCGCGACCGTGTGCATGATCGGGAAGATTTTCGTCTTGCGATAATATTCGCGCTCGACATTGGCATAATCAGGAAACAGTCGCAGCACGTTGATGCCATCCAGCGTCGAGGGTGCACGCGCTGTGTGGAAAGCATCCAACTCGCCATCGCGCAGCATTTGCGAAATGGTTTTGTCCTGCGGGATCGACTGCACCTTGATGTTGGGCGGCAGATCGAGGCCCTGCTTTTCGGGACGGCCCGGCTCTTCTTCGCCACCGGTGTAATACGTAACGCTATCCACCGGCACACCGTAGTGCTCGGACAGAATGCCGCGAATCCACACAGGCGCAGTCATCTGATATTCCGGCACGCCGATCTTCTTGCCGATGAGATCCTTCGGCGTCTTGATGCCCGACTTCGCGCTCACATAGATGCAGGAATGACGGAAGAAGCGCGACGGAAAGACCGGGATCGCAATGAAAGGCGAAGGGTCTTTGAACAGCGAGACCGTGTAGGACGACAGCGACATTTCGGCGACATCAAATTCGCGGAAGCGAACCATGCGGAAGAAAGTCTCTTCAACAGGCATGTCAAGATAGTTGAGATCGATGCCGTCCGGCTGAACAGAACCATCGGCAAGCGCACGCGTGCGGTCATAATTCCAGCAGGCAAGCGAGAGTTGAAGCTTGGACATGGGGCGTTTCCTTATCGTCTTATTTCATTCATTGCCGTCATTGCGGGGAGCGGAGCGACGAAGCAATCCAGTGGCCTCACGTGTGGCTTGGCTCGATTGCTTCGCTGCGCTCGCAATAAAGGAGATCTTTTACACAAACTGGTCGTAATGAACCTGTGTGGTGGGAATCTTCTTTTCCACCACAAGGCGCATGACGGCTTCAGCCATCATGGGCGGACCTGCGAAATAGATTTCCATGTCTTTCAGATTGTCGCCAAAGGTTTGTGCCGCAACATCATGCACAAATCCGGTGAGGCCTGTCCATTCACCGGGCGTGATGGCATCGGGCATGGAGACGACGGGGTAATAATGCAGGTCCACGCCAAAACCGCGTAATTCTTTCAGCATATCCTCGCCGCAAATGTCGCCCACCGTGCGGCCGCCATAGATCAAATGCAGCTTGCGGCCTTTCAACTTGTCAGAGCGTGCCCAGCCGCGCGCAATGGAGATGACGGGCGCAAGGCCAGAGCCGCCACCCAGGCACAGAATATCGCGCTCAGCTTCTTCGCGCAGATAAGCCATGCCATAGGGGCCGTCGATGCCAATCTTGTCGCCTGCATTCAAACGATCAAACAGGGCGCTCGTGCATTTGCCATTGGGCACGCGACGAATCTGGAAATCCCATTCCGTGCCATCATTTGTGACATTGGACATGGAATAAGCGCGGCCGCCTTGAATGCCTGGGACATGCAGCAGCGCATATTGACCGGGCAGGAACATGACAGGCGTATCCAGCTTGAAGCGGAATTCACGAATGTCATGGGTAATGTCATGCTGGCCGGTGAAGGTGCCCTGCACGCGCTGGGGCAAAATCTGCGGCTTGTAATGATCGATCAAACGCACCTTGATGTTGCAATCGCTATGGGGCTTGGCCTGGCAACCCAGCCAACGTTTGCGCTGAATGTCGCGCTCCGTATAGGCGGGACTATCTTTGCGCTCATGCTCGACTTCGCCTTCGATGAGTTCAAAACGGCAATTGCCGCAAGAGCCGACATTGCATTCATAAGGAAAGGCGAGGCCCGCACGCAACGCGGCGCGCAGAATGGTATCGTCGTCTTCGCAAGGAAAAGCACTTCCGCCTGCAATTGTGATCTGTTTCATTTTTGTCGAGGTCCTTGGTCGTGTTGTTTCAAGCGCCCATCAGCGAATTATAGCCCAGACGGGCGGAAATTGTCCTTGCTGCATCGGCAACAAGGGGTGCGAAAGAAGCCAAAGCCTCATCCGAAATACGTTGCATCGGGCCCGCCAGACCGATGGCTGCAATCACGCGGCCATTGGAATTGCGGATAGGCGCTGCCACCGAGCGCATGCCGAGTTCGCTCTGCTCATCTTCGGTCGCAAAGCCGGTCTGGCGGATAGTCTCAAGCGCTTTGCGAATAGCACGCGCATCCGTGATCGTCTTGGGCGTGCGCGGCACAAGTACGTCGCCCAGAACCTCGTCGATAATCTCTTTTGACTGGAAGGCCAGCATGGCGCGGCCTTCCGCTGTGCAGAAGGCATGTTTGCGTGCGCCCAAATCGGCACGCATGCGGATGGCCTGATTGCTTTCAAGATTCAGCACGAAAACAATTTCTGCGCCTTCCAGAATGGCCAGATGCACCGTCTCGCCGGTGGCTTCGCGCAGATGAAAGAGAAAGGGGCGCGCATCGGTGGCGACATTCATGCGCTGGCGAACCAGTGCGCCAAGGCCAAAGAGTGACATGCCCAGCCGATAGCGTTCCGTCTCGGGGTTTTGCTCGAGCAGGCCTTCGGAGACGAGGGTGGAGGCGAGGCGATAGACCGTGCTTTTGGCCACGCCCAAGCGGCGCGACAGCGTGGTCACACCAATCTCAGCCTCACCTTCCGAAAAGCTTTTCAAGAGGCGCACAGCCATGGCGACCGAGGATAGGCGCTGGGGCTCAGGCCGTGGCTTTTTTGCAGCCACAGGCACAAGCACAGGAACATCCGCAGCCGCTTTTGTGCGCTGCGCTGGAGCCTTTTTTGCCTTGCTGGTGACGGCCATGAGCTTGTCCGGGAAGAGGCAAGTGAAAAGGGCCGGCATGTGGCGCCGGCCCTCTCGAACTCAGACTTCGATATAGACCGTGTCGCCGTCGATCTTGGTGGCATAGGTCTTCTGCGGGATCATGCAGGGCGGATCGACCACTTCGCCGGTCTTGATGTTGAATGACCCATTGTGGAAATCGCATTCTACAACATCGTCGCAGATAGGGCCTTCCGACAGGGAGCCTGGACCATGCGAGCAAAGGTCATCCATGGTATAAAAGGCGCCGTTCAGGTTAAAGACGGCAAGAACCAGGTCGCCGGTTTCCACCTTGATAGCGGAGCCTTCGTCCACATCGTTGGTTTTGCACAAATCGATCCTTTGCGGCATTTTGGACTCCTCGTTGACGTCTCACCGCGCCTGATTTAGGAAAGGGTCAGGTCGGCTGCGGAACAGCGTTCCGTATGAAGGAACTGGCCGGTTCAATAACAAGTGTCCCGACAGCGGTCAACGCCCTTCAGGTCTTTATTCCGGGCCTTTTAGAAGAGGGCGGGATCCGCGGGTTCGGGGCGAGCATGGGAGCGCGTTATGCTGAAGAAAGAACAGAACGAACTCGTCACCCAGACGGGTCCGGGCACGCCGATGGGAGAGCTGTTTCGCAGCTATTGGATGCCGATCCTGCTCTCTGAAGAGCTGCCCGAGAATGATTGCCCGCCGGTGCGCGTGAAAGTGCTCTCTGAGCGTTTGATTGCGTTCCGTGATTCGGAAGGCAAACTCGGCTTGATTGATGAATTCTGCGCCCACCGCGGTGTGTCGCTTTGGTTCGGCCGCAATGAAGAATGCGGCTTGCGCTGCCCCTATCATGGCTGGAAGTTCGACACGTCAGGCCAGTGCGTCGACGTTCCCTCCGAGCCCGCCGAATCTGGCTATGCCAAGAAGGTGAAGCTGAAGGCCTATCCGCTCCTCGAAAAGGGTGGCGTGTTGTGGACCTATATGGGCCCGACCGAGTCGACCCCGCCAGAGCCGGAGTGGGAATTCGCCACCGTGCCGCTCAACCAGAGCTTCACCTCCAAGCGTCTGCAGGACAATAACTGGCTGCAGGCTATGGAAGGCGGCATCGATTCGAGCCACGTGTCCTTCCTGCATCGCGGTGACTTGAACAATGATCCTTTGTTCAAGGGCGCAGCTGGCAACAAGTATAATCTGTCTGATTCCAAGCCTGTCTTCGAAGTTGTCGAAGCCCCCGGTGGTCTCTTTATCGGCGCGCGTCGCAATGCGGAAGATGGCAAATTCTACTGGCGCATCACGCCTTGGGTCATGCCTTGCTTCACCATGGTTCCCCCCCGCGGCGATCATCCGATCCACGGCCATTTCTGGGTGCCGATGGATGATGAAACCTGCATGGCCTGGAGCTTCGATTACCATCCGACCCGTCCGCTGTCTGACAACGAGCGTCAGGCGATGAAGGATGGCAAGGGCATTCATGTGCGCTACGTTCCGGGCACCTATCGTCCACTCGCCAACAAGGACAATGATTATCTCATTGACCGTGAAGCACAGAAGGCTGGTCGCACCTATTCGGGTGTTGAAGGCATCGGCATGCAGGACGCATCCTTGCAGGAATCGATGGGGCCGATCTGCGATCGCACCAAGGAAAATCTGGTCGGCACTGATAATGGGATCATCATGGCTCGCCATCGTCTGATGCGTGCAGCCAAGGCTTTGGCTGATAAGGGCGAACTGCCTCCGGGCCGTACTGTCGAAGACATGAAGGTGCGTTCGGCCGCCGTTATTCTGCCGCCGGACCAGCCCTATAAGGACGCTGCCAAGGAAGCTCTCATCGCAAAGGTCGGCGTGAAGCAGACTTCGGTGTAAGGTAGCTCTTCCCCTTCTCCCGCTTGCGGGAGAAGGGGATAACCAATTAAGGACCAAGCCCATGCTCCTGAGTGAATCGGCCCGCGTTACGACCGCTCAAGAAGCTCGCTTTCGCATCCAGACTCCCAATTCCAAGCCGCGCGCAGTGAAAGTGATTGCGCTGGATTCCGAGGCCGCGCGCCTCGTTGATGAGATTTCCAAACAGCCCTGGAATGGGGCTGCTTTCTTCAAGTCGCTGTCTTTTGAGCAATCGGGCGGCGATAATGTGAAAGCCTGGCTGAATGATCTGGCAGGGCACACCAGCGATCTGGTCGGCGAAATCGCCAATGCAGATTGCGTGGTGGTGATTGCGGGCGCAGGTGAAGATGCCGCTTCCGTATCGGTGATTGCAGAATTGTGCACGCAATATCACAAGACGCTGGTTGCTCTTGTCGTGCCGCAGGGCTCCTATGAACAAGATACAGTGGATCGTTCGCTGAAAGCTTTGCGTCCCTATGCCAAAATGCTCGTGATTGCGCATGAGCGCGATTATATCGAAGCCATGCTGACTGCCTTGCGCGCGTGAGTGACGAGGCGCAAAAAGACCAGCGTCTGCCGAAATTCCGGCCGCTGCCCAAATCTATTGATCGCTCGCTTCTCGTCATGATGCTGATGGTGGTCGCCGCCGGTGTGGCTTGCTGGTTTGTCGAAGGCCAAGAGGCTTTCATCGAAAGCTTCTCATCTGATCTCGTCATGATGATGAAAATTGTGCCGAAACTGGCTGCGGCGCTTCTTGTCGCCTCTTTCTTGCAATTGATGATCCCGCGCCAACTTGTCGCCAAATGGATTGGCGAGGGCACGGGCGCGAAAGGTGTTGCCATTGCCACAACCATTGGTGCGTTGACACCGGGTGGACCGATGACGAGCTTTCCGATGGTAAGTGCTCTGGCGGAATCAGGCACAGGCCGCGCACCGCTGATTGCCTATCTTGTGTCTTGGTCCAATCTCGGTTTTCAGCGCCTGCTGATCTGGGAATTGCCGCTACTGGGGCCGACCTTTCTCATCATGCGTTATATTGCATGCCTGCCGCTGCCGTTTCTGGCTGCATGGCTCGCCACCAAAATTCCGATGAGCATCGAGAAGGATGAAAAATCCTGATGCTCGATCTCTCCACCATCATTCTGTTTCTGATTGCGCTGGGTCTTGCCGTGGTTGCAGCGCGTCGTCAGCCCCATATTGTGAAACAGGGCACGGTGATGTCGGTCGAGCGTTTTCTGGCCGTCTTGCCACGCATGGCGCTTGCCATTCTTGCCGCGGGGTTTGTCAGCAAGCTTGTGCCGTCTGGGCCCATTGCCCACCACATCGGGCCTGAGAGTGGCATCTATGGCATTTTGCTGGCATCTCTCATCGGCGCTTTTATTCCCTCAGGCCCGAGCGTTTTGTTCCCTGTGGTGGTGGTGCTTCTGCAGGCAGGTGCTGGCTTTCCGCAGGTCGTGGCCTTTCTCTCCGCTTGGTCAGTCGTCGCGCTGCATCGCGTGCTGATTTATGAGCTGCCGTTGATGGGCTGGCGCTTCGTCGTTGTGCGTGTTTTGTCGGCGTTGCCGCTAGCGCCGCTGTCAGGTGTGTTGGCGCAAGTGATCATTGATTTTTTCCCGATGAAGTAGGGGAACCTATGACGTTCAAGCTTTTCACGGCATCTGTTACGCTTTTGCTGACGACGCTTTCAGCTCATGCAGAGAGTGCATCCTTCAAGGCACCGAGCGGCAATATCAATTGCATCTATTCGGATTATGACAACAAGCCGGAGGTGCGTTGCGACATCATGCAATTCACACCGTCCTTCAAGACTGTGCCGGAAGGCACGTCGAATGAAGTGATCACATGCACGCCCGCAAAATTACGCGGATTTATCATCACGCCTGCTGATGCACAGGGTCAGGCTTTTTGTCCGACGGACGCCGCCATTGATGGCCAAGCTGTTGTTTTGGGTTACGGCCAGTCGTTCAAGCGCGGCGGCCTTTTGTGCACGTCTGAAACATCGGGCGTGACTTGCATGAATGCAGCAGGTCACGGCTTCTCGCTGTCACGCACCTCGCAGAAAGTTTTTTAACCGTCCTTGCTTCGCTGACGCTCGCAATGACGGCGCAGGGTGCGCAATAAAAAAGCGCCGGTGTTGCCACCGGCGCTTTCTGTTTCTTCAATCCTGAAAGATCAGGCCATGCCGGCCTTCAAGCGCTCGGCTGTGAACGGGCCGCGGCGCAGGCGCACACCTGTCGCGTCAAAGATCGCATTGCCAACAGCGGCAACGACCGGGCGCATCGATCCTTCACCCGCGCCATTAGGCGGAATGTTCTGGCGGTTGATGAGCACGACATCAATCTCATGCGGACGCTCGGTGATGTCCAGAATCGGATAGGTCAGCCAGTCGACGCTGGTGACATTGTCCTTGCTGAAATTCACCTCTTCATGCAGCGCGCGCGAGAGGCCTTGGCAGATGTTGCCTTCAATGCCCTGCGTGAGCAGACGCGGGTTGATCACGACGCCGCAATCATGCGCCACCGTGAACTTGCGTGCATGCACTTTGCCGGTCTTCACGTTCACATCGACTTCCGCGACAATCGCGACGCGGGTGCCGTTGCGCTGCGCATAGGCAATGCCCATGCCCGTCATAACATCACCCTTCTTCGTCTTCGTGGCAGCCGTGTGCGGCTTCCAGCCCGCCTTGTCGGCAGCAGCCTTCAGCACGTCCTTGTCACGCGCGTCTGTTGCCGTCGCGAGACGGAAAGCCACCGGATCCTGTCCCAGTGCGAAAGCCACTTCGTCAATGAAGCCTTCATTGGCGAAGTGAA
The DNA here is from genome assembly GCA_947478405.1 of Beijerinckiaceae bacterium. Taxonomy (GTDB): domain Bacteria; phylum Pseudomonadota; class Alphaproteobacteria; order Rhizobiales; family Beijerinckiaceae; genus Terripilifer. The sequence goes on along the minus strand of CANJVX010000004.1, from coordinate 58,246 downwards.
TTTCCGGACCCAGCGGATCGCGCAGATGCGAGGACCGCAGCGGGTTCATCACTTCGAGGAAAGGCGGAATGACTTCCCACGTCTGGTGCTTCACCGGGAAGGCATAGGATTCTTCCGGTGTGCCATAGGTGAGGCCGGGCTTGGCTTGGAAACCAACGGCCTGTGCGCCGAGATTGTCTGACGGATCAGATTCATTCGACGACACATTCAGACGGTCGAAAGCCTTCGAGTGGAAATGCCACGCGACAACTTTGCCATCCTTGATGCCTGCACGGATCGTGTGGATCGAGGCGGGTGACTTGGGATCCCAGCCCGAGCCTTCGTGACGCATGCCCTGATAGCGCACCGGCTTGCCGGTCGCTTTCGAGAACAGGGCCGCGTAGACAGCCGCATCGCCCGCATCATTGCGGCCGTAGGAGCCGGGGCCAGCCACCCAGATGCCGCGCACCTGTTCAGGCTTCAGGCCCAGAATCTTGGCCACGCCGTCACCGGCGAAATGCGGCTTCTGCGAACCCGTCCACAAAGTGGTGATGCCATTGGGCTGATAGTCGACAACCGCGCAGGCAGGGCCCATCGAGGCATGCGACTGGAACGGCCATTCATAGGTCGCTTCAATCACCTTGTCGGCACCCTTGAATGCTTCTTCCACTTTCGCGGCTTCGCCATTCTTGGGTGAGCCACCAGCCTTCAGCACTTTCGCATTGCGAATGTGGGTGAAGAGATCCTTCTGGTCAGGGAAGGGTGCCGGCACATCAGACCATGTGACCTTCAGCTGGTTTGCAGCCTTGATCGCATCCCATTCCTTGGGTGCAACAACACCGAGCAGTGCTTTTTCAAACACAACCTTGGCGCCGGGAATGTCCTTGATGGAGGCTTCATCCACCTTCACCGGCACAGCGCCAGCGCGTGGCGGCATGATGGTGCGGGCATGCAGCATGCCGGGCACTTTGATGTCGACGACAAAATCGTCGGTGCCGAGCATTTTATATTCCACGTCACGGCGCGGTGCCGAAGTTCCATAGACCTTATAGTCCTTCGGATCTTTCAGTTTGGCGCGTGTCTTCATGGACAGATCGTTGCCGATCTTGCCGTTCCATTCGACTTCCGTGTCGAACCACTTGCCACCGACAACTTCGGCGTAAGTCATCTTCTTCGAGGCGTCGTTCTTGGACGAGATCACGCCATTGGCCGTGACCAGATCTTCCATCGGCACGTTGAGCTGCTTGGAGGCAATTTCCAGCATCACATAACGGGCTTCAGCAGCTGCATTGCGGAGCGTTGCGCCACCATGCGAGACGCCGGTCGAGCCCGATGCGCCACCCTGATTGAGGCTGGTGCCGGAATCGCCTGCCAGAATGATGACCTTTTCAGCCGGCAGATCCAGCTCTTCAGCCACCATCTGCGCGACGCCGGTATCTGTGCCCTGGCCCATATCCATCTTGCCGAAATAGGCGATGGCCGAACCATCCGCGCGGATCGAAATGTAAGAAGCAAGCTTCTTGGGATCGAGCGGCGGGCGCTTGTCGAGACCGGCAACAGCGGCACGCGCCATTTCGCCGGGCATCAAAACAGAAATCGTCAGCGCGCCACCTGTGGCGAGGAAATGACGGCGATTGAGATGCGTGTTCATGTGTGTCTCTCCCCTCAGGCCGTTGCTGCGCGGCGCACAGCACGCATGATCGAGGCGTGAGTCGCGCAACGGCACTTCAGGCCGGTGAGCGCTTCTTCGATCTGGGCGTCAGTGGGCTTCGGGGTTTTTTCGAGCAGGGCAACGGTCGTCATCACCCAGCCGTTCATGCAATAGCCGCATTGGGGCACTTGCTCGGCGATGAAAGCTTCCTGCACTTTGTGCGGCTTGCCGTTCTGGACGAGGCCGCCCATGGTCGTGATCTTGCCCTTGCCAATCGCATCGACCGGCATGGAGCAGGAGCGGACCGGCTGGCCATCAATCAGCACCGTGCAGGCGCCGCATTGGGCAAGGCCGCAGCCGAATTTCGGGTTGCGCAATCCAAGGTCGTCACGCAGGGCATAGAGCAGCGGCATATCCGGATCTGCGTCTATGGTATGCGCCTTCCCATCGACGTTCAGTTCGATGCGTTTGGCCACGTTATCCTCCTCTTATTATCCGGGGCCATGTGCCCCGTTCAGCGCCTATCCTGTCAGCTTTTGTGCGCAGCTCCAATATGCGACTTGCGCTTTGGCGCATGAGGGGTTGAAAAAGTGATCTTGTGTGGATGAGGGGCCGTCTTTGAGCGATTTTTATGGAAGCGCTAACAAGGGATTAGCCCCCCTGATTCTGACGGCTGGCTTGCAGACGCAGGCGCAGGATTATTTCGACCGGCTGCGCAAAGCCTATTTTCCGCCCGCCCGGAATATGATTCCCGCGCATCTGACGCTCTTCCACGCCCTGCCGGGCGCGCAACAGGCCGAGATCGAGGAGGAGCTGGCCGAGCGGTGCTGGCAGGCCGAGCCCTTTGAGGCCCATGCCAGCGGTCTGCGCTTTACCGGCAATGGTGTGGCGGTGGTGGTCGAGGCGCCCGCGCTGGTCGCACTGCATACTGGCATTGCGGTGAGCTGGCGCGAGGTGCTGATCCCGCAGGATCGCCAGCGTTTCAATCCGCATGTGACCGTGCAGAACAAAGTCACGCCCGCCCATGCCCGCCAGACCTTTGATGCTTTGCAGGCGGTGTTCGAGCCCTTCCATTTCGAGATCGAGGGGCTGGACCTTTGGCACTATCGCGGCGGGCCATGGGAAGCAGCCGGCCGCTTTCCTTTTGGCGGGGTGCCGGAATAGGGCGCCATCCCTGCGGGGGCGCCAAGTCAACCAGAAAAGCCTCACGTCTCGCTTCTGGTTTGCTTCGATGCGCTCGCAATGACGGCACAGATGCGGCGCGTTCCAGGCCGTCATTGCGAGCCGAAGGCGAAGCAACACAGGGGCCGCACATGCAGCCTCTTTACGATCATCAACGGTGCTTGGGGGAATTGGAGCGGGCGAAGGGAATCGAACCCTCGTATGAAGCTTGGGAAGCTTCCGTTCTACCATTGAACTACGCCCGCATCGCGTGGTGCCACCTTAGCAAGCTAGACACCCCCTCAGCAAGGGCAAGGCTCTCTTGACGAAAGACACGCCCTCGCTCATGCACCCCTGATGAGTGATTTCGCCCTCGCCAAACCCTCGACAGACCTGCGCATTATGAGCGTGGTCGGCGGGGCGCATTTCACGAGCCATTTCTTCCAATTGGTGTTGCCGCCGCTGTTTCCGCTGATGCGGGAAAGCCTTGGCGTGACCTATACGGAGCTTGGCCTGTTGATGGCCATGTTCTTTGCGGGCTCCGGCCTTTTTCAAATCGTTGCTGGCTTTGTCGTGGATCGGATTGGCGCGCATGTCGTGCTGCCGGCAGGCATGGCTTTGCTTGCGGGCTCCATCATGCTGATGGGCTTCGCGCCCGAACTCTGGATGCTCTATGTGCTGGCTTTGCTGGGGGGTATTGGCAACAGCGTTTATCATCCCGCCGATTATTCCGTGCTGACGGGTCGCATCACATCCGCCCGCATGGCGCGGGCTTATTCGGTGCACACAGTCATGGGCACGCTGGGTTGGGCGGCAGCGCCGATCAGCATGACATTTCTGGCGCATCTTTATGATTGGCGTATGGCGCTGGCGATTGGCGGCGCGGCAGGGCTCGTCTGTGCGGCCGTCGTGGTGCTCGACAAAGCTGATCTTGTTTTGCCGCATCTCGAAAAACAACGCGTGAAAACGGATGGGCCGTCGAGCTTAAGCCTGTTTCTCTCCGCGCCGATTTTGATGGCGCTCGTTTATTTCACTTTGCTCTCGACCGCTTTCACGGGTGTGCAAAATTATCTGCCGACACTTCTGCCTGTGGTGCAGGGCGTGTCGCTGCAATTTGCGACGACCGTCACGACTTTTTATCTCACTGTTTATGCGGTGGGCTCGCTAGTTGGTGGCTGGTTGGCAGATCGTGCCGCGCGACATGACCAGATCATCGGCTTTGGCCTCATTCCCATGATGGGGCTCGTTCTGGCGATCGGCTATTTGGCCATGCCGGCCCCGCTGCTGGTGCTGGCTGCCATGGGCACGGGCTTTTTCGGCGGGATGACCATCCCCTCGCGTGACATGCTGGTGCGCGCTGCGACCCCTCAGGGCTCCGAGGGGCGGGTGTTCGGCTTTGTCTATTCAGGGCTTGATCTGGGCGCGCTGATCGCCCCGCCCGTGATCGGCTATATGCTCGACCACGGCGCCCATCATGCGCCCTTCATTTTCATTGCGGCGACCCTTTTTGTAACGCTCGCACCCGCTTTCTTCGTGGCCCGGCGCCACGAGACCTCGTGCAAATAGGACGCGCCTGCCCTATAATGGCGCCATGACTGACCGGATCGAGACAGACCAGACCCCCTTCAGCGCGAGCCATGATGGCGAGATCGCCTCGCTGATCTGGCAGATCGCGGGTATTGGCATGGCCTTTCTCATGGCGGCCGCCGGCCTGTTGTGGTGGCATTTTGGCCCCGTGATTTTCTTGGACACGCTGGCCACATTGCAGGGCTGTTTCTGAAGATGACGCCCAAGCAGAAGCGGCTGATCCTGCCGATTGTCATTCTGGCACTGGGCTTTGTCTCGCTGGTGGGTGTGGCGCTGTTCATCGTCTCGCAGCCGGCTGAACAGCGCGCCACAGCATCGGTTGGCGGACCCTTCCAGCTGGTTGACCAGACTGGCACGCGCGTGAGTGAGGCCACTTATAAGGGCGGGCCGATGATCATTTTCTTCGGCTATACGCATTGCCCGGATGTGTGCCCGACGACATTGTTTGAAATGTCGCAGGTTCTCGCGCGTTTGCCCAAAGACAAAAAAGTCTCCACGCTGTTTGTGACCGTCGATCCCGAGCGCGATACGCCAGCGCTCTTGAAAGAATATCTGTCGAGTTTCGATTCCCGCATTTCAGGCCTCTCGGGCACACGCGAGGAGATCGAGGCGACGCTGAAAGCCTATCGTGTTTACGCCAAAAAAGTCCTGCAGGAGAATGGCGAATATACGATGGACCATTCGGCCATCATCTATTTGATGGATGGCCGGGGCCGTTTTGTGAATGCGCTCAACTTGCAGCAATCCTCTGAAGCGGTGGCCCGCGACATCCAGCGACTGATGTAAGTCAGAGCCCTTTTGTCAGAGCGCTTTTGTCATGGACGTTGCGTCCATGCCGAAATCATCTTCATCCTTGTCATAGGAGGCAAAGCCCTGCGCTTCGAAAAAGCGTTGCGCGGTGTCGGTCGAAACCAAGGCGCAATTGGGCAGGCCGAGGCTACGTGCATGGTCTTCGAGCTTGGCCAGCAGGGCCTTGCTGACGCCCTGAAAGCGGAAATCTGGCGCGACATAGAGAAGCGTGATCTCGCCATCACCGGTCAGCCCGCCAACACCCGCCAAAATGGGCCCAGCCTCAACCACGAAGACAAAGGAGCCCGGCGTCTCGATCCACGCCTTCATATTCTCCGGCGTCTTGTTGATCAGCAGGCCCTCGACGATGGCTGCGATATTGTGGTGGTCGGGGGCGCAGAGTTCGGCAATGGAGCGGCGCACCAGCGTGGTCGCAGACGGGACATCGTCGCTGGCTGCCTGCCGGATGACATAAGTGGGTCCGCTGCTCATGTTGCTGTTGCTCCCGCGCCTAGCTTGTTATGGTCCTTATTTAGTCGCTCGGGAGGCTCGACGCCACAGGCCTGTTGAGGCACACTTGGCCCATGTACACAGCCCTCACCCGCGACATACAAATCACCGTCATGCCTCAGTTCTTGGTCGAGCGCTCCGAGCCTGATGAGGGGCGGTTCTTCTGGATCTATACGATCGAGATCACCAATCTCGGTCGGCAGACCGTGCAGCTCACCGCCCGCCATTGGATCATCACCGATGGCAATGGCGTGGTTGAGGAAGTGCAGGGGCCCGGTGTTGTCGGCGAGCAGCCGGTGATCCCGCCGGGCGAGAGCTTCCGCTATACATCGGGCTGTCCGCTCACCACACCCTCGGGGATTATGGTGGGTAGCTATCAAATGCTGGATGAAGCGGGGCGGCCTTTTGAGGTCAACATTCCGGCCTTCTCGCTGGATTCGCCTTTCGCCAAGCGCGTGTTGAACTGACATGACGCCCGCTATGCCCGCGTCCCTTTTCGAAGAGACCATCGATCTTCTGTCACATCTGGTGTCTTTCGATACGGAAAGTTCGAAGTCGAATTTACCGCTGATCGATTGGGTTGAGGCCTATCTGGCCCGACATGGTGTTGCCTGCCTGCGCGTGCTTGATGCCACAGGCGAAAAGGCGGCGCTTTTTGCTACAATCGGTCCGCAGATCGATGGCGGCATCGTTCTCTCTGGCCATTCCGATGTTGTGCCTGTTGCTGGGCAAAAATGGACAAGCGATCCGTTTCATCTGCGCCGAGAGGGCGGCAAGCTTTATGCGCGTGGCGCCTGCGACATGAAGGGTTTTGATGCCATTATGCTGGCCAGTGTGCCGCTGTGGCAGAAGATGCCGCTGAAAGCGCCGCTCCATATTCTCATTTCCTATGATGAAGAGACGACCTGCCTTGGGCCTGTCGACACAATCGCGCGTTTTGGTCAGGATTTGCCGCGCCCGCGCGCGGTGATCGTGGGCGAGCCCACAATGATGCAAGTGGTCGATGCGCATAAGGCGGTTGCGACTTATCGAACGGTGGTGAGTGGGCGTGAGGCGCATTCCTCCAAGCCAGCGTTGGGCGCCAGCGCTGTGCAGGCGGCCTGCGAGCTCGTCACGCAGATTTATCGCATAGGCGCTGAGATCGGCGCGCAAGGTGTCGCGGCTGAGCGTTTTGATCCCCCCGTCTCGACTGTGCATGTGGGCACAATTTCCGGCGGCACAGCGCGCAATATTATGGCGCGCGAATGTTCCTTCCATTGGGAGTTTCGTGCGCTGCCTGGTGTCGCGCTGGATGCGGTCTATCAGCGGGTCGAGGCTTATGTGCGTGATGTGCTCTTGCCAAACATGCGCGCCACAGCGCCGGAGGCCGACATTGTCACCCATGTCGAAATTGATGTGCCGGGTCTGGCGCCTGAACCTGGTTCGCCCGCAGAGCAGCTGGCGCTGCGTTTGACGAAATCCAACCGCACGCATGCTGTGGCTTTCGCAACCGAGGCCGGGCGTTTTCAGGCGGCAGCCATTCCCACCGTTGTCTGCGGGCCGGGCTCCATCGATCAGGCGCATCAGCCTGATGAATATATCACCGAGGAACAGGTGATTGCGTGCCTCGCCTTCATGCAGGATCTTGGGCGCGAGCTTTGCTGAGCCCGTGTTGTGTCTTGGCCCAGTGAAACGGGCGCGTGACCAGCTCAACCATGGCTTGCGCCGCCGCCAGTGACATGAACAGCCAATGCAGCGCGCGCAAAGTGATCCATGCCAAACTTGTCAAAAGGCCACGCCTGAAAGCGCCAATGAGAGTTGGCAAGAAGAGCGAGGCAAAGCCGATGAGTGCGAGGCCTGTCCAGCACAGATTGGCCAAGAATGTTTGCCAATCCTCGCCGGGCACGAGATCACCCAGATAGGCATGCCAGAGCACATAGACGGTGAACCAAATGCCCACGAGTGGGCCGAATGTATTGGCAATCAGCAAGGCCAGAATATGGGTGGCGCGCAGTTGGCCCAATTCCCTCCAGAGGCGAAGCGGATTGCGCGTATGCGTCAGGCAGGTCTGCATCCAGCCTTTCATCCAACGCCGACGCTGCGGCAGCCAATCAGCCAGACAGGGCGGCGCTTCCTCCCATGTGGTTGAGTCCAGCATGCGACAGGCATAACCAAGCCGCGCCAGCCGCAAGCCGAGGTCGGCATCTTCCGTCACATTCCATGCATCCCACCCCCCTGCCGCGCGCAAATGCGCGGTGCGAAAATGGTTGGATGTCCCGCCCAGTGGCATGGGAAGTTTGAGGCGCGACCAGCCAAGCAAGAGCACATCGAAATGTCCCGCATAATCGATGGCAAAAAGCCTTGTGAGCCAGCTGTCTTTTGCATTTTCAATGGCCAGCGAAGCCTGCAGGCAGGCGAGCTTTGGATCGCTCTTTGCAAAGGCGGCAGCCGCTTTGCGCAGCTGGTCTGTGTCTGGCTGGTCTTCGGCATCATAGATGACAAGCAATTCTCCGCGCGCGTGCGCCAGCCCGATATTGAGCGCGCGTGGCTTTGTGCGCGGCGCGCCGGTTGGGGCGATGATCACGCGAAAATGCGCGGGCAGATGCTGTGCGGCAATGGCTTGGTGTGTGGAGGCATCCCCTTCTTCGACAAGAAACAGGACTTCACATTTAGCGGCTGGATAATCGAGAGCCGCTAAATTTTTGATGAGGTGTGACACGACGTTCCCCTCGCGATAAAGCGGGACGAGAAGCGTGTAGAAAGGGAGTCCTTTGTCAGACAATGGCCGCGCTGTTTCGCAGGGTCGTGCAAGCGCTGCAAAAGATGCAGCAAAGCGCAAGCCTACGCCAAAGGCCACGGCAGCGCTGAACAGGGCGCAGGCCAGCGTCCAGAGAATGCCGCCATCAACGATGCCAAAAAAGACAAGCCCCGCGCTGGCGGCAAGCGCAATTTTTTGCCCGAGACCAACGCCCTCACGCGCCGATTGGCCGGGAAGGATAATCGCCAGATGTGTGACCGCATGATCTGCGATTTTCGCCGCAAATTGCGCATGGATCGCATCGACGAAATTTTGCGGCGTCGTGATCAGAAGATCGTGGCGTGGTCGTCGCGACAAGCGGCGCTGGAGTGTGCTGAGTGCATTGTCTTGGGGCGCAATCAACCAGCGGCCATCTGCCAGTCTGGCCGCGCCGCTTGTGAGTGCACTGGCCCAATCGAGACGCCGCTCGAACGCGGGCGGTGTCATCGTGAAATGGGTACCAAGGCTCTGTGCAAAGGCCTTGTAGAAAAGCTCTGGGCGGATGGTGCCTTCTGCAAGAAGCAGGTGCGCAGGCGAAACGCCAAGCGCGGCCGCGCGCAGGCGGGTCTGGGCCAGAACATAGATCGAAAATACCTGTGTCTCAAGGCAAGTAATATCATCTCTCGCAGTGTCTGCTTCGTGTGAAGCAACCCTGATTGAAGATGCAGTGCGGGAGGCAGCAAGTTGACGACGCTTGTAGACAGACACGACACAACTCCGCACCGATCATGTGCCCAGTTTAAGGTCAGTGACAGCTTTTGTCGCCTTGATTTTAAGTTTCGGTGCAACGATCGCTTTTGCACAATCATTAGTTGCGTGGCGATTTAGATCACCGACAATCCCCGGTTCACATCGTCGATCAGATCTTCGACATCTTCGAGGCCGACCGAGAAGCGCAGCAGGCCTTCGGGGATTCCCATGTCGAGACGTGCGTCTAGTGACAGGCGCTGGTGCGTGGTTGTTGCAGGATGGGTGATAATGCTTTTCGCATCCCCCAGATTATTGGAGATTTTGACGATCTTCAGCGCATTGGCGAAGCGGAAGGCGGCCTCTTTGCTGGCCAACACAAACGAAAACACCGTACCGCCGCCGCGCATCTGCTTTTGCGCCAGTTCATATTGAGGGTGGTCTTTGCGGGTCGGATACAACACGCGCAAAACACCAGGTTTGCCCGCCAGATAATCCGCGAGGCGTATGGCGGATTGCATCTGCTGGTTGACACGCACGGGCAGGGTTTCGAGAGATTTCAAAAGCACCCAGGCATTGAAGGGTGACAAAGCAGGGCCCGTCTGGCGCAGAAGATTGTGAATCTTCTCCTGAATGAATTGTTCGGAAGCGAGAATGATCCCGCCCAGACAGCGGCCCTGTCCGTCGACATGTTTGGTCGCTGAATAGACGACGCAATCGGCCCCCAGTTCCAGCGGGCTTTGCAGAAGCGGTGTGGCAAAGACATTGTCGACGGTGAGTGCAGCACCACCCTCATGCGCAATCTTGGCGACAGCGGCGATATCGATAATCTCCAGCTGCGGATTGGTCGGGCTTTCCAGAAACAGCACTTTTGTGTTGGGCCGCATGGCGGCTTTCCATTGCGTGAGGTCAGTGCCGTCGACCAGCGTACACGCCACACCAAAGCGCGGCATCAGTTCTTCCACCACATAGCGGCAGGAGCCGAAGAGCGCTTTGGCTGCGACGATGTGATCGCCTGCTTTCACCTGCCCCATAACAGAAGCGGTGACAGCGGCCATGCCGCTGGCTGTGGCACGTGCGGCTTCGGCGCCTTCGAGTTCGGCCATGCGGCGCTCGAACATGGCAACAGTGGGGTTGGAAAAGCGCGAATAGAGAAAGCCCGGCGCCTCGCCCTTGAAGCGCGCTTCGGCCTGCTCCATGGTCTCGTAGACATAGCCTTGTGTGAGAAACAAAGCTTCCGAGGTTTCACCAAATTGCGAGCGCATCGTGCCGCCATGGACGAGCCGTGTGGCGGGGCGCAAGTGGCGCGTCTCGATGGGGGTTTTCTCACTCATGACCGGCCTCGAAAAATCCAGATGACCCCACCTTGCGACGGAGCTGGAACTAAAAAATCGAAGCTTAGAGAAGCCCCGGCCTTTTAGCTCTGTTTAAAGTGGGAGCAAGCCGACCGGCTCAAATGACCACGGAACTAGACTAGGCCGCGGGGGGCGGGTGGGTCAATGCGCCAAAGGTCGGTCGGCAGCGCCGTCATTGCGAGCCTTAGCGAAGCAATCCAGAGGCCTCAGGTGGGATTTCTGGATTGCCACGTCGGCCTGCGGCCTCCTCGCAATGACGGATGATACCCTTGTCTGGGGATGGCGGCCCTCTTGCCCCCCTCTAGCCTTGGCGCGGACCGCCCTTTCCGCTAGAGCCGGTTCATGACCCAATTTACTCCTTCCGGACAGGGCATTCTGGCCGCCCATCAGATCGAGGCCATGACAGCTGCGGGCCTGATCCGCCCGGCGCAGCCCTATACTGCGGGTCAGGTTCAGCCCGCCAGCCTCGACCTGCGGCTGGGCACCCGCGCTTGGCGCATGCGGGCGAGCTTCCTGCCGGGTCTTGGCCGCAGCGTTGCCCAATGCATCGATCATCTGTCTTTGCACGAGATTGATCTTACCGAAGGCGCGGTGCTGGAGACTGATTGCGTTTACGTCGCCGAGCTTCTGGAAAGTCTGGCGCTGCCGCCCAGCATTGCTGCGGCCGCCAATCCAAAAAGTTCGACAGGACGCATTGACGTCTTCACCCGCGTTATCACCGATCATTCGCGCGAATTCGATTTGATCGAGGCGGGCTATACGGGACAGCTCTATGCCGAGATTTCACCGCGCACCTTCCCGATTTTGGCCCGCACGGGCTCGCGCCTGTCGCAAGTGCGCTTTCGTCATGGTCAGGCGCGTCTCGACAATGCGGGTCATCTTGAATTGCATGCGCGCGAAAGGCTCGTGACCTCTGCTGAGCCTTCGATCTCGGGTGGTGTTGCTGTTTCGGTTGATCTCTCGGGTTTTCTTGGCACGAGCCTGATTGGCTACCGAGCCAAACGTCACACCGGCCTCATTGATGTGGATCGTGTGGCGGCTCATGAGGTGCTGGATTTTTGGGAGCCGATCCATGTTGGCCGCCATAAGGATCTCGTGTTGGATCCGGGCGAATTCTACATTCTGGCATCCAAGGAAGCGGTGCGTGTCCCGCCCGACCATGCGGCCGAGATGACGCCGTTTGATCCGCTTGTGGGCGAATTCCGCGTTCATTATGCGGGCTTCTTCGATCCGGGCTTTGGCGCGGCGGAAGCAGGCGGAGAAGGCTCGCGCGCAGTTCTCGAAGTGCGCTCGCATGACGTGCCCTTTATCGTCGAGGACGGGCAGATCGTTGGTCGCCTCGTTTACGAGAAAATGGCTGAGCCACCAAAGGCGCTCTATGGCGCGAGCCTGTCATCTAACTATCAGGCGCAGGGCCTGAAACTGTCGAAACATTTCCGCGCGCCTTGAAAGCGTGCGATTTGACGGGCTGTGTCACGCTTCCTATCGTGCGGCCCCTTTCGAAAAGTCATCATCTAAGAAGGAAAGTCCATGTCTGCCGAACTTCTCGATGCCACGACCAAGGCTGCCGCCTGGCCCTTCGAGGAGGCGCGCAAACTCGTTGAGCGTGTGAAGAAGACGGGCCAGACAGATGTTCTGTTTGAGACGGGCTATGGCCCTTCAGGCCTGCCCCATATCGGCACATTCGGTGAAGTCGCACGCACAACCATGGTGCGCCACGCGTTCCGTGTGCTGACGGACGACAAGATTGCCACACGCCTGCTTGCCTTTTCAGATGATATGGATGGCCTGCGTAAAGTGCCCGAGAATGTACCCAATGGCGACATGTTGCGCGAACATTTGGGCAAGCCGCTGACGCGCATTCCCGACCCCTTCGGCAAGTTCGAGAGCTTTGCGCATCATAATAACGCCATGCTGCGCTCGTTCCTCGACCGCTTCGGCTTTGAGTATGAATTTGCCTCCTCGACGGATTATTATACGTCGGGTCGCTTCGATGAGGCGCTGTTGCATATGCTGCGCAATTTCGAAGCTGTGCAGGACATCATGCTGCCCTCGCTGCGGGCGGAACGTGCGTCCACTTATTCGCCGTTTTTGCCCGTGCATCCCGAAACCGGCGTCGTCATGCAAGTGCCGATGGATTCGATGAATGCCGACAAGGGCACGATTTGCTGGACCGATCCCGAGACAGGCAAAAAGTTTGAAACGCCGGTGACAGGTGGTCATTGCAAACTGCAATGGAAGCCTGATTGGGCGATGCGCTGGTATGCGCTCAAGGTCGATTATGAAATGGCCGGCAAGGATCTGATCGACTCGGTCAAACTGTCGGGCAATATTGTGCGCGCGTTGGGTGGCGTGGCGCCTGACGGGTTCAATTACGAATTGTTCCTCGATGACAAGGGCCAGAAGATTTCGAAGTCGAAAGGCAATGGCCTGACGATTGATGAATGGCTCACTTATGCGAGCCCGGAATCTTTGTCGTTGTTCATGTTCCAGAAGCCGCGCGAAGCCAAGCGTCTCTATTTCGACGTCATCCCGCGCACGGTCGATGAATATCTGCAATTTCTAGGTGGCTATGCGCGCCAGGATGCCAAAGGGCGCTTGGGTAATCCTGTCTGGCATATTCATGCGGGCAATCCTCCGGCTGCAGAATTGCTGCATCACGCAGGTGAAGAAGGCGCTGGCACCTCGATCTCTTTTGTGATGCTGCTCAATCTGGCGGCTGTGGCCAACAGCGAAGATGCCAGCGTGTTGTGGGGCTTTTTGCGCCGCTACGCGGCTGATGTGTCGCCGCAGACGCATCCGCGCCTCGACAAAATGGTCGGTTATGCGGTGGCCTATTTCCGCGACTTCGTGCGCCCAGCCAAGACCTATCGTTTGGCTGATGATGTCGAGCAGGAGGCGTTACGCAATCTCGACGCGATGTTGGCTGCGCTGCCAGCTGACGCGAGTGCTGAAGATATTCAAACCGCACTCTATGATGTTGCGCGTGCAATTCCTCGCTATCAGGATTTGAAAGCCAAGAATGCAACGCCGGAGCGTCCTGGCGTGTCGAATGATTGGTTCAACATGCTCTATCAGGTCTTGCTGGGCGAAAATCGCGGACCGCGTTTTGGTTCGTTTGTGGCGCTTTATGGTATTCCTGAAACGCGCACATTGATTGCCAATGCCCTTTCAGGCGCGCTGAAAGAAAAGCACGAAGCCTTTATCGCAAGCCGCAAGAGCTAAGCCAGACGCTTAAAAGCCGTCATTGCTGCGCTTACGCTCGCAATGACAGCTGGTATGTCTCTTACTGGCTTGACCAGATAATCCGTGCCAGCCAAGCGATGTGGTCGGCTGGGATGGTGCGGTCTTCGTGTTCGGTGTTGAGCGATTTCAGCTCCACCACATTTTCTGTGCGCCGCTTCAATTCCTTCGCCAGCACTTCGCCTTCAAGCGTCTTCAGCACAACGCGGTCACCGCGCCGTACTGAGGCATTGGGCGAGACGATGATGATGTCGCCATCACGATACAGCGGCAGCATGGACTCACCCGAAATCTCCAGCGCATAGGCATTGGGATCAGGCAATTCAGGAAAAGCCACTTCATCCCAGCCAGCACCCGTGGGAAAGCCGCCATCATCGAAAAAGCCACCCGCTCCCGCCTGCGCCATGCCAATCAAAGGCACACGGCGCTTGGCGCCCTCGGGGCCTGAAGCAAGCGAGGCCATGAATTCTTCCACACCCGCGCCGGTCGCCTCCAAAATCTTGGCTATGCTCTCGGTCGAGGGCCAGCGCTGGCGCCCATCCGGCGTCTGGCGCTTGGATTTGTTGAAGGTCGTTGCATCGAGCCCCCCTTTGCGGGCCAGCCCCGAGGGAGTCATCCCGTATTTCTGGGCCAATTGATCGATGGCAGCCCAGACCTGTGCATGGGAAAGCATGTGACGACCCTCCGGGAACATGATCTTGTTCCTGTAAGATAGGTATATATGCCTGTTTCACGGGGCGAAGCAAGATGTTTCACGCGCGGCTTGGTGCCAAACGGCTCCGCCCGACCTATCTATCGGGGCAGATGGCGCTTTCTGATCTCCTCACTCTGACCCCGGCCGGTCTCTATTGCGCGGCCGCTGATGTCCATATTGATCCCGTGCGGCCTGTGCCGCGCGCGCTGATCACCCATGGCCATTCCGATCATGCGCGTGCGGGCCATGGCGCGGTGCTGGCCACGCGCGAGACATTGGCGATCATGGCGCTGCGCTATGGCGAGGCTTTTTGCGAGACGCAACAGGTGGTCGCTTATGGCGAGCGGATTGGGCTCAATGGGATTGAAGCGAGTTTTCATCCCGCAGGCCATGTGCTGGGCTCGGCGCAAATTCGTTTGCGGGGCCCCTCTGGCTGCGTGGTGATCTCGGGGGATTACAAGCGCGCGCATGATCCAACTTGTGCCTCTTTCGAACTTTTGCGTTGCGATGCTTTTGTGAGCGAAGCGACGTTTGGTCTCCCTGTCTTTCGCCATCCCGATGCGGCAGGGGAAGTGGCCAAACTCTTGCGCTCTTGCACGCTCTTTCCAGAGCGTGCGCATTTGGTGGGCGCTTATGCGCTGGGCAAGGCGCAACGCGTGATGAAATTGCTGCGTCAAGCAGGCTGGGACAGGCCGATCTGGATTCATGGCGCGATGGAAAAAATCACCGCCTTTTATCAAAGCGAAGAAGTTGATCTGGGCGATATTCGCAAAGTCAGCGCGGCAGATCGCGCAAAGCTTGCAGGCGAGATCATTCTGTGTCCACCCGGACAATTGTCTGATCTTTGGTCGCGTAAATTTCCTGATCCCGTCACGGCTTTTGCGTCAGGCTGGATGCGTGTGCGCGCGCGAGCGCGCCAGCGTGGTGTGGAATTGCCGCTGGTGATTTCCGATCATGTCGATTGGGATGATCTGTGCGCGACGATTGTGGAGACGGGCGCCTCCGAAGTCTGGGTCACGCATGGCGCCGAGGAGGCGATTGTCCATTGGTGCCAGACGCGCGGTTTGGATGCGCGGCCTTTGCATATTCTGGGCTATGGCGATGATGAGGTGGAAGCCGCAGGCGAGGGCGCGGCATGAATCGCTTCGCGGAACTCCTGGATCGTCTCGCCTATGAGCCCTCACGCAACAATAAGCTGCGGCTGCTCACCGATTATTTTGCCAGCGTGCCTGATCCTGAGCGCGGCTATGCACTGGCAGCGATGACGGGTGCCTTGTCTTTCGCCCATGCCAAGCCTTCCATCATCCGCACCCTGATGGCAGAGCGCAGCGATCCCGTTTTGTTTGCCATGTCTTACGATTATGTGGGTGATCTGTCCGAGACCGTGGCGCTGCTTTGGCCTGCGCCGCAGCGAGATTTACGCAATGCGCCGCCGCCAACATTGGCTGATATCGTCCATGGTTTGCAGGCGGCGCAAAAGCAAGACTTGCCGCTGCTGCTCGCCAGCTGGCTCGATGAACTTGATGAGACAGGCCGCTGGGCGCTGTTGAAGCTGATCACAGGGGCATTGCGCATCGGTGTGTCGGCACGCTTGGCCAAAACGGCGGTCGCCCTTTTGGGCGGCAAAGAGCCCAATGAGATTGAAGAGGTCTGGCATGGGCTTGAACCTCCCTATCTCGATCTCTTCGCTTGGGTCGAGGGGCGCGCGCATAAGCCAAGCTTCATGGATCCAGCGCCCTTCCGCACACCCATGCTGGCGCATGCACTGGATGAGGACGATTTCAACAAGCTCGATCCGAATGTATTTTCAGCCGAATGGAAATGGGACGGGATTCGTGTGCAGGCGGTGGTGGGGACGGATGACGAGGGGCGGCGCGTGGCGCGGTTATATTCGCGCACGGGTGAGGATTTATCGGCAGCCTTTCCGGATCTGCTCGCCATGCTGTGTGAGGCGCATTTTGGTGACCTTGCCATTGATGGCGAATTGCTCATCCTGCGCGATGGCCAAGTTGAATCCTTTGCCACTTTGCAGCAGAGGCTCAATCGCAAAAGCGTCTCACAAAAGCTGATCGCACAATATCCCGCCCATATTCGTGCCTATGATCTCTTGAGCGAAAACGGCGAAGACTTGCGCGAGCAGCCGTTGAATGAGCGGCGCGCGCGGCTGGCAAGTCTTGTCGAGCGGCTCGCCCATCCCCGTCTCGATCTCTCCCCCGAAATTGCCTTCTCCTCATGGGAGGAGCTTGGCTGTGCGCGGCGTGATCCAGCGCAGGCAGGTGCTGTCCAAGATGCGCAGGCGATTGAGGGCGTGATGCTCAAGCACCGCGACAGTCCTTATGTGCCGGGCCGCCCCAAGGGGCTTTGGTTCAAATGGAAGCGCGATCCGTTCAATATTGATGCCGTGCTGATGTATGCCCAGCGCGGTCACGGCAAGCGCTCGTCCTTTTATTCCGACTACACTTTTGGCGTTTGGAAGGGGACGGAGCTGGTGCCTGTGGGCAAAGCCTATTTCGGGTTCACCGATGAGGAGCTGAAAGAAATTGACCGCTATGTGCGCAGCCACACCCGCAACCGCTTTGGGCCGGTGCGCGAGCTCGATTTTTCGCAGCAGGAGGGGCTGGTGTTGGAAATTGCCTTTGAGGGCCTGTCGCGTTCACCCCGCCATAAATCGGGCCTCGCCATGCGCTTTCCGCGCATTTCGCGCATAAGGCGCGACAAGCCAGCCCTCGAGGCTGACCGGATCGAGGCGCTCGAGGCTTTGCTGGAGACGGGGCTGAGGACTGCGGCAAAAGCGCCACCTTCAGGGTAAATTTCTGTTTCATAGCAAAAGTTTAAGGAGACGGGTGCACCCCGAAGCTGTAGCCTTGCGGGATTGGCGGGGTTGGAATGTCCCGTAAACCATGATTGGGGGCCCGTCCCGTGAACACGATCACTGTCGTCCACCTTGTTCTGGTTCTGCTTGGCGCTGACGGGCAGACCAACACGCAGGTCCGCGAGTTCCCCAATGTTTCCGAATGCCGGGCGGCAGAAACGGCTGCCCATGATGCGGCAGCGCTGGCGGGCAATATTACCGATGTCGGCACGCTTTGCGTGCAGTCGGCCTTTGATGCCGCTATCAAGCCGCGGGTCTAGGCAGCCATCTTCCGCTTGGGCTTGCATCGGCGGGGCAAGACATGAAAGATGGGCAGAAGGCTTTCGGGGACGAGACCATACGTTCCGATCCGTCAGGGGCAATGCTGATCCAGACCTGGATCAATGTCTGACAGATGGGAACGGACTAGTAACCTCGCTCCATAATGAGAAGCCCAAGGGTTGCAGGGGGACACGCGTGGACCAGAACACAACGCGCATTTTTATTGCTGACGACCATCCGCTGGTGCGCGGAGCCCTTCGTCAGGCGGTAGCGGGTGCAGTAGCCGAGGCCGACATTGTCGAATGCGGTGACCTTGAGTCGGTGAGTGCGGAACTTGAGAAAAATTCCGACGTCGATCTCATTTTGCTCGATTTGAGCATGCCGGGTGTGCGCGGCTTTTCAGGCTTGATGTATTTGCGCGCGCAATATCCAGGCGTGCCGGTCGTCATCGTTTCGGCCAATGAAGACCGTGGTGTGATCCGCCGGTGCATTGATTTTGGTGCATCGGGGTTCATTCCCAAGACCACCGATATCGAAGCCATGCGCGCAGCTATTCGCGCCCTGCTGGCTGGTGAGACTTGGACACCTGCTGATGTTGATCTCTCGGCGCCAGCTGACAAGGAAACAGCAGACACCGTGCGGCGCTTGGCGTCTCTCACACCACAGCAAGTGCGTGTGTTGATGATGCTGTCGGAAGGCCTGCTCAACAAGCAGATCGCCTATGAGCTGTCCGTCTCTGAAGCAACCGTCAAGGCGCATGTTTCGGCTATCTTGCAGAAGCTGGGCGTGGAAAGCCGCACACAGGCCGTGATTGCTGCCTCTAAGATTGAAGCAGGACAATGGCAGAGCACCGCGAACGCGTAAGGGCGCCCGCCATTCTATTGCCATTGTTAACCTGCTGGATGCTCAGCCATGAATGATGCTTTGACACGTTTTTTCGGCGGTGCGCCGCTCGCCGTTGTTTTGCGGCTTCTTGTTGTGTCGCTGATTGTTGGCGCGCTTCTGATGTGGCTCGACATTCACCCGCGTGATGTGATCCGCGGGTTAGAGACTTTCTTCCTGCGCATCTGGAACATGGGCTTCGAGGCCGTGCGCGAGCTTGCACAATATGTCTTCGCCGGGGCCGTAATTGTCGTGCCGGTGTGGCTGGTGATGCGCTTGCTCTCGGTGCGGGGGCGTTAGGCCTATTGGATTGTTTGGCTTCGCGCGCAATGACGAGCGTTCTGTCCCGTCATTGAGAGCGTAGCGAAGCAATCCATCTGACGGCGCTTGAGCCTTCAAAAGCCAGCTGCGAGTTCCTTGGCTCGTGAGCCTGTGATTTGCGCCAATGTTGTGCCGCGGCGTTTCAGCTCTTGCGCAAGGCCACGATGCACCGCGCCCACTAGGCCCGGGCCTTCATAAACCAGCGCCGAATAGACTTGCAGCAGGCACGCCCCCGCTTCGATCTTGGTGAGCGCGGTCTGTGCATCCTGAATACCGCCCACGCCAATCAGCGGGAATTGGCCCTCAACACGCTGGTAAGTCGCCGCCAGCATTTTTGTCGACAGGTCGAACAGCGGTTTTCCCGACAAGCCACCAGCTTCGCCCTTTTGCCCGCTCTTTAAAGAGTCAGGCCGTGTGATGGTTGTATTGCCGACAATCATGCCATCGACCTTACGGTCGCGCGCGACGCGCACAACATCATCGAGATCACCGGCGGTCAGATCAGGTGCGATCTTGAGCAGCACGGGCTTGCGACCATAGGTGGCAGCCATCTCCTCGCGCACATCGAGTGAGCGGGCGAGCAATGCATCCAGCGCGGACGCCTGTTGCAGGTCGCGCAGGCCCGGTGTGTTGGGCGATGAAATATTGATCGTGAAATAATCGGCAACGTCGACAAAAGCGCGAATGCCCTTGGCGTAATCGCCCGCGCGATCTTCGCTCTCTTTATTCGCACCGACATTCACGCCCACAATTCCCCCGCGCCCTTTGCGTTCGGTTAGGCGGGCATAGACAACATCATGGCCTTCGCTGTTGAAGCCAAAGCGATTGATCACAGCATCATCTTCGACCAAGCGAAACAGGCGTGGTTTGGGATTACCGGGCTGGGGCAGCGGCGTAATCGTGCCAACTTCCACATGGCTGAAGCCAAGGCGCATCAGCGGATCGGGTACTTCGCCGCCTTTGTCGAAGCCAGGCGCCATGCCCAGCGGGGCTGAAAAATGCAGGCCGAAACAAACGACCGCAAGCACAGGATCATGCGCCCCCGTTTGTGGCACGGGCAGATTTTTCAGCGCGGCAATCGTCATGCCATGCGCTTTCTCGGGGTCAAGCGTGAAGAGGAGCGGGCGCGCGAGGAGATTGACGAGGCCGGTCATACGAGCAGATCTCCGAAATCATGTTGACCGTCCTCTTTCAACGGCAATGCGCAGACGCTCAGCACTTCATCCATTGCAAGCGTGCGATAGAGATGGGGGAAAAGCGCCCCCCCGCGCGAGGGCTCCCATTTGAGTTTGTCGCCAAGGCGCTCCGCCTCGATCACAGCCAGCACAAGATCGCTTTGCCCGGCAAAATGTTTGGCAGCCGTTTCACGCGTCTGTTCGGCGGTCGAGAAATGGATATAGCCATCTGCCAGATCGACCGGCGCACCGGTGAATTCACCTCGGGCGACGGCTTCATCCCAAAGGGCTTTGGGGGCAAATTTATAGATGCGAGTCACGGGCGCAGGCTCCTTCAGGCGCGCGAAGCTAGCGGGGCAGGGGCCGAGGAGCAAGAGCAAGGGCAAGAGCAAGGGTAAGGGCAAGGGCAGGGGCAAGGGCAGGGGCAAAGGCAAAGCAAAGGATGATGGCTGAAGCATGCCTCCGGCTTGACGGCGTGCCTGATCCATCGTTGAAAACAGACATGACCCCTGTTCTTCGTTCCTCCGGCCATCTGTCTGCTGACCGTCGCTATGATTATGCGCGCGGGGCGGCCAGCGAGGGCGATCATGCGGCGGCAGCTGACCTGCTTTTGCAGACACTCGAAATTGTGCCTTCTTGGGCGCCCGCCTGGTTTGCTTTGGGCGAAGCGCGGGAAGAGATGGGCGCGCGCGAGGAGGCGGCGCAGGCCTTTGCGCAAGCGCTGGCGCATGATCCCCAAGACAGTCAGGGCGCGCGTTTGCGCCTGGCGCGATTGGGAGCGGCGGCACAGCCCGACCAGCCGCCACAAGCCTATGTGCGCGATCTCTTCGATCAATATGCAGCGCGGTTTGAATCGCATCTGGTGAAAGATCTGGGCTATTGCGCACCTGCTGTTTTGCGTGATGCGATTATGCGCGCGAATGACGCCGCGCGCCGTTTTTGTGTCGTGCTCGATCTGGGTTGCGGCACGGGGCTGATGGCGCGGGCCATGGCTGATTTGTGCGATACAATCGATGGTGTCGATCTGGCTCCCGCAATGGCCGCGAAAGCGCGCGCCAGCGGATTTTATCGTCACGTTGAGGCGGGCGACCTGATCGACTTTCTGAACGCGCGCGAGGCGCACAGCGTTGATCTCGTGGTTGCGGCGGATGTCTTCGTCTATTGCGGCAATCTCGATGCCATTTTTGCGCAAGCGCGCCGAGTGTGCGCGCCGCAGGCTTTGTTTGCTTTCACGCTGCAACGGGGAGAGGGTGCTGGATACGCTTTGGGCGATGATCTGCGCTACGCCCATGCCCCGGCCTATATTGCCCGCCTTGCTAGCGCGCATGGCTTCCATCTCCTCTTTTGCGAGGAGGTTTCTGTGCGCCAAGACCGGGGCAAACCTGTGCCGGGCCTTTCCGTCGTGCTCACTGCGCCCTAGTTCAGGATCGACCATCATGGCTTTGCTGGGCGCGTGATGATGGCAGGAGAGAGTGCAAAGCGTGTCCAAGGCCACAACATCCGCACTACCGGCCCGTTTTACGGATTGGTTTGCCGCGCGCGGATGGGCGCCACGGGCCCATCAACTTGCGCTTTTGCAACATGCGCAGGCAGGTGAGGACGCGCTTCTGATCGCGCCGACCGGCGCGGGCAAGACACTCGCAGGCTTCCTGCCTTCGCTGGTGGAACTGAGCCAACAAAAAAGCAATGTGCCCGAGGGCCCGGGCCTGCACACGCTTTATATTTCGCCGCTGAAAGCGCTGGCCGTTGATGTCGCGCGCAATCTGGAAATTCCGGCAGCCGAAATGAAGCTGCGTTTGCGCATCGAGACACGTACGGGCGATACATCAGCCTCAAAGCGCCAGCGTCAACGGCGTGATCCGCCACAGATTTTGCTCACCACCCCAGAGCAATTGGCACTTTTGCTAGCCAGCCCTGATTCACTCACCTTGTTTTCGTCCCTGCGCCGCGTTGTGCTGGATGAATTGCATGCGCTTGTCACCTCCAAACGCGGCGATTTGCTGGCACTTGGTCTGGCGCATCTGCGCACGCTTGCCCCTGCCATGCGCGCCACGGGCCTGTCGGCCACGGTGCGCGATGCCGATGAATTACGCCGATGGCTGGTTGCGCGGCCAGAGATGGCCGCACTTGTCACGGCACCGCCCGGTGCGCCGGCTGATCTCTCCATACTCGATACGCGCGAGCGCTTGCCGTGGTCGGGGCATGGTGGGGGCCATGCTGTGCGCGAGGTCTATGAGCAGATCAGGCAAGCAAAAACAGCGCTTGTCTTCGTCAATACGCGCGCGCAGGCGGAAGCTATTTTTCAGCAGCTCTGGCAGATCAATGACGACAATCTGCCGATTGCATTGCATCACGGTTCGCTCGATGCCGGCCAGCGCCGCCGTGTGGAAGAAGCAATGGCGCAGGGCCAATTGCGCGCTGTGGTCTGCACGTCCACGCTTGATCTTGGGATTGATTGGGGTGCAGTTGATCTCGTTATCAATTTGGGCGCCCCCAAGGGCGCCAGCCGTTTGGCGCAGCGCATCGGGCGCGCCAATCATCGGCTGGATGAATCCTCGCGCGCCATTCTCGTGCCTTCTAACCGGTTTGAAGTGCTCGAATGTCGCGCGGCGATTGAAGCCGCGCGTGAAGGTGCACAGGATACCCCGCCCGCCCGTTCCGGCGCGCTGGATGTCTTATGTCAGCATATTTTGGGCATGGCCTGCGCGGCCCCTTTTGACGCGCAAGAGCTTTTCACTGAGATACGTAGCGCTGAGCCTTATGCGGATCTTGATCGCGCGATGTTTGACGCAGCGCTCGCATTTGTTGCCAATGGTGGCTATGCGCTGAAGACCTATGATCGCTTCGCCAAAATCAAGCGCACCAAGGATGGGCTCTGGCGTGTTGCCAATGGCAAGATTGCGCAAAGCTATCGCATGAATGTCGGCACGATCGTTGAATCGGAAATGCTGAAGGTCCGGCTTGTGCAGGGGCGCCCGGCAAAACCGCGCGCGACTGCGCCATCTTCTCCTGCATATACCGGGCCCTTGCGTCGTGGCGGGCGTGTGCTGGGCGAGATCGAAGAATATTTTCTTGAAACGCTTGCGCCCGGCGACACTTTTCTCTTCGGCGGCGAGATTTTGGCGCTGCAGGGCATTGTTGAGGACGAGGCGCTGGTCACTCGCGCGCGCTCAGACGCGCCCAAAGTCCCCTCTTATGCGGGTGGCAAATTTCCACTCTCGACTTATCTGGCCGCGCGTGTGCGCCGCATGTTGGCAGATCCCAAATCATGGGTGCATCTGCCTGAGCAGGTGCGCGATTGGTTGGAGCTGCAGGGGCAGCGTTCACAGCTGCCGCGCGCGAATGATCTGCTGGTCGAGACCTTTCCGCGCGGTGGACGTTATTATCTTGTGGCCTATCCGTTTGAAGGTCGGCTTGCGCATCAGACATTGGGCATGCTGCTGACCCGGCGCATGGAGCGCATGGGGCTGAAGCCGCAAGGATTTGTGGCCAGCGATTATGCGCTGGCCGTGTGGTGCCTCGCCGATGTGGGCACGCGCCTTACAAAAAACATGGCGAGTCTGAATGATCTCTTTGCGCAAGACATGTTGGGCGACGATCTTGAAGAATGGCTGCAAGAATCGGCTTTGATGAAGCGTACATTCCGGCAATGCGCGGTGATTTCGGGTCTGATTGAGCGGCGTTTCCCGGGCAAGGAGAAAAGTGGGCGCCATGTGACGATTTCAACCGACCTTGTCTATGACGTATTGCGCCGCCATGAGCCTGATCACATTCTCCTGCGTGCGGCGCGCGAAGATGCCCATAGCGGCCTGCTGGATCTCGCCCGCTTAGCAGACATGCTCGCGCGTGTGCAGGGACATCTCATCCACAAGGATCTGGAGCGCGTCTCGCCACTTGCTGTGCCGATCCTGCTGGAAATCGGCCGTGAGCCAGTTTATGGCGAAGCACAAGACGATATTCTGGCGGAAGCAGCCGCCATGCTCATTCAGGAAGCCGGCGCGTGATCATTGGTAATGGACTGGAGATCAAGGTTGCGGGCGAGGCCTGCATGGCTGATCCATCAGGTGCTTTATGGCTGGCGCCGCTGCGCACATTGATTGTCTCTGATCTGCATTTCGAAAAAGGATCGAGTTTGGCGCGGCGTGGCGTGATGATTCCGCCCTATGACACGCTGGCAACATTGATCCGCCTGAAGCGCGTGATCGATCATTATGATCCTGCGCGTGTGATCGCGCTGGGAGATTCCTTTCATGATCGTGATGGCGCCCAGCGCCTGTCTGCGTCAGATCATGAAAGGCTGAGTGACCTTCAGACGGGGCGCGAATGGATTTGGATTACGGGCAATCATGATCGCACACCCCCGCAAGGTCTGGCGGGTCAATCGCGTGACGAGTTTCGCCTCGGCGCGCTGTTGTTGCGACATGAGCCGCAGCAGGGCGTCTCACCGGGTGAAATTGCGGGCCATCTTCATCCGGTGGCGCGTGTGGTGACACCGCGTGGGAGTTTGCGGCGGCGCTGTTTCGTGAGCGATGGCGCGCGCTGTATTTTGCCAGCCTTCGGCGCCTATGCGGGCGGGCTCAATTTGCGCGATCAAGCTTTTGCGGGCCTCTTTCCTGATCGTTCACCACAGGCGCATGTACTCGGCCGGGACCGCATTTATTCAGTCGCGCATGAGCAGTGCTATGCGGATTGAGATCAGAGAGCGGAAAAATCGGTCTGTGTAAACCAGAGCAGCGTCATGGAAGCAATGACGGCGACCGTCAGACCAAGACGTAAAGTACCAAACCAGCGTGGCGCGCGTGCCCTGTTCACAAGATGCCAATCCCATGCGCCTTGCAGGACAAAGGCCGCGGCCAGAATACCGAGCGAAAAGCCGAGATTTTGTACATTGATGAATGCAGCCGGCCAGCCAATCAGCGCGGGCACGATCGACACGCCGAAGGAGAGCCCGCGCTGAAGCGGATCGCGCTCGCTCATCGCAAGGCCCCAGCCGATGCCACCTAGAAAAGACAGGATCGAGGCAGCATAAAAAACATAGGCCATGGTCAGGCGGTCAGCGAGCAATTCATCCACTGACGTGCCTTGCCAAAGGGCGAGACCAAAAAAAGGAATGAGGCCTCCCACGCCGAGGAGAAGTGCAGAGGCGGGCATCGTGTCTGTTTTGAAAGAGTCGCTCATTGCAGCATGGTCACGCGTTCGCCGCCCTTGTTGCGCGGCTGCAGCGTGGCGGGATTGGCACTGACAATGTTTTCAGCGGCGATGGGCTCATTGATCGCGGGGTCGGGAGAGACTTGCGCGAATGTCTCTGTCGCTTGGCGCGCTTCGCCAAGCTGGCGGGGCTGCAGACGCTGGGCAATCTCGTCGCGCTTGAGATCAGCATCCGCGTCGCCTTGCTTGCCCGCAAGCGAGAACCACTTATAGGCTTCCACCAGATTGGTTTCGACGCCCAATCCGCGCATATGCAGAACAGCAAGATTATATTGGCTGTCACGCAGGCCGTGCTCGGCCGCCTTGCGGAAGAGACGCGCAGCACCTGCATAATCGGGCTTGCCGTCGATCCCGTCGGCCAGCAGCACACCCAGATTATGCATGGCGCGCACATGGCCTGCTTCCGCAGCCCGGCCATACCAGATTGCAGCGGTTTTCATGTCAGCACTGACGCCCACACCTTTTTCAAACAGAGTGCCAAGCTTGTATTGGGCTGGCGCATAATTCTGCTCAGCTGATTTCTGGAACCAGCCCAAAGCCTGCGCGGGATCACGCGCCATATTGCGCCCTTCGAGCAGGCGCGACGCCATTTCATGCTGTGCTGCGGCCTGGCCATTTTGCGCCAGTTCCAGAAGCATCTCTTCTGTCGTGCGGCTCTGCGCAGGATTCGCGTTGATCAGAGCTTGTGCTGTGAGCGGAGATTCAATGGCGCTTTGCATGATGGGGCGCGGACGCTTCGGGCCTTGCGCAAATTGCCAACCCGCCAGGATCATCGCAAGCGCTGTGCAGCCATAAACCGTCTTGCGAATAGCATCAGCCGCGCGTTCATTGCCGGTGTCTACCTTTTCGGCAGCGGCTTTCGCGCGGGCGCGTGCGATCATGGATTCTTCGTCATTGCGAACGGGCGGAGGCGGTGATCCTGACAATTGCGTCGCGCGGCGCGCAGCAGCAATGAAGCTGGCTTTCGCCGCGCGCGGCTCTTCAATGTCGAGCGACATATCCTGCCGCGCGGAGGTTGTCTCTTGTATGGATCCGGCGGCTTCAGTCTCGGCCGCGCGCGTCATGAGCGGTGGTGTAAAGCCGGTGCCGGGCTCAATGAGAACTTCAGGTGCCGCCAATGTGACGAGGGGAGGTGCGGCGGGCTCTGTTGCCATGTCGGTGGCGGAGTCCGGCTGCGCGGCTGTCACCGCGGGCACCTCTTCCGGCTCGCGAACGTGGCGGCTGCCGAGATCGCTTTCGAGCATGGCAAGACGGTCGACAACTTTTTCAAGCGTCTCATGCACGGCATTGAGGGTCGCCTGTGTGCGCTGCTCGCTTTGGTCCTGCAATGTGCGCAACGTGTCTTCACTGGCAGAGCTTGATTGGCGTGTGCGTGCGATCTGGGCAACGACATCGCCGATGCTGCGTTCAATCGTATCAATCGCATCCACAGAACCGCCGTTACGTTCCATCCGCTCGGCGATGCGTTGCAATTGGTTTTCGATGGATTGCATGGCGCGTGGATCGGGTGCGCCCGCACCTGTGACGCGTTCCACCTTGGCATTGAGTTGCGCGATCAGCTCTTCCAGTCGATTGGATGTTGGCTGTGCCAAAGCCTCGCGCAATTCGCTGACGCGATTGAGAATGGCGACAACCTGATCATCAGGCATGGTGGCGCTTGCGCGCTCCAGCCGGTTGAGCATGTCGCGATGCAGGCTTTCGAATTTCTGCAAGAAGGGCGGCGTATCTAACTTTTCGGCAATCTGCGAGACGCGCTGTTCGATGGTCTCCAGCCGTTGCAAATGTTCGCCAGCCCCACGCAGGCCTGCATTGGCAGCCAATCGTTCGATAGAGAGGCGAATCTCTGACAGGCTTTCGGTCAGCGCAGAATTGGTGGGGGTCGCACGGCTAGAAATCTCGTGCAGCTTTTCTTCAATCTTGGCCAGCGAGGGATTATCTGCAATCCGCTCGATGGAATGGCGCAGATGCGTCAATGTCTCGATGATCTGCTGGGGGAAATGCTGGCTTGATTGTGCCAGATCTGCCATGCGCTTCTGAATCGTGGTCAGCGCGGGATGCTCAGCCAGTGTATCAATGGCGCGGCGCATATCAGCCAGCACATGCTCAACCACAGGCGGCACATCTGTCTGCTCTTTGATCGCCTGCTCGACGCGCTTTTCCAGTGCGCGCAGAGCCGGGCTCGTGTCGAGCCGATCAATCGAGCGGCGCATGCCCTCGACCAGTTCAACGAGGCGTCCGGCGATTTCGCGCGGCACGGCGGCCATTTCTTCAATGCGCGCTGTCAACGTGCGGATTTGCTGCTCGAGCTGATCCTGCTTGGCCATGCGCGCGGCGAGTTCCGACAGGCTGCGGGCCATGGATTCGACCTGCTGGCGCAGGAGCGTGAAGGCCATCGCGTCGATGCCGCTCTCAGCCAGATGGTCGAGGCGCAGGTTGATGGTTTCAAGATCCTCGCGCATGGCGCGTGCCATGATCGAGGGTGCATTTTTCAGCGAGCTTTGCATGGCAGACAGCAAGCTGAGAATGGGGGCAAGTGACGTCTCACTCACGCCAGCCGCGCGCGAGTCTTCAATTTTGCTGACAAGCTCTTTCAGCGCCGGCTCAAGGCTCTGTCCAGCGATTCTCTCAACCGAACGCGCGAGGTCGCTCACCTGCCGACGCAGCGTGATCACTTCATTAGGGGGAGATAGTTTACGTGCTGGCTCACTTGTCTTGTCGATTGACTTTTCGTTTGGGGTCTCGCGCAGACGCTCCGCAATGCGTGCCAATTGTCCATCGATTGTATCGGATTCAGTGCGCGGGCGCGTCGCTCTGCGCGGTTTTTCCTGGCCGACCGCGCGCCGGATCAGCAGGTCTTCAATTTCGGAAATGCGTCGCGCAACATCTTGCGTAGCATCTACCTCGGTTCCATCAAAGCGGCGCGCGGCGGCATCGAGAATGTCGAAGCGTGTTGTGCGGGGGCGCGGCGTGAGATCATCGCGGCGGCGTTGGGGCGCATCTTCGCGACGCTTGGCCTGCGTCAGGCGCTCGCTGACGCTCTCGATTTTTTCGTCATCCGTCAGATCATCGATTTTGATGCCGAGGTCTCGGGCCTTGGCGTGAAAGGCTTCATCCAGCCAATCACCGAGGCTCAGGCCGGCACGGCGCGCCGCCGCGCGCGCTGCGTCGCGTGCGTCGGGAGCACCATGAATTGCATGCCAGGAAACTGACTTCGTCATCCAACCGATCTCGCCATCGGTGCAAACACTTTAATCGCATCTGCCGCCCGGCCTTACCTTCGCTAATCAGGGTAAACAGGTGGTTAACCTTGATCCCTTTTGGGACAGAGTCGCCACCGAACGTGGGTTGTGCTGACGAAAAGTTACAATCTCTGATTGCAAAAACGCGCGACTCAGGGTTAATCTCAATTGTTGCAATATTTGTGTCGCTTCCCGTAACGGTTGTGATGCCTTCATTTAAGAAAAGAGGTTGCCAATGCTGATCGAGGACAGTCGCCGTTCCGCGCTCCTTGCCCCTAAGAGCCGTCCTTTTGGTGTAGAACGCCCCGCATCTGACAGTGATTTCATGTCGATAGGTGACGTTTCACGCAGCTATGGCCTGAGCTTGCGAGCGCTGCGTTTCTATGAGGAGCGGGGCCTTCTGCAGCCTCTGCGCCGGGGTGTCACGCGTCTTTACGACACCAAGACCCGCGCCCGTCTTGAGCTGATCCTCAAGGGAAAACAGCTTGGTTTTACCCTAACGGAAATTCGCGGGATGATTGAAGAAGCGGAGGATAACTCTGCGTCTCCCAGTCTCGCATTGGCTCCGGGCCAAGTACTCGACCAGATTGCATTGCTGGAACGCCAGCGCCATGACCTCGATATTGCCATTGAGGAATTGCGGGCTACCCATCTGCGCATGCTGGGGTCCGATGGCGCCACTGCACCTCAGGCTGCCGTCGCCTGAACAGCGCAAAACGACATCTGCGAAGCCCGGCGCATTTGCGGCGGGCTTTTCTTTTTGTAACATGCCTTGATACGCCGACCCATTTAGTTTATATATAAACTAAATCAAATGCGGGAGCGAAACTTCCTCAGGGAGGCGGTCATGCCGATTTATCAGGCGCCAGTCAGGAACGTGCAATTTCTGCTTCAGGAGGTTTTGGGCTTTCAGGCCTATGCGCAATTACCGGGGTTTGCTGAGGCGACGCCTGACCTGATCGAGGCAATTCTCACCGAGTGCGGGCGCATCTGCGAAGAAGTGCTGCAGCCGCTGAATGTTTCGGGCGACCGGGAGGGCTGCAAGCGCCAGAGCGATGGCTCGGTGACGACGCCCAAGGGTTTCAAGCAGGCCTATGATGCTTATGCTGAAGGTGGCTGGATCGGCCTTGCAGCTCCCGTTGAATATGGCGGGCAGGGTCTGCCCTATACATTGGCGGCGGCCATCAATGAATTTGTCACCTCCGCCAATATGTCATTCTCGCTCTACCCTGGCCTGACGCGGGGCGCACAAGCGGCGCTCATGGTCCATGCCAATGAGGCGCAGAAGGCGCTTTACATGCCCAAGCTCGTCTCGGGCGAATGGTCGGGCACGATGAACCTCACCGAGCCTCATTGCGGCACGGATCTGGGCCTCATCAAAACGCGCGCGGCGCGCAATGCTGATGGATCCTTCGCCATCACCGGCCAAAAGATTTTCATCTCCGCAGGTGAGCATGATCTCACCTCCAACATTATTCATCTTGTTTTGGCGCGCATTGAGGGAGCACCGGCGGGCACCAAGGGCATTTCCTTATTCATCGTGCCAAAATTTCTGCCCGATGCGCAGGGCAATGCAGGCGTGCGCAATGCTTTGTCCTGCGGATCGATCGAACACAAAATGGGAATCCACGGCAATTCCACTTGCGTGATGAATTATGATGGTGCGACCGGCTTCTTGATGGGCGAAGAAAATCGCGGACTCAATGCCATGTTCGTCATGATGAACGAAGCCCGGCTCGGCGTGGCCGTGCAGGGGCTTTCTATGTCGGAAGTGGCGTATCAGAATGCGGCCGCCTATGCGCGCGATCGTCTGCAGGGACGCGCTTTATCGGGCGCGAAAGAGGCGGGCAAGCCGGCCGATCCCATTATCGTGCATCCGGATGTGCGGCGCATGCTACTGGAAATGCGTGCCTTCAATGAAGCTGCGCGCGGTCTCATTCTGGAGGCAGCATTGCAAGCCGATGTCGTTGCGCGCGCAAATGATGAGAAAGCGCGGGAAGAGGCAGAAGACATGCTGGGCCTGCTGACGCCTGTGCTGAAAGGCGTACTCACCGATGTCGGCTTCGATAATACGGTGAAAGCCCAGCAGGTGTTTGGTGGCCATGGCTATGTGGGCGAATGGGGCATGGAGCAATTCGTCCGCGATGCGCGCATTGCGATGATCTATGAAGGCGCCAATGGCATTCAGGCGCTCGATCTCGTGGGGCGCAAATTGCCCAAAGACAATGGCCGCGCTGTCATGGCCTATTTCAAGAAAGTGGGCGAAGCCGTGCAGCATACGGAAAGCAATGCTGATCTGGCCTCTCTTGCCAAAGGCGTAAAAAGCGGGCTCGACCATTTGCAAAAAGCAACCATGTGGCTGATGCAAAATGCTCTGGCCAAGCCCGACAATGCGGGTGCCGCCTCCAACGATTACATGCATCTCTTCGGCCTTGTCGCTATGGGCCATATGTGGCTGGTCATGGCGCAGGCGGCTTTGCGCTGCAAGGCGCAAGACCCATCGACCGCAGCTGAAATGGATGCCAAGCTCATTCTTGCGCGTTTTTATATGGAGCGCATGATGCCCGAGACGGGCGCGCGGCTTGCGCGTTTGTCAGCGGGTGCTGACGCGATCATGGCCTTGCCGGCCGATGCTTTTTGAGGAGGATGCCATGGCGGAGGCTTTCATCTACGACCATGTACGCACACCGCGCGGGCGTGGCAAAAGCGACGGCGCTTTGCATGAAGTGTCAACGCTGGGCTTAGCAACAACCGCGCTCACGGCTTTGCGCTTGCGTAATCATCTCGACACGGCGCTGGTGGATGATGTGATTCTTGGCTGTGTTGATCCCGTGGGCGAAGCGGGCGGCAATATTGCGCGCGCGGCAGCGCTCACCTCAAATTATGGCCATCATGTACCTGGTGTGCAGATCAATCGCTTTTGTGCGTCAGGCTTGGATGCGGTGAATTTTGCTGCCGCACAAGTCATGTCGGGCCAGCATGACATGGCGATTGGCGGTGGCGTGGAGAGCATGAGCCGCGTTGGTATCGGCGCCTCGGGCGGCGCATGGCCGGTGGATCCGGCGATTGCCATTCCCTCCTATTTTATGCCGCAGGGTATTTCTGCCGATCTTATCGCGACCAAATATGGTTTTACCCGTACTGCGGTGGATGCTTACGCGGTCGAAAGCCAGTCGCGCGCCGCAAAGGCCTGGGGCGCAGGCCATTTTGCCAAATCTGTTGTGCCGGTGCGCGATGTGAATGGACTGACCATTCTCGACCGTGATGAACATATGCGCCCCTCAACTGACATGCAGTCCTTGGGCGCGCTGAAACCCTCTTTTGTGATGATGGCTGAACAGGGCGGCTTTGGCGCTGTGGCGCTGCAGGCGCATCCCGAGATTGAACGGCTTGATCATGTGCATCATGCGGGCAATTCGTCGGGCATAGTCGATGGTGCGTCGGCGGTACTGATCGGAAATGCCCGCGCAGGCGAGGCGGCAGGCTTGAAACCGCGCGCTCGAATTCGCGCTTTTGCCAATATCGGATCTGAGCCTGCGCTGATGCTCACCGGGCCTGTCGATGTGACGCGCAAATTGCTGAAGCGTGCAGGCATGAATATTTTCGACATTGATCTCTTTGAGGTGAATGAAGCTTTCGCGGCTGTTGTGCTGCGCTATCTCCAAGCTTTCGATCTCGACATGGCGCGCGTCAATGTGAATGGTGGCGCGATTGCGATGGGTCATCCGCTTGGTGCCACAGGGGCAATGATTCTGGGCACAGCGCTGGATGAATTGGAGCGCAGCGGCAAATCCACCGCGCTTATCACGCTGTGCATAGGCGCAGGCATGGGCACAGCAACCATCATCGAACGCGTGTGAGGGAGGGCGGCATGAATCTCAACAACTTCCGCTTCGATGTTGATGCCGATGGCGTGGCAACCCTCACCTGGGACATGCCGGATCGCTCCATGAACGTCATCACGCAGGCGGTGATGGATGAGCTGGAGCGCACCATCCGCCATATCATGTCTGCACCAGAGGTGAAGGGCTGTGTTGTGATTTCCGGCAAGTCTGATTTTTCGGGTGGTGCGGATCTCGGCATGCTCGAAGCCTCCAGCCATCGCTTTGCCAAAACAGCAGCGGAAAAGGGCGAAGAGGTTGCGCGGCAGGAATTTTTCGATGGAACACGTCGCTTATCCCTGATCTATCGCGAGCTTGAGACGAGCGGCAAGCCTTGGGTGGCAGCCATTGATGGCGTGTGTCTGGGTGGCGCGTTTGAACTGGCACTCGCCTGCCATCATCGCATTGTCAGCGACAATCTGAAGACGCGCGTCGGCCTGCCTGAAGTAAAAGTCGGGCTTTTCCCCGGTGCAGGCGGCACGCAACGTGTGATCCGTCTCATGCCGACGGGGGACGCATTGCAAATGCTGTTCAAGGGCGAACAGCTAAAAGCCAATGCCGCGAAAGCCATGGGTCTTGTGCATGAGATTGCACCCAAGGCCGAACTGCATGAAAAAGCACGCGCATGGATTCTAGCGGGCAATAAGGGTGCGGCCCCTTGGGATGATCCGAAATTCAGACCACCATCCGGCCGTGTCTTCTCGCCGACAGGCATGATGATCTGGCCCGCTGCCAATGCCATTTATCGGCGCGAGACGCAGGATAATTATCCCGCGGCCAAAGCCATTCTGCATGCGGCTTTCGAAGGCCTGCAATTGCCGATGGATTTGGCTTTGCGTGTCGAGAGCCGCTGGTTCGCGCATATTCTGGGCACGAAGGAAGCGCGCGTGATGATCCGCTCGCTCTTCGTCTCAATGGGTGAGTTGAACAAAGGCGCGCGTCGGCCCAAGGCCGAGCCGCGGGCGCAGATCCACAAGGTCGGCATTATTGGTGCAGGTTTCATGGGTGCGAGCATTGCTTATGTGGCTGCACTCAATGGCATTGACGTCGCGCTGATTGATCGCACGATGGAGGCGGCAGACACGGGCAAGGCGCATTCGCACAAGCTGATGAGCGACCAGATTGCCAAGGGGCGCGCCAAAACAGCTGATCGGGATGCTTTGCTCGCCCATATCCATCCAAGCGATGATTATGCTGTGCTGGCTGATTGCGATCTGGTGATTGAAGCCGTGTTTGAAGATCGCGCGGTCAAGGCGGAGACGATCCGCAAGGCGCAGGCGGCAATGAAGCCCGGCACCATCTTTGCCTCCAACACATCAACCCTGCCCATCACCTCGCTGGCTGAGAATTTCTCAAAGCCAGAGGATTTTGTTGGCATTCATTTCTTCTCCCCCGTCGAGCGCATGATGCTGGTGGAAGTCATCAAAGGCGCCAAGACGGGAGATCGCGCTTTGGCCTGCGCGCTCGATTTCATTCGTCTCCTTCGCAAGACACCGATTGTGGTCAATGATTCACGCGGCTTTTATGCCAATCGCTGTGTGCTCAATTATGTACGCGAAGGCCATCTCATGTTGATGGAAGGCGTGCCCGCCGCGATGGTGGAAAATGTCGCGCGCATGGCGGGCATGCCGGTCGGCCCGCTCGCTCTCAATGATGAAGTAGCGCTTGATCTGGCGTGGAAGATTTTGCAGGCGACCAAGGCTGATCTTGGCTCAGGGGCAGTTGACCCTGCGCAAGAATGCTTGCTCGATACGCTCGTCAACACGCATGGGCGTTTGGGTCGCAAGAATGGCAAAGGCTTTTACGATTATCCCGACAAGGGGCCGAAGCATCTGTGGTCCGGCCTTGCCGATCTGCAATCCGCGAAGCTGGATCCCGACACCCTTGATGTGGAAGACATGAAACAGCGCTTTCTGGTGACGCAGGCACTGGAGGCAGCCCGCACGGTGGAAGACGGTGTTATCACCGATCCGCGTGAAGCTGATGTTGGGTCTATTCTGGGCTTTGGTTTCGCCCCCTTCACCGGCGGCACGCTCAGCTATATCGATGGCATGGGTGTGAGCGAATTCGTTCTGCTGTGTGACCGGCTCGCCAAAAAGTACGGGCCGCGCTTCGCGCCCTGCGATCTCTTGCTCGACATGGCAACGAAGAAAGAAACTTTTTATAGACATTCCTCTGCAGCTTGAGAGGCAGGCCTCGCCTGCCTCTCAAGAACGAATGGTCACGCGCCACTGGCTCAGCAGTGAGCGCAGGGCCGCGGGTTTGAGCGGCTTGTGCAGCACGTGAATACCTGAGGCGGCTGCGCGGTCGCGCACGTCAGGCGAGCGATCAGCTGTCAGCAGGACGGCTGGTAATCCGTCTTCAATCTTGTCACGCAGCGAATGGATGACATGGAGCCCGTTGGTGTCATCAAGATGGTAATCCGCGATCACCACATCAGGCAGAATTCCCAATCGCGCGAGGATAGCGCCCGCTTCGCGCTCGCTGCCAACGGCGACTACGCGGCATCCCCATCCTGACAGAAGTGCTTCCATGCCGGCCAGAATCCGCGGCTCATTGTCGATTGCCAGAACACACAGGCCGGCGAGGGGCAGATGCGCATGTGGAGCGCCATCGCGCACATCATTTGATGTGGGTGCTGCTTCCACCACAGGCAGTTCGACGGTGAAGACCGAACCTTTGTGTAGTGTCGAGCGTAATGAGATCGGATGATCAAGCACTTTGCCGATCCGCTCAACGATTGACAGGCCAAGGCCAAGTCCCGGCGCCGTGCGCGCGCCCGCTGTCAGGCGTTCGAATTCGCGGAAGACACTCGTTTGCTTTTCTTCAGGGATACCAATGCCTGTATCCCAGATTTCCACGCGCACATTTTCAGCGCCCATGCGGCGGCAGCCAATCAGGACACGCCCTTTGGGTGTATATTTGATTGCGTTAGAAATCAGATTTTGAAGCAGGCGGCGCAGCAGTCGCCGGTCAGAGCGGATCGCCACGTTGCTTGGAACGAAGATTAGCTTCAGTCCCTTCTCGCGCGCGGCGGGTGTGAATTCAATTCGTAATTGACGCAAAATATCATCGAGGCGGAAGTTTGATGCCTCGGATTTCATCGCGCCAGAATCGAGCCGCGACATATCGAGAAGAGCAGTGAGAATTTCTTCAACCGATTCCAGTGAGGCGTCGAGATTGCGTGCAAGCCCTTGTCCCTGGCGTGCCGGATCGACACCGCCGTCTTTATCCATGCGTTCCAGAAGCGAGGTCGCATAAAGGCGCGCGGCATTGAGTGGCTGCAAAATGTCGTGGCTGGCGGCCGCAAGGAATCGGGTTTTCGAGACATTTGCCTCATCAGCTTCGAGCTTGGCGCGGCCGAGTTCATCGTTGAGGCGCATCAGCTGCTCGGTGCGTTCGCGCACGCGCTGCTCGAGCGATTCATTGGTGCGCTCCAATGCCTCTTCGGCCGCCACCGCATCCGAGACGTCCGTGAAGGTTGTGACAATGCCGCCATCGGGCAGGCGCGAGGAGCGGATTTCGATGACGCAACTTACCGGCGGATAGAGGCGCAGGCGGAAGGGCTCTTCTTGATTGACGAGATTTTCTAGTCGCGTCACCACATATTCATCGGCGGGGCCAGGACCGTAAATGCCGCGCGTTGCATTAAAGCGAACAATTTCTTCGAGCCCGATACCTATGCGCAGCTTGTCACCGGGCAGGTTGAACAATTCACCGAACTCGCGGTTCCAGCATATGAGACGCAGGTCTCTATCGCAGACGGTGATGCCTTGACGCGCGAAGTCGAGCGCGTATTGCAGCATGTCGCGATTTTGCTGTAGCGTGGTCGCAGCATCATCAATGAGGCGCAAGGCGGCGCCGCGCGACAGATTGCGTCTGCGCAAAAGGGTCGCCAGCACGAGGCGCGACGACGCCGCGCCAATAGCTGATGCGAGAAGGCGTTCAGCAAAGCGCAGGAGATGCACATCGGCTTCAAGATTTTGCGAGAAAGACATGCCGCGCGACGTCATGAATTCCTGAAAGACATTCTTTGTATGTTCAACGCCCAGATAGCGACCAACGGTCGCCTCCAATTCGCGCGCGGTGACGCCACCACCCCACAGGCGGAAGGACGGGGGCAGCGGCAAGCCACTTGGTCCGACGAATGTTTGGGCTTGCAAGCGCTCAATAGCAGTCGGTTGGCGCATGAGCGAGAAGGCGATGAAGGCCAGCACATTGCAAGTCAAGCTCCAGAACGTGCCATGCACGAGCGGCGGCAGATTGAGGCCCAAGAGCTCTGTTGGGCGCAGATAGGACAGACCGAGCGGGCCATTAGCCATTAGGCCGTCAAGCATGAGGTATTTTGTATCGAGAGACGGTATGAAGAGCGTGTAGGCCCACACCAGAAGGCCAACGATCAGGCCCGCAAGAGCGCCACGCGCGGTTGCGCGGCTCCGGATGAGGCCGCCAACGAAGGCTGGTGCAATCTGTGCAATGGCCGCAAAAGACAGCAGGCCCATTTGCGCCAGCTGCGCATCTCCCGCCAGCCTGTAGTAGGCTAGCGCCATCAGTAACAGCACAATGATCGCAATGCGTCGGATGCTCAGGATCAGTGTACCCAGATCATGCGCTTCGATCCATGTGCGCAGGCGCGCAAAGCGTAAAAGGCTCGGCACGATCAGATCGTTCGAAATCATGATCGATAATGCGACCGATGACACAACGACCATGGCGGTTGCAGCCGAGAGGCCGCCCACAAGGCCAATCAGTGCCACAAAACTGGCCTGATCAACGAGCGGCAGAGCCAGCACCGTCATATCGCGATTGATGGCACCGGGGGGAAAGAGCAAATGCCCGGCAATGGCGAGCGGAATGACAAAAATATTGATAGCAACAAGATAGAGCGGAAAAATCCAAGCGGCTCTTGCCACGTCGCGCTCGTCGCGGTTTTCGACAATGGCGACATGAAACTGGCGCGGTAGAAGCAATATGCAACAGGCAGAGAGTAATGTTGTGGTGATAGAGATATCGAGATCGGGTGGATCTGCGAGGACGTTTTTCAAAATTGGATAGGCCGAGGCGCGTTCGGCAAGATCAGAAAATCCGTCAAACATGCCCCAGGTGACATAAGCGCCCACGCACAGGAAGGCGACTAGTTTTACGATGGATTCGGCTGCGACAGCGAGCATCAAACCATCCTGATGCTCTGTTGCATCAACATGGCGTGTGCCGAAGGCCATGGCAAAACCCGCCAGCAGCAATGTCACCAATAGCGCTGACGTCCCCGTGCCAGGTGACATCACGACCATATATTTAGCTTCGAGTGAAACGAAGCTTGTCAGAACGGATGTCGATATGGCTTTGAGCTGAAGGGCAATATAGGGCACTGCGCCGACAACGGCGATGAGAGCGACGACGCCTGCGACGGCTTGCGACTTGCCAAAGCGCGAGGCAACGAAATCGGCAACCGAAGTAATGTTTTGTGATTGTGCCAGGCGGATGACGCGCTGGACGAAACGATAGCCCAAGCCGATGACCAGGATCGGGCCGATATAAATAGGCAGAAATTCGAGTCCCTTTTCGGACGCATAGCCGACCGAGCCGAAGAAGGTCCATGACGTGCAATAAACGCCCAAGGTCATTGCATAGATGAAGGGGCGGCTGCGCGGGCCCTTGAACCATTTGCCATGCGTGTCGCCGTAATGCGCAACGGCGAACAGCAAGCAGAGATAGACCAGCGCGGTCAGGACCGCGGCCCACCCGGCGATCATGGCGGCTCCAGTTTTCGAGTTTCTCGGCCCTCAGGTTAGCACTGTCAGCGCCGGCAAATCCAATCGCACCTGAGGTTGCGGGCTGGCAGTCGAGGTGATTTAAGGGCCGCAGCGTAAAAGGGGGCGGAGTTTCATGGGTGGCAAGCCGGATCTTTCAGTCGGGGTGGCATCGCCCTGGACATCCGGCTGGCGAGGGCAAGTGCTCACCATGGCCATTGCCTTTTTGGGAGGCCTTGGCTTTCTGAACCTCGGCGTTCCGGGCGGGGCCATGTCTGGCTCGGTGCTCTCCGTTGCCGTTCTCTCTTATTTCGGATGGGCCACGCCCATCGGCTATTTTCTGCGCCTCACCGCCATGACCATCACCGGCATGTCGATTGGATCCGCCATCGATCCCGGCACGTTGAACAATATCGCGACCTATCCGGTCAGCATCTCCATTATGGCGGTTTGTGTGGTCGCGGTCACAGCTTCTTCCATGGCGGTCTCGGCGCTGATTTCACGCTGGCCAGCACCCACAGCTTTGCTCGCCGCGGTGCCAGGTTCTATGGCCTATATTCTCTCCGTCTCTCTGTCTCTGGGCGCGGACCCGCCGCGCGTGGCGATTGTACAGATGATCCGTGTCATCTTTCTCGTCGTGCTGCTGCCGATCATCATCGTTCTGGAATCGGACGCGCATCTGGCGCCGGTTGGCGATCTCGTCAATGATCCGCTCTGGATGCTGGCGGGAACAGCTGTATCTTCAGTGGCTCTGGGCTTGCTCTTTTTGCGCATGCGCATGGGCGGAGGCATGATCTTTGGATCGATGATTGCGTCCGGCCTTATTCACGGCACGGGCTTTGCGACCGGTCGTGTGCCGTTTGAATTGATGATGGTCGGCCAGATCATGATCGGCGCTTGGGCGGGCTCGCGCTTTGCCGATTTCGATTGGGCGCTCTTCGGGCGCACGCTGGTCGCCTCCACTTTGGCCAATGGTGCAGGCATTCTGGTGACGCTTGTCTTTGCCACGGCCGCCTCAACATGGCTCGGCATGCCATTTGGTGCGACTTTGATTGCTTATGCGCCCGGCGGGCTTGAGGCGATGATCGTCCTGGCTTTGGGGCTGGGGATGGATCCGCTCTTTGTCAGTGCGCATCATTTCTCGCGCTATTTTCTGATCAACCTATCGCTGCCATTTTTGATTCAATGGCTGGTGAAACGAGAGGCCGGTCGGAAGGCTGGTTAAAAGAAAAGGGCCGCGCGATGCGGCCCTTTTGCAATTTATTCGGCGGCGACGATTTTCAATCGCGGCTTGGGCAATTCAGCGACTTTGCCCGGTTGCGGCACAGCGCCGAAGGGCAGGCCCAGACGGCGCCAAACATCGCGCAGAGCCTCGACCAAAGCCTCGATTTGCGCATCTGTGTGATAGGGCGTCGGTGTGACGCGCAGACGCTCCGTGCCGCGTGCGACGGTCGGGTAATTGATAGGCTGAATATAGATGCCGTGCTTTTCGAGCAGAATGTCGCTGGCTGATTTGCAGAGCTCGGCGTCACCCACAAAGACCGGCACAATATGCGACGGATTTTCCATCACAGGAATTTCAGCGGCGGCCAGCGCTGCCTTGGTGCGGGCCACCTGCTTTTGATGCAGATCGCGTTCTTCCTGAGAGCCCTTCAATTGGCGCACAGCCGCACCCGCCGCAGCAGCCACGGCGGGCGGCAAGGCGGTAGTGAAGATGAAGGAGGGCGCATAGCTGCGCACAGCGTCGATGATGGATTCATCGGCCGCAATATAGCCGCCCAATGTGCCGAAACCCTTGGCCAGCGTGCCCTCAATCACATCGATCTGCGACATGACATTGTCGCGCTCGCAAATGCCGCCGCCGCGCGGGCCATAGAGGCCAACCGCATGGACTTCGTCCACATAGGTCATGGCATTGTATTTTTTCGCCAGTGCGACGATGTCCGCCACGGGGGCAATATCGCCATCCATCGAATAGAGGCTTTCGAAGACGATGAGCTTGGCGCGCTCGTGTCCAGCAGCTTTCAAAATCTCTTCGAGATCCGCCATGTCATTGTGGCGGAAGATCAGCTTTTCGCAGCCTGAGCGGCGGACGCCTTCAATCATTGAATTGTGGTTGAGCGCATCCGAAATGACCAAGCAATTTGGCAAAAGCTCGGCAATGGTCGAGATGGCGGCGAGATTGGATATCCAGCCGGAGGTGAAAGCCAGCGCGCTTTCCTTGTGGTGCAGATCGGCGAGCTCTGCTTCCAGCTGCACGAGCGGATGGTTGGTGCCCGAAATATTGCGTGTGCCGCCCGCGCCAGCGCCGTATTTTTCGGCGGCCTCGCGCATGGATTCGATTACGCGT
Organism: Beijerinckiaceae bacterium; assembly: GCA_947478405.1. Classification (GTDB taxonomy): domain Bacteria; phylum Pseudomonadota; class Alphaproteobacteria; order Rhizobiales; family Beijerinckiaceae; genus Terripilifer. The sequence goes on along the minus strand of CANJVX010000004.1, from coordinate 17,875 downwards.
GGATGTCGCCCCATGCCGAGATAATCGTTGGAACACCAGATCACGACCTCGCGCGGCGAGGGCTCCTTGTCCGTATGCCAAAGGGCAATCGGGAATCGGGAGGCATCGCGTTCTAGATCTGCGAACACCCGGTAGCGTCGTTCCGCCTTGAGGCGGTCAATCGCTTCGCCGAAGTAACGCCGGTACTCCATTTTCAAACCACCTCGATGGATGCCCCGTCGCCGGGGCGCGCGACCGGGGACGTTGCCCCTAGAACCGCAGTCTGGACTGGGAGCAGACTATAAACGGTTACCAGCCAATGCGCGAGTGGACTGATGGGCGCACCCTAGGCGCTCGGGCCAGCCTGAGCCTTGCGCCAGATCAGGATGGGGCACTTTGCCTCAGGGCCTGCCGGCATGCGCGTGTCAGCGGGGTGGAGGCGCACAGGCAAGATCACCGGAACAAAATCCTCTATTGGCCGTTTTGTCTGTGCGGCGTCGCGTCGATGCTCGCCAAACTGCGGGTTGTGAATGTGGTTCCTCTCGACCGTCCGACCCGCCTTTCCGTTCCGTTGCTTGGTCTCAGCCTGATGCAAAGTGCGTTTGAGAGTTTTGTGCGCGGCCTCATCCGACAGGGATCTCTGGAAGTTGAGACCCCCGCGGGCCAGCGCATTCATGCGGGCGATGGGTCAGGCCCGCGACTTGGGATTCGTTTCAGGAATGAGCGTGCACAATGGCGCCTGCTTGCTGATCCGGAACTCGCCTTTGGCGAACTTTACATGGACGGCGCGATCGAGATCACGCACGGAACCTTGCTGGATGTGTTGCAGCTGACACTCGCCAATCTGGCACAAGCAGGCGAGGCACGCTGGCTCTCTGTTCTGCATTCTTTGCGCACGCATCTGCGTCGCTTTACGCAATATAATGATATGCTGCGCGCACGTCGGAATGTTGCCCACCATTATGATCTCGACCATCGGCTTTATGATTTTTTTCTCGATGCCGACAAGCAATATTCCTGTGCATATTTTGAACATGCTGGTCAAAGTCTTGAAGATGCCCAGCTTGCTAAAAAGCGCCACCTTGCGTCCAAACTCCTGATCGAGCCCGGCATGCGTGTGCTGGATATAGGCTGCGGTTGGGGTGGTATGGCACTTTATCTGACACGGCTTTGTGAGGCACGCGTCACCGGCATTACCTTATCTAGTGAACAATTGGCGGTCGCTATGCAGCGCGCCCAGACAAGTGGCTTGGAGCAACCGCCCGAGTTCTACTTGCGTGATTACCGCGCCGAAAGCGGGCGCTATGAGCGCATCATCTCTGTTGGTATGTTCGAACATGTGGGCCTTGGTTATTACGATGCTTTTTTCCGTAAAATTGCCGATCTTTTGACCGAAGACGGTGTTGCTGTTTTGCATACAATCGGCCGCCCGGATGTGCCGTCGGCAACCAATCCCTTCATCACCAAATATATTTTTCCCGGGGGCCATTTACCTGCGCTGTCAGAAATCATGCCGGCTATCGAGCGCGCAGGATTGATGGCAACCGACATTGAAATTTTGCGCCTGCATTATGCTGATACGTTGAAGGAATGGCATAGCCGTTTCACGGCGCACCGTGCACAGATCGCACAGCTCTACGACGAACGCTTCTGCCGCATGTGGGAATTCTATCTCTCGTCTTCGGAAGCCAGTTTCCGCGTTGGTCAGGCGGTTAATTTTCAAATTCAATTGGCGCGCAAGGTCGATTCTGTGCCCCTTATCCGCGACGGCATGATGGCCGAGGAGGGCCGTCTGCGTGCGCGGGAAACATCAGGGCGCGAACCATTCGTGCAGGCGTGACAGGCCAAGACTGCCTGGCGCCAGCATGACGCCTGCCCAGACAAAAGCAGAGGCCCAATTGGCCAGCTGAAATGCCAATGCGGGCATTTTGCATGTGCCCGCGACCAGTGGAACGATGGCTCGCAGCGGGCCAAAAAAACGGCCGATAAACACACCGGACCAACCCCATTTTTCAAAAAAGGCATAGCCTCTGGGCAGTAGATCGGGATTTTTTGAGATCGGCCACATGCGCGCAATTTGCAAATGGTAATGACGGCCAAGCCAAAATGAGAGCCAATCGCCGAAGCCTGCACCCAGCACGCCAGCAAAATAGATCGGCCAGAAATCGATTCCCGATGCTCCGATCAGGGCACCGATGCCAATCAGCATGACGGTGGCGGGCAAGAGCAGCGAGATGAAAGCCAGCGATTCCCCGAAGGCCAATGCGAAAACGACGGGCGCCGCAAAAGCCTGATGTTCGCGCACAAAATCAATGATGGCTGTGATCGAAGCATTCATGCTGTCAGCTCACGATGGTGATACGTTCAGCGGCGCGCGTGATGGCTGTATAGAGCCAGCGCGCCCGATGCTCGCGGAAAGCATAGGATTCATCAAACAGCACGATCTCATCCCATTGCGAGCCTTGAGCCTTGTGGACCGTCAGCGCATAGCCGAAATCAAATTCATCTGAATCCTTACGCAGCGCATAGGGAATTTCGTCTTCGCTTTCGAAAAAAGCTGGGAGCACGCGCACGCGCAATGGCTTTTTGGTGGGATCTTCTTCAGGCACAACGGTCATGCGCAATTTGCCGGTGCGAATGGTCGATGTGGCTTTCACGGTCCACAGTCCGCCATTGAGCAGGCCTTTCTTGCGGTCGTTTTTGAGGCAGACCAAGCGGTCGCCGGCTTCCGGCATTGTGCCGGAAAAGCCGAAGAGTTCGCGCAGGCGTTTATTATAGAGGCGGCGCGTGCGATTGAGGCCGACAAGTACTTGATCGGCTTTGGTCACGCTGATGGAATCAATTTCATCACGGGCTATCACGCGGCTCTCGCCATAATCCCCCCGCTGCAGGCGCCCGCCCTCCCGCACGATCATCGACATGCGCACAATGGGATTATCGGCGGCCTGCCGATGGACCTCGGTGAGCATGAAATCAGGTTCGGCCTCGGTAAAAAATCCGCCACCTTTCACGGGGGGCAATTGTGCCGGATCACCCAACACTAGAACGGGTCGTCCGAAAGAGAGCAGATCGCGGCCAAGCTCTTCATCTACCATCGAACATTCATCAATGATGATCAGCGCAGCGTCATGGGCCGGACTTTGTTCATTGATGACGAAAGAGGGAACTTCCGCGTCCACATCTTGCGCGCGATAGATAAGGGAATGGATCGTGCGCGCATCGTCGCAACCTTTGTTGCGCAAAACCAGCGCGGCCTTGCCGGTGAACGCGGCAAAGACGACATCCCCGTCTATGGCTTCGGCAATGTGGCGGGCGAGCGTGGTCTTGCCGGTGCCGGCATAGCCGAAGAGCCGAAAAATTTGTGGACGGCCAGTTTTCAGCCAAGCTGCAATTTGCTTCAGCGCTTGGTCTTGTTGTGGCGACCAGACCTCACTCAATGTCCCAACCTCCAGCCCGCTCACATGCTCCGGACATGAAGCTTCGCGCGGCGATTGGCAAGCAACAAGTTGGCAAGCGGCAGCTGGTGGATCAGGCCTGCGGCTGTAGCAGGGCGCGGGCGCCTGTCAGGCGACCGTAAGCCTGCGCTACTTGCACGCTCCTTTGCGCCGCCTCACGGGGGGAACGGGCATGACGGCTGGCAATGACCAGCATCAGTTCGGTGACGATCTGGCGGTTGACCTCTTCGACGCGGCTCTCTCCAAGCCCGAGCCGGCCGGCCGCGCGCAGCACTTCCTGATGGAACAGTGGCACGGAACCTGCGCCATTGATCAACGCGCGCCATAGCATGCCTTGGCAGCGGATTAGAAACTGAGCCTCGCGCCCCTCGTCCTTCAATTCTGCATAAGAAGTGCTGATGATATCGCCGATCAACGGCTCAGCCCAGCGCATCAGATCAGGGTCATGGTGAGGCTGGAGCGCGTGCATGAACGACCCGGGAGGTTTCAGAAAGCGATACAGAAATTACTGATCGCGAAACTATGGCTTTGGCGCGGGACGCGCAAGGCGTGAGCAGCACCCTCGTTGTGAATTGCAGAAGATTTTTGCGCGCGGATTTGCTTCACTGTTTCAAAGAAACGCGAGGAGCCACGGATGAAAGACTGGATGAAACTGATCCCCGAATCCGAGCTTGCAACTTATAAGAGTGCCGGCTTTCTCTCGGACATGAAGATTGGTGCGCATCCCGCGCTCATCGTCATCGATGTCACATTCGCTTTCACCGGCTATGAAGGGCAGACGCTGGACGAATCTATCGCCAGTTTTGGTTCGGCCTGTGGCCCGGTGTCTTGGGAGGCCATGCCAAGGATTGTGCGTCTCGTTGATGTGTTCCGCGCGCGCGATCTGCCCATCGTTTTCACCCGCGCCAACGAGGAAAATGTGCCCTTTGCTGGCAAAGCCACCAAAGCCAAGCGTACGAAAGCGCCGCCCGCTGGCTATAATGATTTTCCATCTGCCGTCACGCCAAAGGCGGGTGAATGGGTGCTTGGCAAAACGCGCGCCTCAGCCTTTTTTCAAACGCCTCTTCTGTCTGGCCTTGTGCAAAAAGGAGTCGACACGCTGGTCTTCTGCGGCGTCTCGACCTCGGGCTGTGTTCGCGCATCGGTTGTAGATGGCTTTTCCAACGGCTTTGCGACATTTGTGGTTGATGAATGTTGTTTCGACCGCTCGCCTTTCGCGCATGCCGCGAATCTTTTCGACATGGACGCGAAATACGCGTCTGTTGTCTCGCTGGAAGAGATGATGGCGCTGATGGGGCGGCCGAACACCTGAGACTGAATTGCGTCGCGGACGCTCGCAAAGGCTGCGAAAAAATCCAGAAATAAAAATGGCGCCAGCCGAGGCTGACGCCATTTCAGATTTTGATAACCAAGCCCTTTACTTGATCAGCTCGCCAATCTTGGCGACGATCGGCTTGGGTGTCGCGTAAATCTGGCGGATCAGCTTTTCGAGATGTTCCCCATCTTCGGGGTCAACATCCAGTTTCTGCTTCTTGGCGTCAGCTATAAATTCCGCATCCTTCATCGTATCCATGAATGCCTTGCGCAACATAGCGAGGCGGTCAGGCGCCATGTTTGGCGGGGCGACGAAGGGCCGGCCGATGCCCTGGCCGGCATAGAGGAAGGCTATTTCCTGCTTCTGTAAATCTGTCTTGGCAAGATTATTGATGAAGGGCACGCCTGGCAGTTCGTGGCTCGGTTCAACGCCACCCTGGAAGATTATTTTCACCTTGTTGTTGGGCAGCCAATCGGGGCGCTTGCCTTTTACGCTATCAAGCGACTCGCAAATGCCGTCGACTTCGCCGCGCTCCATCGCCAGAAACACATCAGAGGAAGACGGGAAACCGGCGATCAGTTTGAACTTCATGCCGAGCAATTCGCTGAGCGCCTTGGGATAAGAGCGTGTGCCGGTGCCAGCACCCGTGTCGCCGACGATAAGTGTTTTCTTGTAAAGATCGTCGACCGTCTGCACATCGGCACCCGTGCGCGCGATGCAGACGTTGGTTTCGGTGGTCGGCGTACCGATCCAGGAGATTTTCAGCGGATCGAAGCGGGCGCCTTCAGCGCCGGTGAGCGGACCGAGCGCTGCGTCACGCGCGATAATGCCCATGACCGTGCCGTCTTTGGGGGCGATGTTGAAAATATTGGCCGCCGCCGCATAGCTGCCCGCACCCGGCATGTTCTGCGGTACGCCCGTTGGCTTGCCCGGCAGATGATTGACGATGTGGCGCACGACTGTGCGGCCCCATAGATCATAGCCGCCACCCGGGCCAAAACCGATGATCATCGTGAGGTTCTTGCCAGCATAAATGTCGGCCGACTGCGCCTGAGCTGGCGTGTGCGCGAAAGCTGCGGCGGCAAACAGAGTGCTGGCGGCCAGAAGCCGTGAAGTGAAAGCCATTTCTGAAATTCTCCCGGTCATTTCCTCGAACCCGGCCATTATTATTCTGCGCCCGAATTGCTCAGGCTGGACCGATCACTCCGACTATCGTTGAGGAAAAGACATGTGGCTGTCAACCGTGGGCGTGCTGGTATGCCCTCCACGCTAGTGTGTCGGTGACGGATTTCCCGGGCCCAGATTGAGGTTACCCGGCCACTTGATCGAACAAAGCCTGAGCCGCGCGTGACAGCCGCATGCCGCGCCGATAGGCGACGACCAATTGCATCTTACCATGGCGCTCGCCCAATTCTTCCACATTCAGGTCGGGCTTTTCCTCGCGTCGCGCGCAGATTGTGTGAACAATGGCCTGTCCCGCGCCACGGGTGACAAGGTCGATGGCTGTTTGACAGGTCGGACATTCGAGTACATTGGGGCGCCCTTCCAGAAAGCCAGAGCCGCGCAACAATTGCCGGATCGCGGAGCCACGCGGAGCGATGATCAGACGGCCCTTTTCATCCATTTCACCTTTTCGTGTAACGAACGCCATTGTCGTGTGCCCCACAACTTTGGCCGCCACGCCCTGAGGCAGGCGTGGAAAGACACCCATGCACAGATCGGTTGTGCCCGCTTGAAGCGCCGCCAGCGAATCCGAGCGGCGCGCGACCCGCATTGACAATTCAACACGCGGGTAAGCCGCCAGAAAATCCTGCATGCGCGGAACAAAAAAGCTTGTGTAATCGCCGCCAATGGCGACCGACACTTGTCCCGTATCTTGCGATTGCGTCGCCTCTTGGCGAACTGCACCAAAGATGCGTTCTGCGTCTTGCAGGAAGGGGGCGAGGTCGCGCAGGAAGTTTTCGCCTGCTGCTGTCAAGATCAAGCCATTGGGCATGCGCCGGAATAGGGCGACACCGATAACCTCATCCAGCCGCTTCAGCTTGGCCGAGATGGCAGGAATGGTCAGGCCGAGCTGGGTGGCGGCTGAGGCCAATGTGCCGTGGGTGGCGACCAGCTGAAAGGCGCGCAATTTGCCGAAATCCAGATCCTCGATACGCATGGGCCCTCCAGCCGCCTTCACAGGTTAAATTATTTTGTACCTATTTTCCAAACCTTTCAATTTACTTAGCCGCCTTTGACTTTAGGTTGAAGTGATCAAGGGCGCGGGGCCAACCCGCCGCCGGGAGGAAAACGGCTATGTTTGACGTCATGTTCGCGGCGCTGGGCGCCCTCGTAACCAATCCCCAAACCATGGGGCTGATGCTGATCGCGGTTCTGATCGGCCTCATCGTTGGGGCAACGCCTGGTATTGGGGGGCGCCTGTCGATTGCGCTCGCCATCCCCTTTGTCTTTGGCATGGATATGACGCAGGGCGCTGTCTTCTTGCTGACCATGCATGCGGTGAATGGCACATCAGGCCAGATCTCCTCCATTATGTTCGGCGTTCCGGGAGATGGCGATGATGCCGCTACCACGATCGACGGTTATCCGATGGCCAAGAAAGGCGAGGCGGGCCGCGCCCTGGGTGCGTCTATCACCGCTTCAGGTGTGGGTGGCATTATCGGCGCGATTGTCTTTGCGGTGATGATCCCGGTGCTCGAGCCCATCGTGCTTGCCTTCTCGCCAGCAGAATTCTTCCTGCTTGCCATCCTCGGCATTACCTTCATCGCCTTCCTTGCTGGCGGCGATAATATTTTCAAAGGCATGATCGTTGGTTTGTTTGGCTTGATGCTCGCCACCATCGGCATGGACCCACAAACAGGCACTGCGCGTTTTGCAGGCGATTATCTCTTCCTCTGGGATGGTGTGTCGCTTGTGACTTGCGTGCTGGCTCTGTTTGCTGTCCCAGAGATGATCACACTGGCTGTGAAGGGTGGCTCGATTGCCGCCATTTCGATGGACGGCGTGAAGTTTTCCTACAAGCAAATCTTCGAGGGTGTGATGGAAGTGCCGCGCCACTGGTTTCTGGCGCTGCGCACCTCAATCATCGGTGCTTTGATTGGCATGGTGCCAGGCCTTGGTGGCTCGGCGGCGGCATGGCTGTGCTACGGACACGCCGTGCAGACCTCGAAACATCCTGAGCGTTTTGGTCATGGCGCGGTGGAAGGCGTCATTGCGCCTGAAACAGCATCAAATGCGAAGGAAGGTGGCTCACTTCTGCCAACCCTCTTCTTTGGCATTCCGGGCTCGTCGGGCATGGCGGTGATGATGGGTGCGTTCCTCATTCTCGGCATTCAGCCGGGCCCTGCGATGATCACCAAACACCTGGATCTTGTCTGGACGCTGATCTGGGCGCTGGTGGTCGGCAATCTCATCGCGGTCACCTTCCTGCTCTTCATTACGCGCTGGGTGGCTGTGTTGACTTTCATCAACGCAACTATGCTCGTGCCCTTCATCGTCGTTCTGGTGGTGATTGGTGCTTATGTGAATGAAGGACAGTGGGAAAATCTACTGATCCTTCTCGCCATGAGCATCGTTGGTTACGCCATGTTGCGGGCCAATTGGCCGCGCGCCCCCTTTGTTATCGGCTTGGTGCTGGGGCGCATTGCTGAAGAATCCTTGCACAAGGCGCTCGACCTGTGGGGCCTCTCCTTCTTCACGCGTCCTATCTCGCTCGTTCTCATCGGCATGATTGTGGCAACTATCGCTTATGCGATTTATCGCAGCCGCAAGCCCAATGTTCTCGCCAATATGCAGGTGTCAGCATGACCATGATCGCGCGGCAATCCATGACGGTCTTTATGTTGGCCGTCTTTTCCATCATGGTGGCAACAGCTCTGACCTATCCCGAAGGGGCGCGCTTCATGCCCCTCACTGTGGGTATTCCGGGCATTCTTCTGTGCTGCCTGCAAATAGCGCTCGACTTCCGGAAAACGGAGAGCGCGGATGACGGCGAAAAAGACGAGATCAGAGAAGCTGAGTTGAAAGCAGCCAAGCTTCTGGGGCACGATGTCGAATTCGGTCAAGCACAGGTGATTGATGCGCCAAAAGACCATAAAGAAATGGTTCGCCGCGAGATCATCACTTGGGGTTATTTCCTTGGCTTTCTCGGAGGTGTCTTGCTCTTTGGCTTCTGGGTCGCGATCCCGATTTTCCTGCTCTCCTTTCTGAAAGAGCGCGCGGGCGCCAGCTGGACAAAGTCGATCACGCTGACGTGCATTGCCTCGACAGCCTTCTATTTCATCTTTGCAAAAGGCCTTGGTGTCTCGCTCTATACGGGCATGGTCACGGGGCTCATCATGGATCGCATCGCGGGTTGATCCGCCGCGTATGTGGAGGAAACGATGAAGAACATGTTGAAGCTTATCGGCGCGTCGATCGCCGCACTCTCTGTAGTCCCCGCTTCTGCGCAAGACGGCGCAGCCTTCTTCAAAGACAAAACGGTGACCTATATTGTGGCCACGTCTCCGGGTGGCGGTTATGATTCTTACGGCCGACTTGTGGCCGAATATATGCAGCGCAATCTGCCAGGCTCCACCTTTGTCGTGAAGAATATGCCGGGCGCTGGTCACATTATCGGTGCGAATGCGATTTACGCTTCCAAGGCCGACGGCCTGACGATTGGCTCTTTCAACACGGGCCTCATCTACAATCAGATTGTGGGCGCGCAGGGCGTCAAATTTGACCTCTCGAAGATGAGCTGGATCGGCAAGGCAGCCTCTGATCCGCGCGTGCTCGTCATCGCTTCGCAATCGCCGATCAAGAGTTTTGCTGATTTACTCGCACAAAAGACGCCGGTAAATTTTGCCACCGCCGGGCCGGGCTCGGCCTCCTATGTCGAGACCGTCATTCTCACCAACACGCTCAAACTGCCGGTGAAGAATCTGACGGGCTATAACGGCACAGATGACCAGCTTGCGATGCGTCGCGGAGAAATTGTAGGCTCGATTGCTTCGCGCTCGTCTTACACGACCTTTATCGAAAATGGCTATGGTCGCTACATTGCGCAGATCGGTGGCAACGACAAAGATGTGCCGCAGCTTTCCTCGCTCGTGAAAGACCAGAAGGCGCTTGATCTCATCGCGCTGGTGCAATCGCAGGGTGATATTGCCCGCCTGACCGCTGGTCCGCCGGCCATTCCAGCCGATCGCATGAAAGTGCTCGTCGACGCATACAAGCATGCGATGGAAAACAAGGAGCTGCAGGCGCGTGCCGAAAAGCTCGAAAGACCAGTTGAGCCTGCTTATGGAGAAGATGTCGCCAAGGCGATTAGCAAAGCGCTCAATCAATCGGACGAAACCAAGCAATTGCTTGCGGAAGCTCTGAAGAGCGATAAGAAGTAAGGATCGAGACAGCGCGGGGCTCAAAAAGCCCCGCGTTTTTATCAAGCAATCAAGAAAAGGGAGCCCCGCACATGGCAGACACACCAACCCCGCAAGAGCAACTCGACGGCCGTTATCTCGTTGAGCCCTATCTCGATTGGGTGGCAAAGCAGAATATCCCCGTCCATCAGGATTTCGGTTTCGATCTGCTCGCCGTCGAGACGCAGGACTGGGCCTGGTATGATGCCAAGGGCTGCTTCAACCACGCCCATGGCCGTGGTGACTTCATGGCCAATTATCTCATCGAAGTTTTGCCGGGTAAAAAGACGCGCCCTGTGAAGCATCTCTATGAAGGCTTCTTCATGGTGCAGTCGGGTTTCGGTTCGACGACCGTTTGGCTGCCCTCTGGCGACAAGCACACATTCGAATGGGGCCCAAAGGCGCTATTCGCCATCCCACTGAATTGCGAATATCAGATTTTCAATTCATCCGGTAAAGAGAGCGCGCGCATTTCTGTCACGCATAACGCGCCGCTGACGCTGAACCTCTATCACAACGAAGACTTCGTCTTCAACAACCCGTGCAAGTTCCCGGAACGTGCTGGCGCTGCCAACCAGTTTCAGGGCGAAGGCGAGCATCTGGAAGTTGTGCGTGGCGATGGCAAGGCCAAGCTCAATCTGTGGGAGACGAATTTCGTTCCCGATCTGACCGGCTTCAAGCTGTATGATCTGGGCGAACGCGGCAAGGGCTCGAAGAATGTCTCCTTCGTTCTGGCCGATTCTACCATGCATTCGCACACGTCGGAAATTCCGATTGGCCGCTACAAGAAGGCGCATCGTCATGCCGCTGGCACACACGTGCACGCTGTATCGGGCGAAGGCTATTCATTGCTGTGGTATGAAGGTGATGAAAAGTTCACGGAAATTCCATGGCGTCACGGCATTATGTATGTGCCGCCCTTCTGGATGTTCCATCAGCATTTCAACACCTGTGCGGATTCGGCACGTTATGTTGCCTGCTCCATGGGCTCGCGTCGCTATCCCTTTATCTCGCTGCGCAAGCGCTCGGCCGAAGGCTTTGGGTCGCTGTCGATCCAGCAGGGTGGACGTCAGGTGGAATATGAAGATCAGGATCCCCGCATCCATCGCAAATGGCTGGACGCCATCGACAAGACCGGCGTGACGTCGGACATGGCCGATATTTTCGACGAGCCCAAACTGCGCGCGCTCGACATAAGCAAGATAACGGGGCCGATCTATACGCCTCAATCGATTGGGCCTGCGGTCTGATCTTAAAGGGGGTCCGCAGTGATGCGGGCCCCCTTTCGCTTTCAAAATCATAAAAACACGGGAAGAAAACCATGTTTCGATCGTGGAAAATTTGCGCGCCTGTTTTGGCCGCTACATGGCTTGCTGGAACGGCAAATGTTTCCGCGGAAGATTTTTATACTGGTAAAAAAATCTTCGTGATTTGTTCATCTGCTCCCGGTGGTGGTTATGATCAATTGGCACGTCTGTTGTCGCGTCATATCGCGCGCCATATTCCCGGCGAACCCACAGTTGTTGTCCAGAACATGCCGGGTGCTGAAGGCATCAAGGCAGCCAATTACATTTACAATCTCGCGCCGCAGGATGGCACCTATATTGGCGGCCTCCCTCGCACCATATCCATGACAAAACTCTATGGGCTGCACGATCATGGTGTGCAATTTGACCCTGAGAGATTCAATTGGCTCGGATCACTCAAGCGCGATACAGGCATTTTGGTGGTGAATGCAAAATCGGGTATCACCAATGTGCAGGATCTGAAAGCCCGCACGGTGAGCGTTAGCTCGCAGGCCGTCACATCCGCCAATTCGGTTTATGCGCGTCTGCTCAATGCTACCTTCGGCTCGCAGCTCAAACCGGTGGAAGGCTATGAAGGCTCGACCGCAGGCTTGCTAGCAGTGGAACGGGCGGAGGTTGATGGCCATATTGCGGGCGGTGCAACAGCACCTGTGAAATCGAAAGTTAATGGCTGGATTGCCGCTGGTCAGGGCCGGGTTGTGGTGCAATTCGGATTGCGCCGCGATCCTGATTATGCGGACGCGCCCAGCGCTCTGGAATTGGCGCGCGATGAGCGTTCACGCCGCTTGCTTGAGACAGCCTTTGTCGAACAGGAAATTGGCAATCCTTATGTTCTTGGGCCTAAAGTCCCGAAGGATCGTGTGGCAATTGTGGAAAAGGCATTTGTCACAATGGTGAAAGATGCTGTGTTTCTTGCAGATGCAAAACGTGAAGATGCAGATATTCAGGCCATCGACGGCCCACAGATCGAGCGTATTCTGAATGATGCTTATGCTGTGGCACCTGATATTCTTGAAGAGCTGCGTCGCATTGCACGCGGAAAATGAAGAAAAGGCTTGCTTTGACGCGGGCCTTTTTTAACGCAAATCTGCGGCTCTGGACGCCGCATCTGTGGTGTCTCAAGGCAAGGTTTGGATATGATACGCTTTCTTTCTCTCCTTCCTTTTTTCCTTTTCTGCTCCGCGACAGCTTTTGCCCAGCAGGGACAGCCCGTTGAGCTTGGCGGCACGCGCGTGCTGTTCATGAAACCCAAGGCGCCGACGGCCAGTCTCATTCTGATGCCCGGTGGCGATGGTGTGATCAATGTCACCTCGGATGGTAGGCTTGGTCGCATGAAGGGTAATTCCCTCGTGCGCACAGCCGATGATTTTGTGAAACGCAATTTTGCTGTGCTGATCATTGATGCTGATACGGATTTGCGTGTAGCGGTTGATTATATGGCTCGCGTTAAGCGCCCCGTGATTGTGGCAGGTACGAGCCGTGGTACATTGCGTGCAGCCCAAGGCATTGCCAAAGGGGCTCGCCCCGATAAGCTTGTCCTGACATCGGGTATGCTGTCACCTGAATCAGGGCAGCGTTCGTTGAATGTCGTCAGTGTTTTGGGCTCGCCTGAAAAATTACCACCGACCTTGGTCGTTCATCATCGGCGGGATGGATGTCGTGTGACGCTGCCGGTGGGTGTCGATCCGTTTTTAAAATGGGCGGGCAGAAAGGCGCGCGTGACTTGGCTGGATGGCGGGATCAGCGAGGGCGATCCGTGTGAGGCCTTCGGCTATCACGGTTTTAACGAGATCGAGGCGCGCATGGTCGCGGCCGTTGCCAGCTTCCGGTGAAGATAAAAAAAGCCGCCGGCGAGACGCCTGGCGGCTAAAGTCGGGGAGGAAATGCGCCAAGGGCGCAGTTCCGAAGGTGAATCTTTTGGCGCGGCGACACAAGCGCGAAATTAGGCTCCGCTTTTGATTGCCGCCAGCTGTTGCAAATTCGTCATCGACTTTCGTCCGCTAAAAGACTGCACAGCATCGAAGATCTTACACCTTCCGTAAGGTGAAGGATTCCTTAAGCGAGGCGATCACATCGGCCAGCGGAACCGTGCCGCGACCGTCCTCATCAATGGGTTGGCGGGCAACAGAGCACATGCAATCGAAGGACCGCGTCACACCGTTTTCTTCATCAAGTCCATAGGCCCATTTGATAAGCTCGCTGGCTTCATGCGCATTGGGCCTGTCGACGACCAAGCGTTGCCATGTCAGCGCGCCGCTTTCATCGTATGAGGCAAGGCGCAGTTTGACGCGATATACGGTTTTGGTGGCGGACATGCGGTGGGGTGTTCCTTGTTGGTAGAGCAACTTCCATGTAGCGCGCCGGGCAGGCCGAAGCGAGGGGCGCTTGCCACTGCGGGTCTGAATTGCCATGGTCCTGCCATCCGCAGCTCAGCCTGCGCTGGACCAGAAGTGGGGAGATTTTCATGCCCAAGGGCTACATCATCGTGCGCGTCGATGTGAAAGATCCGGAAGCCTATGCCCGTTATGCAGCCGCAACCGCCGATGCCGTGAAGAAATTCGGCGCCCGCCCGCTCGTGCGTGGCGGCAAGCATGAGGCACTGGAGGGCACGGCCCGCACGCGCAATGTCGTCATGGAATTCGACAGCTACGACCAAGCCCGCGCTTATTATCACTCCCCCGAATATCAGGCCGCCCGCCAGCACCGCATTGGCGCTGCCGAGGGTGAGTTCGTGCTGGTCGAGGGTTTTGACGCCTAAGAGACAGGCAGGCTGCCGCCCATTTCGGCGGCGCACACAATCTTTCCGCACTGCAGTAAGACTGGTCGGGGTTAACCTGATGTCACGGGATTACTGGTGATTGAGTCATCCTCTCTCAACAGGTCCCGGCTAGTCTGACCTCTTTCAGTGGGGGATTGTGATGAAAAGATTTTCAGAAGTTGCTGGTTTGGTCGCGGGCCTTGCACTCTTCCTCGGGACCTTGGTTGTCGCCGAGGCCTATGTCTCGCGCAGCGAGCCCTTCCAGACAGCAGCGCTCGAAGAGCAAGCGCATTGATAAAGGGGCCGGTGAAAACCGGCCCTTTGTCTTTTCAACCTGACCGCTCACAAGCGCCTTTAGAACACGCTTCCGGTTGGTGGTTTGCGCCGACCCTGGACACTAGGATGCCCCTTTGTTTTGTGGAGGGGCGCATGCGTTTTTTAGCTTTTTTTGTGGCATTGTTGTCTTTTGGGGCCACACCCTCTGTCGGGTCTGCGGCTGATCTGCTGCTCACCCTCGATTGTTCCAAGGCCACATGCTACGGGAAGAAACTCGCTGGTCCCTTCAAATTGGTCTCGGGCGACACCTGTCAAAACTTGTTTCAGAAGGGCAAGTTGAATTTTTACAGTGCGACGCAAGTCGAAAAAATCAATAAGCCGCTCTCATCCTTTACCTGCGCGAATGCAAAAGCGGGTCAGCTCATCTGCTACCCTTCCGTGAAAGGCAGCGCGAATTGCTGAATGAAAAAGGGCCTTTGAAAACCGGCCCTTTTCTTCTTCTCAGAGCTCTTTGCCCAGCAGCCGGTCGGCTGACCAAGGCCCGCCACCACGCAGTGCGATCGCGAAGCATAAAATGCCCCACAGCAGCGTGTATTCGTAACCTTTCGACAGCCATCCAAAGCCATTGCCCCAATAGACAACGAAGGTCAGAAAAGCCATTTCAATGGCATTGGCGGCGGCAAAGAACCGCGTGAACAAGCCCAGCATGATGCATAAGCCGCCCACACCTTCGACAAAGGTCAAGAAGAAGGACAGCGGAAAGTTGATGTCGGCCAAATAAGGCACAGTGACATTGAGCTGTTTGGTCTGGGCTTCCATGCCGCGCATGACCTTGCCATATCCATGGACCGCTAGCACCCAGCCCACGCCAAAGCGCACCACAACCCATGAAAGCGGCACAGTAAAATCATAAAAGCGCGCCAGTTTGGGAAAGAAAAGCGCGGGTTCCCGGTCGAGTTTCATGGTTCCTCCTCGGCGGGAATCTTCTTCGTTCTTCTCGATTCCCTTACGGTCGAACATATAGGGGGCGGGCTGTAGATGAAAGATGCCCGTTTAAGCCGCAGGGCCGGGGAGGAAGGGGCATGAAATCAGGCTATGCCATTTATGATGAAGGATCGAACCGTCTCGAGGTTGTGCGGCCAGGAGAAAGCACGACACGCTATATACCCTGCGCCAATTTACGACCGGCGGAGGTCCGCGTCTTCGGGGTCCAGATCGCGGACGATGAAATCTGGGTTTTGGTTGGGCCGAAAAACAATCAGCGTCCAAACCGCAAGATCATCTACCTCTTCTCAAGCCTGAGGGGGGGCGACAGCTCTGTGACAGGGAGAAATGGTGCTGCCAGAGAGGATTGAACTCTCCACCTCTCCCTTACCAAGGGAGTGCTTTCAATTATGTTAGATCATTAAGAGACTGCTGAGCTTGCGGAAACACTAACGGAATCAGACTAGCGGCCAGCGGTCTAAAAGCAAGTCCACCTAGCTGCAGCTCACTATTCCAAGCCTCGTTGTGACCAGAGTGTGACCGCCATCGATTTCGGTAAATCTCCTCATGCCTATCGATCACACAGCCCCCGCCACTTGCCGACCCTGTGCGGTCAGCAATTCCACCTACCGAAGTTTGGCGACAATCTCTTCTGCCCTGTCCCCTTTCCTAGCCATTCTAATTCCTCCTCAAGGCTCATAAGCCATACAGCAGGGAGGGCCACTTTTCAGGGGGCAGACCACTTCAGGGAGGATCACTTTTCAGGGGGAAGGCCATCACCCAGCCATTTCGGATTGAGGTCCCTCCCTTCGCCGCTGTTTCCATAAAATATATTCAAATCAATTAGTTATAAAATTAGCGACGGCCCGCCCATAACATCATTGCCACATATTGTTTGATCATTAGCAGCTCAATTATAACCCCTCGGGGAAAATAAGCTTTATGCATCATAATAATAAGCATAATTAGCAGAGGGTTTTCATCGTATTTTGAGGCTAGTTTATGACAGACGGTATTCTTGGTGGGTTTCTTCGCCATAAAGAGGCAGGAAACCTTATTCGTCTCGGAAACAATTGGGATGGAGGTTATGTAGTTTCAGAACAAGACATCGCTTCTAGCCACTTCTTAATTGGCCTTGGTATCTCTGATAATTGGAGCTTTGAAGAGGACTTTATTAAAAAAAATAACGTGCATCTTCATGCCTATGATGCATCAATCAGCGGGCGTATCTTTTTGGGAAAATTCCTAAAAAGTCTACACAAAGTTCATAAGCCGCAGATAGCCATTTCTTGCTATAAAACGTGGGTAAGATATCGAAACTTCTTTCGAGGCAACAAACACCATTTCCCAAAGTTTGTTGGCGCCCAAAATGGTAAGAAGCAGATCTCAATGAGCGAAATTTTTAATCAGATAAAATCTGATAAGATTTTTCTTAAAGTTGATATTGAAGGAAGTGAATATAGAATTTTAGATACCATTCTAAGAAATCAGCATCGCTTGACCGGGGCTGTGATCGAGTTTCATGATTGCGACCTGCACATGACTTGGATTGAAAAATTTGTGAAGGGGTTTGCTCTGCCCATTGTTCACATTCACGCCAATGATTATTCAGCGATTAGTAATGACGGAATACCGCACACATTAGAAATAAGTTTTAGTGCGAATTCTAATATTTCAGAAATAGAGCGCAAGTATCCACAGGATATAGATCAGCCTAATAATCCCGACGGTCAAAACATCAGATTGGTTTTCTTAGATTAAATAGGGAAATCAATCTGATTTTTCTCTCCTGAAGGTCGTTCCTTTCCATTATTTTGCGTATTCAGCTTTGCAAGGAATGGGCATGGCTAGGAAAAGGCATAAGCTTGAAGTGCAGAAGAAGCCCTGAGATCATCACCCAAATAACCTTTTACGGCGTCGGGAAACCTCCGAAAACCGGAAATAATGTTCACTATTTGAAAAGCAGGACGCCGGGCCATGGGTCTGAGAATACTTCGATCCCCAGCCCCCGAAGAGCCTGCTCCACGCGCACGTCATTAGGCGCTCCAACAGGCCTGTTATCCCCTCTTGCCTCCCACCCCCTGACAGCCCTCTCCGACACGCCCACAGCCTCTCCGAGGGCCTTCTGCGATAGGCCCGCCAGCGCCCGGGCGGCACGTAATTGCCGCCCGCTGATGAGGTTAGTCCTGCGCTTCCCTAAACGCATACTTTGGTCTTTCATTCTGTCGCAGTTGTCGCTGTGTCGCGGGACTGATCCACCCCCATTGAACTGGTCCATCCTGAGGTATGTCTTTTAGGACAGAGGAGGACCAAAATGCCTAGAAAGCGCCATAAGCCGGAAGAGATTGTCGCGAAGTTACGCCAGGTTGATGTTCTGGCTTCGCAAGGCCAGTCGATCG
>CANJVX010000003.1 GCA_947478405.1 Beijerinckiaceae bacterium | reverse complement strand
CTTCAGTGCCTCTATACCCTGTTATCAGCTTAAAATGTGTGCCAGTAAATTTGTTGAGCAAGATCGGAATTTGTGACGAAATCGAGCCGGCGCCAACTGTGCCTATGATTGTCTCTCTTGCTTTCGCCGCTTCAAACGTATTTGTAAGTGACTCGCGGCGGGTGATCGTAAGTTGATTGGATGAGACAAGACTGCCCAACCAGTTGAACTTTGACATATCTGCGCTGAGACCCTTGGCTTCTCCAAGCGCCTGAGACGCTGGCAACCCTTGGCTAATAATCGTGAGAACAGTACCGTCGTTAGGCGCCACAGAGTAGACAAAATTTGCAGAAGTGATACCGCCACCGCCCGGCATGTTACGGTTTATGATATTCGGTGATCCCGGTATATGCTTAACGACGTGCCGGGCGAATGTGCGCGCATATTGGTCGTATCCCGATCCTGCTTCGGATCTTATGATCATCTGCAGGGTTTTTCCCGAATAAAATTTCGTATGGTCCTCCTGGGCGATTGTGCCGCCGGTCATCACATCGAAGAATGCGGCGCCAATCACAAAACTCTTCCAGTTAACCATCGAAGCCTCCAATGCTTGCTGCTGATTGGTGGTTACTAACGATCACCCAAGTTTAGTTTTAGCGATGCAACTTGACGAATTCTGGTGCGACTTTGCCCGTCGAATTGCGTGTGATGGAATCAACAAAAACTATGCTCTTGGGGATTTTAAATCCCGCTAGCGATTTACGGCAGTGCGCCTTAATGCCCTCCGCCGTGGTAGTGGCGGCGCCTTTGAGGACAATAGCTGCCTTTATGGCTTCGCCCCATTCCTCGTCCGGAACACCGAATACAGCGCAATCATCCACATCTGAAATTTCAAGGATAGTTCCTTCAATCTCAGACGGAGCAACGTTAATGCTCCCTGTCTTGATCATGTTTTTTGCGCGGCCTACCACGTAGAGATAGTTGTCGTGATCAATCCAACCAAGATCGCCCGTATAATACCAGCCATTTCGAAAGACTTTATCTTGTTCTTCCATGTTCTTATAATAGCCCTCGCAGACATTAGCGCCGCTGACGCGGATTTCGCCGGTCTCGCCGCGTGGCATTGACTTGTCATCGGGGCCAACAATTTGAACTTCGACGCCCCATCTCGGAAGGCCGGAAGATCCAGGCTTTTTCAATTGGTCTTCCGGCTTTAGCATTGTCACGCCGCCCGACTCGGTGGAAGCGAAGCCTTGAAAAATCTTTGTCGTAATTCTAGATCTTATTTCCTCAACCATTTTCTTAGTGAATGGCGAGCCAACCTTTCTGAGCGATCTGATCGAGGTGAAATCATCTAGCTGCAGGCCATCCAATTTCAAAATTCGATGGATCATCGTCGGCGCCAGAGATATATCCGTGATCTGGTGGGCCTTAATATGCTTAACCACTGCTCGCTCTTCAAATCGGGCCATGACGTGGATGGTACCGCCAACGAAAATCTGGCCAATCACGCTGCCGCGGGCTGTTCCGTAGTAAATCGGCGCGACGATCAGCTCTTGACTGGTGTTGTTAAGATTTTTGCCGAGAGCATCCTTGAGGCAACCCATTTCGACATTTCGATGAGTGCGCATGCATCCCTTGGGCATTCCTGTTGTTCCCGATGTAAGCACAAGCGTGAATACGTCGTGGTCAAGAACATCTACATCAAGTTCATCATTGGACTGGGCGACTACTTCCGTCCCAAGGCTATCGATTAAAGATGCCTTGCCATCGAATACCATGCGGCCTTTTGGGGTGGCCGAATCCGCTACGGCATCTAACTTGTCAAGCAAGCTAACGTCTACGCAGAGCAAATGGCAATCAAAGTGGCTAACAACGCGGGCAATCTCATGCGTTGTCCAATGCGGATCGATTGCGACTGATACCGCACCTATCTTCGCAAGAGAATAGAGAAGGCTTACGTGCTCAATCGTATTGAGCATCACTATTCCGACATTATCACCCTTCCTCACGCCTTTCGAAACAAGATGATGGGCGAGGCGATTCACGGTCGAGTTCAGCTCCTGGTAAGTCAGGCTGCCTCGCCCGACTTCCAAGATCGCCATCTTGCTTGGATAATTAGAGGCGCTGACCCTCAGCGATCTGCCTACGGTGGCGTACCCACGATCCATTTTGCCTCCCCCCGGAATTATTTTTATAAGGGTATTTAGGGCAGTGGTCAGCTTACTTGGGCGCCTTGTAGCCCAAGTTGCCGCCACCCTTCTGTGAAGCAAGGTAGCCTTCGACATCACCGAGAGGGTTTGTGTAAACACGCATTCTATGGGCGAGAGCTTCGTCTACTTTGATCGCGGCATCGAAGGGAAGATCCATTTCGGTATATGCGGCTATCTTTGCATGCTCAAGCGCTACAGGGTTGCGAGACGCAACCTCCGTCGCAAGCTGAGTGACGTATGCTTGGATATCTTCCTTTGGCATTGCGCCGGTGACTAACCCAATTCGTGCGGCTTCCGTTCCAGACAGATTTCGTCCGCTGACCTGAATGTAGAAGGCTAGTTTGGTCGGAATTCCTGAATGATAAAGCGTTGGAGTTGCGGACCGACCATAGCTGCCACGGATGATTTCCGGCATCCCGATTTGGGCGTCGCTAGCGGCAAACGCCATATCACAGGCGTTCATGAGAACAATACCTCCACCCAGACAATACCCGCGGACCGAGGCAATGGTAATTTGGCGCGCGCCTCGCAACAGGAGAGCGATGCTGAGCGTCGATCCCGTGTAGTCTCCCCAGCGCGCGCGATTCTTGTTGCTCCAGTCGTTACGGAGGTCTTGTAGATCCTGGCCGGCACAAAAAGTATCGCCGACGCTGTCGAGAACAATCACATTGATCTTGTCGTTGTCCCTTATGGCCTTGATTTCATCTACCATAGCGAACATCAATTTTCGGCTAAGAGCATTTTTTTTCTTAGGCCTATTCATGAGTATCCTGGCGACACCAGAGACTTCATCAACTTCCGTTATGACGATCTGCTCTTCCGATTTTGTCACGTATTGTTCTCCCTTATATTGATGGCCCAATTTCGGCTTGTTTGAGCCGAAGAGCATTCCGCGGAGTATCTTTTCAAGAGCGATCGCTCGACGGCAGAAGATTTCGCTGCGATCGCAGATTATATTATCGGAGCATCGAACTAATCTCTAGGTTCATCTTACGCAGAGTACTTTCGGTTCTACAAGCGTCGATGTTAGCGATTCTATTATTTGATACTTTCATGCTATTTTATGATTGCTGCAGCTGGTCAGGGGGCGCCATGCAGTCAGGGGAGCTGGCCTGCTCAGAATTTATTTTTCATGCCGCAATACTTCTACCCGGTCGATGAGGTGCTTCGGCGTTCGATAAAGTGCCTCGACAATTTGCTGGACGCGGACGCCGGGAATAGGGTCAATTTCCTGATTGGATTTATTCGCATCATCTACGAACTGCGGGTCAATCATCGTGCGGTTGAATCCCTCCCGCAAAGCTGCGAGACGGTCAGTGGGGATTTTCGGTGGAGCGAGGAAGGGGCGCCCCATCTCTTGGGTAGCATACAGGTACTCAAGAGCTGCGCGATCCTCTGGCTTCGTCACTAGGTCTAGAATGTTAGGCGTTGATTTGAGCTCTTGATGGCGTTCCATCGCCATTTGTAGCACCACTTTGATTTTGCCATTTGTAATCCAATCTGGCCGCGACGCCTTTAATCCTCCCCAGCTCATCCCGCAGCGTGCTTCCGTTTCGCCGCGCTCCATGGCGAGAAACATTTCCGCGCCACCATAGCCGCCGATAATCTTGAATTTCGTTCCGAGGAACTCATTCATGACCCGGGGTGCGAGGGCGCTGTTGCCCGCTTCACCGGCGGCGCCGACGATAACTTCTACTGACTTCGCCTCTTCAACCGATTTAGCTTTGGCCGTGTGCCAGAACATGCAGACGTCGGTCACCTTGAGGACGGAGCCGATCCAACCGAACTCGCGACCATCAAAGAGCGCTCGGCTGGCATTGATAAGAGGTTCAACGGCAATCCGTTCAAAGACGGCGCCAATCGTCGATCCGTCGCGCGCTGATGTGTTCGCAAGCGCATTGGTGGCGACGAGCGATGACGCCCCTGGTAAGTTGCTGATTATAACGGAAGGATTGCCGGGAATATTGCGACCGATGTGCCGTCCCACCAGCCGAGCATACAGATCGTACGCTGAACCACTTGGGTAACCGACCACCAGCGTAATTGTTCTACCTCCATAGAACTCCGCGGGAGATTGAGCCGCGCTTGGATTCGTCAATGCGGTCACAATAAGAAGCCCCAATAGCGACTTTCTGTACATCCGCCCTCCTCGCTCGCAGTTACTCACGCCTACTGGTGGCTAGACCCTATGAGTTGATCCGGTCGTTATTTTAGTTGACGATCGGGTTTAGCCCAATCCATTTTTAAAAAGTGAAGTTCTAACCGTCCTAATTCCCCCTAGAGGCGCGCGTTGCATACATCATGGCGGATCATTTTTTTGGAGCAGCCTATATTCTGTACTCTCGATTTCACGAAAAACGGAGATAAGATAGAAAGTAATTATCACAACCGATCTTTTAAGAAACGTAACACGGGATCAGCGGCTTCACCGATCTTGCCACGTGGTTCACTCAGAGGGTCAGAGGCAAAGAAATGCCCGGCTCCCTGTACGACGTAATGACGTGCAAAAAACCCCGCCTGCTTAAGCGCAAGTAAGAAATTGTCAGACTGTGCACGATCTACAATGTCATCTTCCGTACCATGCACAATATAGAAAGATGTCGTATTTTTGGATTTCACCGCATAACTCATCGGTGAAGCTTCATTATAAAGCTTACGATTTTCGGTTGGTGGGAGACCTATGAAATTCTGAGCAATGTTGTCATGTGGACGATGTAACAAGTCGTGGTTCCATTGCTGCTGCATGTCATAGACACCATAAAAACCAACAACAGCTTTGACTTTTGCACTGACCGATGCATATGGATCATTAGGATATCCATTTGCGAATGGAGCCTCGTCATGCGCGAGTGCAATGAGTGCGGCGAGATGACCACCTGCTGAATCCCCCATCATACCGATGCGGTCAGGATCAACCTTATAGGTCTCGGCCTTACTACGGATAAATTGAACAGCCGCCCGGGCATCGTGCACGGCTTGCGGATAAGTCTTCTGACCGGGCTTAGACAAGCGATAATTGATCGCCATCACGACGAAACCGCGCTCTGCCAACCAAGGGCCTGAATATTGAAAAGAAATACGTGAGCCCGACTGCCAACCGCCTCCATGGAGCGCAACGATAGCGGGATATTTGCCCGGCTCCTTAGGTTGATAGATGTCGGCTTGAAGAACGACCCCATCATGGTTCGCATAATCCACGGCCCTTTTCACATCCACAGAAGGATTTTGTGCGAAAGCTGTCGCTGAGCACCCCAAAAGTGTAGCGCACAATAAGATGAAACGAAGAACACTCATCTAAACTTCTCCTTTCAGCCTATTTGGCAGTCTGCTTGTGTGGAAGTTTCAAACTGTAATTGGGCAGATGCAAGAAATCAGATTATAAAAGGCGAAAGAATTAAAGCTATTAGTCCTTAAACGTAATACTTTTGTAAAATTCTAAAGTTATATGTACAAGCTAGTTTATCAACTAGCAGGTAGCTTCTGCCGGTTAGTGGGAGTCAACTGCTTTTGATCCACCCCCATTGAACTGGTCCATCCTGAAGTATGTCTTTTGGGACAGAGGAGGACCAGTTCAATGGGGGTGGATCACCAGTTTGGAGTAGAATTTTAATCTCTCCTCTCTCGTATAAATCACGCTGAGCAGCAATGAGACTAGACCAATACATGCCCCGACCTTCAACTTCTCCCCTTTGCATAGCCAAGAAGCCTTGAGCGGATGATGAATATCCGCTGATCACTCGGATCTTAGTTTCAAGCAATTGATTCAGAATTTTGGGAAAAGTGCTTGAAGTCCCGGAACCACCAACAGTTGCCGCTAAAATAGTTTCTCGATTTTTTAAATCAGCGAATGTCTTGATAGGTACAGTGTGCCAAACTGTTAGAAGATTTACTTCCTTATTAAGGTTACCTATCCAAGAAAATTTTAGAATATCAAAATTTGATTGTCCCTTTGGCGATAATAAAGGCTCAAACAAAATACCATTTACGACAGATCCAATTACCGTGCCATCGCGCGGAGCCATACTATAAATGTAATTTGTTGCAACCAAACTTTCTGCGCCAGGCATATATTGAGAAACGATAACCGGCTTTCCTGGCAAAAATTGTCCTAAGTGTCGTGCCAGAAGGCGAGCATAAATATCGTAACCGCCGCCGGTGTGGTGACCAATTACTAACTTTACTTGCTTTTCAGCATAAAATGCCGGGGCATCTTTTGCCTCTGCTATTTGAAATATAATGCAAAATAGGATGACTAAGCTAAACAGAGAAGACATAGGATATCTCCTATCGTTGAGTGTCATATTTACAGAGGCCGCTGGCCCACGATAACCGTACGATTCATAATGCGCGTATCCGGATATTTTCACACGCCGCCGATACAATGTAAAAGACAGCGGCTGTCCCAAATGACCAAAATGATGCCCTCCTTCGCCTCGCTCCGCTAGTTCGCGGCACCGATGATAGTTTTCAACTTTGCTAGCGCGCTTTGTGGGGTAGAGAGTGTCTTATCGACGACCTGCTCCAATTCTTCGCTCGTGCTGGCGACAACTTCCAGCTCACGTTTTTTTGCGTCGGAGGCAAAGGCTGGGTCACGAACCATCTGGTTAAATGCGGCACGTAGCGCGCTCAGGCGCGAAGGATCGACATTAGGCGTGGTAACGAGACTGTAACCGATGCCCGCATCGGCGTTTACGAGTTCGAGAATTTGTCGGGATTCTACGTCGGTCGCCAATTCGGTCATGAGAGGAACGTTCGGCAATTCCGGATGGCGTTTAAGCCCGGTCTGGAATGGAATAGAGATAAGCCCAGCCTCCAGCCAATGGCTCCTCTGTCCTTTCAGGAGGCTCCAAGAAGCGACCCGGCCGTCTACTTCGCCACGCTCTGCTGCGAGGTCCACGTCGGGCCCACCACTATATCCTGTGACGATCTTGACCTTTGCTCCGATCAAAGCATTAAGGAGAGTAGGTGTCGTGAAGCTCTCGGTCGCCTGCCCCCAGGAGCCCACGACGAATGATTTTGTTTTCAGATCCGCGACAGTTTCAACCCCGGTCCGCTTGAATACGAACAGGACGCCCGCAAAAGTTGCGACCCCGCCTATCCATCCAAACTTGCGGGCATCATATTTGGCGCTTTCAGGTCGCAACATTTGGTTGGCGGCGATATCACGCGGCAGGATCGAGAAGACCGTGCCATCCTGCGCCTCCCTGGCGTATAGCGCCTGTGTCGCAACAAGACCGCCTGCCCCGGGCATGTGTTGGACAACCATCTTTGGGTTACCCGGAACATAATTTCCAAAATGATCTGCCACCAGTCGGGCATACAGGTCGTAAGTTCCACTAGGGGCGTAGGGAACTAGGAGCCGGATTGTTCTCTGAGTGTAGAAATCCTTAGTGTCCTCGGCATGAGCCGGGAAGACATGGATGAAGGCTGAAGCATTCATCAGCGCAAAGCCTAACGCCAGCCGGATCGTGCCCATCTCGTCCTCCCCCTGCAGGCGTAGAAGTTTTCTTATTTAGGTCAGGCAAAACGATAGCCTTCAGTGCTTCGGGTTTAGCTTCTCGCGTGCAAGAAAAGCGTCGAGAGCTGACATGACTTCATCAGGCTTCTCAGCCCAGCCATAGTGGCCGACACCGTCGATCACTTGTAGTGTAGAACCCTTGACCATAGCTGCGAGCCGGCGCATCCCCGAGACCTTGCCGGTGTTATCAAGCTCACCTGCCAAAAAAAGAGTGGGGACGGATATGTTCGAGTAAGCCTGAATGGCTTCCTGATCTCCCGCCCCCTTGATGGCACTGACGGCTGCCTTGAATGTCTCAAGGCTGGTCGAAGATGCGACTTTGGTAACCAGATCGCACTCTTCCCCCTTAGCAGACGGACCGAACATAGAAATGACCACCTGTCGCGTCGTATCCTTCATATCCCTAGCATCAGCCACGCCTCCAAGCCGCGAGCTAACGAACGCTTCTTGATCTTCGGGAGTTGTGTTGCCGAACCATCCAATAGTCGAAGAGATCACCACCGCATTGATAAGACCGCCAATGCGCGCAAAAATACGCGGTGCGAGCTGGCCGCCCATGCTGTGACCAAAGAGAACATTCTTATCGCCCGCTGTCCTGGCTACTAGAATTGCTGCAGCGTCGGCAAGTTTTTGAAGGGTGAGAGAATCCGGAAGTGGGCTAAGACCATAGCCCGGCGCGTCCCAAGCAACGACGCGATATCCCCTTTTGACCAGACGTTCGATCATAAACTTGTAATATTCCTTGGAGCCATAGGCACCATGGAAGAGATAGATTGTCACAGGTCCATCACCAGTGATGGAGTGATCAGGGATGCGCACGTTTCACCTATGAATTCAGAGGATTCGATGCTTATTTTGCAGCGCCCAACAGAGCACGCAATTTCGTAATTACAGAAGGCGGCGTGCTGAGCGTCACATTAACCAAGTTCTGAATTTCCGCTCCGGTGCTGGGTAGAATCTCAAGGCCACGCTTGTCAGCGTCACTCATAAATTCCTTGTCAGCCATTGTCTTATCGAAGGCCGTTCGAAACAGACCCAGCATCTCAACACTCATCCCCGGCGGGGCAGCAAAACTCCAGCCAATTCCTGAATCCGCGTTCATGATATTCAAAATCTGTTTTCCAGCTTCGTCTTGAGCTAGTTCAGTAATCAAAGGTATGTTGGGAAGCTCAGGATGTCTCTTTAAGCCTGTTTGAAACGGCGTTGTTATGAACTTTGAAGTGAGCCAATCAGGCCTTTGTGTTTTCAGAAAGGTCCAAGAAGCAACTCGACCTTCCGCCTCGCCCCGCTCAACCGCAAGATCGACCTCAGGACCACCAGCATATCCCGACACAATTTTAAATTTTGTGCCTACTACTGCATTCAATATCATTGGAGTTGTAAAGCTTTCGGTACCCTGCCCCCATGCCCCAATGATTATTTCGCGTTTTTTTAAATCATCCACTGACCGCACATTTGTATTGGCTGCAACATAAAGAACGCCAGCATATGCAGCGACGCTGCCAACCCAGCTGAATTTTCGAGCATCGTATTTTGCAATTTCAGGGCGTAATATTTGATTGGTTGCAACATCTCTTGGCATGATGGCAATTGATGTACCATCAGGGGCTTCTCTAGAGTATAGATTTTGGACTGCTGTCATGCCCCCAGCGCCGGGCATATTCTGCACGACTATACTTTTCACATCTGGTAAGTGCAGACGCAAATGCTCGGCAACGACACGTGCATAAACGTCATATGAGCCACCGGGCGCGTAGGGCACGATCAACTTTACGGTCTTGGAAGAAAACGTCTGCGCGAAAGTCGGGTTCACTGTCGCAGAGAAAATGCCGACTGTGATGAGTATGGCTAATTTTCGTTCCATAGCGTCTCTCCTAACGATTTCTCTGTTAAGTCAACTTCAGGAGTCGAGCCGCATTTCCACCCATCACTTTTTTGTATTGCTCTGGCGTCATTCCAATCTGATCCATCATCTTCAACGCTTTGAGCTTCAAAGGGACCATTGGCGGAGAATCGGTGCCAAAGATAAAGTGATCTTCACCCACCGTCTTGAGACAGCATTCAGCAGCAGGAGCGGCATAGCATGCTGAGTCAAAGTACATCATCTTGAGATAGTGGCTAGGTGAATGCTTAATGAGGATGGGCTCATAGGGGCCAAGGAACACAGAAAAGTCCATGAGATCATACGCATAGTCCATGCGGCCGATAACTTCACAAATACCACCCCCAAGATGGCTCCCAACAATTTTTAGGTTCGGCAATTCTTCAAAAATTCCTCGCACGATGAGCCTGGCAAGTGACAAACAATTATCTGCGGGGCGCCCTATGCTTGATGCAAGCCGATAGTCTTTCATAGCGGGTGTGGTCGCGTCACCTGGATGAATGAAGACCGGAATATCGAGGCTGGCGGCCAAGCGGAAAAAGGGACGAGCTGCATCCTCATCGGGGTAGTGACCCTGATGACTGGAGTTGATGATCACCGCTCTCGCGTCATCCTGTTTGACGGCACGCTCAAGCTCCCGAAGCATTTCATCACCAGCGTTCGGAACGCATGTTGCCAT
Organism: Beijerinckiaceae bacterium; assembly: GCA_947478405.1. Classification (GTDB taxonomy): domain Bacteria; phylum Pseudomonadota; class Alphaproteobacteria; order Rhizobiales; family Beijerinckiaceae; genus Terripilifer. The sequence continues at coordinate 137,930 of CANJVX010000003.1, read as the reverse complement.
GCAAACAAACTTGTCGGGATATTCATCACGGCATCTGGCAAGATGTCGGTTCGAGCTCTCAATAGCTGACAGTACCTCTTTTGGGTCGCTCATATGCCGAATGTAGTGAACAGCATTGCTGATCACGGTCCTATCTAGCTCCGCAAGCTCGTGAGCAGCGAGTGCATCATCGACCGTCATCGGAACAACGCTCGGCCAATATGGAGGACCAAGGTACTTTGGGTCGTTGATATGAACGTGCCAATCAATACGCATTTTAGATCCTCCATCTCTTCAGAGAGTGGGGAGCACATGCTTCCTTATTGCAAATCCTTATTTTATATTCGAGCCATATAATTAAGTTATAGGAGTTCTTAAATGAAGTTTCAGCAGCTCCGGTATTTTGCATCTGTCGCCCAGCACGGGTCCCTAAGCCGTGCAGCAGAACAATTGTGCGTTGCACAACCAGCACTCACCCGACAAATTCAACTCCTAGAGCGGGAGTTAGAGGTCATTCTCTTTCTAAGACGAGCAAGAGGCGTTGCGCTCACAGAGGCGGGAAAAATTCTCCTCAACCGTTGCGAAACCGTGCTGCGTTCTGTGGAGAGGGTAAAATCCGAGCTTGGCGATCTAGGCCATCAGCCCAGAGGAACGATCCGGATCGGCTGCACCCCTGGTCTCACAGACCATTTAGCGGTTGAGGCTATCCATTCTTTCATGACGAAGTGGCCGGATGTAAAAATTCACCTCCAAGAACATCCAAGTGATATTCTTCGCAAAGCGGTTTTGTCCGAAGAACTTGATATTGCGATCTTAACTGCGAAAGATCCACATTCGGACCTCGAAACACAACATATATTTAACGAGCCCATACATCTCTTCGGACAAGTAGGATCGCTTGATGGTCACCCTATCAACCTCCAGACTATATCTGATCGTAGATTGATTTTGGCTAGGAGATCACTAACGACCCGCGAAGTGATCGAACGACTTTTTACTGAAAAAAATATCAAACCGGAAATAATTATGGAAACGGACTCTATTCTCGCAGTAGCACGAATGGTTAGTCGCGGCGCCGGCTATACAGTCGCCCCAAAATTATCGCTCCAACGCCAATTCGATGAAGGTCAAATTACGAGCAGTGCGATTCATGATTTCTGGATTTCGCGCGTCATGATCTGGCGAAGGGACGCGTGGATAACCCAAGGACTAAAGGAATTTATCAACGAGGTGCAATTGAGTGCACAAAAACTCAAGCTCAACAAACTAAAAACAAAGCAAGAAGTAGAGAACAAACCACATTAGCTCGCCCTGTCGGTGTCTTATTCAATAATTGAAATTGTAGCTTGCGCTGGGATGGTCGACGACACTCGTGGGGGTTCTGGGGAGGCGATTCCGCCTCTACCAAAAATTATTATCTCATCGTCGGCATGGTAAATTCCGCATTGATCCGGCGTCCATCCGGCCACCGCGATGTCACGGTTTTAAGCCGTGTGTAGAAGCGCACACCGTCCATCCCATGCACATTGTGATCACCGAATAAAGATCGCTTCCAGCCACCAAATGAGAAGAATGCCATCGGCACCGGTATAGCGACGTTCACACCTGTCATACCAATTTTTATACGATTAACAAAATGTCGCGCTGCGTCGCCGTCCTGGGTGAAAATCGCAGTTCCATTGCCATATTCATGACGATTGATGAGTTCAATGGCTGTGTCCAGGCTCGGGACACGCACTACACACAGCACAGGGCCGAAGATCTCTTCCTTATATATGCGCATCTCGGGCATCACGTGATCAAACAAGCTTCCACCAAGGTAGGCACCACCTTCATAGCCTTGCAATTTAAGTCCACGCCCATCGACTACTAACGACGCGCCCTCGGCTACGCCGACGTCGACATAGGATGAAACTTTATCACGATGCTCACGTGTCACCAACGGACCCATATCTGAATCAAGTGCTGTTCCAGGCCCGACTTTCATCGCTCGCACGCGCTTGGAAAGACGCTCCACCAGAGGATCGGCTGCATCGCCAACAGCCAAAGCGACGGAAACAGCCATACATCTCTCGCCTGCCGAACCATAAGCAGCGCCCATCAACGCTTCCGTAGTGTTTTCAAGATCGGCGTCAGGCATGACGACGAGATGGTTCTTAGCACCACCCAGCGCTTGGACACGTTTTCCAGACGCAGTCCCCGAACGATAAACATATTCGGCAACGCCCGTAGAACCAACGAAGCTAACTGCATCGATCTGCGGATGAGCAAGAATTGCATCCACGCAATCTTTGCTGCCATTCACAACATTCAATACACCTTGCGGTAGGCCTGCTTGCATAAATAATTCCGCCAGACGCATTGCGCAGCTCGGAACTTTTTCAGAGGGTTTGAGTATAAATACATTGCCGCAGGCAATTGCAATTGGGAACATCCACATCGGTACCATCGCCGGAAAATTAAATGGCGTGATGCCTGCACAGATGCCAACGGGCTGGCGTAACGAATAGGAGTCGACACCTGTACCAACATTTTCTAAAAATTCGCCCTTCAGTAAATGCGGAATACCACAAGCAAACTCCACAACTTCCAAGCCGCGCTGCAGCGAACCGCGCGCATCCGCTAATACCTTGCCATGCTCACGCGTTATGAGAGCGGCCAATTCATCAGCATGTTTTTCAATCAGATCCCGAAACCGAAACAGAACAGCAGCACGCCGCACTGGTGGCGTAGCTGACCACGAGGGCAAAGCCGCCTGAGCGGCCTCAACAGCCGCCTGAATATCCTGCGCGCCGCCCAACGACACTTTATCGAGCGCATGGCCGGTGGCCGGATCAATCAACTGCAATGTATTGCCCCCTTCGAGCTTTAAATGCCGGCCGCCGATGAAATGACCAATTACACCCATACTTCTTCCCCGAAATTCTATTCTTGTTCTACGAACGCAAATCCAAACTCTATCCAAAAAACTTTGGCATTTTCGAAACGCCTGTCGATAAGCTATCCCATGCCGCCGGTTTACTCACCTTATCGAGTATCGGTATCGCGCTAGACTTGTCCCAAGACTTTGCGTCAAACCGCCGGCCGGTCACACCATTGGCTCGATCACTACAAAGCCACAAAATCGGTTCGCTCATGATTTCGGGTTGCAACATTTCATGCAATTCAGAACCACGCGAATGTGCATGGATGGGCGTTGCCGTCGGGCCACCGGGATTGAGAATATTCACCAAAACGCCGGTCCCATGAAGCTCCTTGCTCCAAATGAGAGTGCTGGCTTCAAGCCCAGCCTTGCCGGGTCCATAGCCGGCGCGCCCTGCCCCCAGCATCGTATGAAAATTGGTCGTGACATTAATTACCCGTCCCCAAGCCTGCGCGATCATATACGGGACAAAACGCTGCGCTAGATGAAATGGCGCTTGGTGATTGAGAAAAACAGACCGATCCCATTTCTCCGGATCGCATTCCCAAAACCGCAACGGCCCCGCATGATCAAGAGGTCGCGCAAAATTGGCTCCCACGCCGGCATTATTGATAAGAATATCAACACCCTCGGTATGATCCTGGACTAATTGGACTGCCGCGCTGCAACCCTCTCGCGTTGAAAGATCAGCCGGAACCGGAACAAGAAGATCGTGCTCGGCCTTAGCCTTTACGTGCTGCGCAAGATCACGGAGCAAATTGGCGCTACGCGCAACACCAAAAACGCGAGCGCCTGCACCCGCCAAAGCGAGGCTCATCACTTTACCAAGCCCATAGCTAGCCCCAGTGACGACAGCAGTTTTCCCCGTCAACATGAATCTCACTCAGCTCTGTACGAATAAGCTTTCTGCCGCGCCTCTTCGCCCCCTAGACCAATTCCCAATCCATAAATTTTGTCGGAATTGCCAGCTTCGGGATAAAATTTCGACAGGTCCATATGCGGATATTTCGACAGCATCCAATCTGCGATTTCACCCCGTGTGGCGAGCCAAACCTTGTCTTTGCCCTGAACATAATTCAGAACATCTTCAATCGGTTTTATACGATGACCATGGGCATGCGCGGGATGCGTTCCATAGGCTAGCATCTTTGGAAAGCCGCGCCGTCCCTCTTCATAGAGAACGTCGAAATAATCTTGCCACATTTGCAACACTTCACGCGGCGTCAATGTGCTACGGGCGGTTGGCGTATCGGACACGGCATAGCTCGTCATGCCAACAAGCTTCTTTTCGCCAACCGGAATAATGAAGGGCACTTCTGCATTGCGCAGGCCACAAGAATAGGTAAATCCCTGATCCGCTAAAATTGAAAAAGTTTCTGCGGTCAGATGCCCGCCTGCACTTGAAAAGCCATAGGCGCGTTTCCCGGTTACATCTAGGATCGTTTGGTTCGTCCGCCGTATTGCCTCTTCCTGCTCTTTAACGGTCATTTCATAGAGAAATTCATGTGTCCAACCTTGAACAATGAATTCATGACCAAGGTCGCAAACACTTTTGGTCAATTTTGGAAATTGCTCGACAGTGAGCCCATCAATATAGCAACTCGTGCGAATATCGAACCGGTACCAGAGGTCAATAAGTCTCTGTACTCCACCCGTATCCGCAAAAGCTGCCTCATAAATGGGGCGCATCGCCCGCTTATACTTGCCATTAGGGCGAACACCGACGCCATGATCTGGTGTCTCCCAAGACATGTTGAAGACTACCGCAATGTATGCGCCATTCGGCCAAGAAAAGTCACCTTCATACATATTGGGCATAAACAAACCCTCCAAAAATTTATGCGCACTAAACAAAGCGTGTCTTATCTCGATTGGCTGACGGCGATTCCGCCTCACGGCTAACCTTTATATCCAACAACGCGGGACGTCCGCATATCAAAGCTTCTTCAATCGCAGCATCAAGATACTTCACATCTTCAATACGCTTACCCCACGCACCAAAGGAGCGCGCTACAGCCGCAAAATCTACATCATTAAAATCAAGAACCGATTTGACTATTCGCTTGTGGCGCTTTTGCGTCTGATACTCAGATGCCAAACATGCATTATTCATGACCACGACAACAATCGGAATAGAGCAACGCATTGCCGTCTCAAATTCCGCAACATGATAGAGCATGCCACCATCACCCGTCACGGCAATGACACGCTTAGATGGATCGCCCAATTTCGTGCCAAGCGCACCCGGGAAGACCCAGCCAAGCGACCCGTTAGCGCGGAACATGGTTTGCCCGGCTGCAACGGGGTAGAGTGCCCCCACCCATCCACCGTGGGCGCCGGTATCTGCTCCGATTACATCTCCCGGCTTCAACACACGCGCCAAGGCCGCAATGACTTCAGCGGGATGAATCCCTTCAACCTTCTGCGCTACGTGCACCTGTGCCGCATGGCCTCGCCATTCTTCAACACGAGTAGTGACAGAACCTGACCATTCACTACCCACACGACCCGGATAGAGCCGACGGCAGGCATCAAGCGCAGCTGAAATCGCAAGTTTTGCATCGGCCGCCACAGACAGTTCAGTTTTGAAATTGTGTCCTAAAATATGTGGATCGGCGTCAATCTGAAAAATGCGCTTTTGATCAAAAGGCAATGTCCAACGATGAGTTGCGAGGCCACCCAAACGGGTACCAATGGCCAAAACCATGTCGCATTCACGCACCGCATCATTGCCAATTTTCCGAGAGTTGCGCCCAATCACACCCACAGCCATTGGATGCATTTCGTCAATAGCTCCCTTACCACCAAGAGTGGTCACAACAGGGATCTGCATCGCTTCAGCAAATTTCGTCAACTCATCCCATGCCTGGGAAATAATCACTCCCTTGCCAGCAACAATAAGCGGCCTCTTGGCATTGCCGAGTGCTTGAACAATCTTCTCAATGCGGCTGAGATCTGCCGGAGCGCGCGCGCCGTTTAACTTTACATAATCGGGTTCACAATAAATCTCTTCACCCGATTCCAAATGAAACATATCTGCCGGAATTTCCAGATGAACCGGACCGGGTGATGGCGATAACGCAATACGAATAGCAGCTCGCAGCATTGCCGCGGCGCGATCAGGTGTAGATACCGTCTTATTCCATTTGGTCACGCCTTGATGGAGGGGAATTCCATCCATCTCCTGATATTCAAATCTATCGCGTGACGTCAGCGCAATCGAAGATGTCAGGGATATGACGGGACTTTTAGCCCACCACGCATCTGCAAGCGAACCGGCCAAATTGGCGACACCCGGACCACGTTGTCCATATACAAAACCGGGTTTTCCGGACATTCGCGCGTAACCATCGGCCATATAAACGGCAGCATTTTCGCTCCGGCAATTAATGATTTCGATACCAACATCATCCAACGCGTACCAAAGATCATGGTCGCCACCGCAGAGGCAAAAGAATTTCTCGGTTCCATACGCTTTAAGCGTGTGTGCGATCACCTGTGCGACGGTTGCCATGTTATATCTCCCTTTTTTTCTTATTTGGCCTAAACAGCCATATGGCGAGAAATTGAGATGCAAGCGCCATTAAAAGCAAGTGCATCGGGCGACAGCAACGGAAGAATAGCATCGGCAACATGTTCGGGCTTATTCAGACCAACAATTTGCGCGACCTGCTCATCACTACGAGTGCCACGCAAAAGCGGCGTATCCGTTGAACCTGGCAGAATTGCAAAAACGCCCACATTAGATGGCGCTAATTCCAAGGCAGCTGATTTGGTTAATGCCAAAACGGCTCCCTTCGAAGCGGCATAGGGAGCGCCATTCTTCAATCCATGTAGACCGCGATTCGAAGCAATATTGATGATCACACCCCTCCTTTGAGCCGACATTATTTGCGCGGCCTCACGCATAGAGGCGAATGTACCAAAAAGATTGATATCGAGAACGCGTTTCCATTCTTCATCACTGATGGTAGCAACAGTCCACCGACCACTGACACCAGCAGAATTGACGAGAACATCAACACGACCTCGCACTTTCATTACATGCGCAAAAGCGGCCTTGATCTGATCCGATTTGCGCATATCACAATCAACCCGCTCGAAGAGAATATCCGGATTAACTGGCTCACGCCAAGTGACATCGAGACCCGTCACAAAATAGCCTTCTCTCACCAAGCGACAGGCTATGGCATAGCCAATGCCGCTGCCAGCTCCTGTCACAATCGCGCATTTTATCTCTGTCATTACTCACCAATCCAGGGATGACCCTCAAATTCATTTGCATTATAAGCTGTGACCGCGGACAGATGGTGATCGAAATCCTCACGCATAAGTCCACCGCAGACACCCATCATTAGGCGTTTAATTCCATATTTAAGACCGCTTACGCGACCCGTTGGCCCCATACTCAAAGTCGAGGACTGGTTGTAGCAGTAGATATGTTTGAGCCACGGCGCCTCGCCGGAGGCCTTTTCTACAAATTCGTAATTGCGCCCTAGATAAGGCGAGTTCAGATACTTCTCTGAGCCACCGCCCGAGGGGCTATATTTATCTCCCCAAACAGCAATGTGATCCACAATTTCCGCCAGCGGTCTGCTCTTCTTTAAATCAAAACTAAATCCCGTAGCGAGTACTAAAAAATCAGCTTCAATTTTCCCGGACCCAGTTATTAACTCAACCGCATCACCGGCCATCCGCGCAGAATGTATCTGCGAACTGAAGTGAATATCGAAATTACTTTTTCCCTCGACGCGTTTGATTGCGCGAGGTGTTGGTGGAGCTGCATTGCGCTGAACCTGATGCATCAATTTCCATTTTTGTTCATCCGAAAGGTCAGCGTAAGTTTGTAAAAAACCAGACCAATCAGTCCAACGTATCACGCTAACGGGGGGTATTTTTGCGCGCCGCATAAGGAGATGAACATGCGCTGCGCCATTTTCTAGCGCTTCACCAGCATTGTCAAAAGCTGAAGCTCCCGCGCCAACGACCACCACACGTTTGTTTTTTAACCGGCTAAAGTCATATTCGTCATAAGCAGAGATAAAATGCGTCGAGTTCAAGCCCTCGCGGATTTCAAATGGAATATTCGAACCACCCATCGATAAGGGGCCAGTGGTCATAATCACACGTCGCGTGTAAATCTCTTTGGTCTTACCTTCGCTATTGACGGTTAAACAAAATAAATTGTCTCGCGGCGATATTGAAGCCAGCTCCGTATCATTTTGAACAGGGATTTGAAGGAAGCGTCTCAGCCAAAGAAGATAACATGTCCATTCATCACAGCTGATCCGCTGTAATTTCGTATAGGCTTCGACACCCTCCCGTGCCTCGTAATAGGCACGGAACGTGATGTTGGGATAACCCAATTCATTGCCTGTAACATTTTTTCGCGTCCGTAAATCCGGCATGCGCGCATAAGTCTGCCATGGCCCCTCGCTGCCAATAGAGCTTTTTTCGATGACGAGTATATTTGTTACCTTCTCACGCATTAGCGCGAATGCGGCAGTGACTCCACAATGACCAGCCCCGACCACCACCACATCATAAACATGTGCTCCTTGAGGACCTTCGATTTTCGGCAACCAGCTCTTCGATGGATACTCAAGAAATTCCAGGTCGCGTTTAATTAACATCTCTAGCTCGGCAAGAGATTGATCCGCTTTCTTTCTTAGCTTCACTATCGACGGCTTTTCAAGGACAGGACTATTCACGGCATTAATTCCTTGGATGTGTTATTCTCTCGGGTCGTCAGTGCAACAAGGTACCACCAGAAAGATCGAGACAACTGCCCGTTACATGCGCTGCCTTGTCCGACAAAAGAAAACAAATGCCATTCGCGACATCGCGGGCGGTAGTGCGGGTACCTAAAGGAGACGAGCGTCCTTGATGCGCCGCCGCTAAATCCGGGGACCACCGTGATTCCGCGCTGCCAGGCGCAATTGAATTGACCCGAACACCAAAAGGCGCCACTTCAAGCGCAATTGCCTGACTGAACCCAACAATCCCATGCTTTACGGCTGAGTAGACCGCCATTCGCGCCTGCCCACGCAATGCCATGCCGGAAGCGATAGAAACAATACCACCTCGCCTCGCTTTTATCATATGCGGCACCACTGCATGGACACAATGCATCATTCCATAAAAGCTGGGGCGGATAACTTTCTCCCAATACGCTGGATCTGATTCATGAAACGGAAGACGAGCAGTAGATAGATGATTGGTTCCACCTGCAATATTAACTAGCGCATCAACATTTCCATGCGTCTCTGCAATTCCCTGCACATACGCTTTGACGTTTTCGCGATCGGTAACATCCAGAAATTTTCCATTCAGTCTGCCAGGCTTGTTCAAATCTGCCAAAACCTCCGCCAGATGATCCATATTGATATCACTCAGCTCCACATGCCATCCTTCATCCAAAAGGATGCGCGCCGTTTCCCGGCTGAACCAACTCGCCCCACCAGTTATTATTGCAACGGGCATAATTTTCTCCGAGCACGTTAGTTTGATTGAAGTATTTTCTGCATCCGATCGAGGATGGGCCGAGGAACAGCATATAGCTCTGTGACAAGCCGCTCAAGTTCATCATTGCTGACTGGGTCGATGTCGATATTCAATTTTTCCGCATCAGTCAGGAAATTTTTATCTTTCATTGTTTCTACGAAAGCTTTTCTAAGTGTATCCAGTCTATTCTTTGGTACATCCGGAGGCGTCAAAAAAGGTCTTCCTGTAATCTGCCTTGAATACATGAGATTAAAAAGTTGATGTTCCTCTTCGGAATTACCGATTGGAAAAAGCGGCACATTTTCCAAATCGTGATGTTTCTGCATGCCAAAAGCTGCGATCACCCGGATGCGTCCGGTCGCAATATCGTCAACGAAATCCGACTTGACAGCGGCCCAGCCGTGCCCGGCAAGCGCATGCACCTCGCCTCGTTCCATCGCCAAGCGACTCTCATGCGAACTGCGATAGCCCGTTACGACACGAAATTTCGTACCCAATAGCTCATTCGTTAGCAGCGGATAATCAAATGGGGCTCCACCTGGGGCTGTCGCCCCGACAATGATCTCCCTCTTGAACACGTCCTCGATATTTGTAATCGGGGCCGTGTGCCAAGCGATCAATACATGCGCCTCGCGCGCTGGAGCGCCGATGAAATTGAATTTTCGCGGATCATATTTGACAACCGATGGCGTTAATAAGGGCGTCAAAATCATCCCTGTGTTAAAAATACCGAAGACTGAGCCATCGCGCGGAACAATATTGGCAAAATTATTAGCCATCGCAAGACTGCCGCCGCCGGGAACGTTCTGCGGAACGATTTTGGGATAGCCTTCAATATAGGGCCCCATGAAGCGCGCGAAGAGTCTTCCGATTATGTCATATCCACCGCCCGAACCCGAGCCAATCTGCAGAAAAATAGTACGTCCCTTGTAAAAATCAGACGCCGATTGCGCATATGACCAAGTAGGACACATTATCAAATATAGACTGAAAAAGATGCGCGTGCAGATGCTCCAAACCATGGCAAACCTCCCCAGACGAAGCCAAGTTTGGCCCGATCTCTTTGGATCAGAACCTTATTGGGTTAAAGTGGACAACAAAACTAAGGGCATGACAACAGCATTGTTAAAGGGGGTTGAATCTGGTCAGTTTTCCAATATCTGTGTACCAAGCTCTCCAAGAGCTCTTCACGTAGTTACCTCTCAGCCTGAAGTATATTTTGCATGCGATCTAGTATGGGGCGGGGAATTGCATACAGCTCGGTTACCAGGCGCTCGAGTTCGACGTAACTGACCGGGTCGATGTCAACATTCAGTTTTTCTGCTTCGTTGAGAAAAGCTTTATCCTTGACGGTTTCATCGAATGCTTTCCGCAGAGCATCAACACGATCGTCGGGCACATCCGGCGGCGTCATAAAAGGCCGTCCGGTGATCTGGCGTGAATACATGAGATTAAAAAGTTGACGCTCCTCTTCCGATTTTCCGATCGGGAAAAGCGGAATATTTTGTAAATCGTGATGTTTTTGCATACCAAAAGCAGCAATCACGCGTATGCGTCCCCTCGCCATATCATCAGCGAAATCACTTTTAACAGTACCCCAGCTATGCCCTGCAAGCGCATGGACCTCGCCGCGTTCCATCGCCAATCGGCTTTCATGCGAACTGCGGTAACCGTTGACGACACGGAATTTCGTACCCAATAGTTGATTTGCAAGTAGCGGATAATCAAATAGCGCCCCACCTGGAGCTGACGCCCCAACAATAATCTCTTGTTTGAATACATCATCAAGATTTACGACGGGCGCAGTGTGCCATGCAATCAACACATGTGCCTCGCGCGCTGGAGAACCTATAAATTTGAATTTTCGGGGATCATATTTTACGACTGACGGTGTCAACAATGGCGTCAAAATCATACCCGTATTGAAGATTCCGAAGACTGATCCATCTCTCGGAGTGATATTGGCAAAATTATTCGCCATAGCCAGACTTCCGCCACCAGGAATATTTTGCGGAACAACTTTGGGAATGCCCGCAATGTAGGTTCCAATAAAGCGTGCGAAGATTCGCCCGATTATGTCATATCCACCTCCAGATCCAGAACCTATCTGCAGATAAACTGTGCGATCCTTATAGAAATCTGAAGCCGATTGCGCCTGCGCCCATGTTGGAACAAGTAGCAAGATTAGAGCGAACAAGATGAGCTTGTAGATCCCACAAACCATTGCGAAGCTCCCCCCAGATGAAGCCATATTTTCCCCTATCTCGCTGGATCGGGGCATCTAAAAATAAAGTCGCTAACAATAGTTCTCGCAGGAAAAAAAATAGAATTTATGCGAGCTCGAGCTGCGGTCGGCTATTCAATGTTTCTGTATGATAGGGCTTAGGTGACGCGTCGCAGAACACAGCAAAGCGGCGCAGTAGCCTGCGTTGGTTTGGATCGAAATCAGAGCGCCCGTGCTGTGTGCGCCGATTGTCCCAGACGACAAGGTCACCTTTACGCCATTTGTGCGAGTAGCGAATTTTGGGACTATCCACAAGTTCGAAAAACCTTTCGAGAATGGGATCCGATTCCGCTTTCGTGATGCCGTTAATTTTATACGTCTGATGACGATTTACATAGAGTATGGGTAGTCCGCTTTCAGGATGGGAAATCACCATCGGATGCACAGCCTTGCGGGCAGTTCGGATTCGCTCTTCTTGCGTCTGCGTTGGATCCAACGGCAGTGATGGCAGATGTATATTCGTTACCCATTTATCGGCAATAAAATCCTTCATCTCCTGGGATAGGCTTTCATAAACCTGACACATATCAACAAAGAGCGTGTCGCCACCAATAGTGGGGATTTCCATACCATAGAGCAGCCCAGCCTTTGACGGGATTTCGTCAAAAGACGAATCCGAATGGAAGTTAAGCGCCCCGTTTGGTGACGTTCCAATTAAAACGCCGTTTTCCTTGATGTTTGATACATACATCACATCGGGATTGTCGGATGCTGTCGCACCCTGTTGACCATTTTTGCGTAAACGCGGCTTCAATTTACCGAAACGCTCTGCAAATGCCTGATGGTCATTTACGTCGAAGGATTGATCCCTAAAAACAAGTACCGGATGCTTCATCCATGCCGCATAAATGGCCTTAAAAATTTCGTCGTTAAGCGGCTTTCCAAGGTCAAGACCGGTGATTTCTGCTGCAAAAGGCTTGTCGAGTTGATTGAGATAAAACATGCTCCGTTCCTCCACTAAATTTAAATTCCTCGTGACGTTTTTAAATCGTGTGGCACTTTCCACAGTGTTAGATTTTTTCCGGCATTCAAAGATTTAAGCTCGGCACCCCAAAGGCGACGGAGCATCACAACCTGTCGGTCTGATGCGCCGAGATATTCTGTCGCGCGGTCTTTGTGGAACCTCTGCGCCGAGCAGACCACGCCATCTTGAATAAGAATGATATCTGGATGATCAGTTGGTACTTCATCAATATGCATCTTTCCCGCGACGATCTCCTTCATGAGATCAAGTGCGGAACCCATAGATTGCCGTTTGATATGCTTGGCCTGCATAGCTTTGTCATAGGCTTCGCGTTCCACACTGTTCTGGTAAAAGATCTCGCAGGTAAAGCTGATATGGGCATGATCCTCGATCGGTACGCGCCAAACTACATGATCGGACCAACCTTCCTCATGTTCATATTTTGACGAGAGGCTCCAATTAGGCATGAAAAAATAACCTTCCCGAACCGCGCCACCGCGCATGGCCAGGCGCCGCATGCCATAGGCGGTCTTTTCGCATGTGAGCATTGGTATTTGAGTATTCATGCCAATTTCGTCGAATTTTGTCCCTCGGTGCACAAAATTGAAATGCGTCTCGTCCACGCTATTTTCAATTTGAGCAAAGAAAGGCCATGGACGATAGGAGGCCCTATTCTCAATACGTCCTTCCTTAAAGACATCCAGGACCGGGAAGGCAGGTGGGTCACCTCTTCCCAAATAAGCGAAGATTAACCCCAAAGCCTCGTGCACCGGGTATGTTGCAATGCAAACGTCTTTTTTAAATTCCGAGTCTTCAGCGGGTTGTGCGGTGCAATGCCCGTCGGGCCCGAAGTTCCAACCGTGATATAAGCATTCAATATTGTTGCCAATAACTCGCCCCAAAGCCAAAGACACGCCGCGATGCGGACACTGCGGCGCAACGAGATGCGCCGCTCCGGACAACCCGCGATAAAGCGTGAAATCCTCACCCAAAATGCGTATCGGCATGGACCGTTTGAGTACCAGAGATCCCGAAAGGGCAACGGGCTGCCAAAAATTACGCAAGAAACGACCGGCCAATGTCCCTGGCCCGATTGATACGAAATCCTCGTATATTGCCCCCATTGGTTCACTCGATCTGTTTTTCCTGCTCGGAAGTGCAACACATGGGGGGCCTTCAGAATAGCACTAAATTTGTTTGCGCTGTGTCAACAATTCTGCAACACTCGAGCGTGCCTCCATCCATTAACCTTGCGCGGGTTATTTAATTCTAATGAACCGTTTCAAAGCGATCGAAACTTTCATCGTTACCGGACAGACAAAAAATTTTTCTGTTGCTGCGCGAAAGTTGCGTATTTCGAGAGCATTGGTCAGTCGGCAGATCAGTGAATTGGAATCCGTTTTGGGGACGCGTCTTTTTCATAGGACAACCCGCGACGTCTCGCTCACCGAAGCAGGGCATCAATATTTGGGCGCCTGTATCAAACTTACATCCCAATTTGCGGTCGAGGAAACCCGTCTTGCCGATTTACATACTGAAATTCAGGGCGGCCTGCGAATTGTCTCTGCGCGCTCATTTGGCGAACTCCATATGGCAACGGCGATCTGTGACTTTCAGGCATCGCATGGCAATTTAAAAATTGAAATGGAACTGGCAGCGGGGACAAAAACACCCCTCCAACTTCATGAAAGCGGCTTTGATCTAGGTATCAGCATTTCACACAGCAAGACATTGTCATCGGTCGAGACTAAACTTGCTGATTTTGAATGGGTTCTATGTGCGAGTAAATCTTATCTCGAACGCCATGGACCGATTAATGTACCAAACCAATTGATTGATCATCCGGCATTGATGAATCAAATTCAGGTTCCTAATTCAAATATTGTACTCCGTAAATTAGGTCGGAAAATTAATGCTAAAATCAAGACAGTCGTTGCAATCACAAATTATCTTGCTTTGCGACAGTCCGTTTTAAACGACAGCGGAGTGAGCTTGCTGCCAAGTTTTTGTATCAAGGATGATTTGGAAAATGGACTTATCTGCCGCATCCTTTCTGATTTCGAAATCTCTAAGGGGCGGATTACCGCGGTCTATCCCCATTATGAATATGTGCCCCGAAAGGTACGAGCGCTGACAGCCTTCCTTAAGGCGCGGTTTAAGAATAAATTTGAGTAGTATTCAGCGAGGTCAACACGAATTTGTAGGGGGACGAAATGCTCAAGAAGATCCTAATCATCTCTGCTGCATGCGCACTTACGGCAACCCAAATAGTTGCCGCAGAAACGCCGGAAGAATTTTATCGCGGAAAACAATTGCAGGTGAAGGTTGGCTTCCCACCCGGCTCAGGCTATGATCTCGCGGGCCGCTTGGTCGCACGGCATATTGGTCCCCATATCCCCGGCAATCCAACTGTCATCGTGCAAAATGTTGTCGGCGCCGGCAGCCTTACGCTCGCAAATCAAATGTACCGGACAGCCCCACGCGACGGCACAGCTCTTGCGTTAGTCTCCAATGCTGTAGCAGCTACTCCGCTTCTATCACCATCGACGGCCCAATTTGATCCGCGACAATTCAACTGGATCGGAAGTAATGCTCCCGAAATTGACGTTGTGATTATGGCGGCAGAAGCGCCGCATCAATCCATTAAAGATTTACAAAATAAAATAGCCATCGTCGGTGCCTCTGGTCTTGGTGGCGCCATTTTTGATCTCCCACAAATTTCAAACGCGTTACTCGGGACAAAATTCCAAATTATTGCCGGCTATGATGGGGCTGCAAAAATTTTTCTCGCGATTCAGCGGAGAGAGTTACAAGGGCTAGCTGGCATTGGGTGGTCAAGTGTCAAGGCAAGCCAATTAAATGAGGTTAAATCTGGGCGCCTTCGTGTGGTTGCTCAATTTGGCTGGAAGAAACATCCAGAACTGCCAGAAGTTCCTCTCTTCGATAAGCCTAAAAATGAAATTGATTTTCAGGCTGTCAAATTTATGTACGCGCGCATGCAATATGGCCGCCCCTTTCTGATGCCGCCAGACACACCTATAGATCGTGTACAAGCGATCCGTGAAGCATTCAAAGCGACAATGAAAGACAAAGAACTACTCATACAAGCTGAGCGTTTTGAATTTGAGATCGATCCTATTTCAGGAGAAGAACTGGAGGAAATCACGCGCGAAATCATGGCAACGCCACCCTCGGCCGTTGCGCGCCTACGAGAAATCCTTGACCCAAACATGCAGAAATAGGCGTGAAGGCCTACAGCGCAATCTCATTGCAAATGATCTTGTGACGGAATTCCTTTCAGCGACGAATGACGGGTTTAACACTGCCCGCAAGGGCAAGATTTTTAGCTCCAGAAAACGGGGCGGCGGGCCTCCAACGCTTCGAAAAGCAAATCTAGAGATTGGTCGGCCCCGCTGCCATGGGCACGCACTCAACGTCAATCAAAGAAAAACCGAAGAGCTCAATTCAAAATGAGTTGCCCTATGAAAACTCTAGTGGAAAGTCAGATGTCGGAGCGCCCTTACTTTTGGGGAACCTGTAAGCTAACGCCGTTACGACTGAAACACAGGCGACGAAATGGGTGACCTGAGAGCGTCAGTCGAGGAGGATTAAAATGCTTGTTCGCCAAGTATTCATAGCCGGCCTCGCCTTGGGTGCCATGGCGACACAAGGTCATTCACAATCCCTCGATGTGATCGAGCAGGCAAATCGCTACACGATCAAGATTATTACCGCCGTTGATTATCCATTCGGGTCCGACAGAAAGGGCACCTCCCGCGGCTCGGGCTTTCTGGTGGATAAACAGCGTGGCTGGTTTCTCACAAATGCACATGTTGCATCGAAATCCCCCTCGACGATCCGCGCGAGTTTCAAAGATCGTCCCTATGCCGCGATCGAGAAGGTATATGTAGATAATCATCTTGATCTAGCCGTCATCAAAATGGATCCCTCAAAGATCCCAGCCTCTGCCGAAGAGGCAAAACTCAAATGCGATGGTGAGCCCTCTGCTGGCGGGGCAGTCATTGCATTCGGGCACCCCTGGGGTCTCGACTTCACAGCGACACGCGGCATTATCAGCGGGACAAAGCCCCGTGATGGTGAGGAAAAGCTCCAGACGGACGCCGCACTCAACCCGGGAAATTCCGGGGGCGCTCTGATCGACAACGAGACAGGGCTTATTCTTGGTATCAATTCATCGGGGTTCGTTAAATCCCTAGCAGAGGGGCTTAATTTTGCAGTTCCCGCAAGACTGGCCTGCAGAATTCTTGATCTCTTGAAGCAGGGAAAAAATCCGGCCCCGCCAATATTGCCTATTGATTTTGCAACGACCGCGCGGGATCGGGAGCTCGTAATCGCGCAAGTGCGTGGTGATTGGGCTGGCAAGCTTTTGCCGGGGGATCGGGTACTGGCTATCAATGGCGATGACAGCGCCCGCTTCGGATCGCGTGTTATCAGTCACATGCGGGGTCAAACCAGCTTAACCATGAAGCTGCGGCGTGGCGAAGGCACCGAAGACATCCAGCTGAATGTTCCCGCTCCCCTTGATGAAGTAAAGCGTACGGGAGTTCATGTCTCCGGCATGGTTGTCGGAAGATCAACGATTACAGGTTATGATCCGTCAGTAATGTGGGTTCATTTTGTTGACGAGGCCTCTACTGCGGAGCAATCCCAGATTGTAGAAGGTGACCAGCTTGTTTCCGTAAACGGGACCAGCGTGCGCAATCTGTCGGAAGTTTTAGCTGCTTTCAAAGCTACGGAGGGACGTGAAGTCGAAATCATCGTTCGGCGTCCCCGCTACACTCTGATCAGCGGACGTTTCGAACACTTTGTGCGCAGCCTCGATGTGAGAGATGTTTTTGAGATCAACGAAAACGGGAAGAGGCCCTAGCTGCATTCAAGTCTTAGTTAGAGCCTGTAATCTTGAGAGTGGAGATGCAGAAAAACTTGACCCACTTAGACACCGTAAAGAAAGAGGTTATTTATTATTTTCAGCCTCAAGCTCTTTCAGCTGCCTCACCCGATCGCCTTTCAGGCCACCTTATGCCGACCACCAACGATAATACGTAACTTCCGTTACCCCTATCGACCCGATGCCCTCCTCTACCGGCCGGCGGCAGCACCCGCAAGCACGCCAACTTACCGGAGCTTCCTGACAGTCTCTACAGCCTTGTGTCTCTTCCTGGGCATTCCGCAGCACTTCGTAAGGCTCAAAAGCCATACTTCAGGGACGATCACTTTTTAGCGGCCGACCAACGCAACCAAGCAGAATTATTATCGCCTACCCCCTCGGGCGCAATGTAGAACGACCGCCGTCAACGGCCATCACCTGACCCGTGATCCAGGTCGCTTCGCCTGAAACGAGAAAAGCTGCGAGTGACGCGACATCTTCAGGCTCACCTAGCCGGGGCAGCGGATGCATCGCGGCGATTGCATCGGCCATTTGCGCATTGGCTGTCAGCTTTGAGGCAAGCTTTGTGCGCGTGAGAGAGGGCGCAATACAATTGATGCGCACTTTGGGTGCAAGCTCTGCTGCCAGTGAGCGGGTAAGGCCTTCCACCGCGCCCTTAGCCATGCCGATGGATGCATGATTGGGAAAACCCTGAGCGACGGCAACGGAAGAAAACAGCACAACACTTGCGCCGCCCTCTTGCTTGGCAAGAGCGGGCACAGCGGATTGCACAGCCTCAGCCGCCCAAAGTGCATTGACAAGATAATCACGCTCAAAATCTGCACGCGTGAGGCGCGCAAAAGGCTTCAGATTGATCGTGCCAACCGCAAAGATGAGCCCTGCCAGCGCGCCACCTTGCGCGGCCTCTTCAGCCACACGTGCAAAGGCACCCGCTTCATCCAGATCGACCAGCGTATGGCTTGCACCAAGCTCCGCAGCAAGAGGGGCAAGTGCCTCAGCATCGCGCGCCACAAGATGCACTTCGCGGCCCTGCGCATGAAGGCGGCGCGCGCTCGCTTCGCCGATGCCACCATTTGCCCCGAAAATCACGATCTTGCCCGACATATCAACCTCCATGAACCTGCGTTGTGCATACGCAGTCCAACGGCCAACGGATCGCTCAGAGATTTTTCAATGCATCGGGTGTGTCAATATCGAGCCGAGCGGCGGGAGTAGACACCACGATTTCCCGCACGTCCTCGCGCCCGCGCAAGAGATAGCGCGCTCCCGCATCACCTGTGAGTACGGCAATTTCAGGTGCCAACCGCATCGATAGAAGCACGGGATTACCTCGCTCGCCCTCAAAAACAGGCACAATGGCGCTCACATCATCTGCAAAGACGCGGGTCATTTCGCTGATCAGCGCCGCATCAACCAATGGCATGTCGCCCAAGAGAACCATGGCCCCGCCTGTCTGCCCATCGAGAGCGGCAAAGCCTAGGCGTAAGGATGACCCCATGCCGCTTGCATAATCATCATTCTGCACATACCTCACCGGGCAATTGACGAGCGTGCGCTTCACGTCGTCCGCTGCATGGCCGGTGACCACGATCACCGGCGCAAGCCCCGCTGCGAGCGCCGCATCAACGACGTGGCGCACCAGCGGCTTTCCCTTATAATCCGCAATCAATTTTGTAGCGAGTGCTTGCGTGCCAGAGGCTGCGCGAAAGCGTTTACCTTCTCCAGCAGCAAGGATGACAGCTGCTATTTTATTCTTCATCATGGGGCGCACCACCCGAGCGTGGCTGCGGACGTGAAACAATTTCCATCAGCAGGCCACCCGAGCCCATACGGCGAATATCCCGCGCACTGACGGGAATATCTGCCAGCATGCGTTGCAAGACCCAATCGAAGCCATTTTCTTTTGCGGATCGCGCGCAGCCGGGTGCACCGAGAAAAGGCTTGCCGGCTATGCAACCGATCAACAGGAGATTACCCGGATCAACCGGCATGCCGAATTGTTCGATCTCGCCACCAGCGGCTACAAGTGCCGCCGGAATCACATCCCGCCGATCGGTGATGGCAGACGCGCCAAAAACAATCATCAGATCGCAGCTCCCAGTATATTGGGCAATTACATCTGCCAGCGCTGCCATGTCATGGTCCACACGCGCATCGTCAACAATCGAAGCATTGGCAGGCGCAATACGCTCGCCCATGATGCGAAGCGTTTTCTCAACAGTTGAAGGTTTCAGTCCCGGCAGAAGTGTCGAGATGATGCAAATCCGCTTGGGCGCATAAGGCGCCACGCAGAGCGTGTGTTTTGGCATAGCCTGCATAGTGCGCGTGACAAGCTGCTCCGATACAGCGAACGGGATCACTTTCACAGTGCCAATCATCTCGCCTTCCACCACAGCGCGGTGATGGGGGAGCGTGGCCAACGTGATCTGCTCGTCAATTTCATTCAGCGCATCCACAGATGCGGGATCTGCCACCAACACGCCATTGCATTGCGCAAAAAGATTGGCGCGGCCGGTAAAGGCCGCATCAACACGCACATGCACTCCAGCCACATATTCTGCAACACGTGCCGCCGCCTCATCTTCGCTCAGATCGCCCGGCTCCATATGCGCCACGACCACCTGCGCGAAACCTGCGGCCTGCAAAGCTTCCACATGGGCGCGCGTGAGATGCTCACCTTTTTTCAGGCTCATCGTGTCTGTGCGCAGCGAATGGGCAAGAACACCCCCTTCAGCTTGCGCAATGGCAACGGGACCAAATTTCACGCTGGGGTCTCCATCCGCAGCGGCTTTTTACGCAGCGCCAGAATGACCTCGCCCAGAACAGATACGGCGATCTCTGTCGGCGTCACCGCGCCAATATCAAGACCAATCGGGGCACGAATGCGCGCGATATCGTCTGGCGTGAAACCTTTTGCTTCCAGCCGTTCGACACGTTTTGCATGTGTTTTGCGCGAGCCCAAAGCTCCGACATAGAAACATTGTGCCCGCAACGCCTGCTCAAGCGCCGGATCGTCAATCTTGGGATCATGGGTGAAACAGCAGATCGCCGTATAGCGATCAATCTTCATCGGCGGCAGAACAGTTTCTGGCCATTCAGCGATCACTTGCACATCAGGAAAACGCTCGGGCGTGGCGAAAGCGGTGCGCGGATCAACAATCACCATGTCGAAACCAGCCAGTTTGGCCATGGGCGCCAAAGCTTGCGAAATATGCACGGCGCCAATCACAACCAGGCGCACAGGTGGCACTTGCACGGTGAGGAAGAAACTTTTGCCCTCTTGTTCCACCAAGCGGCTTTTGCCAGCGCGCAAAGCGGCATCAATCTCGTCACCCAGAAGATCAGTGCCCAACATGTCAGGCGTCACCAGACGCTGATCACCGCTCTCAAGCGCTGTCACCAATACAGCCGCGCGCCGCTCTTGGCGTGCGGCGTTCAATTGTTCCAGAAGAGCGCGCTTCATGAGGAGACCTTCTCGACATAAACGCGAATACGCCCACCGCAAGAGAGGCCCGAGCGCCAGGCGGTTTCATCCGCCACGCCAAATTCCAGCATGCGTGTCTTACCATCGGCAATGCAGTCGAGTGCCTCGGTCACCACATCCCCCTCAACGCAACCGCCTGAAACCGAGCCCAGAAAATGCCCGTCTTCAGTAATCGCCAGATGCGAGCCCACGGGACGGGGCGCCGAGCCCCAAGTCTCGATCACGGTCGCAAGCGCCACGCCCTTGCCCGCGCGCAGCCAGGCTTCTGCCTGTCCCAAAATATCTTCATCGCTCGCCAGCATGTTGCCTCCGTGATGTTGGTGCAGAATATAGCCTCGGCAAGGGCGCAGGACAAACCGCCGCCCTTGCGAACAAAGCGAAGCAATCCGGGAGCGTCACGCGTCACCTCTGGATTGGCGCATCGCCTTCGGCTCCTCGCAATGACGGCGAGGGTCGGGGCCGCCTTACCCCCGCCGTGCGTAACGCCACAGCGCCTTGATGCGAGCCCATAGCCCCGCTGTGCCTCCAGTGAGGCCAGCCTCTGCCAACGCCTGCCTGATCCAGGCCCGCACCGGTGCGATCTGGCGTTGCGCCAAATCATTCAACCGCAACAGCCAAACATGGAGCCTTGCCACCCAGTCAATGGACAAAAGCTTGTCCCGGCACACGGCCCAGACATAGGCCGCCAGACCAAAGCGGACGATTTCGGCAAAGAGATAAATCAGAATGCCTGCAAAAATCTGTCCCCGCGCAAAGCCCACAAAAGCAATGAGCTTGATGATCTCGCTCAGCACCAGCGGAATGAGAAAAACCAGTAGCGTTCCATAGGGCGACAGGCGCTCAAGCAAGGCATGCGCCCATGCTTTCAGGCGGCGCAGCGGCAAGACATCGATGATGGCCTGTACGAGAGGCGCAAACGTGTCCCACAACCAAGACACGCCAAGAAAGACAAGTGCCAGCGCCGTCCAGCCGATTTGTTTGAACTGCCTCATGCAGACGCCTTTTTCAACCACACACGCGGATCGCTTTTCCGCCGCAAGACGGGGCGCGACAAAGCTTCGGCCAAATCTTGCAACGACGCCAGGCGATGGACGGAGCGGAATTCATCGACATGGGGCAAGATGGCGCGAATGCCCGAGGCTTTCGCTTCAAAGCCATCATAGCGCAAAAGCGGGTTCAACCAAATGAGACGCCGACAGGAGCGGTGCAGTCGGCCTATTTCGAAAGAGAGTTGCTCGATGCCCTCGCGCTCAAGCCCATCTGTAAATAACAACACAGTCGCGCCCTGCCCCAAGACGCGGCGCGACCATTGCTGATTAAAGGCATGAAGAGAGGCACCGATCCGTGTTCCGCCCGACCAATCGGGCACCGCCGATGATACTTGCGCCAAGGCGGCGTCAATATCGCGATGGCGCAAGGCACGTGTGACATTGGTGAGCCGCGTGCCGAAGAGAAATGTCTCGACACGCTGCCGCTCATCAGTGAGTCGATGCAGAAAATGCAGGAAGACGCGCGAATATTCGCTCATTGACCCTGAAATATCGCACAGCGCCACAAGAGGCGGCGGGCGCATGACAGGCTCTCGCCTTGCGAGCTGGAACATATCTCCGCCGCGTGACAAAGCCAGCCGCAAACTTGCGCGCGGATCAAGCCTACCCCCGCGAGCATCTGCACGAAAGCGGCGTGTGCGCAACTCGTCCTCGGGCAGATGCAGGCGCGCAATTACTTTTTCTGCACGGCGCAATTCCTCGACGCTCATCTGAGCGAAATCTTTTTTCTGCAGCACTTCATCGCCCGACATGGTGAGGCGCATATCATGTTCGATCTCGGGGGGGGGCTCGCGCTTGGGCCTGTTTTTGGCGAGCGCTTCTGCCAGACGCGTGGCACCTGGTGCGGGCTTGGCCGATTGTTTTTGCGGCTCAGCCAGAGGCGACATCATCGCAATCAGTTTTTCGATAAAGCCACGCTTTTTCCAGAAGAGATCGAAAGCGGCATGAAAGATAACACTCTGCTCATGCTTGCTCACAAAGACTGCATGCAAGAGGCTACGAAAATCTTCCCGCGAGGATACGCCCGCCACTTCCACCGCTTCTAGGGCATCAATTAAATGGCCGGGGCCAACGGGCAGGCCTGCATCTCGCAAAAGCCGGCCAAAATGCGCGATGTTTTCAGGAAGCTTGCCCATGTCTCAGACGACAGCGGCCTTTGCCGCCTCAAGCGTCTTTTGCAGTTCCGAGCCCTGCAACTTTTGAATGTCATCCTGATATTTCAACAGCACACCCAGCGTGTCGCCGATGCTAGCAGGATCAAGCGAGACTGCATCCAGTTCGGTGAGCGCGGATGCCCAATCAAGTGTTTCAGCAACACCGGGCAGTTTGAACAAATCGACTTTGCGCAAGGCCTGCACGAAAGCAACAATCTCGCGCGACAGCCGCGCGTCGGCACCGGGGACTTTTATGCGCAAAATTTCAAGCTCGCGCGCAGCATCGGGATAATCGACCCAATGATAAAGACAACGCCGCTTCAGCGCGTCATGCACTTCGCGTGTGCGGTTGGAGGTGATGATAACAATCGGGGGATGATCTGCGCGGATGGTGCCAAGCTCAGGCACGCTCACCTGAAAATCAGAAAGAATTTCCAGCAGAAAGGCCTCAAAAGCCTCATCTGTTCGGTCCAGCTCATCAATAAGCAAAACGGGTGGACCTTCGGTGCATGTTTCGAGCGCCTGCAGGAGTGGACGCTTGATCAAATAGCGTTCCGAAAAAATATCACTCTCGATACGTGCACGATCTTGCTCGCCGCTGGCTTCCGCCAAACGGATCGCCATCATCTGGCGCGCATAATCCCATTCATACACGGCTGAGGAGACATCAAGCCCCTCATAGCATTGCAGTCGAATGAGCTTGCGTCCCAGTGTGCTGGCCAGAACTTTCGCAATTTCTGTTTTGCCGACACCTGCCTCACCTTCCAGAAAAAGCGGGCGTCCCATTTTCAATGAGAGGAAAACCACCGTCGCCAAAGAGCGATCAGCGACATAGCCACCACGCGTCAGAAGGGCGAGGGTTTCGTCGATGGATGCAGGCAATGCGGTCAAACCAAGTCTCCGTCTGCCGCCCTAGCGCTGCCCTCTCCTTCTCCCAGAGGGAGAAGGTGCCCGCGCGAGCGGGCGGATGAGGGGTTACGATCTTACATTGTGAGGGTGTAACCCCTCACCCCGGCGCTCCGCGCTAACCCTCTCCCTTTGGGAGAGGGTTAGCGCGCAGCCTCAACCGCGCGGCGCGCCATCACGCCGATCAGATGGGCACGATAGGCGGCGTCGGCATGAATGTCGGAATTCAGACCATCAGCCGACTGCTTGATCCCTTCAATCGCCTGAGTCGAAAAAATCTTCGACAAAGCCTCTTCGAAATCAAACTGGCGGAACACGCCGCTCGAGCCTGCACCCGTCACAGCCACACGCACGCCGGCTGCAAATTTAGCAACAAACACGCCCACAATCGCGTAGCGCGAGGCGGGGTTGCGAAACTTCTGATAATTCGCCTTTTCCGGTACGGGGAAGACGAATTTGGTCACGATCTCGCCCGGCTCAAGGGCTGTCTCGAACAGGCCGGTGAAAAAATCCTCCGCAGCCATTTCACGCTTGCTGGTCACAATGGTCGCGCCCAGCGCAAGACAGGCTGAGGGATAATCGGCCGCCGGATCATTGTTAGACACCGAGCCGCCAATCGTACCGCGATGGCGCACCATCGGATCACCGATCATGCCAGCCAGCTCTGCGAGCGCGGGGATCGCCTTGTGCAAATCAGCATTGCCGGCCACATCGGCGTGGCGCGTCATGGCACCAATGGTCACCTTGCCGCCTTCAACCTTGATGCCCGCGAGATCCAGACCGTTCAAATCGACAATGTCGGAGGGCGCCGCAAGGCGCTGCTTCATCGTCGGCAGGAGCGTCATGCCGCCTGCCATAATTTTGGCTTCGTCGCTGCCCGCGAGTTTCACGGCATCCGCCAGCGAGCCGGGGCGATGATAGGTGAACGGATACATTTTCTTCTCCCTGAACGCTGGCCTTCGCCGCGTTGACGTTCTGCAAACATATTAGCGGGCGCGGGCGCCCACCGCCAGTTCCTTCATTCTGCCGCAGCCCGAGGCGCCAGCCGTTGCGCCGCCCGCCAGACGGCCAAGGGGGTGGCCGGCATAGCAATTTCCTCATGGCCGAGCGCATCGGTGATGGCATTCATGACGGCCGGCGGGGCGGCAATGGCGCCGGCCTCCCCGCAGCCTTTAATGCCAAGCGGATTCGAGGGACAGGCCGTTTGGGTCATGCCGACATCATAAGAGGGCAGATCATCCGCGCGGGGCATGGCATAATCCATATAGCTGGCGGTCACGAGCTGCCCGTTGGCATCATAGACCGCCCCCTCGAGCAACGCTTGGCCGACACCCTGGGCAATACCGCCATGGACCTGGCCCTCAACAATCATCGGATTGATAACATTTCCGAAATCATCCACCGCCGTCCAGCGGTCGATGCGCGTGACACCGGTGGCGGGGTCGATCTCTACTTCGCAAATATGCACACCCGCCGGGAAGGTGAAATTGGTCGGATCCCAGAAAGCGCTTTCCTTCAAGCCGGGCTCGAGCTCCTGCCCGTTGAACTTATGCGCAATATAGGCCTGCAAAGCGACCGAGGCGAAATCGATCTCCTTGTCAGTCCCGCGCACAGAAAATTTGCCGTCCTTGAATTCAATGTCATCAGGCGAGGCTTCCAGCACAAAGCCAGCGACTTTCTTCGCCTTGGTTTCAATCTTGTCGAGCGCTTTGGAGAGCGCTGACATGCCCACCGCGCCCGAGCGCGAGCCATAAGTACCCATGCCCATCTGCACTTTGTCCGTGTCGCCATGAATGATCGCGACATTGTCGATGGAAATGCCCAGACGTTCGGAGACAAGCTGCGCAAAAGTCGTCTCGTGTCCCTGCCCATGTGAATGGGAACCGGTGAGAATTTCCACCGTGCCGACCGGATTCACGCGCACTTCGGCTGATTCCCACAGGCCCACACCTGCACCCAGCGACCCAACAGCGGCTGAAGGCGCAATACCACAGGCTTCAATATAGGCCGAAAAACCAACGCCGCGCAGAAGACCCTTCTTGGCGGAGGCCGCCTTGCGTGCGCCGATATTTTTATAATCGGCCATCTCCAACGCCTTGGTCATCGAGGCATCATAATCGCCTGCGTCATAGCACATGATGACCGGTGTCTGATGGGGGAAGTTGCGCACGAAATTCCTGCGGCGGAATTCCGCCGGATCCTGCTTCATCTCGCGCGCAGCAACTTCCACCATGCGCTCAATGACGAACGTGGCTTCCGGCCGCCCCGCACCGCGATAGGCATCGACCGGCGCCGTATTGGTGTAAATGCCATCGACTTCCGCATAGATGGCGGGGATGTCATATTGGCCGGACAGGAGCGGCGCATAGAGATAGGTAGGCACGCAGCTGGAGAAGGTTGAAAGATAAGCGCCCAGATTGGCCCTCGTCTTCACGCGCAATCCGAGAATCTTGCCCGACGCATCAAGTGCCATTTCAGCATGCGTCACATGATCGCGCCCATGTGCATCCGACAGAAACGCTTCCGTGCGGTCCGCCACCCATTTCACCGGACGGCCGACTTTCTTGGCTGCCCAGACGCAAACGGTTTCTTCCGCATAAATGAAGATCTTCGAGCCGAAACCACCGCCCACATCCGGCGCGATCACGCGCAACTTGTGTTCGGGCGCGATCCCGATGAAAGCCGAGAGTACGAGACGCGCGACATGCGGATTCTGACTCGTCGTATACAGCGTGAAACCACCGCTGCCAGAATTATAATCGCCGACAGCCGCACGCGGCTCCATAGCATTGGGGACGAGACGATTGTTGATAATATCAAGTTTCGTCACATGTGCCGCTGTTGCAAAAGCCGCATCAGCAGCCGCCTCATCGCCCAGCGACCAATTATAGACAATATTATGGGGAGCCACGTCATGCAGAACCGGCGCACCCGCCCTCACCGCATCGGCCATGGAGACGACGGGCGACAAAACCTTGTAATCAACTTCGATCTTTTCCATCGCATCGCGCGCCTGCGCCTGCGTCTCGGCAATCACCACCGCCACATGATCACCAACATAGCGCACCTTGCCTTGCGCTAGGGCTGGATGTGCACCCGCTTTCATGGGTGAGCCGTCTTTGGAATGGATCATCCAGCCGCAGATGAGACCGCCGATCTTGTCGGCGGCGAGATCATCGCCTGTAAAAATATCAACAACACCGGCCATGTCGCGCGCCGCATCAAGTTTGATGGACACAATATCTGCATGGGCATGCGGCGAGCGCAGAAAAACCGCATGGGCTTGGCCATAGCAGTTCACATCATCCGTATATTGTCCCTTGCCAGTGATGAAACGGAAATCTTCTTTGCGCTGAACGCGCGCGCCAATACCGGTCCCACTCATCTGTTTTCCTCCAGAGAACGGGCCGGTTCCGCTGTGATGCGCCCGGCTCTTTTATGATTGCTTGCGTGAAAAAGCGGAGGATCACTCCGCTGCAGTGCCCGCCTTACCCATAGCTTCGGCGCCGTAATGAATCGCCTTCACAATATTATGGTAGCCCGTGCAGCGGCAGATATTGCCCTCTAACTCTTCACGGATCGTCTTGTCATCAAGGTCGGTGCCCTTGCGGCGCACCATATCGACCGCACTCATGATCATGCCCGGCGTGCAGAAGCCGCATTGCAAACCATGATATTCACGAAACGCCGCCTGCATCGGATGCAGATCTTCGCCCTTGGCGAGACCTTCAATCGTCATGATGGTGGAGCCGTCCACAGCCACGGCCAAGAGCGTGCAGCTCTTGAGAGCCTTGCCATCCACATGCACAGTGCAGCAGCCGCATTGCGTCGTGTCGCAACCCACATGTGTGCCGGTGAGGCGCATATGCTCGCGCAGAAACTCAACAAGCAAAGTGCGCGGATCGATGTCGCGGGTGATGGTCTTGCCGTTCACCGTCAATGTCACACTGGCCATTCGCCTCTTCCTCCAAAAGTCCGGTCTTTGCGCCGGAAAGCGGGCACCAAAAGCACCCGTGAGATAGCCCAAGTTGAGCCGACCCATTGACGCCGGTCAAGCCCACCGCACCCCGCCAGAAAGGTGGAGATGTGCGGGAAAGATGCAGACCGGCGCAGGCGTCAGCCTGCCTTCACCGCATTCGCAAAATTGTTGAAAAACTGGTCGGCCGTTTTCTTCGCGACGCCATCGATAAGACGCGCGCCGAGCTGGGCAATTTTGCCCCCCACATTGGCTTCGACATTATAAGACAGCACGCAGCCCTCGGCCCCATCGGGCGCATCTGTCAGATGCACGGTCGCGCCACCCTTGGCAAAGCCGGCGACGCCGCCCTCGCCCTGGCCCGAGATGCGGTAGCCATTCGGCGGGTCGAGATCGGACAATTCAACCGAGCCTTTGAACGTGGCAGAGACCGGGCCGATCTTGAGCTTCACAACTGCGGAAAAGCCGGTCTCGCTCGTTTTGTCGAGGATTTCACAGCCAGGGATGCAGGCTTTCAGAACGGCCGGGTCATTGAGCTTCACCCAGACTGTTTCGCGGGTCGCGGGAAGGGCCACTTCGCCCGTCATCGTCATCGCCATGCTGCCTTATCCTCCATTTTGCGCGGGCTGGTTGGCGACCTCGCGGCCGCCTCCGGTTGCGCTGACGCCCCGGGCGGTCTATGCGCTTGTGCCAAGCCCTATAGCTTGGTGTTAAAGCCCGCGCGCCGCAGGAGCAAGAGAGCATGGCCCATCTGACCACTGCAACCGGCCAATTCCGCGTTGAAATTGAGGGGCCCGCCTCGGCGCCCGTCCTCATGCTATCCAATTCACTGGGCACCGATCTCCACATGTGGGATGCGCAGATGCCCGCGCTGACGAAGAAATTCCGCGTCGTGCGCTATGATTCCCGTGGGCACGGCGGCTCGGTGGCCAATAGCGGCCCCTATTCCATTGCTATGCTGGGCGCCGACGCGCTGGCCATTATGGATGCGCTGGAGCTTTCCAGCGTCAATTGGCTCGGTCTCTCCTTGGGCGGCATGGTCGGCCAATGGCTGCTGGCGCATGCGCCCGAGCGCATCACCCGCGCCGTACTGGCCAATACCTCCGCCTATATGCCTGATGCACGCCCCTGGAATACGCGCATTGTGAATGTGCAGAAGAATGGCATGGCCTCGATCACCGGTGGGTTGATTGAGCGCTGGTTCACACCTGAGTTTCAGGCTCTCGATCCGGCCGGCGTCCAGCGCATTGCCCAGATGCTGGTCGCAACACCCGCCCAGGGCTATATCGCCGCATGCGCCGCCGTGCGCGACATGGACCAGCGCGAAACCGTGCGCCGTGCGCAAGCTCCCGTGCTGGTGATTGCCGGCACGCGCGATCCCGCAACTCCAGCCAAGCTCGGTATGGAACTCGCCTCGCTGATCGAGGGCTCGGATTATGTAGAACTGGATGCGGCGCATCTATCCAATGTGGAAATGCCCGACGCTTTCGCCCGCGCCGTAATGCAATTCCTGACCAAGGCTGCCAAAAAGCCCGCCGCACCGAAGGCAAAAAAAGCACCTGCCAAAAAGAAGGCTGTGAAAAAGCCTTCGCGCAAACTTGTGAAGCAGGCCGCCAAAAAGGCTACGAAGAAGACGGCCAAAAAAGTGGTCAAGAAAATAGCCAAGAAAGTCGCCAAAAAGAACGCGGAAAAATCAGCTCCGAAAAAGAGCGTGAAGAAAGTGGCTAAAAAAGCCCCGAAGAAAACCGTCAAGACAGTCGCCAAGAAGGCGACCAAAAAGATCACGCGCCGCATTGTGAGAAAAACCAAGAAGAGGAGCGCCCGCTGATGGACGATAAAACCCGCTTCACACAAGGCGTGAAAGTCCGCCGCGAAGTTCTGGGCGATGCCTGGGTGGACAAATCCAACAAGGCGCAGACCGAATTCAATGCGGACTGGTTTGATTTCATCCAGCGCACCGCTTGGGGTGATATCTGGTCGCGCCCCGGTCTTGATCGCCGCACCCGATCAGTCGTTGTGCTGTCATCAACCATTTCGACCCGCAATTGGGAAGAGTTCAAGCTGCATGTGCGTGCTTGTTTCAACAATGGCCTGACCAAGGACGAGCTGAAAGAAATCATCCTGCAATGCGCAATTTACGCCGGCGTGCCGCCAGCCAATCACGCCTTCAAACTGGCGCAGGAAGTTTTCGACGATATGGGGATTTGACGGGCCATATGCGCCGTCATTGCGAGCGTCAGCGAAGAAATCCAGACAGCCTGACGTTGGCTCCTGGATTGCTGCTTCGGCCTGCGGCCTCCTCGCGGTGACGAGCTGTTAAACCAGCTCACCACGACCCAAAAGCGCTGCTTTGCGGATGGTTTCGATATTGGCCGCATAGGCATTCGGCCCGCCTTTGAAAGCCGCCGAGCCAGCCACCAGAAAATTGGCGCCCGCCTTGGCGCAATCACCCGCATTGTCAGCTGTCACGCCGCCGTCGACTTCAATGTCGATCGGGCGATCTCCCACCATGGCGCGAATGCGGCGCACTTTTTCGAGCACGGGACGGATGAAACTCTGGCCGCCAAAGCCGGGGTTCACAGTCATGGCGAGAATGAGATCGACATCGTCGAGGAGATATTCGACGAGATCTTCCGGCGTGCCGGGATTGACAGCAACGCCCGCTTTTTTGCCGAGTGCGCGGATCGCCTGCAACGAACGATGCACATGCGGGCCTGCTTCGGCATGGACTGTGATGTAATCAGAACCCGCCTTGGCAAACGCCTCCAGAAACGAATCCGTAGGAGCAATCATCAAATGCGTATCAAACGGCTTATCCGTGCATTTGCGGATGGCTTTGATGACATCGGGGCCGAAAGTAATGTTGGGCACGAAATGCCCGTCCATCACATCCAGATGCACAATGTCGCCGCCCGCGCCCATAATGTCGCTGACTTCCTGGCCAAGCTTGGAAAAATCGCTGGCGAGCATGGAGGGCAAAATCTGAAGGGGGCGCATGTTTTGGCTCCGGATGTACTCACGGGGGACTAACATTCTTTGCCCGTGGAAGAAACCTCAGGCCGGCTGCAATCCAATGCGTTCATCGCGACGGCGCAGCAGATGGATGAGGGGCAGCGCAATCAGCACCATCCACGCCTTTCCAATGATCTGGCCGCCCAGATAATCCAGCGATCCAAAGGCCAGCCATAAAAAGACGATGGAATCGACCACAAGACCCGTGCCGCTGGAGGCGAAGACCGCCAGAACAAGGCGGCGGCGCTGCAAGGGCGTGTAGACCGCAAAATCGGCCAGTTCCGAAAACAGGAAAGCCGCAGCTGAGGCAACGACCAATGCTGGCGGGGCCAAAAGCGCTGAAATGGCTGTCCCAGCGGCAATGGCCGCTAGGGCAAACTTAGTGCCAAGGCGGCGCTGCACAAGATCGCGCAACACCAAGGCAAGACCAATCATCAAAACACCTGACGGTGCCATGACGCCCGGAGCGACCGGGATCAGGCAAATCCCTTCCGGCGTACAAAAAGCGCCGACATTTCCAATCATCCAATTGGCAAGCGGAATACAGGCACCGAAAGCAATCAGACAGGCGAGGCCTTCAACGAGGCGCTGGCGTTCGAGGGTCATGGTTTAGGTCTCAACGGGATTTGGCCGCTACATGCAGGTAATGACGGCCAGATGCAAGGCTTTTCACCCGTCATTGCGAGGAGCCGCGGGCGACGCGGCACACCAGAGGCACGCGTGAGGCTTCTGGGTTGCTTCGCTTCGCTCGCAATGACGGGGTTATCCCCGCCCCGCACTAGGCCCTCGCCCCCCTGCCGTGCTACGCCGACCCCGATAAGAATCCCTATCCGGAGCCCGCCGATGATCCCCCGCTATTCCCGCCCCGAAATGGTTGCCATCTGGGATTCGCAGACGCGTTTTCGCATCTGGTTCGAGATCGAGGCCCATGCTTGTGACGCGCTGGCCGAAATCGGCACCATTCCGAAAGAAAGCGCCAAGGCGATCTGGGACGGCGCTGGCCATGTCACTTTCGACGTCGACCGGATCGATGAAATCGAACGCGTCACCAAGCATGACGTCATCGCCTTCCTGACCCATCTCGCCGAATTCATCGGCCCCGAGTCACGCTTCGTCCACCAAGGCATGACGTCGTCCGACGTGCTCGACACGTGCCTTGCCGTGCAGCTCGCCCGCGCCTCCGATATTCTGCTGGCTGATCTCGATGCGCTGCTTGCCGCCATCAAACGACGCGCGCTGGAACATAAAATGACACCGGTCATCGGCCGCTCGCATGGTATTCACGCAGAGCCTGTGACCTTCGGCCTGAAACTCGCACAAGCCTATGCCGAGTTCACCCGCTGCCGCGAACGCCTTGTGCATGCGCGCAAGGAAATCGCCACCTGCGCCATTTCTGGCGCTGTCGGCACCTTCGCCAATATCGACCCGCGTGTTGAAGAACATGTCGCCAAGAAAATGGGCCTCGCTGTCGAGCCCGTCTCGACACAGGTCATTCCGCGTGATCGCCACGCCATGTTCTTTGCGACCTTGGGCGTGATTGCCTCTTCCATCGAGCGCCTGGCCACCGAAGTGCGCCACATGCAGCGCACGGAAGTATTGGAAGCAGAAGAATTTTTCTCGGAAGGCCAGAAGGGCTCTTCCGCCATGCCGCACAAGCGCAATCCTGTGCTGACGGAAAACCTCACCGGCCTCGCGCGTCTCGTGCGCGGCATGGCCCTGCCCGCCATGGAAAATGTCGCGCTCTGGCACGAGCGCGATATTTCGCATTCGTCTGTCGAGCGTATGATCGGCCCTGATGCAACCATCACACTCGACTTTGCTTTGGCACGTCTGACGGGCGTGATCGACAAGCTGATTGTCTATCCGGAAAACATGCAGAAGAATCTGGATCGCCTGGGCGGGCTCATCCATTCGCAGCGTGTCTTGCTGGCGCTCACGCAAAAAGGCATTTCGCGCGAGGACAGCTATAAGTTCGTACAGCGCAACGCGATGCCCGTCTGGCGCGGCGAAGGCGACTTCCTGACGCTGCTCAAGAAAGACGCGGAAGTGTCGAAAGCCCTGTCAGACAAGGAGCTCGAAGAGCTGTTTGATCTGGGCTACCACCTGAAACACGTGGACACGATTTTCAATCGTGTCTTCGGCTAATTCTCGTCATTGCAAGGAGGCCCGCAGGGCCGACGCGGCAATCCATAGCGCATAACTTGCGAGATTGGTGCTATGGATTGCTTCGCTGCGCTCGCAATGACGGCGGAGAGGCTACCCTCTTTCCCCGTCATTGCGAGGAGCCGAAGGCGACGTGGCAATCCAGAGAAAAGGCGGGCCTAAGCCCGCCTTTTTCATTTTGCCTCTATAGATGATCACAACTGGACAAAGCCCATCTTTCCATCAGCGCCCTTTTTCCAGACATACATGACGTAATCGGCATCCGTGCGATCGCCCTTCTTGTCGAAAGACAATTTGCCCAGCACCGTCTGGAACGTCATGCCGGAATGAATCACCTCCGCCACCTTTTTGGTGTCGAGCGTGCCTGCTTTCTCGGCTGCCAGTTTCACCACCTGCACAGCCGCATAAGAATAAAGCGTGTAGCTTTCCGGATTGATCTTCTTGGCTTCGAACTTTTTCAACACCTCGGCCGCATCGGGACGCTTGATCGGATCAGGACCAAAGGTCATCAGAGTGCCTTCCACCGCATCACCCGCAATGGCGGCAAGCTCGGCTGTCGCAATGCCATCACCGCCAATCATCAAAGTACTCAAGCCCTGCTCGCGCATCTGGCGCAAGAGCACGCCAGCTTCACCATGCAGACCACCCCAGAAGAGAACCTCGACGCGTTGCGCCTTTAGCTTGGTGACAATGGCTGAATAATCGCGCTCGCCCGGATTGATGCCCTCATAGAGCACTTCTTTCACGCCGCCCGCCTTCATCGCCTTTTGTGTTTCATCAGCAAGCCCTTTGCCATAAGGCGTCTTGTCGTGAACCACGGCGATGCGCTTATCCTTCAGCTTGTCGATAATATATTTTGCAGCCACCTCGCCCTGCTGGTCATCGCGACCACACGTGCGAAACACGTTCCACAATCCCCGCTCGGTGAAACGCGGACTGGTAGAGGCCGGCGTGATCTGCAACATATTATTCTCGGAATAGACTTCCGCAGAGGTCGGGATCGACACGCCTGAATTAAAATGGCCGATGACATATTTCACGCCATCGCCGACAAATTTATTGGCTACCGAAACGCCCTGTTCAGGCTTGGATGCATCGTCACCAATGAAGAGCTGAATCTTCTGGCCCAGAATGCCGCCGGCAGCGTTGATATCTTCCGCTGCCTGCTCAGCACCATTCTTCAGCATGGAGCCGAAGGCGGCGGAAGACCCGGTCATCGGCCCACCGACACCCATCTTCACTTGCGCCAGAGCAGAAGAGGCAATGAGTGCGCCAGCAACAGGCGCCGCCAGAACCAATCGGGAGATGAACGGGGATTTCATGGGAGGCCCTCAGCTGAAGTGAATCTCTGAGCCAAGCTTACCCGTTTCAACCGCCCTGTCACGCCTTGGGGTGACGGGTAAAGCTATATTGAGCGACCATCTGGCGCGCCCGCGTCAGTTGAAACGCCACCCGCGCGAAAGCAAGCGACCAGCCAAAGGCCAAGGCCAGCCCCGACAGGCGTGGCGACACGTCAAACAAGGCAAAGGCCAAAAACAACAAAACCAAGGCCAGAAGGAACGCATAGAAAAAAAGGATCATCGGTGCGCGCCAGGTCTGCGCAACCGCCCGGCCCGCCGCCGCGGAGGCAGCCCCGCCCAGCAGCGCCAGTAAGATCAGGGGAAGAAAAGCAAAGACACCCATCAATGCGCCCCCTCAAGATAGGCCGCGCGCACTTGGGGGTTGTCGAGCAAATCACGCCCCGTGCCTGACAAAGTAATCTGGCCATTGACCATGACATAACCGCGGTGCGCCAGCCTCAAAGCATGAAAGGCATTTTGCTCGACCAGAAAAACGGTGAGCCCGTCTTTGCGGTTGAGTTCGGCGATCACCTCAAAAATCTGTTTCACGACAAGTGGCGCCAGACCCAAAGAAGGCTCATCCAGCATCAACAGACGCGGGCGGCTCATCAAAGCGCGCGCAATGGCGAGCATTTGCTGCTCACCACCCGACAATGTGCCACCACGCTGGTCGATGCGCTCTTTGAGGCGCGGAAAAATCGCAAACATCCGCTCGAGATCGGCCTGAAAATGGGCCATGCCATTCACGGCCGCACCCATTTGCAAATTTTCCAACACAGACATGCGCGGAAAAATGCGCCGCCCTTCGGGCGATTGCGCAAGCCCCATGCGCGCAATCTCATGCGCGGGCTTATCGGTAATATCCTGCCCATCAAAAATGATTTTGCCTGAACTGGCACGCGGACGCCCGAAGACGCTCATCATTGTGGTGGATTTGCCCGCACCATTGGCACCAATGATGGTGACGATCTCGCCCGGCATCACATCAAGATCAATGCCCTTCAGCGCCATGATCTGACCGTAAGCGGCCTCGAGTTTCTGGATGGAGAGCAAAGGCGCACTCATGCGAGAACCCCGGCGGCTTCGTCCGCATCTTCAACACCCAGATAGGCAGCAATCACGCGCGGATCATGACGGATCTCATCCGGCGTGCCATCAGCGATCAGTCGGCCATAATCAAGCACCACCACATGATCGGAGATTTTCATCACCACGCTCATGTCATGTTCGATCAGCAAGATCGATGTCCCCTGCTCGGCGCGGATCGACAAAAGCAAATCATTCAACTCCGCACTTTCGCGCGGATTGAGACCAGCGGCAGGCTCATCAAGACACAGCAGCACAGGATCGGTGCACATGGCTCGCGCAATCTCGAGACGGCGCTGCGCGCCATAGGGCAGCGCGCCAGCCGGATCATCGGCGCGATCGGTGAGACCGATTTTATCAAGCCAGAAACGCGCCTTGTCGATCGCGCGCTGCTCAGCCGCATGAAAACGCGGCCAACCGATCAGGCCTAACAGCGACAGGCCGGACGCCCGCATCAAAACATTATGCTGCGCCACAACCAGATTTTCGAGCACAGTCATGCCGGAGAAGAGGCGGATATTCTGGAACGTGCGCGCCACATGCGCATCACGCGTGATTTCAAAATCCGGCATGCGCTCCAGAAGATAAAGACCATCTTTGTGGCGCGACCCGCTGTCCGTCAACGCCTCCACATCTTGCGCAGGCGCGACACCTTCACGCGCGAGCGCCAGCCGCCCCTGCACGGGCTTGTAGAAACCCGTGATGCAATTGAAAAGCGTGGTTTTGCCCGCCCCATTGGGGCCGATCAAGGCGGTAATGTCGCCGCGCCCAACCGTGAAAGACACATCATTCACAGCTGTGAGCCCACCAAAACGCATGGTGAGATGTTCGATGGTGAGCAGAGGCGCGTCGAGCCAGCGGCGGGTCATCAGCCGTGTCCCTCCTGCACCAGCGTGCCCGACACATTTTTCTTCTGCGCCAAAAAGACGGAGGGCTCGCGCGACGAGATGAGACCGCGCGGACGCCAGATCATCATCACCACCATGGCAAGGCCAAACAGCAACATGCGATAGAGCGAGGGATCAAAAGACGAGCCGAAGATTTCTTTCAGAAACGTCAGCTCGCGCAACACTTCTGTGCCACCCACCATGACAACAGCGGCCAGCGCGACGCCCAATTGCGAGCCCATGCCGCCCAGCACGACAATGGCCAGAATGGTCGCTGATTCCATGAAGGTGAAACTGTCGGGATTCACAAAGCCCTGACGCACGGCAAAGAAAGAGCCGGCAAAGCCCGCAAACATCGCGCCCAGTGCAAAGGCCGTGAGTTTGGTATTGACCGTATTGATGCCAAGCGACCGGCAGGCAATTTCATCTTCGCGCAAAGCTTCCCACGCGCGCCCCACAGGTAGGCGGCGCAAGCGCAGCGTCACCACATGGGTGATGAGCGCCAGCACCAAGATCAGATAGAAGAGAAAAATCGTGCGGTGGATGGCTTGAAACTCAAGACCGAAGGTGGCGGCAAATCCGTTCTCGCTCGCGGTGAAGGGCAGACCAAAAAAGGTCACGCGCGGGATCGACATGATGCCCGCCTTGCCATTGGAAAAATCTGTCCAATTGGTCAGGACGGCGCTGACGATTTCACCAAAGGCCAAAGTGACAATGGCGAGATAATCGCCCCGCAACCGCAAAACCGGAAAGCCCAGCATGGCGCCCCAGCTCGCCGCCATCAATCCGGCGAGCGGCAGGCAGAGCCAGAAAGACAGACCAAATTGTGTGGAGAGCAGCGCGTAAGTGTAAGCACCCACGGCATAGAAAGCGACATAGCCCAAATCGAGAAGGCCCGCGAGCCCGACCACAATGTTCAAGCCCCAGCCCAGCATGACGTAAATGAGAATTTGCACGCCGTAATTATTGATCCATTTCAGCGAGCCTTGCGGCCCCAGCCAAAACAGCATGACGAGTGGAAACAGAAACAGCGCCATCACGCTGACAGACGGCAGCAAGCGTGTCAGAGCTGGCGACACGAGCGGCGCGCGCGCAACCGAAGTGACAGGCGCAGATGCCAAGATCAAAACGAGAAAGCGCCCGACACATACAAGTGCAGCCGCAATCGCCATCCAGGACCAGCGTTGCTCGAGCACAAGACGGTTCGATTGATCCAGCTCCGTGCCCAGTGTCAGAATGGGAAAGGCCAGACCTGCAGCCACCAATCCGGCAAAAGCAGCCTCGCGCAAAGCGCGCGTGATGGGCATGGCGGGGCTCATCAGACTTTCTCGACCTCAGGTCGGCCCAACAGGCCAGAGGGCATGAAGATCAGCGTGACGATGAGAATGGAGAAAGCTGCAACATCCTTATAGTCGGATGAAAAATAGGCCGACCAGAATGTCTCGATCAGCCCGATCAGCAAACCACCAATGACAGCGCCCGGCAGCGAGCCAATGCCACCAAGGACGGCGGCGGTAAAAGCTTTCACACCGGGCGTAAAGCCATCAGAAAAATTCACCACGCCATAATACATCATGTAGAGCGTGCCAGCGACAGCCGCGAGCGCGGCGCCAATGATGAAAGTCAGCGAGATTGTGCGATCCACATCAACGCCAAGCAGTGCCGCCATGGTGCGGTCCTGCTCGCAGGCGCGTTGCGCGCGACCCAGTGCGGTCTTCTGCACCAGAAACCAGAAGGCCAGCAGCAGAACGCCAGTGACCGTGACAATGAGAATTTGCTTGTAGGAGAGCGTCACATCAAAGGCGCCTCCGCTGGTGACCTGAATCACATCCGTAAACATGGGCGGCACCGGCTTGTTGCGTGGGCCCTGCGCCACTTGCACGAAATTGGCGAGAAAGATCGACATGCCGATGGCCGAGATCAGCGGCGCCAAGCGAAACGATCCGCGCAAGGGCCGATAGGCGACGCGCTCAATGGCCCAGTTCCAGAGCGCGGTGAGCGCCATGGCGCAGATCAGCACGATCAGAAACACAAGCCCCAGCGAGGTCAGCCCCAAGAGCTGTGTGAGCGCGAGAAAAACAATCAGCGCAATAAAGGCCGACAGCATGAACACATCACCATGGGCAAAATTGACCATGCCGATAATGCCGAAAACCATGGTGTAGCCGATGGCAATGAGCCCATAGATGGACCCCAAGGTCACACCATTGATCAGCTGTTGCAGGAAATTTTCCATGCCTCTCCCAAAGGGCCGGATTCGGGCTTGGTCGCGAGGCTACCAAGGGCGCGGCTATGGGTCCAGTTAAGCCCTCCCCGTCATTGCGAGCACAGCGAAGCAATCCAGAAGGCCGCATTCGCAATGATTGGGCGCGGTTGAGGGCTTTGCACCACTCCCCCAAACCGTCTAAACACCCCTTATGGCCACAGACGTCACGCTTCCTGCCGCTGCCTTTGCCGGGGTGCTCTCCTTCTTGAGCCCCTGCGTGCTGCCGCTTGTGCCGCCCTATCTCACCTATATTGCGGGCACCACCATTGAAGAGCTGTCCGAAGAAGGTGTCACAGGTGCGCGGCGCGATGTGGCGCTCTCGGCCATTCTCTTTGTCGCGGGCTTCTCCACCGTCTTTGTGGCGCTGGGTGCCACAGCTTCGCTGTTTGGCCAGATCATCCGCGCTTATCTCGATGTGCTCACATGGGTGGCGGGTGCAGGCATTATCATCATGGGCCTGCATTTCATGGGCGCATTCCGGCTTGGCTTTCTGTATCGCGAAAAGCGCATGCAGGTTGAAAAGCCGGTCGGTATTTTCGGCGCCTATCTCATGGGGTTGGCCTTTGCTTTTGGCTGGACGCCCTGCATCGGCCCCATTCTCGCAGCCATTCTCGCTGTTGCCGGCTCAGAAGACACGGTGTCGCGCGGCATGGTTTTACTGGGCGCTTATTCAGCGGGCCTCGGCGTGCCCTTTCTGATCGCAGCTTTGGCCATCGAGCCCTTCATGGCTTTCATAGCCCGCTTCAAGCGCCATTTCGGCGTGTTGGAAAAAGTCGTTGGTGGTTTGCTGGTTCTCACTGGCATCGGTTTTCTCACCGGCGCCATGCAGAGTATGAGTTTCTGGCTCATTGAAATGTTTCCAGCACTTGCCAAACTTGGATAGATTTTATGCGAACGTCTGATGCCGAGATCCTTATTGTCCCGGGCCTGAACAATTCCGGCCCCGACCATTGGCAATCGCGCTGGGAGCAAAAACTTTCAACCGCCAAGCGCGTGGAACAAAGCGACTGGGATGCGCCTGATCATGCAGCTTGGGTGAGCGCTATTCGTGACGCCGTGAATGCAGCGCAAAAACCTGTCATTCTGATTGCCCATTCACTCGGCGTGGCGGCCACAGCGCATGCGGTTCGAGATTTTGATCCGGAGAAAGTGAAAGGCGCGTTTCTGGTCGCGCCCCCGTCCGAGGAATGGCTACGCGCGCATGCAATGGATTTCGGTGCGTTTGAAACGCATCCGCGCGATCCACTGCCCTTTCCCTCACTTTTGGTGGGTAGCCGCAATGATCCACACGCCTCTTACGCGGCTGTCGAAGATCTCGCCTTTGCCTGGGGCTCGGCCATGCTGGATGCAGGTGAAGCTGGCCATTTAAATTCAGGATCAGGCCACGGCCCTTGGCCCGAAGGCTTGATGAGCCTCGCGCACTTTCTGTCGAGGTTGTGAGCCCGCCATTATGATTGGCCGAAGAACTACCCGGCAATCAGGAAGCAGCGCGCAAGACGCCACATAGCTTCAGCAAAGAGATGGGCTTCTTCCGTACACACACACAAAAAGGCGGGCACATGGCCCGCCTTTGCATTCTTTTGGAACGCCGCACCTCAATAATAATAGGGACGCTGCCGATAGTAAGGCCGCGACTGGTAATAATAGGGACGCGGCTCATAATAATATGGACGCGGCGCCATATAGACTGGTGTCGGGCGCTCATAGACAATCACATCGCGCACTGGCTGGGGCGCATCTTCGACAATATTGCCGCGCGCCTTCATGCATTGCGCATAAACCATGTCAAAGCGGCCCTGCACGGCACCTCCCGCCTGACTAGAATTACCAGAACCTACCAATGCACCCGCAAGCAGGCCTGTTCCCGCGCCAATAGCCGCGCCCTTGCCCATATTCGCCGATGCAGAGCCAATGGCCGCGCCCGCCAAGGCACCTAGCGCCGTACCAACCGCCGCACTCTGCACGGCCGATGTGTTGGCCGCTTCACCAGGCGAGTTGTAGCCAACCTGACGCTGGGCCGCAGCCTGACAATAATTATCATCGCGCTGGAAAGCTTCGTAAGATTTGCCCTTAGCAGGCATGACATTAACGCTAGGCGACGCGGGGCCTGTGGAGGCACAACCCGCCAGCGTCAGCGACGCAGCACTGGCAGCCATGAGGACTTTGGCAAGTTGCAACATGGGACAAACCCCCTTTTTCGATTCGAAGCGTACAGAGTGAACGGACCAAGGTGGCAATAAAATGGCGCGGATCAAGTGGCAAGCTTCAGCGGCGCGGGGCCACCGCCTGCACCTTACCGCCATCCGTGACTTCATCGGGCAGATTGAGCAAGATCGGCTCGCCCACTTTTAGCCCCTCGGTCACGGTGACGCGCGCGCCATCGGTGCCGCCGACAACCACGGAGCGGAGCTGCACCGTTGATTTTTCCTTATCAAACACCGGCACAACCGCGCGCCCATTGCGCAGCAATAGTGCAGGTGCCGGAATCTGGATTGAGGGGGGCAAAGGGACATCCAGTGTCAGATTGACAAAGGAACCGGGGACAAAAAACTCATCGGCATTATCGAGATGCACTTCAATCAGCATAGTGCGTGACTTGGGATCAAGCTCGCCCGTCATGCGGGTGATCTCGCCGGACTTGCGCCGCTCAGGACGGCTGGCATCCACCACTTCAGCCTTGTGGCCAAGCTTGATGAAAGGCACATCTGGCTGTTGCAAAAAGGCATAAATGCGCACACGCGTATTGTCAGAAATTGTCACCAACGGTTGTGCACTCACCGCATTAGTCTGCGCATTGGTGACCAGAGCGCCCGGATCAACAAAGCGTGCTGTGACGCGGCCCTCCAGCGGTGAGCGAATGGTCTGATAGGCGCGGGTTGCGGCAAGGCCCGCAACATTGTTCTCTGCGACCATGAAATCCGTCTCGGCCTGCAGCATAGCAACCTGTGTCGTCGAACCGCGATCAAACAAGCCGCGCAGTCGTTCAAGATTACGCTTCTTCTGAATGAGGTCATTGGAGGCAGCTGCATATTGCTGCTCAAGTTCGGGACTATCCAGTTCGGCCAACACCTGACCTGCAGTCACCTTGTCGCCCTTATCGACATAGATCGTCTTCAGATAGGCAGAGATTTTGGCATAGAGCGTGACCGTCGCAGCCGAACGCACGTCGCCGAGCAATTTAATCGTGCGCGACTTGGGGCCGGCGCTGGCTTCGACCATTTCAACGCGCGGACCCAGCTCGGCCACCTTGGCCTGCGCACTGCGCATGGATTCAACACGATCATTTTCGCCCGCATAATGGCGCCAGACAAAGACAGCTGCTGCGAGAAGAAAAATACCGCCGGCGATCCGCGCGATTTGAGACTTATTCTGCGGGACCTCAACCATCAACTACCCCTTCAGCGAGCATTTCTTCATTGAATTTCTGATCAAGCTTTAGCAATTCAGGCATCTCTTTGCGCAACAACGTGTAGAAAATCGGCACAAGGAACAATGTAGCGAAAGTCGCCACCGCCAGACCACCAATCACGGCGCGGCCCAACGGCGCATTCTGCTCGCCAGCTTCACCAAGACCCAGAGCCATCGGGATCATGCCGATAATCATCGCCAACGCCGTCATCATAATGGGGCGCAAACGCGTGGACGCCGATTCCACCACTGCCTCAAACGGCGTAAGCGAAGGCTGGCGCCCGCGTAGATCATTGGCGAAGGAAACGACAAGGATCGAGTTCGAGACGCAAATGCCCACCGACATAATGGCGCCCATCAGTGAGACGACATTGATCGTCGTGCCGGTGGCAGCCAGCATCCAGATAATGCCGATCAAGGCGCCGGGCACTGCCATCATAATGATGAATGGGTCAAGCCAGGACTGAAACAGCACAACCAAGACCGCATAGACGAGGAAGATCGCCAGCAAGAGGCCAAAAGCGAGCATTTTGAAGCTCTTTTCCATCACCTCATTTTGTCCGCGCAAAACAATCTTGGTTTGCGAAGGCAAATCTTTTTGCACGTCAGCAATCACCTGTTTGATTTCGGCCGCCGTGGAACCCAGATCACGTCCCTCGACATTGGCCGCCACGTCAATCACGCGCTGGATCGTGTAATGATTGATCGCATTCATTGCAGTGCCGGGCGTCACGGACGCAAAGTCACCCAGTCGCGTCACAGGCGCTGATGGCAAGGTCGTGGGCGTTACAACAGCCGGTGGCGGTGTCAGCGACGTCGGCGCTGACTGAGCCGGGAAGGACAAAATGTCCTGCACTGTTTCCAGACGATCAATCGGCGTATTGACGACCACCGAATAATTCACGCCATTCTGAGGATTCAGAAAATAGGTCGGGCTGATCGAGGATGATCCCGACAAGGATGCCAACATATTATTGGCGACATCGCGCTGCGAGACACCAAGACGCACCGCACGCTGGCGATCAACTTCAATCTGCAGCGAGGGGAAGTTCAGCACCTGCGTGATATGGGGATCAACAACACCTGGAATCACTTTCAGCTTTTGTAACAGCTGCTGACCGACCGCATAGGAGCGTTCGAAATTCTGATCCTGAATCTGGATGTCGATGGGCGCCGACAGGCCGAAGTTCAACACCTGACTGACAATGTCAGCCGTCTGGAAATAGAAAATCACACCGGGAAATTCAGCTGTGAGCTGGCGACGGATGAGCTGTTTATATTCATCAGTCGGGCGGTGCGGGCTTTTCAGCGAGATCAGCAATTCAGCATCTGCACCGCTCGTATTGTCAGAAGGCACAAACGCCAGATTGAGACCACCAGGCACGCCGATCATCGCATTGATCGTACGCATTTCCTTAGCCGGGATAATCTTGCGCAGGGCAATCTCCACGTCGGAGACAAGGTCTTCGGTTGATTCCAGACGATTACCTGCGGGCGCACGCACATGGAGCTTCAGAATACCCACATCTGCTGTGGGGTAGAAATCTGTTCCCACATTGGGCGCGAGCATGAAGGTGATGGCGAGCAAGCCGCCAAAGCCAAACAGCACCTGCTTGCGCATGCCCAAGGCACCCGTCAGTACTTTCACAAAGCCTGCCTTGAATGCATCGAAGCGACGATCAAAAGCCTCAGCCATGCGTGCGCCGAAGGATTTCGGACCCGAATGACCGTGATCTTCGCCCGACAGCAATTGCCGCGCGAGCGCGGGCACAACTGTAAAGGACAAAACAAAAGAGGCCAGCATCGACAAAACAACGGTGATGGCGAGCGGGATAAAGAGGAAGCGCGCCGCCCCTTCAAGCAAGAGCACCGGAATGAAGACGATACAGATGCAAAGTGTTGCCACCGTAAGCGGCTGCACGACTTCGCCCGACCCTTCCACAATGGCAATGGTCAGCGGTTTGCCGAGCGCTTGGTTGCGGTGAATATTTTCCATCACCACAGTCGCATTATCGACCAGCATGCCGATAGCCAGAGCCATCCCGCCCAAAGTCATCAGATTGATCGTCTGGCCGGTGAAATAGAGCCCCGCCATGCCAGCAAAGATCGAAAGTGGAATGGAGGCTGCCACAAC
The DNA here is from genome assembly GCA_947478405.1 of Beijerinckiaceae bacterium. Taxonomy (GTDB): domain Bacteria; phylum Pseudomonadota; class Alphaproteobacteria; order Rhizobiales; family Beijerinckiaceae; genus Terripilifer. The sequence goes on along the minus strand of CANJVX010000003.1, from coordinate 93,502 downwards.
CAATGTATTGCGCCAGCTGCCCAGGAATACAAGAATCATCAGCGAGACAAGAATTGAGGAGATGATCGCCTCTTCGACCACATTGTGTACCGCGGCGCGCACAAAGATCGACTGGTCAAAGTCCATGCGCAATTCAAGACCCGAGGGGGCCGTCTCCTGAATCTCGGGCAGAATGCCACGCACCGCATCGACAACTTTCAGCGTCGAGGCATGGGTGTGTTTCAAAATCGGAATGAAGGCCGCACGCTGCCCGTCAATACGCACAATATTGGACTGCTGCGAAAAACTGTCTTTGACAATAGCAATATCAGCCAGAGTCACCATCACGCCTTCGCGCACGCCCACCGGGATATTGTTGAATTGCTCAACAAAGCGCGGGCTTGAATTGAGCTGGATCGCATATTCCTTGGCGCCCAGGCGGGCGACACCTGCGGGCACAATCACATTGCTCGTGCCCAAAGCATTGACGACATCCATCTGCGACAGGCCTTTGGAAGCCGCCTTCAACGGATCGACTTCGACAATGATCTGGCGATTCTTGCCGCCAAAGGCTGACGGAATGGACAGGCCTGGAATGGTGAAGAGTTTTACGCGCAGGAAGTTATTGGCATAATCGGAAATCTGCTGCTCGGGCACACTGGTGGAATTGAGCGTCACCTGCACGACCGGAACATTGGATGCATTGAACTGGATGATATTGGGCGGTTGCATGCCGGGAGGCGCGATGCGCAGCACAGCATTGCTTTGCGCGGAAATCTGCGCAATGGCGCCGCCAATATCTGTGCCTGGCTGGAAATAGATCTTCAAAATGCCCTGGCCGGGAATAGACAGGGATTCGATATGATCCACACCATTCACGGTGGTCGAATAGGCGCGCTCGGAGACGAGCACAACACGCCGTTCCATATCTTCTGCCGACAGTCCATTATAGGACCAAGCGACATAGACGACAGGAATATCAATGGCGGGGAAAATATCGACGATCATGCGCGAGACCGAAATAAAACCCGTCAGCATGATCAGGACAGCGGTCACGGCCATTGTATAAGGCCGCCTCAAAGCAAGCTTCACCAACGCCAGCACGTCACATTCCTCCTGCTCTCATTCTTGTGATTAAAGCTAGAGGTTTACCGGGGGAAAGCAAGGCGACGGGCAAATGTCGGCAGGGACTAGAGTTTCGTGCCCCGCGCGCCACGCCAGAAAACGAAGATCGACAGCCCCAGAATGAGCATCGAGCCCATCAGCCCGCCGCGATAGCCAAAGCCTAAATTATCGGACAGGAAGCCGGTGAAGAAGGGCCCCAGGATCAGGGCGAAGTCCTGGCTCGTGCGCAGCAGACCCATATAAATGCCGCGCTGGTTTTCAGGCGCGACATCGGCGACATAGGCAATGAGAGTTGGTGTGGCGATCCCCGAGCCTGCACCAAACATGATAGCCGTCAGCCAGAGGAACACCGGATGGTCGCCAAAGGCCAGCATGGCGCAGGCGGCAAAGGTCGCAGCACCCGCCAAAATGATCGACCCAACCCGACCGAATTCACGCGACAAAGCCGCATTAAAGGGCAAAACAGCCAGATTGGCGCAGGCACCGGCGGTCAGAAGCAGGCCAATGGCAGCCATATCCCAACCAAAATGGCTTTGCGCAATCAGCGGCATCACGATCCAGTTGGACGCTGTGCGCGCATAGAAAATCGCAAAATACATCAAGCCGACGCCAGCGCTCGCAATAGCAATGGCGCGCAGCGAACCTAATTTCTGGGAACCCGCCTTGTGCTTCTTTTCCTCAGGCCAAGGAATGACCATGAAAGCAACGACGCCCGCCAGCGCGATCAATCCATTGACGAAATAAGGCGCGGAATAGCCCCAACCCGCCGCCACCAGACCGCCAATCGCGGGGCCCAGCGCCGTGCCCGTCATATTGGCTGCCTGATAGAAAGAGGCATCACGCAGCCGTTGGCCGGGTGTACCCAGATCGGCCACCGCTGCCAGCGCCGCCGTCATAAAGGAGGCCGAGGCGATACCCAGCAGAAGAATGCCGACGAAAAAGGCTTCGATGGAATGGGTCATCACCACGCCGAAGGACGCGATGGTCAGGAGCACACAGCCCAATTGCATCAGCCGACGGCGCCCGAAACGTTCAGAAGCAAAGCCCGAGGGCATATTGGCCATGAGTCGTGCCCCGCCATAGCAGGAGACAAGAAGGCCAATCAGCGTGGGGCCAGCGCCAAGCTCTTGCCCGTAGAGGGCAATCACCGACCAGATCATGCCATTGCCGATCTGCTTCAGGAAAACCAGCGACATCAGCACAAGCAGCGGCCCCGAGGGTAAATCGGGAATCCAACGGGACAAAAGGGTACGGACAGGATGCAATTCTGATATTTCCCCCGGCCCCGGGGGCCGGGACACACGAACTTTTTATGATCTTCTAGCAAGGCAGACGGTCTTGCGACAGCCCGAAACCACGATTTGGGTCTTGCATTGTCTGCGGCAGAGCACCAGAAAGAACTGATCTCAAGGAGGAAACCCTATGAAAAGGACGTTCGGCGCTGCCGCGCTTTCCGCGACCCTCATTGCCGCTTCACCCGCTTTTGCTGCGGATGAGGATTTCTTCAAGGGCAAGACCATCACCGTCTATATCGGCTTCTCGCCGGGCGGCACTTACGATCTGTTCGGCCGCATGGTCGCGCGTTTTATCAGCAAACATATCGCGGGCACGCCCACAGTGGTTGCCTCCAATATGCCAGGCGCTGGTTCTTTTACCGCTTCCAACTGGCTCTATCGCATCGCTCCTAAGGATGGCACTGCGCTTGGTACCGTCTCACAGACGCTCGCCATTGACGAGGCGCTGAAGGCCAAGGGCGTGCAGTTCAAGGCTACCGATTTCACCTGGATCGGCCGCGTCACCTCCAACATTGAAGTGCAGGTCGTCTCAACGCGCACCGAAGCCTATACGCTGGCAGGCGCGAGGAAACTTGTTGTGCCAACAGCCTCCACCGGCCCTGGCTCTCCTTCTGATACCTATCCAAAGCTGATGAATGAAGTGCTGGGCACGAAGTACAAGATCATTCGCGGCTTCCCCGGATCAACCGATGGGCTGCTAGCGGTTGAACGCGGCGAAACAGAATCCGCACTCACGTCGTGGAACACGATGAAGTCCACCCGCATGCAATGGATCACAGACAAGAAAGCTGCGATCTTTGTGCAATATGTCACACAGCGCTCGCCCGATCTGAAAGACGTGCCAACACTCGTCGAACTCGCCACCAATGAAGATGATCGCAAGCTGCTGGCTTTCGCCGTGTCGAGTGCGGAAATCGGCCGCTCGATACTGGCACCTCCCGGTTTGACCGCCGACCGCACGGCGCTCCTGCGCAAAGCCTTCGATGCGACGATGAAGGATCCCGAGCTTTTGGCTGAAATCCAGAAGTCGAATCTCGACTTCGAGCCGCTGGATGGCGCTTCGCTTGCCAAGATCGTGGCAGCCGCCGCCAATGCGGATGAAAAAGTCGTCGCCCGCATGCAGAAGATCACCGAAGAATAAGATCATCTTCTGATCAAACACAAAGGCCGGCTGTTCAGCCGGCCTTTTTCTTTAGGACATCGCGGGCGCCTATTCCTTGAATTGCACCTGATAGGTCTTTTCCAGAAACTGCCGCACCCAGGCTTTGGCTTCCGGCGCAATCGTTGTGCCGGCCTTGTAAAGGCGCTCAGCCTCCGCATCCGTTACCTGCTCATATTCGCCTATGACCTCATCGCGTTTGGCGAGATAATCCGTGTCTTTCAACATGTCGCGCACGGCGGACCGATAGGTTTCGACAATATTGTCAGGCGTTGTCTTGGGCAGAACAATCAGCTTTTGCGCCGGAAACCCCGATACCAGGAAGGCCATAAAGGCATCCCATTCAATGCCCGAGGGCTTTTTGCCATGAACAATCTCGTAGGCCTCGCCAATATGGGGCAAGTCGGGGAAATTAGGATCGCGCGCGAGCTGACCATTCTTGTCGAGCACACCCCACGAGAAGAGCGGCGTCGCGCGGCCTTCTGTGACCAGACCCTGCGAGCGGCGCAGGTAAGCCGTTGTTGTTTGCGAGTCGATGGTGAATTCACCACGCTCGAAACCCAACAGACCTTCTGCACGACCCACCACACCAAAGATGTGATTCACTTTGAGATCGAGCAGGCGGAAGCCCAGTAGCGACACGAGTTCGAGCGCTGTGGGTCCAGGGCTTGCAAAGAACAATTCCTGACCGCGCAGCTTGTCGATGTCGCGGATGGATTTCGCGCCAAATTTTGACGAGACATAAGCAGCCCCACCTGTGGGTGCGGCAAGGATCACGCGCCAATCCTGATATTCATATTTCACGCGCGGATCGCCCAGCAGATAGGGAAATTGCGTCGAGGCCGAGCTCATCAGCAACGTCATCCCGTCATTCTTGGCCGTTACCTGAAAGAAATTGGCGCCAGCAGTGGAGCCGCCACCCGGCATGTTCTTCACAAGGACAGTAGGCTTGCCAGGCAAATGGCGCGCCAGCAAAGGCTGGTTGAATCGCGCCCAGAGATCGACACCGCCCCCTGTTGGATAGGGGACAAGCATAGTGATCGTCTTGCCAGCAAAATCGACGCTCTGCGCAACCGCAGGGACGGCCAGACCAAGACCCAGTAGAATGGTTACAGTCACGCGATGGAAAAGCTGCTTCATCGTCACACTCTGTTTGAGGCCGCGTTCCCGCAGGGAAGGGATGAGCCAAGTCTTGAACCAACACAGGCCCGGCTGCAAGCGTGACACGTTTGTTTCAAAACCGGCACACTCCTTGCTCTCCTTCTAGGCGGAGTGCAGCGACCCCATAACAGGACCAAAAACTGGTCGCGCGCTTTGCAGACACCGAGGGAGAACAAGCGTGAGCGCCGACCATTTTCACGAAGGAACTATCTGTCGCATATGCACCTTTCTGAACGAGCCACAGCCAGAAGCCCGTGACATGAAATGCGAATGTTGTGGCGTGCTGATGGGTGTCGAGGACCAGCGCCCCTCTGACATTGCGCTCTGGCGGGCCAAATTCATTTCCAATGGTGGCCGATGGCTGAACAAAGCCCCCCAGCAGCCCGAAAACCCCGCTAGGAAATAGGCAGGCACCTGCCGGGAAATCAGCCCAATTGATGAAAGCAGAAGCAATCTTTCGCGGCGCACAAGCAATTGCACCCATGGGTAGGCGGGGCTAGGCTCCCTACATAAGCTGGAAAATAAGTCCGGCACCATGGGAGGGGAAGCACATGATGCGCAAGTTTGCGCTGACAGCAGCATGCGCGGCGGTCTTTGGCGCTAATGCCGCAACAGCCGCCGATTTCTATGCCGGCAAAACCCTCACCTTCATTATCGGCACAGGTCCTGGCGGCGGCTATGATATTTACGGCCGCGTTGCCGCCAAACATCTGGGCAAATATATCCCCGGAAATCCGCATGTGCTGGTGCAGAATATGGAAGGTGCGAGCACGGTGCGCGCGGCAGGCTTCATTTATAAAATCGCGCCCAAAGACGGCACATCCATTGCCGCCATTTCACCCGGCGCTGTTGTTGGCCCTCTGCTAGAAGGCAAGCTGAACGGGCTCTACGATCCGACCAAATTTCAATATCTGGCGACTGCCAATAATTCGACGCGCGTCTGCGCGGTCTTCCACACATCGACGATCAAGACGTTCAAAGATGCCTATACGCAAGAAGCGATCATCTCGGCTTCTGCCGAAGGCGGCTCGACGCGCGATTATGCCTATCTGCATAAAAAAACATCGCATGTGAATTTCCGCATCATCTCGGGCTATCACGGCACACCATCAGCCATGCTGGCGATGGAGCGCGGCGAGACAGATGGGCTTTGCGGCATCGACTGGTCGAGCCTGCGCTCGCAAAAGGCCGATTGGGTGCGCGATGGAAAATTGCGCGTACTCGTGCAGGCTGGACTTGAGCCCTCAGAAGAACTGACGAAAATGAGCGTGCCGATGATCTGGGATTTCTTTCAGAACGACACAGACAGGCAGGTCGCGGAACTCGTCATAGCCCAGCAATTATTTGGCCGCCCCTATATTGCACCGCCAGAGACACCTGCCGACAGGGTGGAAATTTTGCGCAAAGCCTTTGATCTTGCGATGAAGGACCCCGACCTTCTGGCTGATGCAGAAAAAGCCCGCATCGATATTCTGCCAGCAGGTGGCGAGCGCGTGCAGCAAGGGGTGGCCAAAATCTATGCCACACCCAAAGAGATCGTCGAGAGGGCCCGCGAAGCCATTCGCGAATGAAGCGCTTCACAAAACAGAAGGCCTCACATAGGCTTGCGAAATAAGGGCCGCATCAGACAGGCCCATAGCGGAGGATCAGCATATGACGTCCAGGACGACGAAAGTTTTTACGCGCCGCCAGATCTGTGCTGCAGCTGCAGGCGTCACCGCCGCCGCCATCGTGCCACGCTCGTCACTTGCTGATTCCAACTTTTACAAAGGCAAAACCGTACAGCTCGTCGTGCCTTTCTCGCCCGGTGGTATTTTCGATATTGCCGGACGCATTGTGGCCCGCCATCTCACCAATCACATTGAAGGCAACCCGAGTGTGGTGGTGCAAAACCAGCCGGGTGCCGGTGGCCTGTCAGCCGCCAATCGCCTCGCCAATTCAACGCCGCGTGACGGGCTCACCATTGCCACTGTCAGCCGCTCCATTCCGCAGCTCTATTATTGCGGCGATGCCAATGTGCAATTCGACCCGATGAAGCTCACATGGCTCGGCTCGCTGTCGTCTTATGCCGATGATGCTTACCTGCTCGTCGTGATGGCGACGAGCCCCGTGAAGAACATCGAAGATGCGCGCAAGACGAAAGTCAATCTGGCAGGTGTGGGCGTCGGCTCAACCAACACGACCTTCGCGCTGATTGCCAAAGAATTGCTCGGTGTGAATACGGATGTCGTACGCGGCTTCCCGGGCGCGAATGATATCTGGCTCGCGATGGAGCGCGGTGAAATCGATGGTCAGGTGATCGACATTTCGGCGATTATGGCGTCACGTCCACAATTGTGGAATGAAAAGAAAATACGCGTGCTTGTACAATTTGCCCGCAACACACGCATGGCGAACTTGCAGGATGTGCCCACCGGCCGTGAATTGGTAAAAGATCCGAAAGATCGCGCCTATCTCGAATTTGCCGAAAACCCCTTCTTCATGGCCCTGCCCTTCGCAGCCCCGCCAGAAATTCCGGCAGATCGCGCCGAGATTCTCGAAAAAGCTTTCATGCAAATGGCAATGACACCCGCCTTCCGTGCCGAGATGCAACAGGCAGGCATGAACACCAGCCCAGTAGACGGCAAATTTGTGAAAAAGGTGATCGAAGACGCGGCCGCCACACCCAAAGATGTGCGCGAGCGTTTGGGCAAGTTGATTATCGCCAAGTAAGGCAAGTGAGGATTTTCATGGCCATCGTTCACCGAACTCTCAACCTGCTGGCAGGCCTTGCTTTCACACTGGCCGCGACTGGCTTTGCACAAGCACAAAATGCCACGGCATCTCTGCCTGCACGCATCGAGCTTATTCCCTTTGAATCGCTCACGCTGCCAGACAGTGCGTTTCTGAAAGGTGACAAGTCGGCTGCGAAACCTGCTTTGCTTGCCGCTGAATTGCATGTTGCACAAGGCCCTGGAAAGCGCCCGCTTGTCGTTCTGCTGCATGGTTCGGGCGCGCTCAATGGCGGTCATGAACTCTGGGCGCGCGAATTTGCAGAAATGGGTGTCTCGACATTGCTCATCGATGCCTTCACCGGACGCGGCCTTGTCGCCACCAGTGATAATCAGGGGCTACTTGGTCGCCTGAACATGATTCTCGACACTTATCGTGCGCTGGGAAAAATCAAAGACCATCCCCGCGTCGATACATCGCGCGTCGCTCTTATCGGCTTTTCACGCGGCGGACAGGCGACGCTTTACGCCAGCCTCGAACGCTTCCACACAATGTGGAATGATAGCGGTGTTGATTTTGCGGCTTACTTTCCTTTCTATGCCGATTGCATGACAACTTTTGTCGATGATACAAAGGTCAAGCCCGTGCCGATCCGCCTCCATCACGGCGCCATTGATGATTATAATCCAGCTCCTCAATGCAAGGCCTATGTCGATCGTCTGAAAGCGGCGGGTGCCAATATCGACATAACGACTTACAAGGATGCAGCCCATTCCTTCGATGGACCGCTGGGCCCGACCACCCCAACAATCTCGCCACGCTCGATGACCGTTCGCAATTGCGTCCTGATAGAAGAGCCGCGTGGCCAGATCACAAATAGCAAAACAGGAAAGGCCTTTACTTATGAGGACCCCTGCGTCGAGCGGGGGCCACATGGAGGCTATAATGCGGAAGGCGCAAAAGCCGCCCGCGCCAGCGTACGCGAGACATTAAAGGCGGTTTTTAAGCTCTGACCCCCTTCGTCATTGCAAGGCGGCCATAGGCCGACGCGGCAATCCAGAGGCAACACCTGAGGCCACTGGATTGCTTCGCTTCGCTCGCAATGGGGGGCATTTTTCGCCCGCCCTTGCAAGGAGCCGAAGGCGACGAAGCAATCCAGATGCGATGGTGATCCTTCTGCAAACCCCGCGCGTAACCGCCCCATGCGCCAAACGGTTAAATTCTTACACACCCTCTCTTCCTGCGGTCTGATCGGCGCGCTGGTGGCCTATCTGCTGGTGCTTTGGAAGGCGCCGCAGGAGAGCGTCGCGCAATATGCCGATATGCGCGAGATCATCAGCCTCATTGCCCGCTACATTCTCGTGCCATCGCTCGGCCTCTCACTGGTCAGCGGCCTGCTCTCGATGATGGTGCACAAGCCCTATCAGGAAAGGCGCTGGGCCTGGGCGAAAGCCTTTTTAGGGTTGGCCATGTTTGAATCCACGCTCGCCATCACACAGGCCAAAGCCATTGATGCAGCCGAACTCGCCGCGCAAATCGCCAAGAATGAGAATGTCGCCGCAGCCCAACAATTGCTGACCGAGGCGCTGCATTCTGAATGGAATGTGCTGTGGGCCATTCTCGCCATTTCAGCCGCGCAGACCGCGCTTGGCATCTGGCGGCCCAAACTCGAATGGCCCAAGAGCGCATAAAAAAGGCGGCCCCGAAAGGCCGCCCTTCTTCATGCAAAAACATCAAGCGCTCAGCGCTTGATGCCATAAAGCGTGTCGTAAATGTTGCAAGCAATGCCGGTGGCTTCATAGCCGTCTTGGCCATTGGCCTGCGCAATGCCGAACATCTGCTGGGCGAGACCCACGAAAGGCATGGGCACTTCCATTTCGCGCGCCATGTCAAGACCAAAGCCCACATCCTTCGGCATCCATGACTTGCGCGGCTTGAACTTGCGGCTCACCACAACTTCCATGATGCGCTGGGTTGCCACAGAATCCTGCTGCGAATTTTTCAAGATTGCCTGAAACGCGGATTCTTCCAGACCGCCCTTTTTGAGAAGCCAGCAAATTTCGACAATGCTCATGTGCTGAACAGCCGCCAGCATGGCCATGGCATTTTTAACGAGCTTGGCGGTGCCCAGTTCACCGACATGCAGAACCGACTTGCCCATCGCCTTGAAGATCGGCTGATGCGCATCAAAAACTTCTTTCGAGCCTGATAACCAAAGCGCGAGCTGGCCAGCGGCCGCCACTTCCTCAACGCCACCGGCGGAGGCATCAACAACCGTCCAGCCCTTCTTCACCAGATCATCATTGACGCTGACGATGGTTTCTTTATCGATGGAGCTGAAATCGATCCAGAGCTTGGCGCCGCTGGTGGCTTCCACCAAACCGCCCTTGCCAAGGCCCACAGCTTCAACCGCCGCATTATGGGGCAGCATGGACAAAACTATTTCGCAGGATTCGGCAATCGCCTTGGGCGAATCCTTATACACAGCGCCCTGTGCCTCAAGCGGCGCGCATTGGGCGCGGTTGAGATCGGTGATGACGAGCTTGTAACCCGCCTTGATCAGATTGGCCGCCATGCCGACACCCATGCCGCCGGTGCCGATGAAACCCAAAGTCGTCATGCTCAGTCTCCCGTGATTCTTGTTCTTGCGGGCCCGCAAGCCCGGCTGCCCCCATTATAAACGAAATGCCCTGCGAGCAAAAATCGGGGCCAAGCGGCCCCGAAACCGCATTTCGATGGGCCCGGCCCAGAATTTTATTGGCCGCGCGCGGATGGGCGACCATCATGGCGCAAACGCCAAACGCCAAAATAAACATACCGGGAGGGGCATCATGAACAAGATCGGCCTGACACTGGGCGCGCTCGCTCTCATGATGCAGGGTGCGCAGGCGCAAGCGCCCAGAGACGAGAGCTTTTACAAAGGCAAGACCATCTCGATCATCGTCGGCTTCACGCCCGGTGGCAGCTATGATGCTTATTCGCGCATGCTGGCCCGCCACATGCCGCAATATATTCTAGGCTCCCCAACAATCATCGTGCAAAATATGCCAGGTGGCGGCACGCTGACCGCTGTGCGCTATCTCGATGGCAACACGCCCAAAGACGGCACGATGCTCGCGGCTTTCACAACGGGGCTCATCACCGCATCCATCGCTGATCCGGAAACGGTGAAATATAATTTTTCGGACCTCGGCTGGGTCGGCTCGATCACGCGCGATTTCAGCGCATGCTACGCGTGGCATGCGACAGGCATCAAATCCATCGCTGATGCGAGAGCGCATAAGGAATATATTATCGGCGATTCAGCGCGCGGATCATCTGCCTCGATCAATGCCACCATTCTTTCGCAATTGCTTGGCGTGAAAGTGCGCACCATATTGGGCTATACGGGATCAGCTGAAAGCCGCATTGCAATTGAGCGCGGCGAACTCGAAGGCCATTGCGGCGCTTGGGTCAGTATTCCGCAAGATTGGCGCGCCAAGAAACAGATCGTTCCCTTCGTGCGTTTTTCGCGCGTTGCTTTGCCCGACATGCCGGCGAGTGCGGTCTTTGCAGGTGATCTTGTTTCAAGCGAAGAGGATCGCAAGCTGATCGACTTTTTGCTGGCACCATCTGAAGTGGGGCGACCCTTTGTTGTCTCGAAACTTGTTCCAGCCGACCGCCTCAATACTTTGCGCGCGGCTTTTGCAAAGACGATTGAGAACAAGGATTTTCTGAGCGAGGCAGATCGTCAGGGACTGCCAGTCAGCGCCATTCTGGGCGAGGAAGCGCAGAAAATGGTCGCCGATATTTATCAGGCACCCGCCGCTCTTGTGCAGCGCGGTCGTGCGGTTCTTAAATAGAGCGACACCGGCCCCGTCACCCGCAATGAGAATTGCGACCACTCTATCCAGAGGCCACATATGAAGCCCCTGGATGGCGTCCCTTCGCTCGCAGTGTCGGTATAAAGTCTCAATTGCGCAGCCTGTACGTCCCAGCTAGGCTTTCCTCCAAGCTGGATCAAAATCGGCATTTCGGGGAGGAGATATGGCCATGCTGCGCCCAATCTTTGCTTTTGTTGCTCTCTATACGGTAAGCGCCTCTGCGCTGGCCCAAGACAAGCCTGCCGATCCAGGCCGCGATCTTGTCATGCAGAAATGCTCGCAATGCCATACCGATTCCATCTGGCGTGACCAGCGCCAAAACGCCGGCGCCTGGGAAGCCACTGCCTATCGCATGATGGCACGCGGCGGCATCTGGACCACGGATGAAGTGAAGACAATGGCCGCGTTTCTAGGCCGTGAATTTGGACTTGATGTACCACGCGCCAAGCCACAACAACGCTGAGAGGAGACGACGCTATGAAAGATCTCGTCTATAAATATCTCTCTGAAGGCATTTCGCGCCGCGGCTTTCTCGACAATATGACCAAAGCCGGGATTACTGTCGCCGCTGCCGAAAATGTACTGGATGCTATTTCAACATCCGCCAATGCGCAGGACGCCGCTGCCCCCGCCACGCAGCAAAACAATCCGGTGAAACAATTCCAAGGCACAGGCGGCGCCTGCTTTGCCGAACAACTCACTGCCTGCGGCGTGAAATATGTCTTCGGCAATTCAGCCAGCGAAGATGCGCAATTCTACGAAGCGCTCGTCGATCGCCCGCAATTGCAATATATCATCTCGCCGCACGAAGGCCCGGGTGCCGCGATGGCGGCAGGATATATCAAAGCCTCGCAAAAGCCGGCCATTGTCATGCAGGCGGGGTCTGTCGGGCTCATGAATGCCATGGGCCAGATTTACAATGCACACAAGGAACAGACGCCGCTCGTCGTTTATTCCTATCGCACCGATCAATCACGCCGCGCAGGCCGCGACGGATTTGAAGAAATTGCCAATCAGGAACAGGTGGTGCAACCCATCACGAAATATTCGTGGATGGCGCGTGGCCCTTCCATGATTCCCGAAACCGTGCGCCATGCGTTCAAAACCGCATGGACGCCCCCGCATGGCCCTGCCTATCTGACATGGCATTCGGATTATACGGATGAGCGCACGCGTACGGAAATCATCCAGCAAAGCCATTATGACACGCGCATGCGTGTGCGCCCCAACCCCGATGAAGTCATTCGCGCAGCCAAAATGCTGGTTGAAGCGAAAATGCCGATTATGATCGTGGGGGATGAAGTCACCAAGGCCAAGGCGGCAGCCAAAGCGATCAAACTTGCCGAATTACTCGGCATGCCGGTCACGCAAATGCGCCAGCTCTGGGCCAATTTCCCCGAAGCGCATCCGCTCTTTGTGGCCAATGCGCCGGCAGGCACTCTGGCCTCGATCACTTGGCCCAAAAATTATGATGTCGTCATCAATGTCGGCAACAAGATGCAGCATAATGGCGTGAACCCGATCGTCGCGCGCGGCGTGAAATTCATCGATATGCGCATTGATTATAACAATATGGGGAAGGTCATGACGACCGACGTCCCGCTCGTTTGCGATGTGGGCTTGGGACTGGATGATCTTTACGCTGCTGTCGAACAACTCATGACGGCCAAGCTGCGTGAAGAGGCTGCCACACGGGCAGGAGAGGTGCGTAAATTTACCGAGCGTGCGCGCTCGCTGCGCATGGGCTTTGTCAATTCACCCGAATGGAACAATGCGCCGCTCATTGCCGATCGCGTGACATGGGAAGTGGCACAATTTGCCGATCCTGATGCAATCATCATTCACGAAGCCGGTGCGAATGTGATGCATTCCTTCGACTTCAATCCTGTCGGTGGCCGCGAATTATTCTTCTATTATGGGGGACATCTGGGCTCGGGTGTCGGCACAGCGGCGGGCGTGAAGCTTGCACGCCCCAACCAGCAGGTCATCTGCATGGTGGGCGACGGCTCATTCCTCTTTGGTCCACACGCTTTGTGGAACATGGCGCGCCTTGAGCTGCCGGTCATCACGGTCGTCTATAACAACCACGGCTACGGTGGCCCGCATTCGCGCACCATTGCCAATGTGCCGTCCGGCCGCATGGTCGAAACGGGGCAGATGGTGAATGGCTATCTGGGCAAACCCGATATGAATATGGCGCAGATTGCCAATGGCTTCGGTGTCGCCGCCGAGGTCGTACACAATCCGGCGCAGATGAAAGAAGCTTTGGCGCGGGCGCGCAAAGCCACCATTGAAGGCAAGCCCTATCTACTCGATGTGCAGGTTGGCCGGCGCGGCGTGAACCAAGTGGCCGAGCCATGGATCCCCCCAATCAGTGGTGCGCAGATGCGCACGAAGAAAGTGTGATGATGAACAAGGGACTGATTGGCGCCGGTCTCTTGATTGGCGCTCTTTTCGCGCCGCTCCCCGCTTCAGCCGATGGCGTGCAAGAAGGCTATCTCATCTACAATGACATGTGCGCGACATGCCATGGCAAAGACATGATGAATCCCGGCCTGGCATTTGATTTGCGCAAATTTCCGCAAGACGACAAAGCGCGGTTTGTGACCTCTGTCAGCAAAGGCAAAGGCACCGGCATGCCGCCATGGGAAGGCAAACTCTCGGCAGAAGAAATCGATCTTCTCTGGGCCTATGTGAAAAGTGGCGGCTGACGACATATCCGCCGTCACTGCGAATGTAGCGAAGCAAACCAGAAGCAACGCGTGATGCCTCCTGTTTGCTTCGTCGCTAACGCTCCTCGCAATGACGTTGGAGAGGTGATGCCGAGGTGCCGCGCCTCAGGCTTTCTTCAAAAACTCAGTCCGCAAGACAAGGCCCTTTACCTTTTCCGCATTACATTCGATCTCGGCCGGAACGCCAGTGAGGCGAATGTTTTTGACGAGTGTTCCGCGCTTCAGCGTGACGGATGTGCCCTTGACCTTGAGATCCTTGATGAGGGTCACGCTATCGCCATCATTCAGAATCGTTCCATTGCTGTCGCGTGTGGTCTCTTCGCTCATCGTCTGCCCTTTGCCAAAAATCCGCCACGCTTAAGAAAAAGGGCGACCCGAAGGCCGCCCTTTGCGTCTTGTCTCGCGCGAGATAAATCAGCGCGAATAGAATTCGACAACCAGGTTCGGTTCCATGACGACCGGATAGGGAACGTCTGCCGGGAGCGGCACGCGGGTCATCTTGGCCGTCATCTTGGTATGATCGACTTCGTAATAATCAGGCACGTCACGCTCTGGCAGGCCAATGGCTTCGAGCAGAACGAGGAGCTGGCGTGAGGATTCCTTCACTTCGATCAAATCGCCGGGGCGAACCTGATAGGAAGAAATGTTCACGCGGCGGCCGTTCACCTTGACGTGGCCGTGGTTCACGAACTGGCGGGCAGCAAACGGCGTCGGCGCGAACTTGGCGCGGTAGACGACCGCGTCGAGGCGGCGCTCCAGCAGGCCGATCAGGTTGTCGCCCGAGTCGCCCTTCATGCGGATCGCTTCCTGATAATAACCACGGAACTGCTTTTCCGAGATGTTGGCGTAATAGCCCTTGAGCTTCTGCTTGGCGCGCAGCTGCGTGCCGAAGTCAGACATTTTCCCCTTGCGGCGCTGACCATGCTGGCCGGGACCGTATTCACGACGGTTCACAGGGCTCTTCGGACGGCCCCAGATGTTCTGGCCCATACGGCGGTCAATTTTATACTTGGATTCTGCGCGCTTCGTCATCGCGGTTCCTCTTGGTTCTCGTGAAACGGCCAAAAGGAAACGGCGGACGCGCGCGACAAGCCCGTAGGCCTTGCACCGTCCCATCCGCGCCCCTCCAGCCGTGCGCCGGACATCCGGCGGCTGAGGAACGCGCCCTCCTCTGCCCCGAAGGGCCGACAGGTCTCTCTACCTAAAGCGGGGGAGAGGCCACGGGTGCGTGTATCAAATGGCCCAAGGGCCAATCGACTACCGGTTTCTATTGGGCTGGGCTTGGCCTGTCAAATGATCAGGCACCGCTCTCGATCACCACACAGACCTGATGGGCTGTCGGCACAAACCCCTCATAGCGATAGCCTAGCCCCGAGCGGACGATAAACTCCTGAAAAGCCTTGTATTCATGCTGCCGCCAGCCAGGATAGTTCCAATATTCATCGAACAGGATGATGGTGCCCGGAACAATACGGCCCTCCAGTGCGCGAAAGACGTAATCAGCTGAGGAATAGAGGTCGCTATCAACATGCAGAAAGGCCACAGGGCCGGGCTGGTTCGCCAAAAAGCCGGCGAGCGTGTCCGAAAACCAGCCCTTGATCAGGCTGACATGGGCGGGAACCTTGGGCAGATCCTGCGCGAAGAAGCCCTTGCGGAGATAGCCGAACCAATCCTCCGGTAGGCCCTCGAAGGAATCGAACCCGTAGATCGGGCCAGAGCGCTCAGCCGCGATCTGGCGGATCGATTCGCCCCCCGCCACGCCAAATTCCAACACCAGCCCCTCTTGGGGGGCCAGCGACAGCGAATGGCTCAAAAGGGCGCTGCGATCGGCAAATTGCAGGGTGGTCAGAAGGCGCTCTTCAAAATAGCGCGCGCTCTGGAGCGCTGCCCGCCATTTGGCGACCTCATAGACATTATAGCTGTCATTGGCCTTGAGCAGCAGCGGATGGGCCGCTGGCGGAGACGCCCATTTGCGCCATAGATTGATCAAAGACAACACCATCGAGACCCCTCAAAGTCTGGAGCCCACGACCTGCCCCACACCTGCGCTTGACACAAAACGGCGAGGCTGTAACCCCAAAGACCGATGAGCGACCTGTACCGCACCCAAAAACCTCGCCGGTTTGATTTCGCCGGATTTGAAACCCGTGATGAAACGGGCGAGGTCGATCTTCTATACGCTTATGAAGACGGGCCGGATTTTCGCGAGACCATCGCTTTCAATGCGCCCCTTCCCGCCAAAGGCTCGAGCCTGCGCCCCGGCTTCGAGGCAGCACTTGAAGCCCTGAGCCTGGCAGCGGGTGTCTCATATTACAAAGCCTTTCTGCCGCCTGCCATTGGCTACCGCGGCATCAATCCGGATGCGGACCAGCGCCGCTTCTTTGAAAATCTCTATGTCGATGGCTTGGGCGAATTCGGCGTGCGCAACAATGTCGGCATTGCCGGCCATGTGAATTTCAATGTGGCGGGTGCAAGCGTAGCAAAGCCGCAAGCCGCGCATGCGCCACTCGCGCGCCGCTCGGCAGTGCTGATTGGCGGCGGCAAGGATTCGCTCGTCTCGCTCGAAATCCTGAAAGCCGCGAAAGAGCCGATGGCGCTTTTTGCGGTCAATCCGAAAAAACCGATCCTTGATTGCGCCACCGCCTCCGGCCTGCCCTTCATTCGTGTTGAACGACATCTGGATGAAAAGCTCTTCGCCCTGAATGAACAGGGCGCGCTGAATGGCCATGTGCCGATCACCGCCATTGTCTCCTTCATCGCGCTCGCCTCTGCCTTTGTGCATGGCTTTGATGCCGTGATCTTGTCGAATGAACGCTCAGCCGACCAAGGCAATCTGTCGCGCGATGGGCGCATGATCAATCACCAGTTTTCCAAGACCAGCGGCATGGAAGTCGCGCTGTCGGATTATGTCGCGCGCTATATCGACACCAAGCTGTCTTATTTCTCGCTGCTGCGCCCGCTGTCGGAAGCCCATATTGCGAGCTTGATGGCGCGCACGAGCCTCTATGACGGCGCCTTCACGAGCTGCAACCGCGCTTTTCAATTGCGCCCGAAAGAAGAGCCCAAACGCTGGTGCCGCGATTGCCCCAAATGCCGCTTTACCTTTTTGATGCTCGCCAACCACATGCCGCGCGCGCGGCTTGAGAGCATTTTTGGTGGCAATCTGCTCGAAGATGAAAGCCAGCTCGCGGGCTATGAAGAATTGATGGGCCTGTCGGGCCACAAGCCGTGGGAATGTGTGGGCGAACTCGCGGAATCGGGTGCGGCTTTGCTGATGCTGGCTGAACAACCGGACTGGAAAGACGCCAAACTCGTGCGCCAGCTCGCCGTGCGTTTGCTCGCGCTGATGCCCGAGCCCAAAAAAATCTGGGCCGAATTGATGACGCCCTCGCCTCATCATTATCTCCCCAAACGCTATGAGGAGATGCTGCATGGCTTCCTCTGAAGCAGCGATCTGGGGATATGGACGCGAAGGACAAGCTGCATTTGCGCATCTCAAAGAGACGCGACCTGATCTGACGCTTGTCATTTTGAATGATACGCCAATCTCAGATGAGCCTGCTGGCGCCCATGTTCTGGTCGGTGATGCTGCAAAAGACGCGCTCATCAGCGGGCGCTTTGCGCTGGTCGTGAAAAGCCCCGGCATTTCTCTCTATCGACCTGAAATCGCGCAAGCGAAGGCCAAAGGCACGCGCTTCACATCGGGCACGAATCTCTGGTTTGAAGCGCACCCGCAAGCGCGCACGATTGCTGTCACCGGCACAAAGGGCAAGAGCACTGTCTCGCGGTTCATCCATCATCTGCTGGTCAAAGGTGGTTTTGACGCCAAGCTGCTGGGCAATGTTGGCGTGGCGGCACTCAGCGAAAAGCCTGCACGCGATTGGACCGTGTTTGAACTGTCCTCCTATCAGCTCGCTGATTTTGATTTCAGCGCGGATATCGGCGTGCTCACCAATCTCTATCCCGAACATGCGCCTTGGCATGGCGGGGTTGAAACCTATTATCGCGACAAGCTGAATATTTTTCGTGACAGTAAAACGCGCGCTATTGCCAATCATGCGCATGCAGACGTTTTTGCGCGCGTGAAAACCCGCGCGAATGTCGTCTGGTTCAATGAGAAGAGTGGCTTTCACGAGAAGGGCGGCAAGCTCTTCTTTGGCGCGTGTGAAGTGCCTGTCACAAATTTTGCGCTACGCGGCGCGCATAATATCGCCAATCTTGCTGCCGCTTGCACCGCGGCCGAACAGGCTGGTGTGACGGGCTTGCGCGAGGGCGTGGAGATGACGGGTTTTGAGCAGCTCGCCCATCGCCTCGAGGAATTTGTCGCGCATGGCATCACTTGTGTGGATGATTCCATCTCGACCGTGCCGCAGGCGACACTCGCAGCACTCGCCGCTTATGCGGAGCGCGAGATTGTGCTGATTGCTGGCGGGTCTGATCGCGGACAAGACTATGAAGAGCTGGCCGATGCGCTGATGCGCGCGAAGATCGCCGCACTTGTGCTTCTGCCGGTGACAGGTGCCCGTCTGCGCGCGGATCTTGAAAAGCGTGGTGCATCATTTCCGATGATTGATGCGGGCAAACTGGCCGAGGCAGTGGCGCAAGCTTTTGCGCATGTGCCCGAAGATGGCGTCGTGCTGCTCTCGCCGGCTGCGCCAAGTTTTGAAGAGTTTCGCAATTTCGAAGAACGTGGCGAAGCGTTTAAAGCGACATCTCTCAGCTCGTCATTGCGAGCGTAGCGAAGCAATCCAGAAGCCTCACGTGGGGCTTCTGGTTTGCTTCGCCTTCGGCTCGCAATGACGGCTAATCAGCAGACGAAGGCTTCGTCCCCTTCGGCGTTTGCTTGGGGCCCAATCTCTTGCGCGTTTGCACTTTGGTGCGCGGGCCTTCGACGAGGCGCACAACAACACCCCACAAAGTCCGCACATCTTGCTGCGTCATTTGCATGCGGTGCAACATGTTGCGCAGATTGATCTGCATCAGCGGCTTCTTGCCCAAGGGGCGGAAGAAACCATTCTTCTCCAAATGGTCTTCCAGAAAATCAAAGAAGGAAATCACCATCTGCCGATCAGCGGGCGGTGATTTGTCGGGCGTGGCAAAAGGCAGCGCGTCGCCTTGGGCCGCGCGGAAATGTTCATAACCTGTGAGCAACACAGCCTGCGCCAAATTGAGCGAAGCATAAGCAGGGTTCACCGGAAAGGTGATGATGCCATCCGCCAGCGCCACATCATCATTGGCAAGCCCCGTGCGCTCTGGCCCAAAAATAATGCCATGCTTTTGGCCCGCTTTGATCGCGGCGGCTGTTTCAGACATTGCAACGGCTGGCGGTTCGACACGCTTGCCTTGACCACGCTCGCGCGCCGTTGTTGCCCAGACGAAATTGAGATCGGCAATCGCCTCTTCCACACTATCAAACACACGCGCGCGCTCCAGCAGATGCACAGCACCCGCGGCCGCCGCATAAGCGCCCTTGCGGCGCGCATCGGTGCGCGGCCAGCCCTCACGCGGTGTCACAAGGCGCAGATCATCGAGCCCGAAATTAGCCATAGCGCGCGCGCACATGCCGATGTTCACAGCCAATTGCGGCCGCACCAGAATAATCGCTGGGCCACCGGCAATGCCGACTTGGGTCTTGTTGGTTCCTGCACCTGTCATGCGCGCTATGTGCCTCTGCTCTCATCCAAAGGCAAGCCGTCAGGCGAAAGCATAGGCGCCATAGCAAAGCGCCCCGCCACTGATGAGAAAAATCACCGGATGAATTTTGGGCTTCCAGACATTAAGCGCACAGACGACCCCGATAATGGCAATGGGCAGAAATCCATCAGAGGCGAGTTTGGCAAGCGTCACCACACCCGCAAAGAGCAAGCCAGCGCCGAGCGGATTGAGGCCCTTTTCCAAAGCATTGTGCCAGCGTTTGCCGCGATGGCGCGACCAGACATGACCCACGCCATAGACCACCAGCGAAGACGGCAGATAAATCGCAATGGAAGCAATGATCGCACCTGCAAGACCCGCGACCTGCCAGCCGACGAGCGTGCAAAACAACGAACCAGGCCCCGGCATAGCGCGCGAAATGGCGAAGAGATCCAAAAACTCGCGCGCCGTGATCCATTTTTCAATATCGACCACTTCATGCTGCATGGGCGCATAGATCGAACTCGCACCACCGAAGGAGGCGAGCGACAAAGGCGCGATGATGGTGAAGATGCGGATGAGTGTATCGGCGTTCATTTTGCGCCCTCCGCTTTGGCGCTCGGCCATGCCAGCGCCACGCTGATCGGCCCCATCACGCAAATGACGGGCACGAGCGGAAAGCGAAACACACCCACGGCGAGAAAACTCGCAATCATCACAGCCATGGCCGAAATATCGCGTATCTGCGGGCGCGCGGCTTCTACACCGGTCCGCATCAGCATGCCGATCGCCGCAGCGGCCACGCCAATCATGGTTTCCTGAAAGCCCGGAATATGGAGCAGAGATTTATAGGCCCAAGCCGCGGCAAGCGAGATGAGGAAGGGTGCGCTCAGCATGGCGGTGATAGCGGTCAAGGCACCAAGCCAGCCGCGCAAAATCTGGCCTACATAAATGGCGCAATTGGTGGAGGAGACACCGGGCATGACTTGCGCCAAGGCAACGCCGGGCAGGAAATCCTCGCGGCTCATCCATTTGCGCACATCCACCGTGTCCCGATAAATCCAGGAGACGAGCCCGCCGCCAAACGAAAACAGGCCGATGACGAAAAATGTCCGATAGATTTCGGACAGTGGCACACGCCGGGTCTGGTCCAAGGCTTCCCCCTTTTTTCTTTTAGCCTAAGCCGTCATTGCGAGCGAAGCGAAGCAATGCGGGGGCCTCACGTGACCCCTCTGGATTACCACGTCGGCCCTGAAGGGCCTCCTCGCAATGACGGGCGAGGCATTATGCCCACCCCAAACCGCCCCGTCACCCACACCCTTTCCCCTATGGCCCAAAAGGTATGCTTTGCCCCCTTAACTGGGGGTGCTATAGGGGCTCCGAACCCGCCCAAGGGCTACTCACAGGGACATCAAGGGGAATTCCGATGAGCAAGATCAAGGTTGCCAATCCGGTCGTCGAAATGGACGGCGATGAAATGACCCGCATCATCTGGCAGCTCATCAAAGACAAGCTGATCACCCCCTATCTCGACATTGATCTGAAATATTACGACCTCTCGGTTGAGCATCGCGATGCCACCAATGACCAGGTGACGATTGATTCAGCCGAAGCCACCAAAAAATACGGCGTCGCCGTGAAATGCGCGACCATCACGCCTGACGAACAGCGCGTTGAAGAATTCAAGCTCAAGGAAATGTGGAAGTCGCCCAACGGCACGATCCGCAACATTCTGGGCGGCGTGATTTTCCGCGAGCCGATCATCTGCAAAAACGTGCCGCGCCTCGTGCCCGGCTGGACGCAGCCTTTCGTCATCGGCCGCCATGCCTATGGAGACCAATATCGCGCGACCGATTTCAAGGTTCCGGGCAAAGGCCGCCTGACAATCAAGTTCGAAGGCGATGACGGCACGGTGATCGAGAAGGAAGTCTTCAAGTTCCCGGGCGCTGGTGTCGCCATGTCGATGTACAATCTCGACGAGTCGATCCGCGATTTCGCCCGCGCCTCGCTCAACTACGGCATCGCGCGCAAATACCCAGTCTATCTCTCGACGAAGAACACGATTCTGAAGGCCTATGACGGCCGCTTCAAGGATCTGTTCCAGGAAGTCTTCGACGCGGAATTCGCATCCAAGTTCAAGGCGCTCGGCCTGACCTATGAGCATCGCTTGATCGACGACATGGTCGCCTCCTGCCTGAAATGGTCGGGCGGTTATGTCTGGGCTTGTAAGAACTACGACGGCGACGTGCAGTCGGATACGGCGGCTCAGGGCTTTGGTTCGCTCGGCCTCATGACCTCCGTGCTGATGACGCCCGATGGCCAGACGGTGGAAGCCGAAGCCGCGCACGGCACGGTGACACGCCACTATCGCGAACATCAGAAGGGCAAGGAAACCTCGACGAATTCGATGGCGTCGATCTTTGCCTGGACCCGTGGCCTCGCCCACCGCGCCAAGCTCGACAATAATGATGCACTGATGAAATTCTCGCTGACGCTCGAAAAGGTCTGCGTGGATACAGTCGAGTCGGGCTTCATGACCAAGGATCTGGCGCTGCTGGTTGGCGCCGAACAGAAATGGCTCTCGACCACGGGATTCCTGGACAAGATCGACGAAAACCTGAAGACAGCGATGGGCCACTAAGCCTTTCCGCTATCAAGCATATTTCAAGGGCGGCCTGCGGGTCGCCCTTTTTTTTTAAAAACCGCTTGCCAAAACTGATGGCGGGGCGCACTTTGTTTGAATTCCTGACATCAAAGTTCGCAAAAACCACGTTCCGCAAGGATCGGGGTCAGATTCTTTTGGCGACGCGATGGCAGGAACACCTCAAATGAAAGGAGCTATCATGCTCACATCACGCTTTGACGAAGCGTTTGCCTATGCACGCTTGTTGCACAATAAGCAGACGCGCAAACAATCACAAACTCCCTATATTTCTCATCTCATGAGTGTCTCAAGTCTCGTACTCGAACATAGCGGCGATGAGGATCAGGCCATTGCGGCTTTGCTGCATGATGCAGCTGAAGATTGTGGTGGAACGGAAACACTGGAGATAATCCGCACACGCTTTGGTGAGGCTGTTGCGCAAATCGTCGCCGATTGTACGGATTCCTATGATCAAATTAAGAGCCCGTGGAAGCCGCGCAAACTGGCTTATATTTCTGAATTACCCCACAAGCCAAAAAGTTCTCTGCTCGTCTCACTGGCTGACAAAACGCATAATGCCGAGTGCATCTATAGTGACTGGCTGGTTCTGGGCGATCTCGTCTACGATCGTTTTTCAGTCGAGCGCGATGAAACGCTTTGGTACTATCGCGAAATGTCCAATATCTTTCAGGCCGGCCATCCCGGCCCCCTCGCCAATCGGCTTGAACGCGCCGTAATCGCGCTGAAAGCCTGAGGCCAAAAAGCGCGTGATTCTCCTGTCGCGCGCTGTCTGGCCTGTTACCCGCCCCGAGCCGATCACGCCCGAAACCAATAAAAAACCCTAAAAAAATCAGTGTTGTGATCAACATACCCCAAGGTGGCACCTCAGAACGCACAGGCTCAGATTCCGTCATTGTGTCGTCATGCGCACCCCGATATAAGGGCGCCGACAGTTTGGGTTTCAGGAGTCCTGAGGCATGGCTAGCGCGGTTACGGTTGAAGCCACTTATAGGCCGTCTGATGACGAGCCGTTCATGAATGAGCGCCAGCGAGACTATTTCCGCCGGAAGCTTCTGCAATGGAAAGAAGAAATCTTGCGCGAAGCGCGTGAGACCATCACTGCGCTACAAAACGAAAACGAAAATCATCCGGACATTGCAGACCGTGCGTCATCGGAAACAGATCGCGCTATTGAGCTGCGTGCGCGTGACCGCCAGCGCAAGCTGATCGCCAAGATTGATTCCGCGCTCGCGCGCATCGAAGAAGGTACCTATGGCTTTTGCGAAGAGACGGGTGAACCGATCGCGCTGAAGCGCCTTGACGCGCGCCCTATTGCAACGCTCTCTGTCGAAGCTCAGGAGCGCCATGAGAGGCGCGAAAAAGTTTACCGCGACGATTAAGAGACTTTGCCATTTGTGATTTGCAAAAAGCAGCCTCGGGGGCTGCTTTTTTATGTCAGGACTTCGGTTGATCCGGAGGTTGGCTTAGCAATTTCGACATTTCCTCTTCCAGCCGGTCAATCATCGTCAGACGCGTTTTTTCTGGTTGCCTGCTGAAACCAGCCCGCGAGGCCTGTTCCTGATCACGTGACAACAGAACCGGACGGGGCGGCAATTGAGTTGAAGGCCAGCGAGTGGACAAGCTGGACAAGGGTGCGCCAACAACGGGCGCCGCGCGCAAGGCAGAAGAAGCCTGCTTGTCCTCGTCCACGCGCTCTGAACCCGCCGATTTAGACACAGTAGAGGAATTGAACGACGGGTTTTGAGCCGCTGAAGTGGCCTGAGCAGCCGCTTCCGAGACCAGACGACGCACGGAGCCTTTTTCAGACGATCCCTTGCCCGTCTCATGATCAAGGTCGAGAGCGACAGAACTGGCGCAGACAATCCCGCCTTCGATCAGGAGATCATTGGGGCCGCCAATCATGATGAGATGTTCGACATTGTCGCGCCGGACAATGACAAGCTGGCGATGGCGATCGAGATCAAAGGCATCCACAAGGGAGAGCCGCGAGGGACGCTGGCCCATGTGATCAGCGGCCCGATTGCCGCGGCCCAAGACGCGGAAAAGGCCATAAGCGACAAGCCCCGCTACCACGACCCCGACACAAAGGACCAGAGCCGAAGCGACCGAACCGTCCAAAAGGCTACTCAAGAACATGACGTTTTTCCCACCCGTGCCAGGCAAGCCCCTTCACGGCGCCCCTACCATAGCACTTTCGTTAACGAGAATTAACCCTATCGCACATCATATAGTTGAAAATTTCTAAATGCCGCCCCGCGCATGCAGACTACCGCAGGGGAAAGCTTTTTACCTGACAGGCAGGGATGGTTTGTGCGATTGCAAAGGCGACGCACAAACCCCATCCTCCCTACGAATCGGCCCCACCACAGGCGGCAGCCTCAGGATCAGGACAAGATCATGGTGAAACTGCCCTCCCAGGGCTTTCTCGACCGGACGGAACGCTCCGGCAATCCAGCCCTTGTGCTCGGGCTGGCGGTATTGCTTGTCGGTGCGGCTGCAGCTTTGTCGCTACTTCCCCATGACCAAGCCGGACGTTTCACCATTGGCCTACTGGCACTGCTCGCAATCTGCGGCGTCGTTGCGCTGTTTGCCTATGCTGCGGGCTTTCTGAACCTGGCCGGACAGGCTGGGCGCAATGATGTCACCAAGACATTGGCCGACACCGCACCCGAAGGCATGCTGGTGACGCAGACCAATGGCGAGATCATCTTTGCCAATGAAGCCTATATGTCTCTTTCGGGCGCGCAGGATACAGCTGACATTCGCAGCGTGGAGCGGCTGTTTGCTGGCACATCCGAAGTGTCAGAGGCCGTCTACCGTCTGGCGCAAGCGGCGCGTGAGGGCAAGCGCGCCACAGAAGAGCTGCGCCTCTCCCCGCCTCTATCTGGTGAGGGCACTGTCGGTTGGTATCGCATCCGTGTGCGCCCGCTGGAACGTGAGGGTGCGGCGCGCGCCACTTTGTGGTCGGTCGCCGACGTCACACGCGAGCGCAAGCGGCATGAAAATGTCTTTCAGGAATTGCAGCACGCAATCGATTTTCTTGATCACGCGCCCGCTGGCTTTTTCTCGGCAGATGCTGATGGCGCTGTGACTTATATCAACGCCACGCTGGCGGCATGGCTCGATTATGATCTCGCGCAAGTGGGATCGGGTGGACTGAAGCTCACCGACCTTGTGGTGGGTGATGGCTCGTCCCTGCTATCATCCACTGCAGGCAGTGCGGGCGAAGTGCGCACCGAGCAATTTGATGTTGATTTGAAGCGGCGCAATGGACAAAGCCTGCCCGTGCGTCTTCTCCATCGCGTGGCCTTTGGCCATGACCGCACACCAGGCTCCTCACGCACGCTGGTCATCAACCGGGCGCCGGGCGAAGAACCGGGCGAAGATTTGCGCGCAGCCGAAGTGCGCTTCGCGCGCTTCTTCAACCAGACGCCGATGGCCATTGCTGCGGTCGACAGTGGCGGGCGCATCACGCGCGCCAATGCTGCTTTCGCCAAACTCTGCCCACGCGCCCATGAAATGCACGATCTCTATGCCGGCGTCGTTGATCGTGACCATGACCAATTGCGCGCAGCGCTCGCCGCTGCCATGGCTGGCAAGAGTGAAATCGTGCCGGTTGATGCCACACTTCTGGGCGACAAAACCCATTCGGCGCGCTTCTTTGTGTCGACCGCCGAAGACATGGGCGATGGCACGCGCGCCAATATTTATGCGCTGGACACAACTGAACAGCGCGCGCTGCAGGAAAATTTTGCCCAAGCCCAAAAAATGCAGGCCATCGGCCAGCTGGCGGGCGGCATTGCGCATGACTTCAACAATGTGCTGACCGCGATTATCGGCTATTCCGATTTGCTGCTGGCCAACCATAGGCCAACCGACCCGTCCTTTCAGGACATTATGCAGATCAAACAGAATGCTAACCGTGCCGCAGCGCTGACACGCCAGCTGCTTGCTTTCTCACGACGCCAGACGCTACGTCCGCAAGTGCTGCAGCTCGGCGATGTTCTGGCCGAGCTTCAAATGCTGCTGCGTCGACTGGTCGGCGAAAAGATCGAACTTGATTTGAAACATGGCCGCGATTTGTGGCTCATCAAAGCCGACCTCAATCAATTCGAGCAAGTCGTCGTCAATCTCGTCGTCAATGCGCGCGATGCCATGCCAGATGGCGGCAAGATTTCTGTGCGCACACGCAACGTAACTTCGGCCGAATGCGCCCTCTTCCGACAGCCCACATTGATAGCGGCTGATTATGTGGCCATTGAAGTCGAAGACAATGGCACCGGCATTCCCGCCGGTGTGATGGACAAAATTTTCGAGCCCTTCTTCACGACCAAAGAAGTCGGCAAAGGCACCGGTCTTGGCCTGTCCATGGTCTATGGCATCGTCAAACAGACAGGCGGCTGGGTGTTTTGTGAAAGCGAGCCAAGACGCGGCACGATGTTCCGCATTTTCCTGCCCCGCCATATTGCCCAAGCTGAAGAAGCGCCGTTACGCGAAAGCATCAAAGCGCCCGCAACCGACCTCACAGGGCATGGCACCATTCTGCTTGTCGAAGACGAGGAGGCCGTACGCGCCTTTGGCGCCCGCGCGCTGATCTCGCGCGGCTACACTGTGCTGGAAGCAGGCTCGGGTGTGGAAGCTCTGGAAGTGGTGGAAGCCAATGCCGGCGAGATTGATCTCATCGTCTCGGATGTCGTCATGCCGGAAATGGACGGCCCCACCATGTTTGGCGAATTACGCAAGCGCGGCATTATGGCCAAGGTGATTTTCGTCTCGGGCTATGCCGAAGATGCCTTTGCCAAAAACCTCCCCGAAGGCCAGGAATTCGGCTTCCTACCCAAGCCTTTCACGCTGAAACAGCTGGTGGAGGCGGTGAAGGGGGCACTGGGGTGAGGACCGTGTGGCCCGTCACTGCGAGGCGCCAGAAATGACGAAGCAGTCCGGACAAAGGCCAAGCGGTTCGTCGCCCGATTCGCATTTATGACGGTGAGCCAAGCAAACCAATATTTCGGACCAAAACCTGTATTGGGCGAATGAACCTCAGTAAAAAAATATCCAAGTCATTGTTTTATCAAGTAAGTTCAACTTTTATTCACGTTACCCGTATGAGAACAAAAAAAGAACTTGCGAATGAGAACAAACGGGGTACACTTATCTCACAGTCAATTTTGACCGGCCCCGTTGCCCGTCAAAACCCCTCGTGTCAGAAGGAATTGAAGCCGTGAGCTCAGCGAATCTCCGCGTCGTCGAAGGAAACAACTCCGTGGACAAGACCAAGGCACTTGATGCCGCCCTCTCCCAGATCGAGCGTGCCTTCGGCAAGGGCTCCATTATGCGTCTGGGCAAGAACCAGCAGCCGGTCGAAATCGAAACAGTGCCCACGGGATCCCTGGGCCTCGACATTGCGCTGGGCGTCGGCGGTCTGCCGCGTGGGCGTATCGTTGAAATTTATGGTCCTGAATCCTCGGGCAAGACGACGCTGACACTCCATGTCATTGCTGAGGCCCAGAAGAATGGTGGCGTTTGCGCCTTCGTCGATGCCGAGCATGCGCTCGACCCCGTCTATGCCCGCAAGCTCGGCGTCAATCTCGACGATCTCTTGATCTCGCAGCCCGACACAGGAGAACAAGCGCTCGAAATCACTGACACGCTAGTGCGCTCAGGTGCAGTCGACGTTCTGGTGATTGACTCGGTCGCCGCTTTGACGCCGCGCGCTGAAATCGAAGGCGAAATGGGCGATGTGCAGCCGGGTCTACAAGCCCGGTTGATGAGCCAGGCGTTGCGCAAGCTGACTGCCTCGATCTCGCGGTCAAACACGATGGTGATCTTCATCAACCAGATTCGCATGAAGATCGGCGTGATGTATGGCTCGCCCGAAACGACGACCGGCGGTAATGCGTTGAAATTTTACGCCTCTGTCCGCCTCGATATTCGCCGCATCGGCGCGATCAAGGATCGCGAAGAAGTGGTCGGCAACCAAACGCGCGTGAAGGTGGTCAAGAACAAGGTGGCCCCGCCCTTCAAGCAGGTTGAATTCGACATCATGTATGGCGAAGGCATTTCCAAGATGGGTGAGCTGGTCGATCTGGGTGTGAAGGCCGGTGTGGTCGAAAAATCCGGTGCCTGGTTCTCCTATGATAGCCAGCGTCTGGGCCAGGGCCGCGAAAATGCGAAGGCCTTTTTGAAGCAAAATCCGGATTTGGCGAACAAGATCGAACAGACGATCCGTGCGAACTCCGGCCTGATTGCTGAAAAGATTCTCGAAGATGGACCGGAAGCGCCCGACACCGATACTGACAGCGACGCTTAATTTAAACGGGAAGCGCCCGGACATTCCGGGCGCTTTTCGCAAAACAGCCTGAAACAGGCATCACCTGCGGCACTTATGGCGCGCAGATTTTATTCTGGACGGGTGCGAGGGACGGACTTTTGCCGCCCAAGCCGCCCGAAGCCTGCTAGCGGAAGGTCCCCCCGCGCACAGGCCGAGCCCGTCCAGCCCTCTCCTTTCGACGTTTGTCCTGCCAACCCAAGGGCTTGGCCCAGCTAAAAGCCTCTACAAGAGGCTGTGTTAGGGCACCCGATCTGCCCCCAAGCCCTCGACTCATGCCAGCCCACCCGCTAGAACGGGCGCGATTGTGAAAACAAGGTGAAATACCTTGTATTTCCGGTCATTCCTTAAGGATCGGGGCGGTCTCCACGGCCCCCTTTCCCAGCGCGCCTAAAGGCGCCACGGGCATGAAGCGAGCACGTTTGAGATGAGCGGCGTCAACGAAATCCGGTCAGCCTTTCTCGATTTCTTCAAGACCAATGGCCATGAGGTGGTGGACTCATCCCCGCTCGTGCCGCGCAATGATCCAACCCTCATGTTCACAAATGCGGGCATGGTCCAGTTCAAGAATGTTTTTACCGGCGTTGAAAAGCGCCCCTACACGCGCGCAACCTCCGCGCAAAAATGCGTGCGCGCGGGCGGCAAGCACAATGATCTCGAAAATGTCGGCTATACAGCGCGCCACCACACATTTTTCGAAATGCTCGGCAATTTCTCTTTCGGCGATTATTTCAAGGAAGAAGCGATTTCGCTCGCCTGGAAATTGATCACCCAAGAATATGGCCTCAACAAAGATCGCCTGCTGGTCACCGTCTATCACACGGATGATCAGGCGGCAGATTTGTGGAAGAAGATTGCGGGCTTCAAGGATGAGCGCATCATCCGCATTCCGACCTCCGATAATTTCTGGGCGATGGGTGACACAGGTCCCTGCGGTCCATGTTCGGAAATTTTCTACGATCAGGGAGAGAGTGTGAAGGGCGGACCGCCCGGCTCGCCGGATGAAGATGGCGATCGCTTTCTGGAATTCTGGAACCTTGTCTTCATGCAATATGAGCAGGTTTCCAAGGATGAGCGCGTTGCGCTGCCAAAACCCTCAATTGATACCGGCATGGGCCTCGAGCGTATCGCCGGTATCATGCAGGGCGTGAAATCAAATTATGAAATTGATCTGTTCAAGGCGCTGATCCGCGCGGGCGAAGATGTGATCGGCGTTTCCGCACAAGGGGACCGCACGGCCAGCCATCGCGTCATTGCCGATCATTTGCGCGCCTCCGCATTTCTTGTCGCCGATGGCGTCAATCCCTCTAACGAGGGGCGTGGCTATGTGCTTCGCCGTATCATGCGCCGCGCCATGCGCCATGCACAGATTCTGGGCGCCAAAGAACCGGTTATGTACAAGCTCGTCCCTGCACTCGTGCGTGAAATGGGCACGGCCTATCCCGAATTGATCCGTGCCGAAGCCACGATCACCGACACACTGAAGACCGAAGAAAGCCGCTTCCGGACCACGCTCGTGCGCGGCCTCGCGATCCTTGATGACGAGACGAAGAACCTCGGCGCAGGAGGCAAATTGCCCGGCGACGTCGCGTTCAAACTCTATGACACATTCGGCTTCCCGCTCGATCTCACACAAGATGCTTTGCGTCTGCGCAAAATCGATGTCGACACCGATGGGTTCAATGCCGCTATGGAGCGCCAGCGAGCAGATGCGCGCAAAGCCTGGTCCGGGTCTGGTGAAGCGGCCACTGAAACCGTCTGGTTTGGCATTCGCGAGACGCAGGGCGCGACAGAATTTCTGGGCTATGGCACAGAAACGGCTGAAGGCATTGTCGCCGCACTTGTGCGCGAGGGCAAACCGGTCGATGCGCTGAAAGCTGGCGAGACGGGTTTTATTATCGTCAACCAGACACCGTTTTACGGCGAGTCGGGTGGTCAGGTCGGTGACACAGGCGTGATGAGCGCTGCTGGCATCAAAGTCGAAATCACCAACACGCAGAAAAAGCTCGGCGATCTCTTCGTGCACGAGGCCAAAGTTGTTGCAGGCACCGTGACTTTGGGTGCCGCACTCGAATTGCATGTCGATCATGGGCGCCGCTCTGCCATCCGTGCCAATCATTCGGCGACCCATCTGTTGCACGAGGCACTGCGTGTTGTGCTAGGCGATCATGTGGCGCAAAAAGGCTCGATGGTATCAGGCGACCGCCTGCGTTTCGACTTCACCCATAACAAGCCGATCAGCAATGATGAACTTGTTCAGATCGAAGAAATTGCCAATCAGGTCGTACTGCAGAATGAAGCCGTCGTGACACGCCTGATGGCGGTGGATGAAGCCATCCAATCGGGTGCGCGCGCTTTGTTTGGTGAAAAATATGGCGATGAAGTTCGCGTGGTCATCATGGGCACGACAGATGGTCCCAATGGCCCGCGTCCCTTCTCGGTGGAATTGTGCGGCGGCACGCATGTATCGCGCACCGGTGACATTGGTCTCGTGTCTATTGTCAGCGAAGGGGCCGTGGCATCGGGCATTCGTCGCCTTGAAGCCAAGACGGGCCATGGCGCGCGGCATCATCTCAATGCAGAATCGCGCGCGCTGCATGGCCTTGCTGCTTTGCTGAAAACACCCGCTGATGATGCCGCTGAGCGCCTCAATGCGCTTCTCGAAGAGCGTAAAAAACTTGAGCGTGAATTGACCGATGCGCGCAAGAAACTCGCCATGGGCGGTGGCGTTTCGGGCGCGGAAAATGTGGTCGCCGAAATCGCTGGTATAAAATTGTTTGCGCGCGCAGTGAGCGGCGTTGAGATGAAGGATCTGAAGTCGCTGGCGGACGAAGCCAAGCAGCAGATTGGTTCGGGCATTGCCGCCATTGTCGGCGTGGCCGATGATGGCAAGGCCGGTGTCGTGGTTGGCATCACCGCTGATCTGACGAGCCGTTTCAATGCGGTGGATTTTGTCCGCGTGGCGTCTGAGGCGCTGGGCGGCAAAGGCGGTGGAGGACGACCCGATATGGCGCAAGCTGGCGGGCCTGATGGCACCAAAGCGGATGAGGCATTGAAAGCCATCGCCGATTTGCTCGCAATCAAGGCCTGAGATCACGTCTGATCCAGAAAAATCAAGGCGGAGCTTCGGCTCCGTCTTTTTTGTGTCCAGCACGGCTTTGATACACCGCAAGGCGTTTTGTGTGCGGGCGATCATTATTCGCCCCTATCGTAGCTGGAGCCCGCGCCATGTTTCGCAACATTCTTGTGCCCGTCGATCTCGCTGACATGAACATTGCCAAAGCTGCTCTTGAACAAGCGGCGGAACTGGCCACGCACTCAGGCGGCGCTTTGCGCCTGATCAACGTGCAAACATTGCTGCCTGCCACTTTTCTCGATTATGTGCCCAGCGATTTCGATGGACAGATTCAGGAGACTGCGCGAAACGAATTGAAGCATGTGGCCGACAAAGTGCCGCTGCCGCGCGAGCGCATATCCACAATTGTACGCATGGGCGGGGTTTATCCGGAGATTCTGGCCGAGGCCGATGGCTGGGCTAGTGACCTGATCGTCATCGGCTCGCATCGCCCGGCCATGTCGACTTATCTTCTGGGGTCAAACGCCAAAACGATCGTGCGCCACGCAAAATGTTCGGTACTTGTCGTGCGCCTGTGACACATTTTGGCGCACACTCGCCAAGCTGAAAAAAACTGCTAGGCTTGTCTGATGTTGCGCCTGATCCTCCTTCGCCATGCTGAGGCCGCCGCACTTTCTGGCGGCGGTGATGCCGAACGCGCGCTCACCCTCACCGGGCGCGCGCAGGCTCGTGTGATGGGCGATTATCTGGCCTGCCAAAACCTCATGCCCGATCTCGCCGTTGTGTCTGCCGCGCGGCGCGCAAGAGAGACGATGAAAATCGCGCTGGAGGATGGAGACGCGAGGCTTCCCATTCTAGAAGAGCCACGACTTTATCTCGCAGAGCCACACGTCTTGCTGGAGCTGATACGCATGACGCCATCATCTGTGCGCTGTCTGTTATGCGTGGGGCATAATCCGGGCTTGCATGATTATGCGATGCAGATGATTGCTTCAGAGCAAGGGCAAGGGAAAGGGAAAGGAAAAGGGAAAGCCAAAGCGCGCGCTGATTTGCAATATGGCTTGCCCACGGCCGGATTGATAGTGATCGATTTTGATGCTGCGCGATGGGACGACGTGCAAATGGGCACCGGAACACTGGAGCGCTTCATCACACCCGATGATCTGCGCTAACGCGTGATGGCGCGTGGTCGCGCAGAATGACGCAGAAACAGCTTTAGCCTTGTCGTTCGGGCGTGTGCACCACGAGTCCATCAAGCTCGGGCGTGATTTTGATTTGGCAGCAGAGGCGCGAATGGGGGCGCACGTCAAAGGCGAAGTCGAGCATGTCATCTTCCATCGACTCGGACCTGGGCAGGCGGCCGCTCCAATCCGGCGCGACATAGACATGGCAGGTCGCGCAGGCACAGGCGCCGCCACATTCAGCCTCAATGCCGGGGATCGATTCTTTCATCGCGACTTGCATCACGCTCAAGCCCGGTTCGGCCGAAACAATGCGCGCCTGACCAGCAAAATCGATGAAGGTGATCTGAACCATGAAAGCCGTTCCACAAAGCCGCAGGCCACAGACGCCTACCCTTTTGGATTAAAGCATCAGTCCCGAGCTTTCCAGCCTAGCGCCCCAGAAGCTCGGCGATGACTGCACGCACACGCACCACCTCAGCCACGAGATGATCGCAGGCAGCCTCGCCGCCATCGCCATCCAGCGAAGACAGAACGACCGCCTCGTAGACAGTCGCGGCAGATGCCACGCCAAAAGCTCCAGCTGTGCGGGCAGATGAGGCCAACATCCGGGCGAGATCGGCTGCCAACCCAAAGTCCCGGCCCGACAGAGCGCCGAGGCGGCCCATGGCTTGTCCGGCCTGCTGGTCAAACAGCGCCAAAATCTCGGTTTCGCGATCCTTATCCCCAAGAGACTGTCGGGCGAGGTGGACCAGGTCGAGCGCGGCCCGCGAAGCCGGGGCGGAGGCGGCAGGCGCCTGCCAAGGTTCAGCTAGAGCTGTCCTAACTTGAGACAATGACTTGGACATTTCATACAGCTCCCGAAAAATAGAAAGTCTAGCACCAACAGCAACTTGCCTGTGGCGGGCGCCGGCGAGTGCCTTTGTTTGACCATTCTCCCCTCGCAGAATGAAATGAGCGTTAACGCTGTTTTCGAATAGGCGCCTAGCAAGGTTCCTAAGGGGAGCAGATTTCGATACATTGATGATTGGTTAATGGGAGCAAATGCGACCGAGGCCCTCTATGCAGGCGCGCGTGTGTTCCTTTTTCCACCGGCATTTTGCCGGAGTTGCGGTGAGTTCAAGAGGCACATGATGGCCATACAACCCAAGGCCCAGGATCCGACGGCGGCGGCGCTGTCAGCGATCGAAGAAGCGCTCAATCTGGCGCATGACGAGGAACCTGTGCGTCAGGATCCATTTGTCGAGGCCTCGAAATCTGCCACACTTGCTTCTCAACGCCCTGCCCCGCGCGTGGCTGAACCCGCAGAAGCCGAACGCATCACACGCCGCGCACCGCGCGAGGAAACCCGCACGAAAGAGACAAGCACAGAGGCACGTAACGAATCCGCAGCTGCCGCGCCCGCAACCGCCGCACCTGCCTCCTCAGCGCCTCTGCCCTCAACACCTGCCGCCAATGACGACCGCCGCTCGGTTGGGCAGATTCTTCAAGCTTTCAATACGCGCCCAAGCTCGGCGCCAACAACATTTGCTGCCGCCGCATCCGGTGGCTGGCTGGCGCTCGTTGGCTTCTACGGCACGACGCTGGGCCCGATGACCGCCGTGACGCTGCCGCAAGCACTCATGCTGGCGCTTACCGCTTTTGGACCTGTGATCTTCCTCTTCGTCACAGCCTCGATGATGCGCCGGACGCAGGAAATGCGCCTCACCGCGCAGGCCCTGACTGAAGTCGCTATGCGTTTGGCGGAACCGGAAACTGTTGCGACAGAACAGGTGGTCACGCTATCGCAGGCGATCCGCCGCGAAGTCGCCTCAATGGGCGATGGCATTGAACGCGCACTGGCGCGCGCCAGCGAATTGGAAACAGTCGTGCGCGCCGAAGTGTCGACGCTTGAGCGCTCCTACACAGAAAATGAGCGCCGCATCCGCGCGCTGATCGACGAACTCTCCTCCGAGCGCGAAGCCATTGTCATCAATGCAGACCGCGTCCGGCAAGCGATCTCGGGTGCGCATGAAGCACTCTCGCGTGATCTGGAAAATGCATCTGCCCTCATCGCCGAAAAGGTGAGTGAAGCTGGCACTCGTGTGAGCGAATTGCTGGGCGCCAAGGGCGAAGACATCAGCCATTCCCTCGCCTCCACCGGCGACGACCTCGTCGGTCGCATCAATTCGCATGGCTCTGAGATCGTCGAACGTCTCGCAGAAACCGGCTTCTCGGTCACTGACAAGCTGAATAATGCGACCTTCGCCATCGGTGACCAGATCGGCTCGCGCATCGACGAACTCGAAACCCGTCTGAAGACCACAGGCGAAGCGCTGGTCGCTGATATTTCGACGCGCGGCAATGACGTTGTTCTGCGCATTGACGAGACAGGTCTGCGCATCGCAGACCGCCTGACAGATTCTGCCGACAAGATCGAGAATACGATTGCCCTCAACGGCAATAATCTCGAGGACCGCATCAACACGACGGGCGAGCGCATCTCCTCGCTCATTTCGGATCGGGCCAATACGGTCTATGAATTGTTCCACACATCGGGCCATGAGCTTGCTGCTCAGCTCGAAAATCATCACGTCCAGCTCTCCGAGCATCTGGAGCGTGAAGTCAATGATCTCACCACCCGCTTCATCACCTCCGCGGAAGATGCAATCACTGCAATTGGCGTGCATGCAGATCGTGTGACCGAACATGTGGCCGACCGCTTGCTCGTGTTCGAAAACACGGTGCTGACACAAGGTGGCCGCGTTTCAGAAGCTTTGTCCGAGCGCCTCGTCCAGTTTGAAACCAGTGTTGTTGTCAATGGCGACCGGATCTCAACCGAAATGGCGGAACGCCTCGTCACTTTCGAAAACGTGATGCTGACACAAGGCGAAGTTCTGGCCGGCCAGATTGCCACCCAGACCGACCTCTTCACCGGGGAAATCGCGACCAGCCTTCTCAAGGCAGAAGAAGCAATCACCGTGCAGGGCTCGTCGCTCGCCGACCGTATCAGCCGCCAGACCGAAACATTCACACAAGATGTCGCCGGGCGTTTCGCGGCTGTCGAAGAAACCTTCACCGTGCATGGCGCGGCGCTGACACAGCGCCTCGATGCACATGCAGACGCTACCGCCTCGCTGCTTGAAAATCGCGTGCGTGACTTTGAAGAGCGCACCTCGTCGAAATCGCAGGAGATCGCCTCCTCGCTCGATACGCTCATCAGCAAGATCGACAATGGGCTGGATGCCCGCGCCAAATCGCTCAACGAGACACTCGCCCACCGCGCGCTCGAAGTGGCGCAGGTTCTGGGCGAAGGCGGCCGCCAGGTCACTCGTGCCCTCGACACCAAGGCACAGGAAATAGACAATATCCTCGTTGAACGCTCGACCGCCCTCACCGAGACACTCTCGGCCAAGGCACAGGAAATCAATTCGACATTGGGTGGACGCGCCGACGAGATCGCCTCGACGCTCGACACACGCATTGCCAATTTCGAAGAACGCGTTGTGGGCCGCCTGAATACGGTCTCCGACGAAATCGAACTGCGCGGTCGCGCTGTGACCGACAATCTCGAAGATCGCATGACGCAGCTCACCGAGCGTATGCGCGAGCGTGGCGATGCGCTGCACGAAATTATCTCAGGCCGCACCGTCGAGCTGCAATCTCTCATCGAGACACAGGGCCCGATGCTGGTTGATCTCATCGCCGCACGCGGCGCTGAAGTCACTCACGAACTCGCCGCTGTCGGCGAGAGCGTTGCCCATTCAATCGAGACACGTGGCGCAGCCATGACCACACAGCTCACCCTGAAGGGCAATGAACTGCGCGACGCCATCGACACTTCGTCGGCGGGTCTGCGTATTGCGGTTGAGACGGCGGCCAATGCCTCCGTCGACAAACTTGTGGCCACCAAGAACCAGCTGCAGAGCGAGATCATCTCCACGCTCGAACAGCTTCGCTCGACCTCTGCGTTCTTGCAGGAAGTTGTGGGCCAGACGACTGAAAATCTTGCCGGTGTGGAAAACGCATTGGGCGCCCGCGCTCATGATTTCACCAACGCCATCGACAACGTCAACATACAGGTTCATGCACTCACCGACACCGCTGTCTCGACGCTAGAAAGTGCCGATGCGGTTGCAGCGCGCATAGAACAATCGAATTCCTATCTCGCAGGCATTGCCAATCAGGTGGCCGCGCAGCAGCGTGACATCGATGACATGCTCGACCAACGCCGCACCATGCTCGATGCGACGATCGATGGCATGAGCATCCGCACGCAGGAATTCGATCAGCTGATGCGCACCTTCTCGGTTTCGGTCGATGACGCCTTCCGCCGCGCTGAAGCCCGCGCCCGCGACATTGGCGGCTTCATCACCGATGCCACGCAATCGGCCGCGGGCCTCATTGCCTCGCAGTATGATGAAGTGCGCACAGCCAGCGCGCATGAGCAGGAAAAAGCTTCTGGCGAATTGCGCCAGATCCTCTCCGAGACGCAGGCCGAAATGGCCGATATTTTTGCCGCTGCTTTGGAGCGTTTCCGTAGCGCGTCGGGCGAAATTCACGGCATCTCGACCGAGATCAAGCGCGAGCTGGAATCGACCCGCAACGAATTGCGTCGTGGATCGATCGAGCTGCCGCGTGAAACGGCGGAACAAGCCGCAGCAATGCGCCGTGTTGTCGCCGAGCAGATCAAGGCCCTGAACGAGCTGACGGATATTATCGCCAGGTCGGGTCGCGCTTATGACATTTCCGAGCCGGTCGCGATTGCGCCCGCCCCGCGCCGTATCGAGACCCCGCGCATGCCTGAGCCCGCTCCCGCCCCGCGCGTGACGGAAAATGTGCGCATGCCCGAGCCGCCGCGCCCCGTCGAGACGGTTCGCATGGCCGATGCCTACCGCCCCGAGCGTATGGAAGAGCCTACGCCGCCCGTGCGCCGTCCAGTGACCAATCTGCGCAAGCCGCAGCCCGCAAGTCCTGCGTCGCAGGAAAAGGGCCCTGGCTGGATGTCTGATCTGCTCGCCCGCGCTTCGCGCGAAGAGGGTGAGGTGCGCGTGCGCCCAGCACCGACCTCGCTCGATGCAATCACGCTCGACATCGCCCGCATGGTCAATCATGAGGCCGTTGTCGATCTGTGGGATCGCTACAACCGCGGCGAGAACAATCTCTTCTCGCGTCGTCTCTATACGCCGCAAGGCCAGCAGACGTTTGACGAGATCCGCCGCCGGTACCGGACGGAGCCGGAATTCCGCGAGACGATTGAACGCTACGCCAATGAGTTCGAGCGCCTGCTGACGGAAGTCTCGCGCGAAGATCGCGATGGCGTGCTGACCCGCACCTATCTCATGTCGGAATCTGGCAAGGTCTATACGATGCTGGCCCATGCTGCCGGGCATTTCGAATAAGGTTGCTCTCAGCAACAAAAAAAGGCGGGCTCTGGCCCGCCTTTTTTATTTCCGTCATTGCGAGGAGCAAAGCGACGAAGCAATCCAGAGGCTGTATATGAGGCTTCTGGATTGTTTCGCTTCGCTCGCAATGACCGGGGAAAAACGCCGTTCACACCCGCCCTGCAGCCCAAATCACGATCTGGCGCAGGACCTTGTTGCTGGCGGCATCCAAAGCTTGTGCGGCGGCGCTGCCCTCCCCGGCTTCACCCGGCGCTTCAGCAGTAAAAATCTGTGCGGCAACGATCTTGCCCGACATGTCGAGGATGCGGACCGAGACGTCCACATGCGCCATCGCATCGCTCGCGTCCATCTCGAAGCGGCGCACATCCCAGGCCAGCGCATGATCGGGCATGGCACCATCACCGGGGCGGCTGATGCTCTTCAGAAGTTTCGCATTTTCAAAAGTCTGGATAAGCCGCATCTGCAGCATGCGCGGCAAACGCTCGGCCCATTGCGCGCCCTTGGCCACGGCTACTGCCGAGGGGGCGGTGCGTACGACAATCCGGTCGCTATCGGCAGGTGCCACAGCTGAGGGCTCCGATATCACCAGAACGCCCCGCAGCGCGCGTGCCTTGACGTCGGTCGATGGCGCTGAGAGATCGAATGTTGCCAGCGGCGCGGCACCGCAAGAAGCCAGCAGAAGCGTTACCGTCAGCCCTACAGCCCGCCGTAGCCCGCCCGCCAGCGGGCGTGTCTTGAGGCAGGCAAGGGGCAAAAGCGTCACGCGGGGCTCCGGCAAGGTGATTCCAAACGCTCCCGCCACAGAGCATGAGCGAGGGGGCCGAAGCAAGGTTTCAAGACAATGTTTTCAAGACAAGCCTTGCGCGTCCTTAGCGGCCATATTCAGGAACGCTCGGCTTGGCCCCAAAAATCACCTGCTCCGGATTTTTCCCGATTGTGCGCACGGTGCGGTTGATCTCGTCCAGTGTCTTGCGGGCATCAACGGCCAGAGCTTCATATTGTTTCAGGCCAGGCCCCGTGAAATTTTTCATATTCGCTGTAATTTCTTTCGTGCGCTGATCAAGACTTTCGGCAAGTTGACGCAGCGAATGGGCAGCTTCCGTAATCTCGTCAAAAACACCCCCCTGCCCCTTGGCGCCACCCAGAAACGCCTCAAGCCGCTCGGCGGTGGAATTGAGCTTGGCAGTGAGTTCCGCAGCATTCTTCAAAATGGCTGCGACATTGCCGCGATTGTCGTCGAGTGTCGTTGCAAAGCGGTCCAGCGAATCGATCATATGGCCGATGCGCGCTGGATCGGCACTTCCCAGAACACGATCCACTTTATTGGCGAGCTCCTGCAAGGTCTCGACGATATTCTGGAAGTCGGAACGGTCCGCGCGGATAACCGGAATGCCGCCATCCTTAGCCTCGAGGCGCTGCGCATCGCTCGAGCCGCCCGCCAAAGCAATAGACCCAACGCCCGTGAG
Source organism: Beijerinckiaceae bacterium (assembly GCA_947478405.1). Taxonomy (GTDB): domain Bacteria; phylum Pseudomonadota; class Alphaproteobacteria; order Rhizobiales; family Beijerinckiaceae; genus Terripilifer. Next base: position 53,742 of record CANJVX010000003.1, on the reverse strand, counting down.
CCCCTGATATTCGAGGCGCGCGCGCGTGTCGGTCTTTACCGGCGTGCGCCGATCAACCTCGATCACGGCAAAGACTTCTGAAGGGTCGGGCGCGAGGTCTATATTGACGACTTCGCCGACCTTGAGACCGTTGAAGAGCACCTGTGAGCCGCGTGTCAGCCCCGACACGGATGATGTAAAGACAATGCGATATTGATCGCGGCCCGACTGTTTGTTGGGGCCACCCGAGAACCAGAAGATGAACAGAAAGGCGCCCAGCACAATGGCCAGGGTAAAAGCGCCGATCATCGTATAATTTGCTCTGGTTTCCATGTGTCTCTCGAATCAATCTGACAGTCGCAAGCTTTCACGGCCCTTTCAAGACGAGGCCGCCGGTATCGCTCGCCCTCGGGCGCGCGCGCCGTGGAAATAGGACTGGACCCAGGGATGGCGCACCTCAAGGATCTCCTCCAGCGTGCCGGTGGCAATAATCCGCCGGTCCGCCAGAGCAGCTATGCGATCACAAATCGAATAGAGCGAGTCGAGATCATGGGTAACCATGTAGACGGTGAGGCCAAGCGTCTTCTGCAGCGTCGCAATCAGCTCATCGAATTCAGCTGCGCCAATGGGGTCAAGGCCTGAGGTCGGCTCATCCAGAAAGACGATTTCGGGATCAAGCGCCAATGCGCGCGCCAGAGCTGCGCGCTTGATCATGCCGCCTGATAATTCGGACGGGAATTTATCCCCGGCATCGGGATTGAGACCCACCATGCGGATTTTCAGCATGGCCAGCTCATCCATGAGCTCTTGCGAGAGATTGAGATATTCGCGCATCGGCACTTGGATATTCTGCCGCACGGTCAGGCCCGAGAAAAGCGCGCCATGCTGAAACAAAACACCCCAGCGCCGCTCCATGATGCGATGTTGTTCGGCATCGAGACCCGCCAGATTCTGACCAAAGACCTCAATCGTGCCAGCGCGTTGTTGCACCAACCCGAGAATGGTGCGCGTGAGCACTGACTTGCCAGAGCCCGAGCCCCCGACAAAACCCAAAACTTCGCCACGCCGCACATCAAGGTCGAGCTTGTCGAGAATGATTTTCTCGCCAAAACCGACGGTGACACCGCGAACGCTGATGGCTGGTACGTCAGTCTGCATGGCGCGCCTCAATAGCGGATGGCTGCAAAGAACATGGCGAAAATGCCGTCGACGACAATCACCATGAAAATAGATTTCACCACCGAGGCCGTGACCTGACGGCCCAGCGATTCTGCCGAGCCCTGTGTGGCCAGACCTTCCATCGCGGCAATAAGACCGATGACCATCGCCATGAACGGCGCCTTGATGATGCCAACCATAAATGTGTTGAGCGCAATGGCGGATTGCAGGCGCCCCAAAAAAACGTCCGGGCTGATATCGCCATAAACCCAGGCCACCAACAGCCCACCGAAAATAGCGGCAAGATCTGCGACAAAGGTCAGGAGCGGCAGGCTGATCAACAAGGCCATGATGCGGGGCATGACGAGCACGTCGATGGGGTTGAGACCCATCACGCGAAGCGCATCTATTTCCTCGCGCATTTTCATCGAGCCCAGCTCCGCTGTGATGGCCGAGCCCGAGCGACCTGCAATCATGATCGAGGTCAGCAGCACCGCCAATTCGCGCAAGCTCAAAATGCCGATGAGATCGACTGCGAAGGTCGCGGCACCAAATTTCTGCAATTGGAAGATCGATTGCTGCGCCACAATACAGCCAACCAGAAAATTGATCAGTGCAATGATCGGCAGCGAGCGAAAGGCAAAGGCCTCAATATGGAAGACGACCGACGTCCCACGAAAGCGCGCCGGATTGAGCATCACTTTCACCAGAGATTGAATCACCTCGCCCAGAAAGGACACACCGCCCAGAAGATTGCGGAAAATACCGACAACATTCTCGCCGACATCTGCCAGAAGCGTAATGAAAAGATTACCTTGCGCGACAGGCTTATGCCGAAAGTCTTCATATTTGGCTTGCGCCAAAAGCAACTCGAATTCAGGCCGTGTGACGCCATATTCCGCATCAATACCATGAGCGACGATGGCCGTGCGCACACGGTCTATCATCCAGGCACCAGCCGTGTCGATGCGCTCGACCTTGTCGAGATCAAGTGTCACTTTGGAGCCCCGAAGAGCGGCCGACTGCAACAGCCGGGCGGCGCCCTCAAGTTCAGCGGAGCTGCTGATCGCCCAAGCCCCGGTCAGGATGAGATGCAAACGCTCGCCAATGGTCTTTTCGACGAAACCGGGGGTCGCATTCATCAGCGCAGACCCCGCTCACCCGCGCGCGCGCTCGTCAGCCAGAGCCAATGCGACAGCGTGAGCTGTTGCACATCCTGGCCCTCATACCAAAGCGCATCGGCAAGCCGGCCTCGTGTATCAAATGTCATGGTCTGCGGCCCGTCATCAGCACGAAACAATTGCCCTTTGCAAAAATAATGCGCCTCACTCACGCGACCTGTCTCGCAATCATAATAAAGCGCGGCGGGGCCGTTTTCGCGATGCAATTGGCCGTGAGAATACCAGAGCTCGAAGGCCACCGCGCCATCGCTCTTGCGATGCATAATCCAGGCTGGCCCATCTTCCCGATGGGGTGCATCTTCGAGCAGCCAGAGCTCGGAAAAAACCGGGCCCTCCTCCTCGATCCGATATTCCAGCATCGGTGCAGACACAAAAACCTCCGCTCACTCCATAACAGCAGCTTTGAGGATACAGACCATTGTGGCGTGGGCCGGCTTTTTGCCGGTGTTGCGAATGACATGGGGGCGGTCGCACCGATAGCGCAGCGTATCCCCCCCCTTCGCCTGTTCGATCACGCCCGAGACCTCTACTTCCAGCTCGCCTGAAATGACCGATAGGCATTCAATCGATCCGCGCTGATGGGGATCAGATTCCAGCACACCGCCGGGCTCGGCATGAAAATCATACCATTGCAGCCATTCAACTGTTTTGATCCAGCCGATAATGCCAAGGCGGCATTTTCCATCATCGGAAAAGAGCATGGGCGTCTCGCCCTTGTTGGTCTTTTCGATAAAGGGCTCGTCTTCGGCCGTCTGCAGGACGCGCTCTATGGAAACATCCAGCGCCTGCGCCAGACGCCAGATGGTCGCCAGTGTCGGATTGGTCTCGTTGCGCTCAATCTGGCTGATGATGGATTTGGCGACGCCCGATTGCTCGGACAATTCAGAGAGCGAGAGATTATAGGCCTTGCGCAAACGCTGCACGGTTTTGCCGAGCTGACCCGAGAGTGCCACAGCCCCGGCCTCGAGCGCCTTCACCTTGTCACGACCCTCAACGCCCATTGCGAGACGACTCCACATTGCAGAAACATCGTTCCGGATATTAGCCGGTTTCGTTTGGAATAACGAACGATTTTTAGGCCTTGCGAGCCGCGCGTTCACTGAAAATGGCGAGCAAGCCACCACAGGCGATGATAGCTGCGCCAATCAGCGCAATGGCGGCGGGAAGCTCGCCGAACATGACAAAACCCAGCACGAGGGCCCAGATCATGGACGTATAATCAAAACAGGCGACGATGGAGGCATCGGTGTAGCGATAGCTTTGCGTCATGAAAATCTGGCCCGCACCGCCCAGCAGGCCCGTGCAGATCAATGGCCACCAATGGGCAGCTTCCGGCCAGATCCACACCTGCGAATGAAGCACTGCGCCCAGCAGCCAATCGCTAGGCCAGATTTCAGCAAGCAACAGGACGAGCAGGCTCGCCAAAGTCGTGGTGCCTTGAAAATAGAAAACGATGGCACCCGTATCTTCGGTGCGCGTCAGGCGGCGTGTCTGGATCATAGCGATGGACACGAGTGCCGCACCACTCAAAGCGCAGAGCGCGCCAATGGCGTTGGCAGATTTGAGACCCGCACCCAGATGCTCCCAGAGCATCACGATCACGCCGCCGAAGCCCACGCAGACCGCCGCCCAGCGGCCGGCATTCACTTTTTCGCGCAACAAAAGCGCGGCAAAGACAACGATGAGCAAGGGCGCTGCATAGCCTATGGCGGTGACATCGGCGAGGGGTAGAATGCCATAGGCGGCAAACATGAGAAACATACTGCCCACGCCCGCGACCGAGCGCACGAGATGGCCCGACAGCCATTTCGTATAGAGTGCTCGTGGAAAATCGCCGCGCATCAGCAACCAGAAAACAAGCACAAAGAGCGCGAAGGCGGAGCGGAAGAAGACGAGCTCGGCGATGGGATAGGCGCTGTAATATTTGACGAGCGCCAGCATGCCCGCAAAGAGCAGGGTCGATGTGATTTTCGCTGTAATGCCGACGAGCATGATTCCGCTTCTGTTTACGCGCCGCACCATGGGGGGCGTCAGCGGTGGTGTCAAAAGTGGAGGCGAGATGGCGCGACTGCTCAGCCCTCCCCCAAGGGGGAGGGAGGCTCCTACAGCGCGCTCTTTCAGAATCGTCATTGCGAGCCGCAAGGCGAAGCAAGCCAGAAGGCCGCACGTGAGGCCGCTGGATTACTTCGCTACCCTCGCAATGACCAGAGAGCGGGCGCGTCAAGACAAGGCTATTTCTTGGGTGGCTTTGGTAGCTTCGTCGGCCCATCCACCGCGGGCAAGCTTTTCAGATATTCGGCTATGGCCAGGCGATCTGCTTTTGGCAGAGCCGCCATATTCTTCACCACATCAGCCATGGAAGAGCCCACAGAATCGAAATCCGGTGTAAAGCCCGTGGCCAGCATGTCCGCGACATCTGCTTTGGACCATGAGCCGATTCCCTTGGCTGTGATATTGGGAACCCAGCCGCGCCCTTCAGGGTCCGGCCCGCCGGCATAGCGCTGTCCTTGCACAATACCGCCCAGAAAATTGCGCGGGGAATGACATTCCCCGCAATGACCAAGCGCATCAGCCAAATAATGACCGCGATTCCACGCTTCTGTTTGCGTTGGATTGTCGACAATCGGAGCTGCGTCCAAGAAGAGTACTTTCCATAGGCCCACAAACCGGCGCATGGAAAATGGAAATTGCAGATCATGACCCGCGGCCTTGCCCGAAACAGCAGGCAATGTGCGCAGATAGACCATGAGATCGCGCAGATCATCAATATTGGCATGCGCATAAGCCGCATAAGGAAATGCCGGATAATAGTGCTCGCCCTTGGGCGACACACCTCGCTGCATGGCATTGGCTAATTCCAAAGCTGTCCATGCACCAATGCCGTCGGCTTTATGGGTCGAAATATTCGGAACAATGAATGTCCCGAAATCCGTTTTCAGGGCGAGCCCGCCACCTAGTCTCCGACGGTCAGTCTGGCCCGGTGTCATATGACAAGAGGCGCAGCCGCCCGCATTGAAAACGAGTTCGCCATTGGCAAGGTCACCTGGGCGCTCAACGCCGACTGCCTCCGAGGCCGTGAGCATTGCTGGTCGCGTGATCCACCACGCAACCACGACCGCAGCAACAATAAGCAAGAAAAAATCAGGAAAAAAACGTTTCATAATGACACTCCCCCTCGTGCAGCAGAAGCATCCCGAAGAAACAGCCTCTTTTTCAGATCGACAAAAAGAGGCTGCTTAATCTCGAACAATCAATTCTTCTTGGCGCGATAACCTTCGTGGCACCCGCCACAGGCACGCACGACATTCGGGAATGTCGATTTGAAACTTGCCTCATCCTTGACCGCGCTTTGCGCAGCTTCGGCATCAGCCCCGAACTTTGCCCATTTGGCTTCGAAGTCGGCCTTGTCTGTCCAGATTTTGGGGAGAGCCGCCGTCTCATTGCCGGTCTCGCTTCCAACTGGAAACAGTGTGGGGGCCTTTTTGGCAGTCTCTGCAAAAGTCTTGAGCGAGGCCTGCACTGCAGCCAGATCAAAAGCCTGTTCGCCCTTCAGCATCGCTCCCGGCGCACGGCCAGCTTGGGCCAAGCCCTTCATCAATTGCTGACGCTCACCGATGACATTATTCTGCGCCGATGCGACAGATGACAATCCTGCCGCAAGTGCGGCAGCAATAAAAATTCCACGGATCATGCGGTGACCTCCCCTCATTACGGCTGAGTGCCGCGTTTCAAATCTAGTGCAAGTAACGCCTGTAAAATATGACGGTTCCTGTACATTTCTCACAAAAGCGTGAAGACTTTTATTGTTCGACCGGCAGGCCGGCCGCAACCCAGGCATTCATCGAACCCTGAAAATGTGTGTGAACATCAATACGGCCAGAAGCTTGCGCAAACTCAAGCCCCTGAAGCGTGCGCGCACCCGAGCGGCAGGACAAAACCACAGGCTTGTCTTCGGGTAAAGCCGCAGGATCAAAGGTGGACAGCGGCATGTTGAGCGCACCGGGAATGTGACCGGCTACGAATTCATACGGCTCGCGCACATCAATCAGATGGATCGAATCCTCCGCCAGTGCTTTTTGTAGCTCTTCGAGGCTCATCACATCCACGCGCGTCATTCTCATCTCCTATTGGAAAGCGGGAAACCTAGTTTAGCGCAAAAGGCCGCTCTGGGCGAGCCAGAGATCCAGATTGAACACCAGCGCGCCTACGCCCAAAAGCGCGAATGGATGCATGCGCGGGCGCCATGTCAGCATGGCGCCAACAAAGATCGCCAGCCCCCAGGCCAAGGGGCCAGCTTGGGCCATGCGGAAAATGGCAATGGCGCCCGAAAACATCAATCCGGTGCCGATGGGGGCGAGACCCATTTCCATCGCCGCATGCCATTCGCGCCCGCGATACCGGTTCCAGACTTTCGAGACCGCCAGACAAAGCAGCGACGAGGGCACGAAGAGTGCGAGTGTGGCCACAATGGCGCCGCTCCAGCCCGCGACCTTCCAGCCGATCAACGTGCCCAGCATCGAGCCCGGCCCCGGCGCCACACGCGCCACGGCGAATATTTCGATGAATTCACGCGCTGACATCCAATGCTGGACATCAACCGCCTCTTTCTGGATCGGTGCAAAAATCGAAGGCCCGCCGCCAATCGCCACCAACGAGAGCGGCACGAAGACGCTCATCAAAGCGAGATAGGGAGAGAGCGAAGAATCCTCACGCATGGGCGGCGCCTCCCTTGCGAGGCCAGACGGCTGCAACACTCAAAGGCGCGATGATGAGAACCACCGGCACAAGTGGCCATTCCATGACGCCCACGGCAACAAAAGTCGCCACCATGGCGATCATGGGCGCCACGCGGTGCATGCGATAAATCCGCTGCGTGCCGACGACTCCAAGACGTAAATTCAGGCCCACAGCTGCAGCCGCCACACCATCAACGCAAGCGTGCAGCACCGGATAATCCTGCACGTAATGATAGCCGATGGCGACGAGAACACAGAGAACAGTAGGCCCCGACATGAGCGCAAAGAGCGACATGGTGGCGCCCCAAGAACCGCGGATGCGATAGCCGACATAGACGCACAGATTGGTGACATTGGCACCCGGCAGGATTTGCGCCAAAGCGATGCCGGAGAGAAAATCCTCATTCGTCATCCAGCGATAGCGATGCACGACCTGCCGATGGATCCAGCCCGACAGCCCGCCGCCAAAGGAAAAGACGCCAATCCAAAACAGCACGCCGCCCAGTTTGAACAATGAGGGCGGCGGGGCGAGGTCTTCAGTCGAGGGTTCGGCCATGATTCGTCTTTCTTGTTGGGGCCAGTTTAGGAGGCCTTTGCCGTGATTGCGAGGCAGGCAATGACGGGTGAGGTGGCGCGATCCCCACCTTAGGTGCCACAGCGCACGCTCTCAGGATCGTCATTGCGAGCCAAAGGCGAAGCAATCCAGAGGCGACGCGTGAGGCTTCTGGATTGCCTCGCTACGCTCGCAATGACGGCGGAGGTGGCGCGCTATCCTACCAGCACTATGCGCACATCATTTACATTGGTGAGCGTGGGCCCTGTGACCACCAGCGCATCTGCGGCTTCAAACACGTCATAAGCACAATGCGCATCCAACAAGGCCCGTGGATCAAGCCCTTTGGCCCGCGAGCGCGCCAAAGTGTCCGGCATCATCTGCGCACCCGCATTGTCTTGCGACCCGTCAATGCCATCCGTGTCGCCCGCCAAAGCGCAAATGTCTGTGCCCTCGAGCGCCAGAGCCAGCGACAGCAAGAATTCGCTGTTGCGCCCACCCCGTCCACTGGCAGCGCCACTCACACGCCCCTCGCCACCCGAGATGATTGCGCAGCGTTTGCCTTCGCGCGCAACATGGCGCGCGATACCCGCCATGACGAGACCGATCTCGCGGGCTTCACCTTCGATGAAATCGCCCAGCACCAGCGGCTTATAACCCGCTTGGCGCGCCACCTCCGCCGCCGCCTCAAGCGAGGCCAGCCCAGAACCGATGAGATGATTTTCAACACGCGCAAAAACCGGATCGCTTGGCTTGGGTGTTTCAACAAGAGCGGGCGTTGGAATCTTCAGTCGTGCGCAAATGGCTTCAGCTTGGGCGCGTGTGGTGGGATCAGGTACGGTGGGACCGGAGGCGATGGCGCAGAGATCATCACCCGGCACATCGGAAATGATAAGCGAGACCACGCGCGCGGGAAAAGCGGCTGCCGCCAATTGTCCGCCCTTAATGGCCGACAGATGACGGCGCACAATATTTATCTCAGTGATGCCAGCACCGCTCGCCAATAAGGCGCGATTGATCTCTTGCTTCTCTTCAAAGCTCACGCCGTCCGCGGGCAGAGCGAGCAGCGCCGAACCGCCACCAGACATGAGACAAAGCACGAGATCATCAGGCCCAGCCGATTGCGCGAGACGCAACATACGCTCAGCGGCTGCGCGGCCAGCGGCGTCGGGCACCGGATGAGCGGCTTCCACAACTTCAATGCGCTGGCACGAAACACCATGGCCATAGCGCGTGACGACAAGCCCTCCGAGGGCACTTTCCCAATGGTCTTCCACCGCCTTGGCCATGCTGGCTGCGGCTTTGCCAGCCCCCAGCACAATCACGCGACCTGACGGGGCTTTCGGCAGATGTTTGGGAACACAGAGCGCGGGATCAGCGGCTGCAATGGCGGCTACAAACATGTCGCGCAAAAGCTGTTCCCGATGGCTCATGCTCAGCCTGCTGGATGATGCTTGTGCCAATGACGCGCAATATCCAAACGCGTTGCGCACCAGGCTTCATCGCCAAAACTTTTCACATAATCCATGAACCGCGCCAGCGCGGCGGCGCGACCCGGACGCCCAACCAGACGACAATGCAGACCCACCGACATCATTTTGGGAAAACCCGCGCGGCCTTCTTCCATCAGCACATCAAAAGAATCTTTCAGATAGGCGTAAAACTGATCGCCGGAATTAAACCCCTGCGGTGTCGCAAAGCGCATGTCATTGGCATCCAGCGTGTAGGGAATGATGAGATGGGGACCTTTCGGGCCTTTGACCCAATAGGGCAGATCATCGGCATAAGCGTCAGATGAATATAGAAATCCGCCCTCTTCCATCACCAATTCTGCTGAGCGCATCGAAGCACGGCCCGTGTACCAGCCCAGCGGACGCTCGCCGGTGACTTGTGTGTGAATGCGGATCGCCTCCATCAGATGCGCGCGCTCATCATCTTTCGAATAATCTTTATATTCGATCCATTTCAAACCATGGCTGGCGATTTCCCAATTGGCTTCTTTCATCGCTGCCACTTGATCGGGCGAGCGCATGAGCGCATGCGCCACGCCATAGACGGTGGCTGGAATATTGCGCGCGCTGAACATCCGCCACAGACGCCAGAAACCGGCGCGCGCGCCATATTCGTAAATCGATTCCATGTTCCAATGGCGCTCGCCAGGCCATGCGGCCGCGCCCACAATTTCTGACAGAAAAGCTTCCGACGCTGCATCGCCATGCAGAATGTTGTTTTCTCCGCCCTCTTCATAATTGACGACGAATTGCACGCAGACCTTCGCTCCGCCAGGCCATTTCGGATCGGGCGGATTACGGCCATAACCTTTCATGTCGCGGGGGTAGTCGGTCATGCGATGGGGCCTTCTGGATTGCTTCGCTTTACTCGCAATGGCGAGTGTAGCGGCATGGCAGACTTGAATCCACTCCCGCCACGGTCCACACTCTGCCCCATGCTCGATCTCGACACGCTTGACCTGAAACGCCTGCGCGCTTTCCAGCTGGTGGCCCGCAATGGCAGCCTTCGGGTGGCGGCCACGCGGCTGAAACAGACCATCCCCGCCATATCGGGCAAAATCCGCAAGTTGGAAGAAGATCTCGGCTTTGATCTCTTCGAGCGCCTGCCCAATCGACTGGTGCTGACGCGGGCGGGCGAAAAATTCCTGCGTGAGGTCGAGGGAATTTTTGAGCGCGCCGAACAGGCTTTGGGCACATTGCAAGGCAAGCCACTGGCTCAACAACGCCTCGCTGTTTCGGTGGGCAGCGATCATGCTTGGTATTTTGCGCCAAAAATTCGCGACTTTCTGGCGCTCTATCCGAATGTCGAACTGGGCTTTCGTGTCTATAAATCAGGCGAAGCTCTGGAGGCACTCGAGCGCGGCCAGGTCGAAATCTCGCTGGGGATTTTTCCTGATCTGCCCCGCTCTTTGGAAAAGAAAGCGCTTGTGGGCACCAGCCTGTCGCTGGCTTACAACCCGCAAGAATTTGGCCGCGCGCGCAAGCCTGCCTCGCTTGCCGATATTGCACGGCAGCGGCTCATCGTGCCGCCTACATCCACCGTGACACGCAAGCTGATCGAGAAAAATCTGCGCAAGGATATTGACCGTGCGGCCTCTCTGATTGAAGTGCCGACATGTGAAACGGCAGCCACTTTCGTAGAAATGGGCGTAGGGCCAGCCATTGTTCACACGATTTGCATAGAGCGCCATTTGTCCCGCCATGTGCAGGCACTCGATCTTGGCCCCCGCGTGGGCGCACTGCAATTTTCAGCCATCTATCGCAAGGGCGCGCTGAAAAACCCGCTGGTGAAAGCCCTGCTCGAGCAGGTTTCAGGTTAAACACAGCTTTATCTCCCCTACACAAAGTCTAAAATTGTCGAACAGGCCTCGACCAGCCTAGTCTTCCCCCAAGAGAGCAATTCGAAACGCCAAAAGGATTCTGGCGGCCCACCGCGCGAGGCAGGGCCGCGCGCCTTTGGTAGGAGGGGGGAGCCGAATGGGCCAGTATCGCGTCACCGTCGACACCGGAGGGACATTCTCCGATTTCGTCTATGTGAATGAGGAGACGGATGACGTCTCCATCGCCAAAATTCCATCGACGCCGGATGATCCTTCACGCGCCATTCTGGCGGGCGTGCAGCTGTTGATCGACAAGGGCGTGAAGCCCGATGACATCACCTATTTCTGTCACGGCACGACCGTGGGCACCAATGCCCTGCTCGAAGGCAAGGGCGTGAAGACGGGCCTGCTCGTCACCAAGGGTTTTCGTGGCATCTACGAGGTGCAGGAACAATCCCGTCCGCATGGTCATGTGATTTTCGACATTTTATATGACCGCCCCGCTCTGCTGGTGCCAGCCTCACTCACTGCGGAAGTGCCCGAGCGCGTCTCCTTCCAGGGTGAGGTACTGGAGCCGCTTGATGAAGCCGGCCTGCGCGCTGCGCTCCAGCCCCTAAAGCGCAGCGACGTGAAGTCACTTGCTGTCTGTCTGCTCTTTTCCTTCCTGCATCCCCAGCATGAGCAGCGTGTGCGCGAGATTCTTGCCGAGGAAATGCCAGACGTTGAAGTGTCACTGTCGAGCGAGGTCGTACCGCAGATCCGTGAATATTATCGCCTCTCGACAACGGTGATTAATGCCTATTTGCAGCCCATCCTCGCCCATTATATTGCCAATCTTGAGGGGCGACTGACGGGCGCGGGCGTAACGACACGGCAAAAATATATCATGCAGTCCAACGGCGGCATGTCGACCTTTGCAGCCACTTCCAAAAAGGCCGTCGCCACCGTGCTGTCAGGCCCAGCCGGCGGCATCACCGCCTCAGTTCAGGCCTGCCGCACAACGGGATTGCAGAATCTCATCACATTCGACATGGGCGGCACGTCATGCGATGTGGCGCTCATCAAAGACGGAGAGCCCTCCGTCTCCCATCGCGGCAAAATTGACGGGCGGGACATTGCTCTGCCGATGATCGACATCAACACTGTGTCGGCCGGTGGTGGCACGCTGGCGCGCGTTGATCGCTTTGGTGCGCTCGAAGTCGGCCCGCAGAGTGCCGGCGCTGTGCCTGGCCCCGCCTGTTATGGGCGCGGCGGCACTGAGCCCACCATCACCGATTGCAATCTGGCGCTCGGCTATCTCGGTGAAGATAATTTTCTGGGCGGAAAAATGCGCCTCAAACGCAAGGCGGCACTCGACGCTGTCGAGAGCGTGGCCAAACCACTTGGCATGGATGGGCAGGATGCAGCTGAAGGCATTGTGCGCATCATCAATGTGAAGATGCAGGAGGCGGTGAAAGCCATTTCCACCATGCGCGGCCATGATCTGCGGGATTTCCACCTGTTGGCCTTTGGTGGTGCCGGACCGCTACATGCAGGCCGCATCGCCGCTGATTTGAATATGGCTGGCGTGATTGTGCCGCTCTTCCCCGGCGTCTATTCGGCCATGGGTCTCGTCATGTCTGATGTGAAGCATGATTATGTGCGCTCACGCATGACGAAAGTCGCCAGCGTCGATGAGGCTTTTGTTGACGCGCAATTTGCCGATCTCGTGGCTCATGCGCGAGAAGAATTAAAAGTGGAAGGCTTTGCCGAGAGCGCCATCGAGATCGAGCGTTCGCTTGATATGCGCTATGCCGGACAGGGCTACGAAATTTCCGTCCCGCTGCCAGCTGAATTGAAGGCGGGCGCTTTGGCGCAGATGCGCAAGAACTTTGACGAATTGCACCGCAGCCAATTTGGTCACACAGCCCCACATGAGCCAGTGGAGATCATCTCGTACCGATTGCGCGGGATCGGCCGTGTGGCGCCGGTGAAACTGCCTGAATTCCAACCGCAAGGGCTGAAGACACAAGACGCCATTCGCGAACATCGCGACATGCGCTTTGATGGCAAGACACTATCATGCCCTGTCTATCAGCGGGAAAAACTTGATGTCGGCGCGACATTCTCCGGCCCCTGCGTCGTCGACCAGCTCGATTGCACGACTGTCGTCTTCCCCGGTCAGCAGGCGCGGGTCGACAATCATAAAAACATCATCATCACCATGGGAGGCGCGTAATGGTTAGCGCTCCAAAACACGTCGACGCGGTCGAACTCGAAATCATCCGCGCAAGTCTTGATGGCATTGTACAGGAAATGCAGAACTCGCTTTTTCGCACAGGCTTTTCCACCATCATCCGTGAATCGCAGGATGCGTCTTGCGCGATCATGGGCACGGATGCGCTAGTCATTGCCCAGCATGTGGTGCTGCCACTGCACATCGGCGCCTTTCCTGCCTGCTGTGGCGCTGTCATACGCACCTATGATGACATTACCGAAGGCGATGCTTTTCTCATCAACCATCCTTACGAGGGTGGCAGCCCACATGCGCCTGACATGGCCGTTATCACGCCCGTCTTTTTCAAAGGCGAGTTGATGGGCTTTACCGGCTCCATTGCCCATAAGAGCGATATTGGCGGACCGGTACCCGGGTCCTGTTCAGGTCAGGCGAAAGAAACCTTCAATGAAGGCCTGCATCTGCCGGCTGTGCGCTATCAGCACAAGTTTCAAGAAAACATCGAGATCATGCGCATTGTGGCGGCCAACAGCCGCACGCCCGAACTGGTGTTGGGCGATATTCGCGGCCAGCTCGGCTCCTCGCGCTTAGGCGAACAGAGACTGGGTGAATTGATCGGCAAATTCGGCCGCGATAAATCAGTCGGCTGTTTTGCCCGCCTCATTGAACTCGCTGAACAGCGCATCCGCGCGGCCATTACCGATTGGAAAGATGGCCGCTACGAGGCAGAGCGCTTTGTCGATGACGATGGTGTGGACACCGGCAAGCCCGTGCGCATCCATGTTGTCGTCGAGAAGAAAGGCGATCAGATCCGCTTCGATTTTTCGGGCTCCGCCGACCAGACCAAGGGGCCGGCCAACATCCGCCCGCCCACCGTGCGTGCGGCCATTGGCTATGTGCTCGTCTCGCTGATCGATCCCAACACCTTCATCAACAGCGGTGTGTTGAGCGCCTTCGAGATAGTCGCGCGCGAGGGATCCGTGCTGAACCCGCGTTTCCCCGCGCCCGTCAACACTTATAACCCGACGGTGCATGCGCTGGTGGAAGCGCTCTATGGCGCCTTGGCAGATATTGTGCCGGGCCTGGCACGCGCCGACGGCTGCGGCTCGCGCTCGATCATCTTGGGTGGGCGCTCGACCTATACCGGCAAGGGCTATGTGCAATATGAAATTCTGGGCGGTGGCGGTGGCGCCCGCGCGCAGAAGGATGGTCAGAGTGGCACGTCAGTCAATCAATCGAATGCCAAGATTGCGCCCATTGAAATCATAGAAAGCGAATTCCCCACACGCATTCTGCGCTTTGAGCTGATCCCGGATTCGGGTGGTGCGGGCAAATTCCGCGGTGGTCTTGGCATTCGCCGCGAATATCTCAATCTGGAAGATGCGCGTTTCTCGATCCGCTCGACGAAGCATGTCATCGCACCTGAAGGGGCGGCTCATGGCGGCAAGGGCCGCACAGGCGACATTATCGTCAATCCTGATACGGATGCGGCCAAGCAATTGCCGACCCGCTATGCTGACTATCCGCTGAAAGGCGGCGATCAGTTCCGGCTTCTTACGCCCGGCGGTGGTGGCTATGGCGATGGCTTCACCCGTGACCCTGATCTCGTCGCACGTGACCTCAATGAGGGCTATGTGAGCGTGGAAGGCGCCTTGCGCGATTATGGCGTGGTGGCGCTGCATGAGGGCCAAAATTTCGTGGTCGATGGCATTGCGACTGCCAAGGCACGAGCCAACCGCGCAAAGATGACGTGAAGATACGAAAAAGGTGGCCGCGCATCGCCCGTCCATGGCAATATCGGCTCCATCAACGAAGCCCGGAGCAAATGCGGGCACGGGAGGAATGAAATGACGAAAATATCTCGCCGCCAAATCTGCGCTGCAGGGCGTGCTGCAGGGCTTGCTGCAAGCCTTGCCGCAGCCCTGCTGGCCACGCCGTCTTTCGCGCAGGAAAAGCTGATCCCGCTGAAAGTGGGCTATGACGGCTATTCGATGACCACAGCGCCGATCAATTACGCGCTGAAGAAAGGCATCTTCAAAAAATACGGAATCGATCTGACGCTCGTCTATGTTGACGGAGGCCCCACGCTCACCCAGGCGGTCATAGGCGGTTCAGTCGATATCGGTCAGAACGGCTATACATCTGCCACGGCCGCTGCGGTGAATGGCGCAGACATCGTCTTCATCGGCGGCATTTCCAACAAACTGCCCTTCCAGCTTGTGGTGAAAGCCGACATCAAGACGGCGGCTGATCTCAAGGGCAAGAAGATTGCCATCAGCCGCTATGGCTCCTCCACAGACACGGCCGCGACTTTCGCTGTCGAGAAAATGGGCCTCAAGCGCTCTGATGTCGCGATCCTGCAGCTGGGTGGTGAAGGCACGCGCACGGCCGCCATGCTGTCGGGCCAGATCGATGCTTCGCTCGAGCAATATCCGCGCACGGCAGAACTTGAAGAACAAGGCTATCGTGTGATGATCGACGTGACGCCGGTGGCGGGTGATTATCCCAACACAGCCTATGTATCGCGCCGCGTCTACATCGACAAAAACCCTGAGCTGGTGAAGAAATTCTTCATGGCCGTGTCGGAAGGCATTCACGCGTTCAAGACAAACAAACTCGAAGCGGAAAAGGAAACGGCGGACTTCCTGAAGCTCAAGGTCGATAATATTATGGACAAGACCTATGACCGCTATACCAAGGATATTTTCCCTGATGTTCCGGAAGCCTCCCTGCCCGGCATCCAAATCGTGCTCGACGAATTGAAAGCCAAGACGCCGATTGCCGGCAATTTCAAGCCCGAGCAACTCGTCGACATGCGCGCCTTGCAGCAGTTAAAAGCTGAAGGCTTTTTCGAGAAGTTGAAAAAATGAGTGCATCTACAATGCCGAAAATGCAGGCCCGTGGACTGCACATCGGCTTTTACAATGAGCGCATCAAGAAGCGCTTGAATGTACTTGATGGAATCGACCTCTCCGTCGCGGAAGGGGAACTTGTCTGCATTGTCGGCCCCTCCGGCTGTGGCAAATCCACCTTTCTCGGCGCGGTCGATGGACTTACCCGCATTGATGGCGGGGATGTGCTGATCGATGGTCACGCTGTCACCAAGCCGGGGCCGGATCGGGCCATGGTGTTCCAGCATGACTCGCTGTTTCCCTGGCGCACGGTGCTCGAAAATGTTGTCTATGGAATCGAGTTGCAGGGTTCCATGTCCAAAGCCGACATGAACGGGCGCGGCCGCCAGCTGGTGGAACTCGTCGGACTGAAGGGTTTTGAAGATCATTTCCCGCATGAGCTTTCAGGTGGCATGCGCCAACGCGTGAATATTGCGCGCGCCCTCGCGCCAGATCCTGAACTGCTTCTACTCGACGAGCCCTTTGCGGCACTTGATGCGCAAACGCGCGAATTCATGCAGGTCGAATTGCTGAAGATTCTTGGCCGCGCCAAAAAGACTGCCCTCTTCATCACCCACCAGATAGATGAGGCAATTTTCTTATCCAACCGTGTCGTGGTTTTCTCCGCGCGCCCGGCCAAGGTGAAAGAAATTGTCGCGATCGACCTGCCGAAGGAACGCACTTTGGCTATCAAACACGACAAACGTTTTCATGAGCTGCAATCTCATATTTGGCGACTGATCGAAGAAGAAGCCGCCCGCACCGGCCTCGTGACGGCGAGCTGAACAAATGACCGCATCAACAAACACACAAAACCATGCCAGCGTCGAAAGCGAAGATCTGGCCCCTCGCAGCTCTTTTTTTGCGCGCCAGGAATCGACCATTCTGGGCACGATATCCGTGGTGTCATTCCTGTTCTTCTGGGAATATGCGGTACATGCAAAATGGGTAAATGCCATTTTCACCTCTTCACCTCTGCGCATCATTGCTGCGGGCACGAATATGGTGAAGGAAGGCACGATCTGGCAGGACATGGCCACATCGGGTCTCGAATTTGGTCTGGGCTTTGGTCTGGCGACGATTATTGGCGTGCCTATGGGAATATTGATGGGCTGGTATCGCCGCCTCAACGCGGTGTTTGAGCCTTTCGTCAATGCACTTTATGCGACACCTCGCATCGCGCTCCTGCCCCTTATCGTCATCTGGTTTGGTATTGATCTGGGCTCGAAAGTGGCCATCGTCTTTCTATCGACAGTCTTTCCGATCCTCGTCAACACGATGGTCGGCATCCGGACGGTCGACCGCGACTTCGTGAAAGTGGCGCGATCCTTTGGCGCGTCGGACCGCCAATTGTTCCTGACCGTTGCGCTGCCCTCGTCCGTACCCTTCCTGCTCACGGGGCTACGTCTTGGCCTTGGCCATGCGCTCATTGGCATTGTTGTGGGTGAAATGTATGGCGCTACGTCTGGCATTGGCTACATGATGTCGATCGCAGGTGCGACCTTCCAGACAGATCGCGTTATGGTTGGCATCATCATTATTGCCGCCTCTGGCATGATCATGACGCAAATGTTGAAAATGATTGAAATGCGTTTCGAAAAATGGCGCGTCGATAGCCGCGGCTAAGAGAAGGATACAAGAAAATGAAACTCCAGGGACAAGTAGCCATCATCACAGGCGCCGGACGAAACATCGGTGAAGAGGTTGCCAAGCTTCTCTCAAAAGAAGGTGCTTCCATCGCCGTGGTCGATCTCGACAAGGCACGCGCCGAAAAGGTCGCCAGCGACATTAATGCAGCGGGTGGCAAGGCGAAGGCCTTCATCTGCGACGTTGCCAAGGAAAGCGATATTGAAGCAACGGTGGCTGGCGTGAGCGCAGCTTTTGGGCGCGTGGACATTCTCGTCAACAATGTCGCTATCTCCGACAACAAGCACATGCTCGAAATCACGACGGAAGAGTGGAACCGCACGATTGCGATCACCCTCACAGCACCTTTTCTCTTCGGCAAACATGCCGCCGAGGCGATGATTGCAGCAGGCAATGGCGGGAAGATCGTCAACGTCTCATCAACGTCTGGCTATTATGGCCGAAACCGCGCTGTGGCTTACACCGCGGCGAAGGGTGGCGTTGTTAATCTTACGAAATCCATGGCGATACAGCTCGCCCCACACAAAATCCGCGTCAACAGCGTGGTGCCCAACAAAATTGGCTCACCGGTCGGCAAAGACGATTTCGATCCGACGCGTCCAGTGAAAAACCTCGTCGGTCGCCCGGGCGTGCCCATCGATCTCGCCAATGCCATTCTCTTCCTCGTGTCGGATGATTCCAGCTTCATCGTCGGCACCGACCTGTTTGTGGATGGCGGCTGCTCAACCCTGATGCCCGGCAACGAATAAAATAAAGCGCCGTCATTGCGAGCAAAGCGAAGCAATCCATAAGGCCCCATGTGAGGCTTGCCTGGATTCCTTCGCCTCCGGCTCGCAATGCGGAAAAATGGAGACTGGTGATGTGCAGCTCACTCTTTGATGATCCCGCCGCCGTTGCCGAAACCATTTCGGATGAAGCTGCCAACAGCAAGCCCGCGGATGTGGCTTTATTGGCAGATCTTGCCAGTGCCAACCGCATCCTTTTCAAACAAGGTGTCGTTGATGGTTTCGGCCATGTGAGCGCACGCCATGACAAGCATCCCGACCGCTTTCTGCTCGCACGCAATATGGCGCCGGGTCTTGTTACAGCGGATGATATTGTCACTTTCGATCTGGATGGACGCGCGCTCAATGCCAATGGCCGCGCGGTCTATCTGGAGCGCTTCATCCATGCCGAAATTTTTCGCGCGCGGCCTGATGTGATGGCTGTGGTGCATAGCCATTCGGTCGCCGTGGTGCCTTTTTCCATTCTGAAGGGCGTGCCGTTTCGCGCGGTTTGCCATATGGGCGGATTCATCGGCATTTGTGCGCCGATTTTTGAAATCCGTGACATTGCGGGCGATGCATCAGACTTGCTGATCCGCAATTCGGAATTGGGTGCAGGTGTCGCGAAAGTTTTGGGTGACGGCAATGTCGTGCTGATGCGCGGCCATGGCTCGACTGTTGTCGGAGACCGTGTGAAGCAAGCAGTGTTCCGCGCGGTCTATACTGAGAACAATGCCAAATTGCAGGCCGAGGCCATGCGGCTTGGGCCGATTGAAGCGCTCACCGCTGGAGAATCAGAAACGACTGCGCGCGTCATCGACACACAAGTCGATCGTGCATGGGATTTGTGGAAGATGCAGGCTGAAGGCCGGATCTAACGACACCAAGGCCGTCATTGCGAGTGTGAGCGAATCAAACCAGAAGACCCCATGAGAGGTTTCTGGTTTGCTCCGCCTCCGGCTCGCAATGACGGGAAGAGGACTTAAAAATGAAAATTGCACGTTTTGATGATAATCGCTTTGGTCTTGTTGATGGCGATGAGGTGATTGATGTCACTTCCGCACTCAGCGCCCTGCCCGCGCAATCCTATCCTTTCCCGCGCGCCGATCTGCTGATCGAAAATTTTGCGGCGCTGCGCCCGGGGTTTGAGGCAGCGGCCAAAAATGGCGCTCGCCGTAAATTGGCGGATGTGAAATTGCTCGCACCTGTCGCCAATCCGGGCAAGGTTGTGGCGGCGCCCGTCAATTACAAAAAGCATCTCGATGAAGCGCGCGCGGATGCGGGCATTCACCACCAGCAGCAAGTTGGCGAAATCCAGAAGGTCGGGCTGTTTCTGAAAGCGACCAGCTCCATCATTGGTGCGAGCCAATCAGTGCTGATCCGCCATGATGATCGCCGCAATGATCATGAGATCGAACTCGCCGTCATTATCGGCAAGACCGCCAATTGCGTGTCGAAGGAAGATGCACTGAATTATATCGCAGGCTATGCCATTGGCCTCGACATGACCGTGCGCGGCCCCGAAGAGCGCTCCTTGCGCAAATCGCTCGACACATTCACCGTGCTTGGCCCCTATTTTGTCAGCGCCGATGAAGTGGGAAATCCCTCAGGACTTGATCTGGAATTGACGGTGGATGGCGAAGCACGCCAGAAGGCGAATACGCGCGATCTCGTGCTGGATGTGCCCACACTCATATCGTGGGCGTCGAGCTTTTATACGCTTCATCCCGGCGACATTCTGCTGACCGGCACGCCGGAAGGCGTTGGCCCTGTGCTGCCCGGCAACACAATCCGCGCCACCATCGCCAAGATTGGCACGATGGATGTGAAGGTGGGACACGCTTAAGCCGTCATTGCGAGGAGCCAAAGGCGACGAAGCAACCCAAGGGCCTCATTTGCGGCCTTCTGGATTGCTTCGCTTCGCTCGCAATGACGATCACTTAAATCGCGGAAACAGCTTCATTGCATTCTCGCGCTCGACACTTGGAAAAATATCCGCAAGCTCGGGCATGGAGCGCATGTTGGTGATTTGCTCATCAACATATTCACGGTGGATGTAGGGCCAATCACTGCCAAACATAATATGCGACGAATCCGTAACCAGACGAAGTGAGGCCATAGCCGCGCGCGAGCCAGAGATTGCTGTGTCGAAATAGAATTTGCCGACATAAGGCTCGACACCTTCCGGCACGCGATCCTTGAAATCAGGCGGGCCATTGGGGTCTTGCTCTGACATCAGCTTCAAGCGCAGCGAGACATAGGGCACGCAGCCACCCGCATGCGCCAAAATCCAGCGGATGTTGGGATATTTGCGCATCTGCTCATTGTAGATGAGATTGGCCGCAATACGCGTTGTCTCGAAGGGATATTCCACCACCGAGCCCCAGAGCTTCAGCGTCAGATCATCGACAAAGGCCGGACGTGCGGGATGCACGAAGACATTGGCGTGACGGCGATCAAGCTCGGCATAAAAAGCATCCGCCATCGGATCACCAATATAAATATTATTCTGGTTGGTGAGCATGATGATGCCGTCGGCCTTCAGCACATCCAGCGCATAGGCCGTCTGCTTCAAAGCGCCATCGACATCGGGAAATGGCACGGGAGCAAAGAAGCCGAGCTTTTTGGCGTGGCCTGAGACAAATTTGGCCAGAGCCTCGCCGGTTGTCTCGCAAAGATAGCGCGCATTCTCATCGCTGCCGTGGTGCACTCCCGCCACAGACAACGGATTAACAACAGCGCCATCAATGCCGAATTGTTCCATGGTCTCGATCAGCGCATCGGGATCTGAATTTTTGCGCAGGGGCCGAGAGGGATCGGCTGCGCCCGCACGCCGGATCGCGTGCTCATATTCGGGCAACACGCAATGGTGATGGACGTCGATGAAACGAAGGCCCGAGCCGGGACCATTTTCGGTGGACATGATTCCTCCTTTATTTTCTGGCGGGAGGATAATCGCGTGCGCGCGCAACGCAAAGGAAATAGCGTCGGAGAGAGCTGTCCGAAGGCTTGGCCCGGGGCGCGCGGCGGGTTATTCTGCTGGTAATGAAAATCGGGAGGGTGATGTGGGCTTGCGAAACAAAGCATTCGGCCTCGCCCTGTCGCTGGCCGCCAGCGATCTGGGCGCACCGGCTGCGCAGGCGCAAAGCGTGGCAGAATTCTACCGCGACAATGCCATCAATCTCATCATCGGTTTTCCGGTGGGCGGCGGCTACGACATTTACGGCCGCCTCGTCTCCCGCCACATGGGCAAGCATATTCCCGGCAACCCGAAAATGGTGCCGCAAAATATGATCGGCGCCGGCGGCATGAAGGCAGCCAATTTCATGTATAGCGTGGCGCCAAAAGATGGCACGACGCTGGGTATTATTCCCGATACCGCTCCATCTGAAGAATTGCTCGGCACGAATGGCGTCGCCTATGTGTCGAGTAATTTCAACTGGATTGGCCGCATCAGCGCCAGCACTAATGTGCAGGTTTTGTGGGCCTCGTCGGGCGTGAAGAATATTGCTGATGCGCAAGCCAAAGAAAGCGTGCAAGGTGGCTCGGGCCCCATGGCGCCCGCTGTGATCTATCCGAAATTGCTCAATGCTCTGGGCGGCACCAAATTCAAAATGGTGACGGGTTATGGTGGCGCAGCCGAGAGCTGCCTGGCTATGGAGAAAGGCGAAATCGACGGTTGCTTGCTCGCCTGGTCTACAGTGAAAGCCGCCAAGCGCGATTGGCTTGAGCAAAAAAAGGCCGCCATTGTCGTGCAATGGGGCTCCACACGCCATCCCGAATTGCCTGACATCCCGACCATGGTGGAACTCGGCAAGACCCCGGAAGACAAAGCAATTCTTGAGCTTTATGCGAGCGCGACGGAAATCGGAAAATCGATTGTCGCGCCCCCCGGCATTATGCCTGAGCGCGTGAGTGCATTGCGTCGGGGCTTCGATGCCATGCTGAAAGACCCTGAATATCTGGAAGAGATCAAACGCCTGAGCCTCGATTTCGAACCGCTCAGCGGCGAGAAGCTGCAGGCCTATGTGGAAGAGCTGTCCAAGACACCCGCTTCTGTGCTCGCCAAGGCGAAACAGGTACGTGATCATTAAGGAGTAACGCGCTTGTTGCAGAAGAAACTCGAAAACACGACAGCGGCGGAAGCCTATCTGACTCTCATGGCCGACCGTGGTGTCGATTATCTCTTTGCCAATGCGGGCACCGATTTCGCACCGCTGATCGAAGCAATGAGCAAGATCGAGATCAATGGCGGGTCTATGCCAAAACCCATCACCGTGCCGCATGAGAATGTGGCTGTGTCGATGGCCCTTGGCTATTATCTTGTCACCGGTAAGCCACAGCTGGTTATGGTGCATGTGAATGTCGGAACGGCCAATGCAGTGTGCGGAATCATGAATGCGTGGCGCGGCAATGTGCCGATCCTCTTCACCGCTGGCCGCACGCCTTATTCGGAAGATGGCGGTTTGCTTGGCGAACGCTCTGGTGAAATCCACTGGCCGCAGGAAATGCGTGACCAAGGCGCGATGCTGCGTGAATTTGTGAAATGGGATTATGAACTGCCCAACACGCAGGTCATTGAGGCCACGGTCGATCGCGCCGTCAATCTGGCCATGGCCGAACCCAAAGGCCCGGTCTATCTGACGCTGCCGCGCGAAGTGCTGGCGACCCCGATGGAGAGTTTTTCTTATTCATCGCCCTCGCGCCGCGCTACACCCTCGAGCCCCTTCCCTGATCCATCTGCCATTGATCAGGCCGCCAAGATGATTGCGCGTGCGGAAAATCCGGTGATCATCACTTCAAGCGTGGGCCGCGACACGCGCGAAGTCGCGTATCTCGCAGCACTTGCCGAATGTTTTGCTATTCCCGTCACGCAACGCAAGCCACGCTATATGGCGCTGCCCTCCACGCATGAAATGCATCTGGGCTATAATCCCGATGCTTTCCTCGACAAGAGCGATTGCGTGATCGTACTCGAATGTGACGTGCCGTGGATTCCCTCTAAAAAGGCACCGCAGCCGGATGCAAACATCATTCATATAGCAGTGGACCCTCTTTATTCAGCCTATCCGATGCGCTCTTTCACGAGCGACTTGGGCATTTCGGGTGTTTTGTCAGCGACTTTGCCAATGCTGACGGAAGCTTTGAAACTCCGCGCGCCCCAACAGCGCGACCGCATTGAAGCGCGGCGCAAGCGGCTGGCCGAGACGCGCGCCAACCAGCGCGCACGTTGGCAAGAGATGCTCGACAAGGGCCGCACGCAGACCCCGCTGCACCCAGCATGGATCACCCATTGCATCAATGAGGTAAAAACACCTGACACGATCCTTGTGAAGGAAAGCCCTCTCACTTGGGAACATCTCTCGCTGACAGAGCCCGGCACATTCTTTTCAGCCGGTGCTGCAGGCGGCCTTGGCTGGGGCCTTGGCACGGCGCTCGGCATGCAAATGGCCCTGCCCAAGCGCCGCGTGATCTGCACTGTGGGCGATGGCGCTTATATGTTTGGCAACCCCGTGCCCGCACATTATGTGGCGGCGGCCGAAAAACTGCCGATCCTTACCATCGTCTTCAACAATCAAATGTGGGGCGCGGTAAAGCGCAACACGCATGAAGTATACCCCGGTGGCTATGCCGCTAAATCCAACCGCGAACCGCTGACCTATTTCGATGTTGAACTCGGCTTTGAGAAAGCCGTCGAGACTGCGGGCGGTTATGGCGAGCGCGTAGCGGATCCGGCTGAAATGCCGCATGCCCTGCGCCGCGCCATGCAAGCGGTTGAAAGTGGCAATCAGGCGCTGCTCAATGTGATCTGCTCGGGCCCTTGAAGAACCGACATTGCGCGTGAGGCTTTCTGGATTAATTCGCTTCGCTCGCAATGACGGACCATCTCTCTACCGGCATGACGGGAATATTCCTTGCCAAGGCGGTCCCGTTTTTGGCACTTTGAAACAATGAAAGAGCGGCACATCAAGACGCCGCGCTCCGGGAGGACACCATGAAGCTCGCCAAGCTCGCTCTTGCACTCACCGCCACACTGGCAGTGCTGAGCCCTGCCAAAGCCGACACCGCCGATTTCTATCGCGGCAAGACGATCAATCTGGTCGTCGGCTATGGCCCGGGTGGCGGCTATGACATTTTCGCCCGTCTGCTCGCACGCTGGTATGGCAATCACATGCCGGGCAAGCCCAATGTCGTGGTGCAGAATATGCCCGGTGCAGCTTCGCTGCGCGCGACCAATTTTCTAGCCGTGCAAGCGCCCAAAGACGGCACTTATATTGCTGCCTTCGATCGCAACATGCCGCTCATTGCGCTCATCGGGGGCAATCCCAATGTGCAATTTGATCCGCTGAAGCTGACATGGCTCGGCACTTTGTCGGATTCCACCGAAGATGCGTTCAATCTCTTCGTGCGCAAACGCGATGACATCAAAACCATCGAAGATTTGCGCAAACCCGGTGGCCCGCAAGTTGCCATTGGCGTAACAAGTGCGGGTGCGACAGATCATGACATTACCGTTCTGCTGAAAGATGTGCTGGGTCTCAACATCCGCGTGGTGCCGGGCTATCAGGATTCCAACACGATTGGTCTGGCGGTCGAGAATGGCGAGCTCGACGGACAATTTGTCAATTATGTCTCGACCAAAGTAGCGCGACCAGCGTGGACAAACCCTGCTGGCAAGATGCAGGTCTTGATGCAATTTGCGCGCAAGACACGCCATCCCGAATTGCCCAATGTGCCGACCGCATTGGAATTGTCGAAAAATGCCAATGCGACGAAAATGATCGAGCTGGCAGAAATCCCCTATCTGATCGCGCGCCCCTATGCGGCCCCGCCCGCCATTCCGGAAGATCGCGCCAAGGCTTTGCAGGAGGCCTTTATGGCCACTGCACGCGATCCTGAATTTGTCGCCGAAGCCACCAAGCTCAATCTGGAATTGACGCCGCTCAATGCCGAGCAGGCGCTTGGCGTGGTGAAACAGCTTGTCGCCTTTGATCAGACGCAGAAAGACAAGCTGCGCGACATTATGTATGCCGCTGCCAAGAACTAAAACCAGAGTGACCCAAGGAAGCAAGAAAATGAAACTCGGCATCTGGTGCCCTGCCCCGCAAACGATCCGCCCCGATCCCGTCACCAAGCCCATGCTGGATGGACTCACCCAGCATGGTGGCGGACCGGACAAAAATTTCGAATATGCGGTGAAATTGCTAAATCGCGCAGAGGAGCTGGGCTTCGACATTACGCTGATCGCGCAACGTTGGTTTGGCCCCGATCTCGATTCCTGGATGTTTGCCGCTGCTCTTGCGCCGGTGGTGAAGAAAATGCGGCTGATGCCCGCCATTCATCCGGGCATTTTCGATCCCCGACTGGCTGCCAAAATGGGCGCGTCTCTGGATCGCATTTCGGGTGGGCGCTTCTGCTTGAATATCGTCAATGGTACGCGTCCGGCCGAGCATAATATGTATGGCCGCTGGATAGAATCTGACGATGGCCGCTATCAGCAGATGCATGAATTCATCCGCGTCATAAAGGGCCTCTGGACAGAAGATGAATTCACGCTCGATGGCGATTTTTACAAAATGCATGGCGGCAAAATGCCCACCCGCTCGGTGATTGCGCCCCATCCGCCCTTCTTTGCCGCCAGCCGTGCTGAAGACGGCATGAATGTCGTCGCGCAGGAATGCGACACATGGTTTGTCAATTACGACCGCGACCACGCCAATTATGAGGCAAGCCTTAAGCGCATCACGACGGAAACAGCGCTGATGGAAGAGCGCGTGAAAGCCTATGGCCGCAAGATGAATTACGGCATCAATGCTGTCGTCATCATCGGCGCGACAGAAGAAGAAGCCCAAGCCAAAGCGCAAGAACATGTGCGTGAAGCGAGCAAGGCGCAGGTAGGCGTCTCAGGTGTAGGTGCCAATCTCATTGGTACGCCGAAAACCATCATCGAGCGCATGAAGCGTTATGAAGATATGGGCATCAGCCTATTCATGCTGCATTTCTGGCCCATGCATGACGGCCTGGAAGAATTCGGACAAAAGGTCCTGCCCGATCTCAAGCTCAGCTAAGGCTTACTTGGTTGGCGGCACCTGATGCGCTGCACGATAGGCATCGGCCATGCCGGTGATGATCGCGCGGGTCAGGCCATGCTGTTCTTCACGAGAGAGACGGTCAAGATTTTCGACAAACCATTTGGGCTCGACGGCGCCAGATTTGATTAGACCGTCCATCACGAGCCCGTTGATGCGCAAAAGCGCAAGCACTTCAGGGCTAATCGTTTCCTTGGCCATGCTGGTCTCCCCATCAGTTTTCGACTGGATGTCTAGCACGTATGGGCAAGGGGCCAAATAAACCCCGTTAACTTATCGGCGCGGCAATTATGTTAACGATTGCTTAGTCGATTCGGTTCCTGAATCGTTTCATGCTGGCTTTTAACGACACGAGACTCACGTGAGCGACAACGATCTTGTCCTAGAAGTGCGCCGTTTGCGCGAACTTGTTGAACAACATGCGGAAGAAATTGCACGCCTTCGCACGGAATCCCGTCAAGTGCGCATCGACTCGGGCCATGCTGCTAATGCGCGCCTGACACCAGAAGAATTTGCGTTTGCCCGTGAGATGGCGATGGGTGTTCAGGCTGCACGCAGTCGTCTACGCGCCTGAGCGCACGTTCAATCCGCCATAGCAGCCCAGAGAATGGCAAAGGCCTTGGATTCAGTGCTGAGGCCTTTTGACATTTGTGCCAGCGGCGCGAGCTCAGGCTCGCACCCACCATCACGCCAGACCATGCGGCGATAAATATCCCCGATCATCGCCGCGCGCGCTTGGCTATCGGCTGGAACCTGACCATCCTCCCCATGTGACACCATAGTCGCGAAGGGGAAAATGAAACGCCCGCTCATCCCGCCATCGCGCACCGGCTGACACAGGGCCCCATCGATCAGCTCCGCGACCGTATGAACCTTGGCCGGCCGCGCCAACCGCGCCACGGCGCGTGGATGAACAATGCAGGCACCAGGATTCTCAAAACCCAGAGTACGCGGATCGATCAGCCGCGTGCGCCCTTGCGTAACCAGCTGACGACGCAGCACAAAAAGATCGGCCATGGCACCCGCCTGCATCAAGCGAATGTCGGGCAAGAGCAGATCAAAGCCGCCGCTCTTTTCAAGATGCTGAATGCTGTTTTCAATCGTCTCTACCGATTGAGGCCCGAGCCGGAGCCCCTCCGACACCAGCATGAAGGGATTGCTCTCCTGCCCCGCCCCCGCCAGCAAAGAATGCCACGCGCGCGCCACGTCTTGGCCCGAAGCTGGCATGAAAAGCTCAACAGACCAATGGGGTGGCGCGTACTTGCCGAAAGACTCCTGAATCAGAGTCCATGACCGCAGCTGACGATCAGCGGAAAGGAAAAAACATTTCATGAAAACGAATCGCAAAACAGAGGAGCTAAAACTCGTGTGATGCTAGCGAGCGCGCAGGCCAAGTCAAAAGCGGGCCCCACTTCCGCACAGGAAGATTCATTTGGGTCGAAAACTAGGATCAGCCATGGCAGCCCATAAGTGCGCATGGGCCAACGTCTCCGCGGAGAGTGTTTGCATGAGGTCTTCGATCTCAGAGAGATGGTCTTCGAAATTTCCGTCGCGCCAGATCATGCGGCGAAATAAATACCAGATGTAGCCTGTACGAGCATAACTGCCGGGCTGAATGGTCGAGACATTCGAAGTTTCTTCCAGCGACAATGCAAAGGGAAAAATATAACGTGCACGCAAACGCCCCTCTTGCACGAGCTGTCTTAGAAACAGATCGTAAGGAACGTTCCATTGGGTGGGTTCCGCCCCCAGAATTTTTGTCACCGCACGCGGATGCAAAATATAGGATGTGGCTGAGGAGAAGGCGAGGCCGCGTGGATCAAGCAGGCGGCTGCGCCCTTGTGCCATCAATATTCGCCGCAGCGCCAAGAGATCTGCCATCATGCCGATTTGCGCGATGCACAGATCGGGAAAGAGAATGTCCCATTCTCCTTGGGCCTCAAGAAAGGCGATGCTATCGCGCATCGTGCCGCAGGAATGTGGGCCAAAAAGCACATCATCTTCGAGGATAAGACAGGGCTCAGCTGTGCCTTGCTGCTGACGGATCACATCCATGTGGCTCAGTGCACATGCAATCTCTTTCGGACTCAGCGCGCCACACACTTTACGATCTGTAACGCCTGCCACATCAACAGCGCGGAAACGTTCCAAATGCCAATCGGAAGGCACGAAAGTTAAGAAGTTGCGCTCCACAGCAGCCCGCCGATCGCTGGCCGCGTCAAGATTGATGAAGATGCATTTCATCTTGTGCTCGAATCTGTATTCGGGGTCCAGGCAAGAAAGGGCCGTGCCACAAAGCAGCGTAATTCTGCAAAAAGTGCGTTGAGTCGACGATCAATACTAGTGCCGCTGATAATGGCCTTTGGCATACCTTCAATGGGCACCTGATCCAGCCGCAAGGGGAATATTCTCTGTGCAATTTTGGCCGCGCCTTCGGGCGAGACCAGATAGCAGCACATCCCAAAACCATTCAGCAGACGCCGGTAAACAAGGGGGGACGACTGCGTCTGTGCGAGAATCTGTTTGATGCGATCAGGTGGCGGATAGCGATCGGCAAAGGACGAAAATTCACGCACACCTTCCGGCGACAATGTGCACAGAAGGGTGTCCGTATTGACGCCGAAGAAAATGATATCGAAAGAAAAATCGATCCGCGTGATCACTTCTGCCAAGGCGGGATGCGTGATGACGTCATCTTCCAGAATGAGCATGGGGACATTGAGCCGCGCAGACTCGCGCCACAAAATACGATGGCTGGCAGCGCAGCCCACCTCGCCATCGCTGACAGCCCCCCGATCGAGACATTGTGCCGTAACCAGACCTTGTACGAGACGGGCGTCACGCGCGATCTCTGCGCCCCGGATGCCTTGGGCGACATGGCAACGTAAATATGGGTTATCCTTCCGGAAGGCCGCAAAACGCGCGCCCTGCGGATCAAGGGTGATGACAAAGCTTTCGTAGCGCAATGACGTTCCAAAACCAGAAAAAGAATAAAAACGAAAAGGCAATCAGCGAATGTAACGGGCTCAACCGTTGGCGAGAAGAGCGCCGCGAGGCTTGTCCAAATGCAATTTCACGTCGGTGCGCGTAGACTATCGACAGAAGTGCCATGTGGAGAATCAAGACCATGAGCGATCACGAGCCTATCTCGAAGGCTTTTCAGAATTTCACCCGCTTTCACGCGCCCCACATCCACCTCAACTCACCCTTCGGGAACGGCTGGTTTGGGAACAAGGCAGAGGGATTTGCCCGCTTCTTCGGGACGCCCATCTTCCTGATCGGCCAGACCGCCATTGTGTGCGTCTGGATTGCCATCAATCTGGCAGGCCTCACCCAATTCGATCCCTATCCGTTCATTCTTCTCAATCTCGCCTTCAGCCTGCAAGCCGCCTATGCTGCCCCGCTCATCTTGCTGGCGCAAACACGCCAGGCTGACCGCGACAAAGCCCATTTGGAGGCCGATGCGCACCACCGCGAGGCCATCGCCCAAGTCAGCGAGGAGCGCCAAACGCTGATGAAAGAACAGACGGACCTTCTCGTCATCATGTTGCGGCAAAACACAGAACTGACAGAAACGATCAAAATAATATCCGAAAAGCTCGCGCGCCTAACAACCGATGTGCATGAAAAACTTATCTTGGGCGAACCCGTCCCGCCTAACTAAGGACAGCGATTGCAAGTGAACGTGCAACCCTTTGCGTAAAAAGATAAAACACCGAAGTAACTAAGCAGAAACCGCTTCGGTAAAATTATTGGCGTGATCTTGATAAGTGCTTCTATATATGATTAGTATGTTTCGTTATTTATAAGGCTTGTTTACGCCTACTCCAAAAAGGATTTTGAATGTCTCTGTCTGCCAAAGAAATCTCCCAGTTGCGTAAGCTCGTTTCCATTGCAGAAAAAATCATTACGGCAGCTGCTGCCCCCAAGGCTGGCCGCCCGGCAAAGCCATCAAGCAACAAGCCTGCTAAAAGCAAGCGAGTCCGTCGCTCCGGGAAAGAACTTGCCGCTTTCCGCAAAATGCTCCTCACGGAGCGAAAGAAGGGAGTTGCCGTTGCCGAGCTTGCCAGCAAGCACGGCATTTCAGCAGCTTATATTTATCAGCTGTAAGAAATTGACGGACCGGCGGGTATCTACTGCCGATCCGTCCTCCTTATTAATGCGCAATCTTGCGCATGCGCTCGACCATTTTGGCGTCGATCACATAGACTTGCGCCACGAGATCATGAGACTCTTGGCCTGTCATCGCGCTGACCGTAAGGTCAAGTTTTGTGGCATCGGCGATGAAGTCTTTATCACGCATGGTGGCATCAAAGCCCTTGCGCAGCGAGTCCAACCGCTCTTGTGGCACAGCTCTGGACACAATGTAGGGGCGCCCGACTGCGTCGGGAATCGTCAACATATCAAAAAGCTTCTTGTCGTCCTCATTCTTGGCCAGATCACGGAAGAAGGGTACAGGCTGTTCAAGATTAGGGATCGGCGGCTTGGTGAAGCTGATGATCGGCGTGATTTTCTTCTGCTTCACCCAATCAGGCGGATTGCTGCTCCAAGCGCCGCAACCACCATCCAATTCGCCGCGCTCAATCGCCAAGCGCTCTTCCGCACTGCCTGGATATCCGAGCACATGATGGATCGGCACGCCGAGCAAGTTCTTCATCATGGCCGCATTGACATAAGCCGATGAGCCGGGCGCCGGAGCACCCATCGCCACTTGCTGACGCTTCAGCCAGCCAGCAAAATCCGTGACGCCCGTGCCATTCCATGAATAGCAAATGCGATAATCACGCGAGATACTGCCAACCCAAGCCACGTCCGTAAATTTGAACTGTATCTTGGCGGCATCGGTGACGGATTCGGTAATGAGGCCCGGATTGAACGCCGCAATTGTCGACCCGTCTCGCGGAGCGCCATTGTCGAGCCATGTCACCGATTTCAGACCCGAGCCACCCGGCATATTCTGCACGATAATTTTGGGCTGGCCAGGCAAATAACGCCCGTAATGGCGCGCCAAGGTGCGCGCATACATGTCGTAGCCACCCCCAGGGGAAAAGCCGACAACAATGTTGACCGGCTTCACTTCGCCCTGTGCCTTCGCTGTGAGGGCCGCCGCAACGACGAAAGCGGCACTCAAAATCAGAACACCCGTTTTGCGCATGTCATCTCCTCAAATGTCCATGTGCTCATGCCGCATGAGAAAAAAATCACAATGTCAGCTCAAATGGAATTTGCGTGGGCCCTGGACCGGGCCTGACAGCGCCGGTCACCTTGTCATATTGAGACTGCGTAATGTCCCCGAGTTTGGTTGACCGCAGAATGATAGCAACTGACCGCGTCGGCCCGCCCTGCTCGGCATGAATATCGAACGGGGGAACAAGATCAACCTTACCCGGCGACCCGACCGAGACAGAAGTCATGCGCACTTGCGCGTAATCCTCGCGGGAGCGATCATCAATCCGCTCATAGCGTTCCAGAGACTCCGTACCGCAGAGAACGCCATAGAGAACCCAGGCATGTGCATGATCATGCACAGAGCCCGTGCGTCCGGGCACACGCACAACGGCATTGATGGCAAATTCATATTGCTCGTCGACATAGAGCAAAAGATTCTTGCGCCCCTCGGTGGACGGCCAGGTAGCCGAACGATCTTGAAGATCCTTGTCTAGGACGACCTTTTCCATAAGGGACTTGGCCTTTTCCATGCAAGAGCCGACATCCAGATCAGCCGCCCAGATCGCACGCAGGTCATCAATGAAATGCTGAAGGATGGGCAAACGTTGGCTGGCCATATTTGCTTTCTCCTCAACCCTGAACAGGAAGGCCTTCCACCGTGCAGCGGCGCAAGAGTCGCTGCTCTTCGGGCGGAAACCAGGTGCGTGCGTGAATAGTCGCCATATTGTCCCACATGACGAAATCATTCAGCTGCCAAACATGCTCGTAGATGAATTCCTTGCGCTCGCCGATGTCATAGAGCCGGGCAAGAATGTCGTCGCTCTCGGCGGGCTCTAATCCTTCAATGGCTTGCGTCATCAAACGGTCAACAAAAAGCGATTCACGGCCAGTGGACGGATGCTTGATGAAAATCGGATGCCAAAAATGCGGCACCCCGCTGATATCGGCCGACAGATCAACCCGCTCGGCGCGCTTGTATTCGTGAATATGCAGCGCCTTGCGACCCTTGAGTCGCTCGCGCAATGCAGCCGGAACCGCTTCGGCCGCTTTGTACATATTGGAAAAGAGCGTGTTGCCGCCATGCGATGGCAACACGACACCATAGATGAATGTGTAAAGGTAAGGCTTCGCCGAATATCCCGAATCAATGTGGAACCACATTTCTCCGTCACCAAAAGCGCCAATCGGCTTGCCTTCTTCTTTGATATTACTGACGAGCAAAATCTTCGGATTGACCTGCTTCACACCTTCGGCACGCTCTTTGAGCGCGCCCGGGGCAATTTTGCGGTCGCCCAACGGACCAAAGCGCTCAGCGAAGCGCAATTGCGCCTCTTGGGAAATATTCTGTCCCCGGAAAACAAGAACAAGATTGTCGTCCCAAGCCTTTTTCACAAAGGCAAATTCCTCGGCACTCATTTCTCGTGACAGATCGACGCCCTCGATAAAGGCACCGCAGCCCGCAGGCATTGGAACGACCCGCATATCCATGACTTGTTGCATTACGCTCACCTCATATGT
The DNA here is from genome assembly GCA_947478405.1 of Beijerinckiaceae bacterium. Lineage (GTDB taxonomy): Bacteria > Pseudomonadota > Alphaproteobacteria > Rhizobiales > Beijerinckiaceae > Terripilifer. The sequence goes on along the minus strand of CANJVX010000003.1, from coordinate 20,510 downwards.
TGGGCGATTATTTCATGACCGTCAGTTCCAAAGCGCGTTCGATCACCGGGCGATCAAAGCTCGAAATGCGCGCCACAAGTTCTTGCATTTTTTCGCCCGTCACCGGATCAACCTCGATGCTGAGCTTCTGCGCTTCGGCGAGGAAAGCGGGATCCTGCATGGTTTTCATAAAGGCAGCACGCAAGGTCTTGATGCGCGCTTCAGGTACATTGGGCGGTGCCACCAAGGGCCAAGCCGTCACCTGCGGCGTGAAGAGAAATTCCAATGCCTTGCGATCTGTTTCATTCTTGGCAAAATCCATAATGAGCGGCACATCAGGGAGGTCGACAGCCTTTTCGAGCCCCATCTGCACGATGATATTGACCTTTTTCTCATCGATCCAAGACCTCGAACGGCTCTTCAGCGAGCCCCAAGACCAGCCAAACCGCGCATCAACTTCACCCTTCTCCATCGCCATGGTGACATCATTGCCGCCCGGATAGCCGGTGATCACTTTCACCTTGGCACCCGTGAGATTGGTGAAGAGTGTCGGAAAACGACCGGTATCATCCGTGGCACCTGTTGCACCTGTTGTAATCTCGCGTGTGTAGAGATCAGCAACAGATTTGATCTGCTTGGTATGCCAGACCACGCCCACTGACACTTCTTTCGATGTGCTGCCAATCGGGATGAACAGGCGCGGATCATAGCGTGCCGATTGAGGATTGAAGGCTGGCTCAAGCGGATAGCTGCGCGAGAGCATGCCCAAGGTCGTGCCATCGCGTGGCGCAACGGAATAGAGATTGAGAATAGTTTTGATGCCGCCAGAGCCCGGCAGGTTCTGTGGCAACATGGTCGGAGCACCTGGAATCTGGTGCCCCATGTGACGCGCCAGCAAACGGGCTGTTGCGTCATAAGTTCCGCCCGGAGCATAGCCGATCAAAATTGTGATCGACTTGCCGGCAAAAAACTCCACTTCTGTTGGTTCAGCAGCTTGTGCTGAACCAGCCATCAATCCCAGACATGCCATCCACATGTTCAGTTTTCGCATGAGCGTATTCCCTTTCGCTCAACACTGGCACAGGGTCAAAAGCCACTGATCTTGTTGCTACAGGTCAAGATTAAAAAGCTTAACGGCGTTGTCGCGCGTCAAACGCTTGCGCCGCTCATCCGACAGACCCTTCAGGTGATATTCGACGACCTGACGTGAATGCGGAAAAGTCATGTTGAAATGTGGATAATCGTTCGACCACATGCAATTCTTCTCGCCCCACCACGGGAAGAAACGCGTGCCGACATAATCTTCCAAGAACGTACCATAGACATGCTCCTCGAAAATCTCGGATGGCTTGCGCTTGATCGGCATCGGGCGATCCTTGCGAAAGCGCTCGAAATAATAATCCCATTGCTGCAGCATGAAGGGCAGCCAGCCGATCTCGCTTTCCGCCATCAGCAGACGCAAATCGGGATAGCGATCAAACGCGCCTGAGAAGATGAAATCGAAAAGCGTATTGGCGGAATCATTGGTCTTTGCGTTGGTTGCGTCTTTGAGACCCAGCACGCCACCCTTTTGACCGCCCTTGATATAGGAATGGCCCGTCAGAATATGGCAAACAATCGGCGCCTTGGCTTCATTCGCCGCAGCCCACAAGGGCTCGTAATGATCTGACGTAAAGGGCAAGCGCGGGTCGGGCACTTGCCAGATCATGCAGCCCTTGAGGCCCATATCGAGACCGCGGTGTAATTCCTTCACCGCGCCGTCAATGTCATAGACCGAAATGAGAGGTGAACCGTAAAGCCGCTTGGGATCGGTCTGACAGAAGCCACGCATCCAATCATTATAGAGTTTGAAGGATTGCTCCTGCGTCTCGACATCATCCATCCCAAACAGCGCCATGCCGTAATTGGGGAAGAGGATTTCCGCCGCAACGCCGTCCGTGTTCTGATCCTGCACGCGCAGATGGGGATCAGTGGCACCAGGCGGTGAATTGCGAAATGGCACTTTGGGCAGTTTATCCTGCATGTGCTGCGGCAATTCGTGCCACAATTCTTCCGGTTCCATGACATGGGAATCGGTAGAGATCATTTGCGGCATTGCTGCAAGCTGCGCGTCTGTCAAATGTTCGCCAACCACCGTGCGGCGCGGAAAAGTCCGCTGCTGCTCTTCGGACATGCCGGCAAATTTTGAAGCCTCTACGGGCAATTCAGGCATAGGTTTTCTCCCAAATCTTCTTATTGCCGCTCCCAATTTTCAGGGATGCGGTGCGAAAAACTTATCTTTGGCGTAAACACGCTTTTTTGATGTCTCACCATTGCGCGGATCATTGCCAATTTTCTCAGAGCCATCGCTGAAAACAGTCTGACGAGCGATTTCCTTGGGCGTGCCGAAAGGATTGAGTTCACCCAAACCTTCCATCGCCCTTTGCCCGCCGCCCACACGCAGCAAGACGAGATTTTCTCTCGTGTCGGCTTCGAACTTGTAAGCAACATTGCGCGGCAGCATCACGCCTTGATGCGTGCCCACTTTGCGCTGCGATCCATCACCAAAAGTAAAATTGGCTTCGCCATTCAAAACGATAAAGGCATGATCTTCTGCGCGATGTGCGTGAAAAGCGTTTTCGCCGCCGCTCGCATAAACCTTGATGCTGAGCCAGAGATTGGGCGCAGTCGCCAGAGAATCATAGGTTGTGCCTTGCTCCAGCAAAGGCAGGTTGCGCATCGAGAAAATATAGGCTTCCCCGGTGACGCCGACCGCTTGCGCGGCATTCTTTGCGTCGTCCATGTCTGTCTCCCATTATGTTTTTTGCGATGCTGATCCAGAATGGGAGGGCTGTCAAAGTACTGCAACGCCAAATACGATTGCTGCACCTGCGGTATGCAGGAGTTTCCAACAGTTTTTCTCATTTAATGAGACGGAACACTCAAATATGGCATGAATTCAACAGCCGAATGCCAGAACATCAAACTTTCGTATAGGCTCGGCGACAAAAATTTATGCTGTGCTGCAACATGTTCTTTCTTGGACCTGCAGGCAGGTAGTGCCTTGCCGAGTGCGTGTAAACTCCTCCATCATGTCAAAAAAATCCACCGCAACAGGTGGGACAAGCGGGGGGAGTGGTCATGAAGCTCATCTTTATGCTTTTGGGTTTTGGTCTGATGCTCTGCGCGAGCCTCGAGGCTGTGGCGCAGGATGTAGCTTCATTTTATCGCGGCAAGACGGTTCGCGTTGTGGTCGGCTTTTCGTCGGGGGGTGGCTACGATCAATATGGACGTTTGTTTGCGCGACATGTGGGCAAACATATTCCCGGGCAACCAGCACTGCTTGTACAGAACATGCCAGGTGCAGCCAGTTTGAAAGCGCTGCAATTTTTGGATTCCGGCGCCCCCACAGATGGCACTGTGCTGGTGACGTTTAATCCCGGCCTGATCACCGGCTCGCTCACATCACCTACACGCAATCCCATCGATTTCCGGCAGTTTGCCTGGATCGGAAATATCGCAGAAGACATCCGCGTTTGCTTCACGTGGGGCCCGCGCAATATCAAAACGATGGATGCTTTTCTGGCAAAAGACCGTTTGTCTTTCGGCAATACAGGCGTTGGTACCTCGGCTTATATTGATGATCGCATCCTGCAGGTTCTGTTCGGCGTGAAACTCCGCATGGTTCAGGGCTACCCCGGTTCCGCTGACAAAAAACTCGCGATTGAAAATGGCGAATTGGATGGCGATTGCGGGTCATGGACCAGCATGCCCGAGGATTGGCTGCGCGATAAGAAGATCGATATCCATCTTCGCTTTTCAAAAAATCTAGGGCCCGGCATGTCGCCCGATATTCTTTGGGCCTTTGATCTTTTAAAAGATCCAGAAAAGAAAGAAACGCTGCGGCTTCTTCTCTCGGGTGCGGAAATCGGGCGCCCCTTCCTCGCGTCACGCCAAGTGCCCGCGCATCTGATCGCAGCCCTACAAAATGCCTTCGATAACACAATGAAAGATCGTGAGTTTCTGGCTGATGCCGATAAGCAAAAGCTGATTGTAGGCCCAGACACCGGCGCCTATCTCGAAAAGCGCATTGCCGAAATCTATGCCACACCCCCGCGTATCATCGCCGCAGCACGCGAGATTGCCGGCGAATAGACAGGAGAGCACGCATCATGAAACCTATCCGTCTGCTTCGCTGTACTTTGACGGCTATTCCTCTTCTGGTTGGCTTTGCACTGCCAGCTTCCGCAATTGATCAGATGACCGTGCGCACTTTGGATCAATTGAAACAGGAAATCATCGAGCGCGCAGATAAGCAGCCTCAACGCAGCCCCGCCGTGAAAGTTGACGTGAAAGACATTCGCGAAGCCACCGGCGCGATCAAGAGCATGGACCGTGATGAATGGGCGCGCGGTTTCATGCTGCCCGCCGATCGCCATTTCGAGGCTGGCCGCAAGGCTGAAAGCGGGGGCAAGATCGAGGCGGCGCGTGAGTCCTATCTCGCGGCCTATCGCTTATTCAAAATTGCTCATTACCCGACGAATAATTCACCCCAAAAACAGCGGGCCTATGAACGGGGCGTCGAATCCTTTCTTGCTTATGCAAAATTCCTGACGCCGAAACTGGAAGTTGTGCGCATTCCTTTCGAGGGGAAGGAAATCGTCGGCTATCTGCGCCTACCAAAATCAGAGGGCAAGAAAGTGCCGCTCGTCTATTTTGCCACCGCGCTCGACTCGCGCAAGGAGGAATGGGCAGAACGCAATGAAGATCTGCTCGACGAAGGCATCGGCATTTTCGTTACCGACATGCCCGGTACCGGTCAGGCGCCGATCAAAGTTGACGTTGATTCCGAACGTATGTTTTCCGCAGCCCTCGATTACCTGACCAAGCGCCCCGAAATCGATGCGCAACGCCTCGCCTTTTACGGCGGCAGCTGGAGCGGATATTGGGCAGTGAAAATGTCGGTTGTCGAACGCGCGCGTCTGCGTGCTGTTGTGGCACAAGGCCTGCCCGCGCATTTTTACTTTCAACCCGAATGGCAGAATGTTGCGCTTAAGACACCGGAATATCTGATGGACCTTCTGCCCGCACGCTCCATGATCTATGGCGTCGAGGGACTAGATGCTTTCTTGGCCTATGGCCCGAAATTATCGCTGAAAACTTTGGGAATCCTCGACAAGCCATCAACCCGACTTTTGCTGGTCAATGGCACCAAGGATACGCAAGTACCAATTGCAGATCTGCATTTGGTGGCGCAGGTTCTGCCCGGAGCCCCCAAGGAATCTTGGATCAACCCTGAAGGTCGGCATATGGGGTCAGATTCCCGCTTCGGGTCAGAAGATATTCGCAGCCAGATCGTCACACCGTGGCTCGTCAAAATGCTGAAACATTAAGCCGTAGGTCCGTTTCAGCTCCAGCCCTTCCAACGCTCCGTGAAGCGCGCTAAATAATGCCTAAATCACGAAGGTAGGGAGAGGCATGAAAACGCGCAAAATCCTCATCAATGGCGCAGGTCTTGGCGGTCTTACCGCGGCCTGTTGCCTGATGAAAGCGGGCCACGAGGTCGAGGTTTTCGAACAATCGGCACAGATGGGCGAGGTGGGCGCTGGCATCCAGATCAGCGCCAATGCCCAGCATGTGTTACGCGAACTGGGCCTCGGGGATGAGATTGACCGCGCTGGTGTGCGCCCCGGCGCCTATGTCTTTCGCCTGCATGATACGGGGGAGGAGATCCAGCGCTTTCCCTTGGCGGAAGAACATGAGCGCATCAATGGCGCGCCCTATACACAAATGCACCGTGCCGATTTTCACGAGATCCTCGCACGCAAATCCCATGCGATGAAAGAGGGCGTCGTCCAGCTCAACAAGCGCGCCACCCATTATGTCGAAACGAATGATGGCGTTGAATTGTATTTTGCCGATGGTTCATGGGCGCGAGGTGACCTGCTGATTGGCGCTGATGGCATACGCTCGGTCGTGCGCGCACAAATGTCGGGCGCAGCCAATCCGGTCTATACGGGTGATGCAGCCTGGCGTCTTGTGATCCCGACAGAAAAATTGCCGCCCAAACTTCTAGAGCCGGTGATGTCGGTCTTCATGGGACCGGGCGGGCATGCCGTGTGCTATTATCTGCGCGCAGGAAAATTATTAAATTTTGTCGGCCTCGTCGAGACCGATGATCTGGCCGAAGAATCCTGGACGCTGAAACGCCCGTGGGATCAGCTCAAAGCCAATTATGCCGGCTGGCATCCCATCATCCAGACGATCATCGACACGGCTGACAAGGACCAATGCTATCGCTGGTCTCTTTTCAACCGCGATCCGCTGATGAACTGGAGCACGAAGCGCATCACACTTCTGGGCGATTCCTGCCATGCCACTCTGCCCTATCTGGCCCAGGGAGCTGTGATGGCGATTGAAGACGCAGCCATTCTGGCGCGCGCGCTGGACGTGAGCGCAGATGATGCTGAGGCGCTCGACATCTATCAGCGCAATCGCATCGAGCGTACGGCGCGCATCGTGCGCCAGTCGACCGCCAACCGGAGGCTCTTCCATCTGCACAGCGAAGCTGAAATCAGAACCGCCTTCGCCAAGCGCGACGAAGGTGCTGACCGCAACAAATGGCTCTATTCCTACAATCCGCTGAAAGTGCAACTGGTTTAGAAAACCGTCATTGCGAGCCAAAGGCGAAGCAATGACGGCGCAGATCAATCCAGCTTTTTTAGACCCACGCGGATGGCAATTTCGGCCACTTGCTTTTCCTGCTCGGCAATGTCCTTGGCAAATTCGTCAGCCCCACCGGGGTTGGGCGTTTGACCACTGGCCACAAGTCGCTCGGCTATATTGGGCTGGCGGGCGACCTCTGCCACTTCCTCACCAATGCGTTTGCGCAACGCCGGGCTCATGCTTTTGGGGCCAAACAGGCCCACAAGCCCCTCGAGCTGCAATGAGGGTACGCCAACTTCAATGGCGGTGACGACATTGGGCAGCGCGGGTGAACGTGTGCGGCTGTTAACGGCCAGAACCTTCGCGCCATTACCAATCACCGGCTGCATGATGGCATAAGCCGACATGACAACCTGAATGCGCCCTGCGGCCATTTCGGCGGCACCTTGTCCCAGATTGTTGAAGCTGACCTTCTGGATCTTCAAATCCAGTGCGGTCGTGAAATTGTCCCAGACCAGATCCGTGATGCCGGGCACTGTCATCACGTTCAACTCGCCGGGACGTTTGCGCGCAACCTCGACCAGCTCTTGCAGCGATTTGATGCCACTCTGGTCTGAGACCCCTACGGCGAGGATCGTGTTGGAGAAACGCGCAATCGGCAGAAGATCGCGATCACGCACATAGCCGAGCTTTTCATGCCGGAACGGATGGGGCGTAAAATTGCCCGTGGGCGTGAATAGCAATTGATGATCATCATTGTCATTCACCACCGCACGAATGGCGATCAGACTGTCACCACCGGGCCGATTTTCAACGAGCACACTCTGGTTCCATTTGCGCGCCAGAACATCAGCCGCAAGGCGTGCGCCGATATCCGTACCGGCACCGGGAGCGAAGGGGACCACGAATTTGACCGCCTTAGTGGGCCAAGCCGGCGCTTGTGCCTGAGCCAAGCCGGTTGAAGCAGCAGCGATGAGGCCAGCGCCCAAGAGCGCGACGGCAGAGCGACGATTGCGTTCCATATTTCCCCCTCTATGCCCAAAATTATCCGGCGACAGCCGGTCTTCGGATCAAAGGTAGATTGGCGCGACTCGTTGCCAGCCGCAAGTCACAGCGACGATAGACGCCGCTAGCGTGGATCGACCTCCAGCTCGATGACGTCATAACCCAATGCGGGGTTGAAATCCTCCGGCTCCTTGTAAAGAACCCGGGCCTTCATGCCCAAGGCCAAACGCGTGCGGTCGGCGGCGCCCTCAATATTTGTATCGGACGTCACGCGCAAACGGATCTCCTGACCATTGCTTGTTTTCAGCGAGAGATTGCGTCCCGCCTCAATCACACGCGTCAATTCGCCCGACGCCTGCAATTCCTTTATTGTGACAATGATCGGACCCTGCCCCGACAATTCGCGATGGATGGTCTCCGCCATCCAATCAAAATGCGTGGCGCGATCCCAATCTTTGAACTCATTCATGTGAAAGGCCTTGATGATCTGGGGCAGCGCCATGCCCTGCGCCATCATGACCCGCACTTTCTGGCGCGCCAGCAGCAGATAATCGATCATGATCTGCAAGTCCGTGACTGTACCCAATGGACCATGCGCTGTGACAACCACGCGCGGATTCAGCGCGATCAAAGCCTCGAGTTGTTTCAGCATGGTGATGGTCGTTCCATGGCTGTAATCGGGGCGAATATCGGGGTGGCGTTCGCGATAGGCTGCAAATGAGCCGTGCATTACGCGCTGTTCTGGCAGCCAGACTGCGACGTCACCCGTGTTATAAATATCATCGACATAAATGAGTTCAATGCGCTTGCCACCCAGCTGCAAAGTCATGCGATCGGGAAAGCTCATCACCATGTCAATGGGTGCAAGTCCCTCCAGCGCGCCACTGCGCTCGGGAAAACGCTTGCGCCAGGATTTGATCTGATAGGGCTTCATCGCCGCTATTTCTTTTGCCACGCGATCATGCACGATGACCGTGGCCGGCATGAAGAATGGCGAGCCGCCAAAATGATCGCCATGATATTGGCTGATCACAACCCAGCGCACAGGCTGGTTCGTCACGGATTTGATCTTTGCCGCCAGATCACGCGTATCGGGCTGGCTATTGCCCGTATCCACCAGCACGACGCCCTGGTTTGTTACAATAACCATAGCATTGGCATCATTGCGCTTGCCCACATAGGCATAGACGTCATCCGCCAGCTTCACGAATTCAGCCGTTTCGCCCGTGACTGCCCATGCTGCGCTGCAATAAATGAGCGCTGCGACGAAAGCGAGGCGTGTAATTATGGCCTTGAGCATGAATCCCCTCCCTGATCTTTTTGAAAGCTTGCCGCGTTTGGGCATGACGCGTCAATCGGGGACGCCTCGGGGGCAGACATCCGACGAAAGTCGCAATCTTGCCAAAGACCCGCCAACCGCCTTTAATATTTGCCAAGAAAAGAAAAACGATAGGGAGGAGATCTTATGGCCCTCGGGTTCACCGCGCGCGCAGCCATGCTGGCAACAGCATGTTTGGCTTCACCAGCAGCCAGCGCACAGGAGGCTACGACATTTTTTGCCGACAAAACCATCAACTTCCTCGTCGCATCAGGGCCAGGTGGTGGCTATGACATGTATGCGCGTATTCTTACCCGCCATTTCGGCCGTAACATTCCCGGCAATCCATCCTTTGCCGTCCAATATCTGCCAGGCGGCGGCGGCATTGTGGCCGCTAATAATCTTTATGGTCTATCCAAAAAAGACGGAACTGTGATGGGCCTGCTGGCCTCCAGCACATTTTTGCTGGCGGCTGTGGGTGATCCACACACCAAATTCGACAATCTGAAATTCACCTTCATCGGCAATATGAATGAAGAAGCCGACACATGCTCGGTTTGGCACACGACAGGCATCAAATCCGTACAGGATTTGAAATCGCGCGAAACCATTATCGGCACGGCCGGTGTGGGCTCTAATTCACACACATTTCCTCTCGGCATGAATGCCGTCATCGGCACGCGTTTCAAAACGATTCCCGGCTATTCCGGCGGCGCGCAAATTCGCACCACTGCGATGGAGCGCGGGGAATTGCATGGCTCCTGCGGCATTTTTGTTTCCACCTTGGGCGCGCAATTTGGCCAACCCTTGGCGGAGGGCAAACTCAATGTCGTCTTGCAAATGGGCCTCGCGCGCCATCCCAAATATAAAGACGTCCCCAATGCACTGGAACTCGCACCCAATGAGGCGGGACGCCAGGCACTTGAACTTCTCTTCGCGCAATTGGCGCTGGGGCGGCCCATTCTCGCCCCGCCAGATGTCCCCAAAGACCGCGCAGACCTGCTGAGCAAGGCGTTTCAAGACACGATGCGCGATCCGCAATTTGTCGCGGAAGCCGAAAAGACAAATGTCGAGACCCGATGGTTCGAGGCCAAGCGTATGGCGGATGTGATGCGCAAGATGGAAAACGCCCCCGCCTCCGTGAAGACACAGGTGCGCGCCATTCTCGACCAGCAAAACTGAAGAACAAGGACAAGAAGAAAATGCAATTTGGTCTGTATGGCACCAATGGCCATGTCACCGTGGGGTCGCCAGAGATTGCGCAGGCTGTGCTTGAAGCCCATGGTCCATTGCCCGAGGGGCGCCAAGACAAGCAATATGAATTCGGCCTCGACATAATGCTCGCTGCTGAAAAAGCGGGCTTTGACATCATCCTCTTCGCTGAACGCCATCTGGGGCCTGATCTGACGACTTGGGTTGTGGCCGGCGCTATCGGCTCGCGGCTCGAGCGCATGCGCTCCATGGTCGCCGTGCATCCCGGACTCTGGCATCCAGCCATGATCGCCAAACTCTCCATGTCGCTGGATCGGATCTGCAAAGGCGGTATGGCCATCAATCTGGTGACAGGAGCCAGCGAATCCGAATTCCAGATGTTTGGCGGCTCAACATTGATGAATACGGATGGACGCTATACCCGCGCGACCGAATTTGTGAAATTTCTAAAAGGCTCGTGGGAGAACGAGATCTTCTCGATGCCGGGCGAGTATTACCCGACAGAGAATTTTGAAATGCGCCTGCGGCCGCGCAATGCGACACCACCCGAAATGTTCACCGCCGCCAGCTCGGAAGGTGGTCGTAACATGGTGGCCGAAACCGGCGATTGGTGGTTTCTGCCCTATGATCGCAACATCACTACAACGGATGAATTGTTGCGCGAGCTGGAGAAATCAATCGCAGATATGACGCAGCGCATGGCGAGATATGGTCGAACAGTACGTTTCGCCTTCAACCCCTTTGTGGGCTTTGGTGCAGATACACACAGTGCCGTCGAGGCGACGATCACGCGAATCATTGCGCATGAGAAAAATCCCGACACATCGAAAATCCAACGCAGCATGCTGCCAGCAACACTCGGTGGATGCATGGGGCGCCCGGAAGACATACGCCGTCAGCTGGGGCGCTTCAGCGACATGGGTATTGAATTACTCTTGTTCAAAATGGCGGCAGGAATTGCCGACATCGAACAAATCGGTTCGGAAGTCATTGGTCCCTTTCGCACGAGGCCAGAATGAAGCGCGCGGCTCTGCTCGTTATCTACTGCCTCGCCGCCAGCCAGGCGCTTGCCGCTGACGAAGACCTGATAGACTTTTATGCAAATAAACCCTTGCGCCTAACGGTCGGATCATCGGCTGGCGGGGGAACCGATATTGTTGCGCGACTTCTCGCCCGCCATATGGGCCGATATATGCCAGGCAAACCCGCCGTGATTGTTGTCAACCAACCTGGCGGTGGAGGACTCGTTGGTGCCAACCGTATTGCCAATAATGCAGCCCGCGATGGGACGGAATTTGCCACAATGGAGCGCGCCATTCCACAATTGGCGCTGATGGGAGATGCAAATGTGCATTTCGATCCGCTCGCGCTGACGTGGCTAGGCTCACTCTCGTCCTACCGCAACGATGCGTTCATGCTTTTGGTCAATGCCGATCATCCGGCCCGCAATGTTGCAGATCTGCGCTCCGACCAGCTGAAGACACGATTGGGCGCAAGTCAGCAAGGGTCGACCAATCTCACTTTTGCGTTAATCGCGCGCGACATCCTGGGACTGAAAGTGCAACCGATCTCTGGCTACGCCGGCACAGCCAAAATATCATTGGCCATGACTGCGCATGAAGTGGACGGCCAGCTGATGGGGATTGTGTCCATTCAGGCCAGCCAGCGCCATCTTTGGGAAAGCAAATCTGTTAGGCCACTTGTTCAATTTGCCCGCCGCACTCGCCATCCAGCTCTGCCCGATGTGCCCACCGGACAGGAACTGGTAAAAGACGAAGCCAGCAGGGCCCTGCTTGAATTCGCCGAACTTCCATTTTTTATGGCGCAATCCTTTGTCGCGCCGCCCGGCATTCCCACTGAGCGCGCCAAAGCGCTCCGCAACGCGTTTCTGCGCATGACGCAAGATGATGAATACCGCACCGAAGCTCAGAAATTCGATATTGATGATAGCCCTGTGGGGCATGAAGAGATCGAGCAATTGCTCAAGCAGGCGAAGAATACGCCAAAACCGGTGATAGAAGCATTTCGACAACTTATCGCGCGCTAGCATGTCGGGAATAAAATCCGGGACGCGCGACTGCTTCAGCTGGAATTCAATTCACTTTTCTTTTTGTCAGGTCTCGACTTGTTCCTTGTACGAGACGGAAGTTCACCAAAACGCATTCGATAAAACTTGTCCATGTAAGACGGGCTACAAAACCCGAGATGATAGGATAATTCGGTAATGCTTCTCTGGGGACTTGCCAAAAGAATTGTGCGCGCTTTCTCAAGCCGCTCATTGCGAACCCATTCCATCGGCCGACAATAATAATGGGTGCGAAACGCGTTCTGAATTGTCCGGCTCGACAAGCCGCTAATACTTTCCATCAGATATAAAGAGATCGGCTGATCGATATACTCTCGAAGGTATTCACAGAGCTTACGAATTTCCGTTCGGACATTCTGATGATGAGTGTCCGATTCATCTGCTTGACAGCCAAGGAGCCGTGAAAGAATCGTTAGCGCAATGTGATCAATCGATAATTTTATCAGGAAATCAGGATCTGAAAAATGTAGATTAACAACTGATAGAAGATATTTGATTTCAATCGCCGAAATTTTATCGATTAAAAGAACTTTCCCAAATCCTTCAACACCAGCATTCAAATCAAAATAATTCCCGGGATGAAATTTATGAAAATTGAATTTGATGCGCAAATAGCTGCCAAATGACGTCTCTAGAGTTTGATGTCCTAGACCCTCGAGAAAACATTGATTTTTTGGATCAACGCGAAGAAACGTTTTCCCGGAACCGATGATGAGAGCGCCCACCATCGGAATAATAAGGTCCCGTGACTGCGTGATCTCGCGTGAGACATAGCTGGGGGTGCTAGACAGAGCGGTAACGAGGACGTCACTAATACGAACGGACGCGATCTTTGACACATAGTCTTGCGATGGCCCTCTGACTTCATAAGCCAGAAGAGTCTCATGCAGGGAAGCTTTGATCTTTCTCTGCTCATCGATTGATGATACCGCTGGTGTCAACGCATCGTAAAACGGCAGAGAAACAAGTTTTTGTTGCGTCATTCGATCGCTCGGTTACGTCAAATCGGTTTTTGTCCGCAAGCTGGCTTGTGTCTATAAAGAAAACGAAACGGAAACTGGATCCTGAAAATGAATCAAAAACGTGACACTCTCGAAGTAACCCTGCAAAAAATGCAGTCCGAGATTGATCACATAAGAAGCAATTATTTCCAATTGAATTCGTCTTATGCCGTCACCGTTGGATCCCTGAAGACATTGACGACACACGCAGCTGAAGCTGCACAGCGAGCAGCGACGGCAGCAGAGCACGCAGCCATATCATCAGAACATTGCGCCGAGGTGACGCGGTTGGCGGCCGCAATATCAGTTCTCGATGCCGCATCACTGGCCGCAGAATCAGCTAAAATTTCTGCGCGTTGCGCGATTGAATCAGCTGCAGCAGCAGCTTCCGCATCAGCTGCCGCAGCACTGGCAGTTGCAAATCACACCGAGGAAGCCTCAAGCCAGGCCGCAGCGCAGGCGGCTGACGCCACCCGTTTTGCCGCTGAAGCCGCAGCGAAGGCTGTGCAAATGTCCGATAAAGCGGCAAAATATTTGCGTGACATGGAAGTAAAACTCGCAAAAAAAACAAAATTGATCTGAAGACTTAAGGACCCGAAAACTCACAGCCGGTGAAGTATCGACCCGCCATTTCAGGTCAGCATTGCTTAAGCGGAGCAATGTATGTTCGTTTAATCCGCTATTTCCCGCCGAGCAATTTCGAGAAAATATCAATCAAAAGCTTTCGAGCGAACGCCCGGTATCGGCGGGGCAGCAGCCTTGCCTGCTTCAGCCACAACAGTCGGGCGACGCAGGATCATCGTCGCGCTCTTGGTGAGCTTACCAGAGACGAGCTTGCCATAGGACACATTATTGTCGACACGCGTGATTTCAACGAGACCAATTTCGGTCTCGCGGCGGCCCAGCGATTCCTTCGTGTCGGGATCAGTCAGCTCACGCCCAAGCTCCATCAATGCATATTTCTGTCCAACAGCGAGCGATTGACCACCTTGATTGATTGTCAAAGAATTCACGTCATCAGAGGTCACGATACGTAATGGGAACAGTGTTTCCGAGACCTGAGTGCCGAGCAATTGTGCGATGCCATCAAGACTTGCCGAAATATTGGAGCCACCATCTACCTTGATTGTATTGGCCCAGAGGATCTGTCGTGTTGCTATTTCAATTGCGGAAAAATTGACTTCTACCGTTACATATTCACGCACACCTTCGGCCATTGTGATCGGATCGAATATCTTGCGCTGAATCTTCGTTGCACGCACCTTGCCGACCAAGATGAAGTCTGCGCCCAGAACTTGGCCAAAGCGAACGCGCTCGGGGAGCGCTGCACTGGCACTTGTAACGACCGCCATTTCCTTCGCATATTGCGCGTTCTCAGAACGATCAACGACCGAGAAGCGCCGCGCCTGAACAAAATAGACCTTCAGTCGATCCTGAAGACGTACAGATGTGTCGGCATCCAACCCTTCAAATTCGGCAATCGCAATACGGATGCGTTTTGCCTGATCGCCAAGAACTGATTTGAACTTATCGACTTCAACTTTCATCGTGACGGTCGTATAGCCCCGATTATCAATCTGAACGGACGTAACCGTATAGGATTTCACCGAACCACCACTTTGCGTGGCAATAGCATCCATACCTTCCGAGATTTTGACAGTCGCGCTGACGTCTTTGGACGAAGATGAAAAACCGCTTGTGCTATTGGAATTTGCATCAACCTGCAAAATCTTCTGGTTCAGCCCGGTGATGGCAAGTTGATCGACGCGCACGCCGGTTGCCTTTTGCACGGCTTCGACAAGGCCATGCGTGACAGCCTCTGCCCGCGTCTGGCCGATGCCCGTTGCATCGACGGTGACGACCTCTGCGTTCACAGCAAATGGTACGCAAAACAGGAACCCCGTCAGGCAAATCCCCAGTTTCTGAGCTTTTTTCATGACGGAGTTCCCTTTTTTGGTCGATCAGAATTGAGTAGTCTTACCGCCGGCACCCGGATCCGTTTTCTTTGCGAGAGCGGCCTTCTGCGACGACGACAATTTCTGGACGTTGTTCTGTTTCATATAGGCCTCAACGGCGTCATTGAACTTCTTCGCATTGCTGGTCTGCGTGGGAAGTGCCGTCAACGCGAGTTGCGCGGTTTCGAGGATCGCAGGCGCGCTGGTAATGTCAGCCGGACCCGGCCTCTCCTTGAGCAGCATCAAAGCGGAAGCGAGCGCAAGGCCATCATACAGAATGACGACGTCCATATGCCCTTGCGCTTGAGCTATTTTCTTTTGACCGGCAGCGTCCTGCACCTTGGCGAGGCCAGAAAGATTGATCGGATTATCCTCGATGGTCTTCTGCATTTTGACCATCTGGTCCTTGGAGGGACTTTTCACCGACTGAATGGCCGAAGCCTGTGAGCGGAACAGGTCAGCTTTCTTCTTGTCGCCCATCGCCTCCTGCACAAGCGCAAGCCCCATGCCTTGATTGTAGAGAGCAGTCTTCAAATTGGTGCCCATAGCTGTCGCCGCGCCCGAAAAGCCGCCGCCGCCACCGCCAAAACCCGGAATCGGAAGAGCGCTGCCAAGGCCAGGAAGACCAAATTGTGCTGATGCAGGCAAACAAGCCGCAAGGCTGGATGCACCGATGACGGCCACGACTGAAAGCAATTTACGCATGTAATGCCCCTTTCCCTATTTTTATTCCAGACCACATGAATGAAAGCTCATTTGGCCCGCCCCCCAAAATCCAGCATTTGCTGAAATTTTTAATTCGACATCGCACCCACAATGGCGGTCGCAGCCTTGCGTCCAGCATCATTGGCAAGGCCGCTCCAAACCGCGCGCTTATCGACCGTGTTTTCACTCTTGTCCTGTGCGATGCCGCTTTCGGTATAAGTTGCTGGTACATTGACTTGGAACTTGATCTGGCCGCTGCGTGAATCGATGACTTTCACGGCAAGCTCAAGTTTTGCGCCAACGCTGCGGCGCATCTTTCCTGGCATTTCAGGCATGTTGCGATAGACGACATCTCCAATGCTCAATTCTTTCACCGCGATTTCGACAATGAATTCGACGTTGGATAGTTGTCCAGTCTGCGCAAAATTACCCTCAAAGCGCTTCTCGCATTCTGCACCGCCAGTTGAAATAACGTTGCCATCCGCCTTAGCACTGTTTGGATTATCAGAAGCGCAGGATGCGCGCTTCTGCTCGATATTGATGGAATTCAAGCCGCCCTGCCCGCGCTCAAACAGACGCATCTTCTTCGAATTCCGCAGGCCTTCTTCGGTCTTCAGCACAATAATGTTCAGATCGAGCGCATCTTCAGTGAAGATGTCCGCGACAACAGTATTCTCTGGCATTTTCATCGGATAGACGCCAACAAAGGGGCGCGTATCCGCACCATCTTGCGCATGCAGCTCCCTGGCACCTGCAAGGCAGGCCAGAGCCACCAAAGCAAGGCAGACCTGACGCAGACGTGAAGAAAAATTGAAAACCATGTCAATCTCCGCCCGAGTTTTTGTCTTATCGATAAAGAGTAATCGTTCCGGTGATTGCAGCAGGCGTTGGACCCGAAACTGAGAAGATCGTATTGCGTCCTTTGCCGATGGCGATCTTCTGGTCGTCGATCGGGTCGGCGATCGCACGGCCTGAGCGATCGGCCCATTGCTCGACCATACGCAAATTCGCCTGCTGCCCGCCTTTCGCATTATCAGCGTCAAACTGAACATGCGTCTTGCCGCCTTCTCGCCATAGTTTTTGGATGGTGATTTTCACCACGCAATAATTATTGATAATGCTGATCTTCAATTCGCCGCTTATGGCTTCAACCGTCTTCTTACAGGGCAAGGGCGGGCGCGGGCGCGGAGGTGCCGCCGGATCAACGAGCGCTTGCTCATCAAGGAAGATCATCTCGTGACCCGCCGCATTGCGCTGCGGAACTGCAGGAGGTGGAGCACCAGCGGGCATTTGATCACGCCCGGCGCGCTTGGGCTCGCTTATACGGCGCTGCGGCGCTTCCAGGGGCGGTGGTGCACCAATCGTCACCGAGCTTTCCGCCTCGGCCTTTGCGCGCGACTGCACCGAGACTGACCCATCTGGATCGACGCGCACAGATGTATCAGCCTGCGCTTTCGCGCGCGAGCGTGCATCAATGTCCTGCGCCTGTGCGAAGCCTGACCAGGCAAGGCCTGCGAGCAGCAGATAGAATGTCTTGCGTAACATCATCTCTTCCCCACGGGCTTTTAGAATGTGACGTTAAATTCGTTATTGCCCTTATATTTCGCGTCAAATGTCTTGTTCGCCTTATAGGCATCGAACAATTTGTCGAGCACATCTTCAGGATCAAGCTTCGCATTGCCGGTCGCAAAATTGAGTGTCACAAGAGAGTCATTGCTCTCATTCGTGTTGACCTCCGGAAGTGCATCAGGGACAGCGGCCTTGATGGCCGCGCGCAGATCCGCCAGCGCTTTTCGGTCACGCGGCGAAATACCCACCACGCGCACGAGATATTGTTTCTGGCCAGAAGCGGCGCGCGCATCAGCTTTGGCATCCGCCTCGCGCGACACCTGTACGTTCATCACGCGCGAAGCGGTCTGACGACCAACATCTTGTGCTGCTGCGCTTGCCAGCTTTTCGCGCAACTCAACGCGCACAGAATCTGTATTGGCGCCGCGCATGGATTGCTTCACGGTGACAGGGACCGAACCAACCTGCGTCTTGTTCTTGATGTCAAACAATTTAAACCGGATTGTCAGGGCGCCTGTCAGCAGCTGCTCATTCGAGCTGTAGCTGAATTCGGCAAATTCAATGGCGCTGATAGCAAGAGAGAAATCGACCTTGCCCTCAAGAATAGCTTCTTCCTCGCCGCTCTGCGACAAGACCTTATAGCCCGAACCGATGAAAGCGTTGGCGAGCTTGTCAGCTACATAAGGGGCCGAGGGGTCCTTCGTTTCCGCTGTGCTCAGCACGAAGGTAAGCGAATTGGAAAGTGTGCGCTCTTTCGACTTCATCTCGCGCTCGAAATCCTGCTTCAGCGCAAGCATTTTGATCGTGCCGTCCGCGCGACATGTATAGGTGGCAACCGGCGTCTTCTTATCATTATCGGGGATGAGTTTGTTTGTGCGGTCGAGCGTGCGGCAATTATGCATCGTATCGGTGGTGAAATAGCGGCGCTTGAAGGTGTTGAAGTCACGCTCGAGATCGTCACGGAATTTCTGGCCTATTTCTGATTCAGCCTGGGCACCAGCAAGCTGGCGCAGCACGTTGGAGAAGCCTTTGTAATAGGCTTCTACTGTCGCTTCTTTCTCGAGCTTTCCGTTGCCGACAGCATTAAAGGCGACTTCATCATAGGAGATATCGAGATTAGACGAGCTGCCGCCAGATTTAACGATAGTGTCGACCTGCGTTTCTACGCGGGTCTGAACCCGCGTTTCAACATTCTGGGCAAGAGCCGGATTCATTGCAAAGAGCAGGCCGGTTAGAATGAGGGAATTGCGCAAAACGGTTCTCCTAAAATTCGTTCGCTGTCGTCTTCAGCAGGGGGACGAGCGCCTTGGCGGTCCCCTCCGCTGCATCACGAATAGCTGACATGGTGATATCGCGGGTTACCCCGCGCTTGAAACTTGCGGATTCTATGAAGGAGCGCGCGCCAGTAAAGATCGCAACTTTCTTCATCGGGTCCTGGATCGACATGGGAACATGATCGGCCGCATCGGGCCCCTTCATGCGCACAATACGTGAACCCATAGTGAGATTAACCTGAGTGGTTGATCCCGATTTCGCACGATTGACCGCCGTAATACCCGCACGGATTTCAAAGCCGTTCATGCGGCTTGCATCCGGTTGAGCCAAAATTTCAGCATTGATGTTGAGGCGCTCTTTCAATCGGCTGAGTATGCGCGCTTCTGCCCAGGGGCTCTCGGGTGGCAGAATGGCGACATTGGTCACCTTCGCTTTATCGAGCGCGTCCATAATCATCAGGCTGTAAATATGCTTGATCTCACGCGTGAGCTTTTTCAGCTCTTCCTCGCGTGCATTCGGATTCTTGTCCGCAGACGCTTCAATGCCACCGATAATCAGAGCTTCCAGATCGGGCGGCAGCGGATTGGGCAGGACCATGTTCTTGACCTGGAAGACAGCACTTGCCCGCTCGCGCTTATCGCGCATCGTCTTCATTGCTCGCTCAAGCAATTCTTCGGCGGCGGCCTTGAATGTGGTCTGGTAGTATTTCACCAGATCCGTCTCAGTGACTTGCTTGCGGCTATGAATGACCTGATTGACGATAATCATGTTGCTGTAGATGGACTCGAAGCGGTTCTGGTTTCTGAACGCGGCCTGATCCGTCATCACGTCAAAAGCAGCCGACACGCTGATCGTCGTCAGATATTCTGGCGGTAGCCCTGGCGTCAAGACAGTAATGACTTCATGCTGCGCCCGCGTCACCGACATGGCAATGGGATTTCCTCGGGGAGGATTCTCGCCATTCAGCTGCGCCACGGCAACGAAATCTTTGCGCCCCTCGACGATCTCGCGAACATAAGGCGTGAGTTCTGCTCCGTCATTGTCACGTCCCGCAGAAACAGGCCGTATCAGATTTTTGAACAGCGTACTCGCCTTGGACAGGCTGGTGTCATAATAGCAGCCTGCGAAGAAGTGCGATTGTCCGGTTTGCGCGCGCACGATCGAGGGCATGCAAAGCCCACCCATCAGGCTAAACGACGATTGAGCAAATGAGCGACGGGTCAACGACAATGTAGGGGGCTCCCAGACAGGTCAGGGTCGTGTTTTTATTTTTGAATGGTGACGCCTGAATAAAGCAGGCACGCGTAACTATTTGCGCCCGCGCCAAGAGCCTCATGCCACCTGAATTAAAGCCCAAGTGTCGGAAAATTGATCACTTCCGTGGCCCCATTTTGAAGACGCTGCGACAATTCGGGGTAGCCTGTGTTCAGCCTATTTTGGGCGGCTGGTGACTTGAAAGAGTGGATCGCCCAAAGGAGCCGCTATGGGGGCGCAGTGCTGTTGCGGACGCAGAAAAGTCTCGCCCAAAAAGGCGACAACTCTTTGCTTGTTTAGAAGGCTCGAATGGTGGGCGCACTAGGGCTCGAACCTAGGACCCGCTGATTAAGAGTTACACATGATTTGTTTATTTACAGAGGCTTAGTAGGTAGTTTATAAGCTTGGTTTATACTTTCTGCAATCAGCGGTTCTAAGAGTCTGTCCGAAGAGTTCATGTTGGATTGCTTAGCTTCCTCATCATTAGCCTGATGGAGGCGAGGCGT
>CANJVX010000002.1 GCA_947478405.1 Beijerinckiaceae bacterium | reverse complement strand
GAAGGCCTGGAGGCGGTTGAGGGGCAGGTGCTGGCTGGCAATGTGAATATGCTCAGCATGTGCGACCAGCTCGGCTTTTTGGTGCGCGATGATCCCGATGAGCCGGGTACCAAAATGGTGCGTCTGGATTTGAAGAAGGATCCCAACATGGCCGGTCGCTTGCCGATTTAGCTGCAGCCTTATCCCCCTCCCATCAAGGAGGAGGGGAGAGGGTTGCGCGCATTTTCAGTCTCGTCATTGCGAGCGCGAAGCAATCCAGAAAGCCACGCGTGAGGCCTCTGGATTGCTTCGCTACCCTCGCAATGACGGGTGAGGGAGCCCATCCAACCCTCCCTCCTGCGAGCGGGCATTTATTTCAGTGTCACCATGATATGGAGTTGGCGTGGGCCATGGGCGCCCAGCAACAACGTTTGTTCAATGTCAGCCGAGCGCGACGGGCCGGTGATGATATTCACCGTGCGTGGCAAAGCACTATGCTGCTTGAGCTTGGTGACAACGCTTTCCAGATCAGCGGCAAGATCAGCGGCGCTCAGCACGACAAAATGATTGTCGGGCAGGAAATTCAGGGTCACCGGATTGTCAGGCCCTGAAAGCAGAACGAGCGACCCCGTTTCCGCCACGCCACCAAATGCATGGCTCAAGGCATTGAGATCGCTGCCATCAGAAGGTCCGTTTGATGTATCTAGCCCGGCGCTCTTCCAATTGAGCACAGCCAGGCGCGTGTCTTGCCCCATCTTCAGTGACAGCGGCAGATTTGCTGCGCGCAGAAAGCGGGCGACTTCATCAGGCACGGCGTCTTTATTGTTGAGCACAACCACACTGGCTGAGACGCGCGTGGCCTCTGTGATGAATGTTGCCAGCCGTGCCGCTGGGCTGCCTTGCCCGCGCGCTGGGATTGGCCCACGCGGCGTGGTTTCTAGCCTTTGCGTCACGCCAGCGCGGCGTGTGGCTTCCTTGCCGCTCACGCCCAGTGAGCGACGAATATTGGCGAAGACATCATCCCGCGCGCTCATCGGCGGGCCTCCTTCTGACGCTTGCGCCATTGCGCTTGAAACGTATCGCCTTGGGGTGAGGGCAGATCGCGATAATCCGTCCAGCCTTTGGCGAGTGGGAGCGAGGTGAAGCGGCCCTTGTCACGACCAAGCCAAGCCAGTGTCGTCATCGCTGCACGCGTGGCCAAAGAATAGAGGCCCGGATTTTTTGCAAAGAAGCCCCAGATCTTCAGGCCATATCTCTGCACAGCTGGTGTGAGATGGCGCTCGAACTCACGTTCGCGCCAATGACGCATGAGTTTGGGCAGCGGTATTTTCACCGGACACACACTTTCGCAGCGTCCACAAAAAGTGGACGCATTGGGCAGATGCCCGCCTTTTTCCACGCCAATCAGTGAGGGTGTGAGCACGGCGCCCATCGGACCTGGATAGACCCAGCCATAAGCATGCCCGCCAATCGCGTGATAGACGGGGCAATGATTCATGCAGGCGCCGCAACGGATACAACGCAGCATGTCTTCAAACTCGGTGCCCAGCATCGCCGAGCGGCCATTATCCACCAGCACAACATGATAATGCTCCGGCCCATCTGGATCTTCCGCGCGGCGCGGGCCGGTGGAAAGAGTCGTATAAACCGACATGTCCTGCCCCGTGGCCGAGCGCGCCAGAACACGCAGCAAGAGAATTGCGTCTTCGAGTGTGGGGACAATCTTTTCGATCGATGCGATGACAATATGCACGCGTGGCAGCGATTGTGTGAGGTCTCCATTGCCTTCATTGGTCACAATGATGGAGGAGCCCGTTTCCGCGACCAGAAAATTAGCGCCGGTGATGCCGACATCCGCATCAAGAAATTTTTGGCGCAACACACCGCGCGCTTCGGTCAGTAATTGCACGGGCTCTGACAAATCGCGGGCAGGTTCGAGATGTGTATGTACACGGCGGAAATCGACCTCCACCTGTTCTTTGGTCAGATGCACGGCTGGCGCGATAATATGCGAGGGCGTTTCGCCGCGCAGCTGGATGATATATTCGCCCAGATCCGTCTCGACCGCTTGCATGCCGGCCGCTTCAATCGCGCCATTGAGCCCGATCTCTTCAGAGACCATGCTCTTGCCCTTGGTCACGCTTTTGGCGCCGTGGCTTTTGCAAATATTGACGATTGTTTCGCAGGCCTCGGCAGACGTACGTGCAAAATGTACCTGGCCGCCGGAGGCGATAACATTGCGCTCGTAGGTTTCCAGATAGAGATCGAGATGTTTCAGCACATGGTCTTTGAGATCGCGTGCGGCCTCGCGTAGATTTTCAAATTCAGGGAGGCGCTCGACGGCCGACTGGCGCTTGTAAATAAAGCCCTGCTGCACATGGCCCAAGGCTTTCTGCAATTCCGGATCGCGCAAAGCTTGATGTGCATTGTCTTTGAAACCGGGCGTGGTGGGATGCAGCGTCATCGACGCATCTCCTTGCGCGCAGCAATGGGCGGCTCGTCACACATGCCCGCCAGCACTTCGGCGACATGGCGCACCTCGATTTGCTTACTCTGACGCGTGATTTTTCCGGCCATATTCATCAGGCAACCCAGATCACCCGCGAGCAAAAGCGGCGCGCCGCTCTCGCTGACATGGGCCGTCTTCTTCGTCACGATGGCATCCGAGATCTCGCCATATTTGGCAGCAAATGTGCCGCCAAAGCCGCAGCACACATCGCTCTCTTTCATCTCGACCAGTTCGAGGCCTTTGACGGTAGCGAGCAAGGCACGCGGCTGGCTTTGAATACCCAGTTCACGAAGGCCCGAACAGGAATCGTGATAGGTCACGCGCCCTTCATAGGTCGCCTCAACCGAAGTGACTTTCAAAACATCGGTCAGGAAGCTGACGAGCTCAAAGGTTTTCCCCGCAAAGGCGCGCGCCCGCATGGCGAGTTGCGGCTCATCAAACAATTCCGGGAAATGTTTCACCATCTGGCCAGTGCAGGAACCAGATGGCGCGACAATGTAATCGCAGCCCGAAAAAGCATCCATGACTTGCAGGGCGAGATCGCGCGCGGTCACCCGATCGCCGGAATTGAAGGCGGGCTGGCCGCAGCAGGTTTGCGGGGGCACCAAAACCTCGCAACCGGCATCTTCCAGCAGTTTCGCAGCTGCAAAGCCCACCGATGGGCGGAACAGGTCAACCAGGCAGGTGGCAAACAGCCCGACGCGGGGCCGGGCAGAGGCGGGGCTCAAGGTGATCTCCGGGGCTTATGCTATCGTATGCAAATTGGCTTGAGTTTTGACCAAGGGCAAGGCGACCATTGTCGCGTGAGCCTTATGAGGCATCAGCATGAGCGTCGCCAATTCTTTGTTTCCCACCCTTCAGCCCCATCCTGAACGGGCTTCCGTTCTGGGCGAGGTGCATGCACGCCCTTTTCATCCGCTGCCCACGCCGGCCCGGCTGATCCATTTTGCCTTCATGACAGATGCGGTTGAGGCGGCTCAGGCACGCGCCGATCTCATCGAATTTTGCCGTGCACGCGGCCTGCATGGGCCAGACCCTGGCAGCAAGCATTTCCGTCTGTCGCTGGGCGGCCAATCCCTGCGCTTTGAGCAACATAGTGAATTTGCCACCTATACGCTGGAAGTGCCCGGCGGCGAGGAGACGCCTTTCCTGCCAGCGGCTGGCGATCTGGCCTCTGCCTTTGCGGGCCTCAAACAGCCTGGCCGCCATCTGGTATCGGTGGATCTGCACCTGGTCAAAGCGGTCGAGGAGACCGTGCTCGATGAGCTGTTTGATCCCTCAAGCCTCGCCGCCTCCACGGTACTGGGTGGGCGTGCCGTGGTTGGCTGTGACTTTTTGCCGGTGAATGGCTTTGTGCGGATTCTGGTGATTGATCGCGGGCTTGATCCCGCCTCCGCCGGGGCGCTGGCTCTGCGTCTCTTGGAAATCGAGACCTATCGTCTGCTGGCACTGCTTGGCCTGCCAGAAGCCCAGCGCCGCGCGCCTGATGTGGCTGAAGCCGAAGCTGCGCTTTCGGCCATTTCGTCCTCGTTGGTGGCGGGCGGCGGCTCGGATGATCATGCGCTTCTTGATCGGCTGACGGCGCTGGCTGCCAAGGTCGAGGCTGAGGCCACGGCGGCGGCCTTTCGTTTTGGCGCAAGCCGCGCCTATGAGGGCATTGTGCAGCAACGCCTGATTGCCATTGGGGAAGCCCCCGTGGGCATGCGCCCGACGCTGGCCGCTTTTCTGTCGCGCCGCCTGCAACCGGCTATGCGCACCTGCCACATGTTGCAGGAGCGCATGGGCGAACTCTCGGTCAAATTGGCGCGCGCGTCCAACCTGTTGCGCACGCGGGTCGACGTCGAAATCGAGCGACAAAACCGGGACTTGCTCCATTCCATGAATGAGCGCACGCGCATGCAATTGCGCCTGCAACAGACGGTGGAAGGGCTCTCGGTGGCGGCCATCGCCTATTATGTGGTCAGCCTGCTCTCCTATGTGTTCAAGGCCGCTCACGACACGGGCTTGATGAAAATGGAGCCCGGCGTGGCCGCCGCGCTGAGCGTGCCGGTGGCACTCATCGCCATTGCCGTGATTGTACGCCGCATCCGCCGCCGCAACCACGACTGATTGAGCTGGCACGCGACGGAGGTCGCAGTGTAGTTTGCCGCCCGATGGTCTATGATGTGCCATCAACCAACGGGCGGAAACATAATGTCGATTCCTTTCCCCTTGCCGGACGGTTCCATTCTGGCGCGCCGGGACGAAATTCTGGCCGGTCTCGCGCCGCTCCTGCCGTCCGAGGCGCTGATCACCACCGAGGATGAGCGCCGCGCTTTCGAGACGGATGCGTTCACTGCCTATCGCCGCGTGCCGCTGGCGGTCGCTTTGCCAACCACGACAGAAGAAGTCTCCGCCGTGCTGCGCTATTGCCATGAGCAGGGCGTGAAAGTGGTGGCGCGTGGGGCTGGCACGTCTTTGTCGGGCGGCGCCATTCCGCAGACGGATGCGATTGTGCTCGGCCTGTCCAAGCTCAATCGTATTCTTGATGTGAATTTTCCCAATCGCACCGCGCGTGTGCAGGCGGGCGTCACCAATCTGTCGATCACCGAATCTGTCTCGGCTGAAGGCTTCTTCTATGCGCCCGATCCCTCGTCGCAGCTGGCCTGCACGATTGGCGGCAATATCGGCATGAATTCGGGCGGCGCGCATTGTCTGAAATATGGCGTGACGACGAATAATGTTCTGGGCGTGCGCATGGTGCAGATGGATGGCACCATTCTCGATCTCGGTGGCGAGGCCATGGACGCGCCCGGCTATGATCTGCTGGGTGTGATGGTCGGCTCCGAAGGCCAGCTCGGCATTATCACTGAAGCCGTGGTGCGCATTCTGCCCATGGCTGAAGATGCGCGCCCTGTTCTGTTTGGTTTCGACACGAGTGAAGAGGCAGGCGCATGTGTGGCTGCCATCATCGGCGCGGGGATCATTCCCGTTGCGATGGAATTTATGGACAAAGAAGCCATTGCCATTTGCGAGGCTTTTGCCAAGGCGGGCTATCCGCTGGATGTCGGCGCCATGCTGATCATCGAGGTCGAGGGCTCGGGCGTCGAGATGGATGCGCAGCTCGCCAAAATCATCGACATTGCCAAGCAACACAATGTGCGTGTGGTGCGCGAAAGCAAAAGCGCGATGGAAACAGCCGCCATCTGGAAGGGCCGTAAATCGGCTTTCGGCGCAACGGGACGTTTGGCTGATTATATCTGCATGGATGGCACCGTGCCCACGGGTCAGCTCTCTTATGTGCTGAAACGCACGGGCGAGATTTGTGCGGCAGCAGGCCATCGTGTCGCCAATGTGTTCCATGCGGGCGATGGCAATATGCATCCGCTCATCATGTTCGATGTGAATGATCCGAAATCTGCGGCGTCTGCTGAACATATCGGGCTTGAATTGCTCAAGCTCTGTGTGGACGCAGGCGGGTGTCTGACGGGCGAGCATGGCGTGGGCATCGAGAAGCGCGACCTCATGCGCTATCAATTCACGGAAGACGATTTGCGCCAGCAGATGCGCGTGCGTGCGGTGTTTGATCCGCAATGGCTGCTCAATCCGGCCAAAGTCTTTCCGCTTGATGGCAGAGAATGAACGTGACGATGCTGATCGAACGGCTGCAGCCGCAAAGCGAGCAAGAGGCTTGCGAGATCGTCAAACAGGCCAAGCTTGATCGTTGGTCTCTGGCCATTGAAGGCGGCGGCACGCGCGCGGGGCTTGGCCGTCCTGTGCAAGCGGATGCTGTGCTTTCCACGCGCCGTCTTACCGGCATTACGCTCTATGAGCCCGCCGAGCTTGTGATATCCGCGCGCGCTGGCACGCCCTTGGCTGAAGTCGAAGCAGCGCTTGCCGCCAAGGGCCAGATGCTGCCTTTCGAGCCCGCTGATTATCGCGCGCTTTATGGCTCGCAGGGTGAGCCGACGATTGGAGCTGTTGCGGCCTGCAATCTGTCAGGTCCGCGCCGTATCCAGACGGGGGCTGCGCGCGATGCATTGATCGGCGTCCGGCTTGTTAATGGCCAGGCGCAGGCAATCAAATCGGGCGGGCGCGTGATGAAAAATGTCACGGGCCTTGATCTGGTGAAACTGACCTGCGGTGCGCATGGCACGCTGGGTCTTTTCACCGAAGTAACGTTCAAGCTTCTGCCGCGTCCGCACGCGCAGACGACCCTCATTCTTGATGGGCTTGATGATGCGCACGCCATTGCGGCCATGGGCAGCGCTTTGTCGTCACCTTTCGAGGTGAGTGGCGCAGCGCATCTGCCGACCGGGCATGACGGGACAGGGGCGCAGACGCTTCTGCGTCTGGAACGTGATGCGGAATCGCTTGCCTATCGTGCGCAGAAACTGGTCGAGCGGCTCGCGCCCTTTGGCGCCGTGAGGCGTGTCGAAGGTGCGGAGAGTGCCGCACTCTGGCGTGACATCGCGCAAGTGAAGCCGCTTGCCAAAGCGCATGGTCCGGCGATCTGGAAGCTCTCGCTCCCCGCACATAAAGCCACAGCCTGTATGAAAGCGATCTGCGAAAATCTGGGCGCGCGCTATTTCTATGATTGGGGCGGCGGGCTTGTCTGGCTGGCCGTCATGCCGGGCGAAGATGCGGGCGCATTGCGTATCCGTGCCGCTGTGGCGGAGGCCCACGGCCATGCCACTTTGATGCGAGCGCCTGATGAGATACGCGCGAAATTAGATGTCTTTGCGCCGCTGGGCGCGGCTTTGATGAAAGTGACATCTGGTATCAAACAGAGTTTCGACCCTGACGGGATTTTCAATCCCGGTCGCATGTATGCGGGGGTGTGAGAGATGCAGACGAGCTTTTCACCCGAACAACTTGCTCAGCCACAGATGGCAGCGTCTGAAAAGATTTTGCGCAGCTGTGTCCACTGCGGCTTTTGCACCGCGACCTGCCCGACCTATTTGCTCAAAGGCGACGAACTCGATTCTCCGCGCGGGCGCATCTATCTCATCAAGGATATGCTGGAAAACGGCAAGCCCGCGACAGCGGAAGTGGTGAAACATATCGACCGCTGCCTGTCCTGCCTGTCCTGCATGACAACCTGCCCCTCGGGCGTGCATTACATGCACCTTGTTGATCATGCGCGCACCTATATTGAACAGACCTACAAGCGTCCCTTGCCGGATCGCGCCTTGCGCGCGCTCTTGCGTTTCATCCTGCCTCATCGCGAGCGGTTCAGGCTGGCGGCAGCTTGCGCTCTTCTGTTGAAACCGTTGCGTCCATTGATTGCCACTCTGCCGCTGTTGGGCGAGCGTCTTGCCGCCATGATCGATCTGGCACCGGCGCAATTCCCGGCGCGTGCCGTCGCGGAGCGGGTCGTGGTTCAGGGCAACAGCCGCGGACGCGTGATCATTCTGGAGGGCTGTGCGCAGCCTGTGCTGAAACCCTCCATCAATGCTGCGGCGCGCCGTCTGCTGGCGCGCAATGGGGTGGAAGTTGTCGAGGTGGCGGGGGAGGGTTGTTGCGGGGCGCTGGTTCACCACATGGGCCAAGAGCATGACGCGTTGGGTTTCGCCCGCCGCAATATCGATTTGTGGCTGGCAGAAGCCGATCGGGGCGGCTTGGACGCGATTCTCCTGACGACGTCGGGCTGCGGCACGACCGTGAAAAATTACGGCTTCATGTTCCGTGATGATCCTGCCTATGGGGAAAAAGCCGCACGCGTGTCGGCGCTCGCCAAAGATATCAGTGAATATCTTGTCACACTGGAGCTTCGCCCGCAGCGCGCCACAGGGCAGGTTCTGGCCTATCATTCGGCCTGTTCGCTGCAGCACGGGCAGCAAGTCCGCGACGAGCCCAAGCGTCTTTTGAAGGCCATGGGCTTTGTCGTGAAGGATGTGCCAGAAGCCCATATTTGTTGCGGTTCTGCTGGCACTTACAACATGTTGCAGCCAGAAATCGCCGGCCAGCTAAAGGCTCGCAAACTGGCCAATATCGCCCGTACCAAGCCGATGGCCGTAGCGGCGGGCAATATTGGGTGTATGACACAATTGTCATCTGGCAGCGCCCTGCCGTTCGTTCATACGGTGGAGTTTGTCGATTGGGCGAATGGTGGGCCCATGCCCGAGCCCCTTGCGCAGTTCGGATTCCTTGATCAACCTGAGCAAATATTGGTTTCGTAATAGAGGAGAGATATTCAATGGCAAAAGCAGTGAAGAAAAAGACGGCCAAAAAGGCGGCGGCAAAGAAAGCCGCGCCGAAAAAGGCCCCGGCGAAAAAGGGAGCCCAAAAGGCTACCAAGAAAGCTGGCAAAAAGGCAGCCAAGAAACCAGCCAAGAAACCAGCCAAGAAACCAGCCAAGAAACCAGCCAAGAAACCAGCCAAGAAAACGGCCAAGAAAACGGCCAAGAAAACCATCAAGAAAACCATCAAGAAAAGCGCCCCTAAAAAGGCTGCCAAGAAAGTTGTCAAGAAGGCTTCCAAGAAGGCTGCCAAGAAGGCCGTCAAGAAGTCCACCAAGAAAGTCGCAAAGAAGGCCGTCAAGAAAAGCGTCGCCAAGAAAGTCACCGCCAAGAAAAGCGTTACTAAAAAGGCCGTCGCCAAAAGAGTCGTGAAGAAGACAGCTCCGAAAAAGGCGCCAGCCAAGGCTGCGGCAGCTCCGGCATCTGCGCCGCGGGCGTCACGCAAGCCCGCGCGTCCGGCGCGCGTGCGCATCACCGAGACCGCGAAGACTCCGGTTGCGCGCAAAGTCGCTGTCCGCACGAAAGTCTCAAAACCGACAACACCGCGCAAGGCCCCGACCCTGGCCGATCTCGTCAAGACATTGCTTGGCTCTGACGCGATTACAGGTGTGGCCGCTGTCGAGGCGTTGCGTCTGGCGATGAATGGTCATGAGGATGCACCCGAGCAATTGGCCCGTGCGGCGTCTGATGCGGGTGCCTCAGCTATGGAAGCAGCCTGGGTCGCCAGCCTGCCCGAGGCAGATGATGCATTGGTCTTCCTGTCGCATCGTCCAGGCCAAAGCCCGGCCCATTAAAGCATCCGGCCGACATTTGGCAGGACGCCCTTATCGATCCGCGCGGAATTTTCCGCGCGGATTTTGTTTTATTCATCTTCGACATTTCAGGGGTGCGCGCTGACGAAGGCGTGAAGTGGCTTTGTCGAGGAGGGGCCTTTCACCCCCGCCCGACCGCCCCCATATTCAGCACGTGGCGCGGGATGTCCGCGTCGTCTCTCGCAGAGGAAACGTTCAGATGAGCCCCGAAGAACGCCAGCGCCTGACCGAATTGTTTGATCGTGTCCGCTCGGCTTCCGCCAGCCAGCGCGATCCCGAGGCCGAGGCCTTTATTGCAGAGCAGATCCGCGCCCAGCCCTATGCGCCATATCTGATGGCGCAGGCTGTGATTGTGCAGGAAGAGGCCTTGAAGAAAGCCGCCGCGCGGATCGATGAGCTTGAGCACGCACAGTCGCAGTCGCACAGCGCCCCGCAGGCCGGTGGCTTTCTGGGATCGGTCTTTGGTGGTGGAGCGCGCCCGTCCGGCTCTGTTCCGGCAGCCGGTGGCCAGTCGCCTGGACCCTGGGGCTACCAGCGCGGTTCTGTGCCAAGTGTCGGGCCCCAGCAAGCCTATGCGCAGCAGGCACAGGCACCGCAGCAAGGTTCGTTTTTGCGGGGGGCACTAGGTACTGCGGCGGGCGTAGCGGGCGGCATGTTGCTTGCCAATTCGCTCTCCTCCCTCTTTTCCGGCAATCATAATGCGCATGGTATCGCGGGTGGCGATGCGGCTGCCTCCTCATCAAAGGCCTCGCAGGATGTGACGGGTGGTGTGTTTGATCCGCCTGCAACACCAGCAGCTGTATATGAAAGCCCTCAGCCAGCGTCTTATGACGATGGCGGCTCTTGGGATTCCGGTGGTGATGGGTCTTTCGACACATAATCGCCTGCAACATAAAAGGGCCCCGTCGAGGGGCCCTTTTTAATCCTGCATTTCGGTTTGCCTGAATATTCTGTAATGAGCGATATATTCCGACAATTCTTCAAACCCTCTCTCGCTGAGGGCAATCTGTTTTGAGCGCTTGTCGTCAGTGGCGGTCTCTTCAACGATCAGGCCTGATGAGACGAGCGTGTGCAGATGCAGCCGAATGGCTTTTTCCGTGGCCGGGATTTGCTCGTAAATCTCGCTCAGTGCCATCGCGCCACCATTGGCGCCCAGCAGCAAAAAAACCTCAAGCGGAATCTGCGGCGAAATCTTGAAACAGCGCCGTTCAAGACGGCACAGTTTCAATCGGCGCGAAGCAAAACGGGCATAATCTGCTTGAAGCTGCATTTCTATGAAACTCAATGAAGCGCAAGCTTATCTTTTGCGAGACTGAGAATTACTGGAAAACATTTCTCCTTTCAGAGTAATGGAGCCAAACAAAACTTGTCACTTTGACTTTCGGCCTAATTGTGTCATCCCCAAAAGAGGATTTTTTACAATATGTTAGCTTTCAAAATGCATATGTTTTTGATGATTATTTTTATTGTGGTGTTTGATCTTTCTTCCGTAGCAGCAAGGCTTTCCGCAAGCCGCCCACATCGAGAGCCACGAGCATGAAAGCATAAATAGCGCCACCGATCAGCGCCTGTGCACCCAGGGCCACAAGGCCGGGATTTATTTCTCGTAATGGCCAAACGCAAATTGTCATGGCGGCTGTCGCAAGGGCAAGTCCAGCCATGTCTCTGCGCTTTGGCCAGGTTGGTTTGGCGAGGGGCGAGAGAATCAGCAGTACAAAAAACCCGCTCACGAGCGCGATGGACTGCGCCAAGGCGAGCATATCCACGTCCCATGTGGGTGGCAGAAGTGTCAGCATTGCCGCGTCAGTGAGGCAGGCTGCGCCCGCAGCTGCGATCACCGGCCATGTGCGCTGTGCAATCTGGAAGGCGGGCGTCAGCGCAAAGGTCATCAGCCCGTAGCAGCCCAAGCCTGGTAAGAGCAAAGTTAGGGCGCGGGCAAAGTCGCCGGTGAATTCCTGCGGGATGATCAAAGCCTCGAAGCTCGGCAGCACCAGCCAGGTGCCCACCATTGTTGGTAAAAGCAGGCCCGCCATCAACGTCATGTTAAAGGCGACCTGTGCCTGTCCGCCGTCCCGGCCGCTGCTTTCATGTTCGCGTACAGCCAGCTGAAACAGCAATTGGTCCATGGCGATGCCAATGGTGAGCACCAGTTTCAGGCCCAGATCTTGAGCAAGGGCAAGCTGGCCGGCTTCCGCAAAATCGCTGAATTGCGCGCCTAGCGCACGATTGGCCAGCGGGATCAGCGCGAACAGGATCAGTGAGGCTGACAGCGGCAAAGCATAGGCAAGAGCTTTGCGCAGGACCGCTGGGCTGGCAGCATGTCCGCGCGCATATTCGTCGCGTGCTTGCGACATGAGAAGCAGGGTCGCCATAGCGAGGCTGATTGCTGTGCCAGCCAAGGTCAGTCCCGCCGATTGCGTGATCCAGGCGACACCTGCTGTCAAAAGCAGCGAGAAAATATTTTTGGCGAAGATCAGAAGAGCATAGGCGCGGTCGGCGAAACGGGCGCGCAGCAAGGCCAGCTGATATTCAAACGCGCCATTGCACGCGGCGAAGGCCAGCGCCCAGAAGACGAGATCGCCATCAAGCCCCAGTGATGGGGCGGCCAGAGCCCCAAGAACCCCCAGTCCCAAGGTCAGGCCACCCAGAAGCCAGAGGGCGGCATCCAGGCTCGCGCGCAGATCGGGTTGGCTGGTGCGGGCTGCCTCAGAATAAAACCGAGCGGCGGCGAGCCGGAGCCAGCCAAAAATCAGCGCATGCAAAAGACTGCCCGCGCCGAGTGCCACGGCAAAGCGGCCGAAGGATTCGGGCCCCAGAAACGCCGCGACAACCAGACCGATGAATAAATTCACCAGTAAATTGAATATGTTAACAGAAACAACGAGCACGGGCCGGGGTGCCTCCGGGGCGGGCTGAGAGCTCTTTCTAGCACGCGGAGCGACATTTCAGCGCCTTTAAGCGGGCAGGGCTGGTGTTAACCAGCGTTTTTTCTTGGCGCCGGTGCCTTGACGCCGGGGGAGCCCCTTCTTATCTCGTATCTCGACTGTTAGCACTCGCCTCGGGCGAGTGCTAACAGGCTTCCCCACGAAGCTTCCCGCTGTATCAAGGTAGCCCAGTCGGGTGCCTCCAGCCAAAGGAAAAAGTGACCATGAAGTTCCGTCCCCTGCATGACCGCGTTGTCGTCAAGCGCGTTGAAAGCGAAGAGAAGACCAAGGGTGGCATCATCATCCCTGATACCGCCAAGGAAAAGCCCCAAGAAGGCCAGGTGGTCGCCGTCGGCCCTGGTGCACGTGATGAAAACGGCAAGCTCGTCGCTCTCGACGTGAAGGCTGGCGATCGCGTGTTGTTCGGCAAATGGTCTGGCACCGAGGTCAAGCTCGATGGTCAGGACCTGCTGATCATGAAGGAAAGCGACATCATGGGCGTTCTGGGCAAGTAAGCCGGTTCTCCATCGCGTCACTCATCTCGATTTATAGAACCAATAGGTTCAGGAGTTTTCAAAATGGCAGCCAAAGACGTTCGTTTTTCGTCCGACGCGCGCGACCGTATGGTGCGTGGTGTCGACATTCTCGCCAATGCTGTGAAGGTCACGCTCGGTCCCAAGGGCCGTAACGTCGTGATCGACAAGTCCTTCGGCGCGCCCCGCATCACCAAGGACGGTGTGACGGTCGCCAAGGAAATCGAACTCGAAGACAAGTTCGAAAACATGGGCGCCCAGATGGTGCGCGAAGTTGCTTCCAAGACCAACGACACGGCAGGCGACGGTACAACAACCGCCACGGTACTCGCTCAGGCAATCGTCAAGGAAGGCATCAAATACGTCACCTCGGGCATGAACCCGATGGATCTGAAGCGCGGCATCGACCTTGCGGTTGCTGAAGCGGTTGCCGACATCAAGAAGCGCTCCAAGAAGATCAAAGAATCTTGGGAAGTCGCGCAGGTCGGCACGATTTCGTCCAACGGCGACAAGTCGATCGGCGACATGATTGCCAAGGCCATGCAGAAGGTCGGCAATGAAGGCGTCATCACGGTTGAAGAGGCCAAGAGCCTTGAGACCGAACTCGACGTCGTCGAAGGCATGCAGTTCGACCGTGGTTATCTCTCGCCCTACTTCATCACCAATGCCGAGAAGATGATCGCCGAACTCGACGATCCCTACATCCTCATCTTCGAAAAGAAGCTCTCCTCGCTGCAGGCGATGCTTCCGGTTCTCGAAGCTGTTGTGCAGACCGGCAAGCCGCTCGTCATCATCGCTGAAGACGTCGAAGGCGAGGCTCTGGCCACGCTCGTCGTCAACAAGCTGCGTGGCGGCCTCAAGGTTGCGGCCGTCAAGGCGCCCGGCTTCGGCGATCGCCGCAAGGCCATGCTCGAAGACATTGCGATCCTCACCTCGGGTCAGATGATCTCCGAAGACCTCGGCATCAAGCTCGAAAACGTGAACCTGCCGATGCTCGGCCGCGCCAAGCGCGTTCGTATCGACAAGGAAAACACCACGATCATCGACGGTGCTGGCAAGAAGAAGGAAATCGAAGGCCGGATCTCCCAGATCAAGGCACAGATCGAAGAAACCACTTCTGACTATGACCGTGAGAAGCTCCAGGAGCGTCTGGCCAAGCTCGCTGGCGGCGTCGCGGTGATCCGCGTCGGCGGCGCGACGGAAATCGAAGTGAAGGAAAAGAAGGACCGCGTGGATGACGCGCTGAACGCCACCCGCGCTGCGGTGGAAGAAGGCATCGTCCCCGGCGGCGGCACCGCGCTGCTGCGCGCTCGTGGCGCTGTGGCCAAGCTCTCGTCCGACAATGCCGACGTGGCAGCGGGCATCAAGATCGTCCTCAAGGCGCTTGAAGCTCCGCTTCGCCAGATCGTCGACAATGCCGGTATCGAAGGCTCGATCGTGATCAACAAGATCAACGAGAACAAGTCGCAGACCTTCGGCTTCAACGCCCAGACCGAGCAATATGTCGATATGATCGAAGCCGGGATCGTCGATCCTGCCAAGGTTGTGCGCACGGCGCTCCAGGACGCGGCCTCGGTGGCTGGCCTCCTGATCACGACGGAAGCCATGATCGCTGACGCTCCGAAGGATAAGGGCGGCTCCATGCCCCAGATGCCGGGCGGCGGTGGCATGGGTGGTATGGACTTCTAAGAAGTCCATACGCCCAAGACCAGACATGGTTGAAGGCGGGCAGGCCCGACTTCAACTGGTGGTATGGACTTCTAAGGAAGCCCAACCCTACCGTCTCATCCAAAAGTCAGAGAGGGTCGCCTGTTGGCGGCCCTCTTTTTGTGGACTAGGTTGAGCATCAGAACAGAGGGCTGTGGCCATCAAGGCACAGGCTCATTTGATTTGACGAAGTTATTTCAATGACTTCCATCATGTCGTATGATCTAGCCCTGAATGGTCGCGGGAAGATGGGGGGAGGTTGCAGCCGGGTGCGTATGATTGCGTGTCCGTTAAAGGCAACTGAAGAGAAGATGTCGAACAGAACCACAACCAGAGCTGATCTGTTGGAGGCCGTCTACGGCACCTGCCCAGGGTTGTCGCGTGCGCAGGCGCGCGAGGTTGTCGAGCAGTCGCTCGATGAAATTTGCTCGGCGCTGGAGCGCGGAGAAACAGTGAAGCTGCGTGCCTTCGGTGCCTTTTCAGTGCGCGCCAAGCGTGCGCGCGTTGGCCGCAACCCCAAGACGGGTGAAGAATATCCGATCACCGCGCGTCGTGTGTTGACCTTCCGCCCCTCGCCGCGCCTCATCGCCGCTGTGAATGGCGAGACGCTCGAAGACGAGCCGGTGCTCGGTCGCGCCATGTCGGGCACACCAGTCTAAGGGCCACGCGCCTTCATTCAACCGCCAAAAAAAGCACCCTCGAGGGTGCTTTTTTTGATGTGGGTCATCCACAAGCTCGTGAGCGGGCTCGGCCTGCGCGTGTGCTAAGGTCACGAGAATGAATGACCCGCTTGAAAGTCGATCCATGATTTTACTGTCGCTGACAATCCTCGCCTTTTCCGCTTTGTCTTTCGCGCTAAAATTTTCAGGTGCGTTGGATGGCGGGTTGTTGCTGGGCATTGCCACATTTCTGTGTGCCTTCACGACTTGGAAATCGCAGAAAATTTCCAGCTTCCTGAAAATCTTTGTTGCCATTTTCGGAATCGAAGCTGTCGTGTTCGGCCTCATCCATTATGCCGCGCGTCTGGGGTTCTGGCCGGAATGGGCCGCTGAATATGCGCTACCCGAGAGTCTGCCGCTGACCGTTGCTATTTTCGGTGTTCTTGTCTGGCTCATTTCGCATCTGCCGGTCGTGCGTTCAGTGATGAATATCACCGATCATTATTTCCATTCGCAGGATCGCGGCACATTGCAGGTCTGGCCGCTCGAACCACGCGCCATGCTGGAACGCAATGCGGCGATCTGGATGGTTGTGTTTCTGGTCTTGGTCAATCAGGCGCAGGTTGGTTTTTCGCTGCGGATTTCGTTCATCAACCGCGACATGTTCAACGCCTTCCAGGCCTATGAAGCCGATACATTCTGGACGCTGTTGCTTGTTACCTTCCCGATCTGGGTGTTCATCTACATCGGCAGTGCGGTCGTCGAGATTTTTGTGGAATCCATGCTGATGATCCGTTGGCGCCGCTGGCTCACGGATCATTATGTGGGCCGCTGGCTCAACGGCAATACGCATTACCGCATGAGCCTGCTCAATGCTGATGCCGACAATCCCGATCAACGTATTGCGGAAGATGTGTCACGTTTTCTGGGTTCGGGCGGGGGCAATGGCGTCTATGCCTATTCGATCCTCTTGATCTCGAAACTTTCTTCGCTGGTCTCATTTTCCATCCTGCTGTGGACACTGTCGGCCAATTTCACCATTCCGGGAACCGAGACGGCTGTACCTGGCCTCTTGTTCTGGGTGGCGGTGGTCTATGCGATCATTGGCACGTGGATCACCCATCTCATCGGAAAGCCGTTGGTGACACTCTATTTTGATCGCCAGCGTTATGAAGCCGATTTTCGCTTCTCTCTCGCGCGTCTGCGTGAATATGCCGAACAGGTCGCGCTGCTGGGTGGTGAGCCCGCAGAGAAGCATGCTTTGGGTGGGCGCTTTGCGCAGATCATCGGCAATTACATCAACATCATGCATAAGCGCATGAAGCTGACGGCCTTTACTGCCACTTATGGTCAGATCAGCCCTTTCATTCCCTACATCATCGCGGCGCCCTTCTTCTTTGCGAAGAAAATTCAATTGGGCGTCATGACGCAGACTGCAAGTGCGTTTGGTCGCGTTGAAAGCGCGCTGACATTCTTCATCGATTACTACACGTCCCTCGCAGATTTCCGTGCGGTGTTGGATCGATTAACGTCGTTTGATTCCGCCATTGAACGCGCCCGTGCGATTGAGCAAGACAATGGCGCGCGCATTCAAACTAGCACGAATGATTTCCGCGACATCATGATCAGCCGCTTGCAGGTGCGCCTGCCCGATGGGCGCCGCGTGGTTGATGTGAATGGGTTGCATTTTGCGGCCGATGAATCTGTGCTGCTGACGGGGCCGTCTGGCTCAGGCAAGTCGACGCTCTTCCGCGTGCTCTCGGGTGTCTGGCCGTTTGGCGATGGTGAGATGTCTGTGCCAGAGCAGGCGAGCCTGCTGCTCTTGCCACAAAAGCCCTACCTGCCGCAGGGCACGTTGCGCGCTGCGGTGACCTATCCGCGTCGCCCCGAGACATTCACCGATGAGCAGATCCGCGCCGCTTTGCGCGCGGCCCATCTGCCTTTGCTGGCTGAGCGGATTGACGAAGAAGGTGTCTGGTCGCAGCGCTTGTCGGGTGGCGAGCAACAGCGCTTGGCTATTGCGCGCGCGCTTCTGGTGCGCCCTGATTGGCTGTTGCTGGATGAAGCCACAGCTGCGCTGGATGAAGAATTGGAAGCCGAAATCTATAGTGTGTTGCGCGCACAGCTGCCGGAGACGACGATCATCTCCATTGGCCATCGCTCGACACTTCTGGCCTTCCATAAGAGGCGGTTGCATATGCGCCGCGGTCCCGACGGCATTTTCACGCCGCTCGATCAGGATGGGGCATCAGCCACCTTCGCCTTCACGCCCAGCGGATTGTAAAGCGGATCATAAGCCGCGCGCGAAGGACAGCGTTCCGGACTGGCTCTTCACTTCGAGCAGTCCATTGACCAAGTCCCATTGCGGAGCTGCGAACAGGGCGTGCAGGAACGCCTGTTCGAATTGCATGGCGGGTTGCGGGCAGGCTTTCTTGGTCACGGCTACGCCTCCCACAGCAAAGCGCTGGTTTCGAACGGGCCACATGGTGGCCGACCAGGTGTTGCAACCCGAAAAGCCCGCGCCGCGAAATTGATTGTCGATGCGCATGGTTGCCTCAAGCCCAGCTGGCACCGGCTTGCCATTCAGGCTGCGCAGCGTCCAGTTTGAATCCTTCGGGAAGGTTTTCTCTTCCTTTGGGGTTGGCTTCTGCTGCGGGGGCTGTTGGGCAAGGGCAATCGTGGCCGCAAGGGACGCGAGGGCAGCAAGGCAGAAGGTAAGGCGCGAGGACTTCATCGATTGTCTCCAAAAGGCCGCGCCAAGATAGGCAAAGGGCGCGCGCCCTGCAATTGTTCAGGTGTGGCGGCCAAGAACCTCTTTCACGGCCGCGACAAGATCAGTCTCGGGTGCGGAGAATTGGGCACGCGCCCTCAGCTCAAGATAATCAGCGCGATCCTTGCTGGAGGAGGCCAGTTCGGCGCCCAGTATCAGATCGCGGATCGAGACCTCGCCCTTCTCGCGCTCATTCGAGCCCTGAATGACCGCGCAGATCGAATGGCGCTTATCGGCATATTTCATCTGCGCATTCATGCCCGCGGAGCCCAGATAAAGTTCGGCGCGGATGCCTTCTTGGCGCAGACGCGCGACGAAGCCCTGATAGCGAGCCATTTCCTCACGGTCGAGCACCAGCACCACTACTGGGCCGCGCGCATCCTTGGCTGCAGCAATCGGGCTCTTGATAGCGGCGAGTGCCGCCAGCAGGCGCGACACGCCAATGGAGAAGCCGGTGGCAGGCACTGGTTCGCCACGAAAGCGGGCGACAAGGCCATCATAGCGACCACCGCCACCCACCGAGCCAAAGCGCATCGGCCTGCCATTCTCATCCTTGGTTTCAAAGGTGAGCTCGGCCTCGTAGACGGGGCCAGTGTAATATTCGAGGCCGCGTACGACAGCCGGGTCGATGACGATTCGGCCATCGCCATAGCCGCCAGCGTCCACCAGCGTCGAAATTTCAGCCAGTTCCGCCACACCTTCAGCGCCGCGCGCGGAGGCGCCTACAGCTGTGCGCAGATTTTCAATGGTTGCGGCATTGGTTTTTCCGCGTGCGCCGGTGAAAGCAAGCACGCGGTCGATGGCAGCGGACGAGAGATCTGCACCTTTGGTGAAGTCGCCCGATTCATCCTTGCGGCCGGGGCCCAGCAACAGGCAAACGCCATCTGTGCCCAGCCGATCCAGCTTGTCGATGGCGCGCAGCACGATCAAGCGCTGCGCCGCGCGATCGTCGCCTGCAAGACCTGCGGCTTCCAGTACGCCATCGAGGACTTTGCGGTTGTTGACCTTGACCACGTATTCGCCACGCTTGATGCCGACCTTTTCCAGCGTATCGGCAGCCATCATGCAGATTTCAGCATCTGCCGCGACAGAGGCAGAGCCCACTGTGTCGGCATCAAATTGCATGAACTGGCGGAAGCGGCCGGGACCGGGCTTTTCGTTGCGAAACACAAAGCCCGAGCGATAGCTGCGATAGGGTTTTGGAAGCTTGTCGTAATGCTCGGCCACAAAGCGGGCGAGCGGCGCTGTCAGATCGTAGCGCAGCGACAGCCATTGCTCATCATCATCTTGGAACGAGAAGACGCCTTCATTGGGACGGTCGAGATCGGGCAGGAATTTGCCGAGCGTTTCCGTATATTCGATGAAGGGCGTTTCCACGGCTTCAAAGCCATAGAGCTCATAGACCTCGCGGATGGCAGCGCTCATGCGATGGATGGCGGCAATCTCTGTCGGGCCACGGTCGGCAAGGCCGCGCGGCAGGCGGGCCTTTACGGTCGAATTCGGGGTCTCGTCGGTCATGAAATCTCGGGCCGCCCAGCTCTGGGTAAAAGGTCAGGCCTGCTTCATAAGGGGCAGGAGAGGCGGGAGCAAGGCGGGGGCACCCAAGGGTGCCCGTCATTGCGAGGAGGCCGTAGGCCAAAGCGGCAATCCAGAGGTTGCGCGTGAGGCCCCTGGATTGCTTCGCTGACGCTCGCAATGACGGGGCTTATGGCCCTCACCCTCGCCATGACTGTCTGGAGGAGGTAGCCTCCCCTCCAGCCTGTCTTGAGCGAGATCCCTTTATGCGTCTGCGCACTGTTTTGATTGTTGGCCTTGCCGCGCTCGTCGTCGGCGTTCTCGCCTGGCGGTTCTGGCTGGCGCCGCTGGATGTGGCGGCCCTGCGCCCCACGCGCGGGACGGCTGCCGAAGTCGTTTATGCCACCGGCACGGTCGAGCCTGAAAAATGGGCCAAGGTCATTGCTCTGTCGCGCAAACGCATTACCAAACTCTGTGATTGCGAAGGCAAGCCCGTGAAGGCCGGCGATGTATTGGGCCAGCTTGATGATGTCGAGGAGCGCGCGGCCTTGCGCGAGCTTGATGCACGTCGCCACCGGATCGAGCAGGATCTTGAGCGCACCCGTGGCCTTGTTGCGCGCGCTGCGGCAACTCAGACCGCGCTTGATCAGCTCGTCACCCAACTCGCTGAATATGAAGCGCGCATTGCTGCGCAAGAAGATCGCATCGCCGACCTTATCTTGCATGCGCCGATGGACGGTGTGGTGCTGCGTAAAGATGGCGAGGTTGGCGAGATTGCCGGAACCGGCGCGGCTGACGTTCTGTTCTGGGTGGGTCAGCCCAAGCCATTGCGCATTGTGGCTGATGTGAATGAGGAAGATATTCCGCGCGTCAGCAC
Source organism: Beijerinckiaceae bacterium (assembly GCA_947478405.1). Lineage (GTDB taxonomy): Bacteria > Pseudomonadota > Alphaproteobacteria > Rhizobiales > Beijerinckiaceae > Terripilifer. The sequence continues at coordinate 167,897 of CANJVX010000002.1, read as the reverse complement.
GGGGCAAAAGGTGCTGATCCGCAATGAAGGTTTCAAAGATCGCCTTTTGGCAGGCACGGTTGGCGAAATCACACCTAAAGGCGATCCGGCGACAAAGACCTTTCGCGTCTATCTCAATCTTCCCGCCGAAACGCCGCTCAAGATTGGCATGAGTGTCGAAGCCAACATCGTCACGCGCGAAAAGGAAAATGCTTTGCTGTTGCCCGCAGAGGCGATCGTCGGCGACAAAATTTTTGTCGTGGTCGCCGGCAAGCTGAAATTGGTTCCGGTGAAAACCGGTATTCGCGGAACGCGGGCGGTTGAGATTCTGGAGGGTGTTGGCGAAGGCGATCTTGTCGCCTCGCCTGCGCAAAATACGTTCCGTGATGGTCTGCGTGTGCGGGTGAAGGAGGGGAGCGCTTCGTGAGCGGCATGCTGCCCCTCGTTTTCTCCATTGCGCGCACGCATATTCTGTCGCGCCTGCGCCAGACGCTTGTCGGTGTGTCTGGCGTCGCCATAGGCGTTGGCTTTTCGGTGATGATGGCCTCCATCATGGAAGGCTCGCAGGAGGATTTCATCCGCCAGCTGGTTGATTCCCTGCCCCATATTTCTGTCACTGATGAGAGACGCGAGCCACCGCGCCAGCCCGCAGACCAAGCCTATGAAGCGGCTGAAATCCGTGGCCTCACGACCAAGCAATTGCGCCCTGGTATCAAAAACCCCTATGCGATCATGGCGGCGCTAGAAGGCTGGCTGCCCGGTGCTGTGGCGCCCTCCGTGCAGGCCAAGGCGGTGATCCGCTTTGCAGGGCGCGATACGGCTGTCAGCATCACTGGTATCGATCCCAAACGCGAACCGGATGTGTCGAAACTCTCGACGCAAATTCGTGATGGCTCTTTGGATGCGCTCTACAAATCCTCCAATGCGATCATTCTTGGATCGGGTCTGGCGAAGAAGGCGGGCGCACGCATTGGCAATAGCGTGATCGTGACGGCGGGTACGGGACGCACGCTGTCGGCAACGGTGGTGGCGATCTCGCATGCGGGCGTGACGCAGATTGATGACAATTCCGCTTATGTGCTCATCAAGACCGCACAGATTCTGGCGGGCCAAACGGGACTTGTGAATGAATTGCGCGTGAAGGCGCAGGATGTGTTGCAGGCGCGTGCGATTGCCTCGCGCATCGAGGCGGAGACGGGCTACAAGTCGACCTCTTGGCAGGAAGCGCATGAGGATTTGCTGTCAGCCTTCCAGATGCGAAATTTCATTATGTACACGGTCGTCAGCGCGATTCTGATGGTGGCTTCTTTCGGTACCTACAATATTATTTCCACCATCACGCATGAAAAGACGCGTGACATTGCGATCATGAAATCGCTGGGCTTTCCATCGGCCACCGTACGCCAGATTTTTGTGCTTGAGAGCATGATGATTGGCGTGATGGGTCTCTTGCTTGGATGGTTGCTGGGTTATGCCATGAGTTACGGCATGGCGCAGATCGAGTTCAAGTCGCCCTTTATGGATGCTACGCGATTGCCCATCATCTATGCGCCAACCCATTATGCGATTGCTGGTCTGGTCGCGCTCAGCGCTTCCGTGATCGCAGGCTATTTCCCAGCGCGCAAAGCGGCTGCTTTGCAGCCCGTCGAAATCATCCGGGGTGCCTCATGAGTGCTTTGGTCGAAGCGCGCGGTTTGCGTCGTGTGCTGTACGGCGAAGTGCCAGCTACGCTCATCAATGGCATTGATATGGATATTTATGCGGATGAATTTTTGGCCATCACAGGCCCTTCGGGGTCGGGCAAATCGTCTTTGCTCTATTTGCTGGGGCTGCTGGATGTGCCGAGCGCTGGCGAGGTGACGATTGGCGGCCGACCAACATCCAAGCTGAATGAGACGGCGCGGGCGCGCATGCGGCTTGAGACTTTGGGCTTTGTCTTTCAGTTCCATTTTCTATTGCCGGAATTTTCCGCGCTGGAAAATGTCGCTCTGCCGATGCGCGCGCTGGGGCGCTATGACGATGCCAGAATCCGCAAACATGCCAGCGACATTCTGGCGTCGTTGGGTTTGGGAGATCATGCGCATAAGCGGCCCGAACAAATGTCGGGTGGGCAGCGTCAACGCGTCGCCATTGCGCGCGCTCTGGCCAATGATCCCAAGCTCGTGCTGGCTGACGAGCCGACGGGCAATCTGGATAGCGCGTCGAGCGCCCAAGTTTTGGGGATCTTACGCGATATGTGCGGGCCGGGATCGGGCAAGTCAGTTGTGGTGGTCACGCATGACCCGGGTCTGGCTGAGCAAGCCGACCGGCGTTTGCATATTGTCGATGGGAAAGTGTCGCCTTAGGGGCGCATCAAAGCGCGCGGCATAGATGCCGTGATCGCAGGCGTGATCTCATTGGCAAGTTGCGGCGCGCCAGTGACAAGATCGCCCATGGCGCGGCCCATGGCGGTAGCGAGGCAGAAATAACCGCGGTCGCTCATGTGAAAGCCATCGGAGGCCAGCATCGAGCGCAAATCCTGTGGTGCACGCTCGGCCCAGAATTTCATCAGGCGGTAGCGCGAGAGTACGGGAATGTTCTCTTCTTCTGCGACTATTTCGATGATTTTCACGAAGCGCTCGTAGCGAACCGGATCTTTCATCGTCAGGAAAAACTGTTGATCGAGAAGGACGAGGTCCATCTTGCGCGATTTCACCAAGGTAATGCCGCGCTTTAGAAAAGAGCGGAAGCCCTCTTCATCGCCGCCCTTCATGGCGTCATTGGTGCCGACCTGCCAGATGACCAGATCAAAACGATCGGCAGTCACCCGTTCTTCGAGCCGCGCGAGCGTCGCATCAGCCGTTTCGCCATTCAAACCGGCGTTCACGACTTCTACTTGCGCGCGGAAACGCTGCGTCATTTCTTCGGCAAAGCGGACAGGATAGCTATGGGCTGGCGAAGAGGCGCCAATTCCGCGTGTTGATGATGAGCCAATGGCGAGAATGTTCAATGGGGCTTTTGCCGCAATGCGCTTGGCAAAATCTTTCAGCTTGGCCTGTTGCTTGAGCATAGAGCGCCCGGCAGGGCAGGTTTCAGCCTGCACTTCGATGGCAGTCTCTTCGGGTGAAGCGGCAAAAGCCGGAGCTGCCAATAGTGCAGAGGCAAAACAGGCAGCCAACAGCGTGCGCACTAAAGCGCTGCCGCGTTGATCTTCGCTTGAGCCGGCTTCTGATGCTGTCATCATCCGTGGGAATTCCCAAAGTTCCGGATTCTTTTAAGACTGATCGGAAGCCGAGATTCCATAGCTAGCCGGACAAGGTCAAGTCTCTCTTAGGATTTGCACGAAGTTTAAGCAGAGAGTCCCAATTGGTTGGATTATGACAGTTGTGAGTGCGGTGCAGCAAAGCCGTGTGGTCTTTGCTTGACACTTGGGGGTGGTGGCTTTAGCCGCCTTGGTCATGATGAAGAAAATCGCTGAACCGCGCATTGCCCGCGGATTGTCCGAATTCGATGGCCGCTATGATGTCGTGTTCTGCGATGTCTGGGGTGTCGTGCACAATGGCCAGGCGCGCTATCCGGCGGCTTGCGAGGCTTTGCAGCGCTTTCGCAGCGGCGGTGGCACGGTGATCCTGATCACCAATGCGCCGCGCCCCAATCCGCCGATTCTCGAGCAGCTTGCGGGTTTCCATGTGCCGCAGGATGCATACGACGACATGGTAACGTCGGGTGATGTGACGCTGGCTTTTATTGCTGAACGCAAAGACGCGCCGATCTATCACATTGGTCCCGAGCGTGATTTCACTTTGTTTGAGATTTCGCATCAACAGACGGGGATTAAGCCGCGCCTCGTGCCGTTGGAAGACGCGGCTTATGTTGTGGTGACCGGGCTCAGTGATGACCGCATTGAGGCGCCTGAAGATTATGCCGACCGCATGGCGATGATGCGCGCTAAAAACCTCGATATGATTTCGGCCAATCCCGATCTTGTCGTGCATGTCGGTGACCAGCTCATTTATTGCGCGGGTGCTCTGGCGCAAGCCTATGAAGAGCGCGGGGGGCGCGTGTTTCAGGCGGGTAAGCCATTTGCGCCGATCTATGAACGGGCGCTGGCATTTGCCGAACGGACGCGCGGGCAAAATGTGCCTCGTGAGCGGATCCTGGCCATTGGCGATGCGATGCGCACGGATGTCGCTGGCGCGGTTGAATTCGGCATTGATGCCCTCTTTGTGACCAAAGGTATTCACCGCGAAGAATTGCATGCCAACGGCGCGCTTGATCTGGCGGCCTATCAGCAGTTCTTGGTTGAAAATCCGCGTCATCCTTTGGCGGCCATCCCCGAGCTTGTCTGGTAGACACTCGCTATCATTGACGCTCTTCCTTGACCTTGCGAGGAGGAAGGCGACGGAGCAGTCCAGAAGCCACACGTGTGGCCCCGGGGTTGTTTCGCTTCCGTCGAAATGATGGCAGGGCCACCACTCGGGTTGTTGTCACGTTCACCGCGCCCACCGAAAGCCCGCGCCGAGCGCGGGTAAGCCTTGACGGGGCAGGGCCTGCACGGCAGTTTGCCCGCCATGTCCCTACTCCCGCCTGTTTCCGGCCTTGCCGTTATCAAAGATCTCGAAAGACTGCCGAAAGCGCTGAAAGGTGCTGTCGTGGCGATTGGCAATTTTGATGGTGTGCATCGTGGCCATTCGGTGGTTGTTCGGGCTGCTGAGGCTTCGGCAGCGCGGCTCAACAAGCCCTGTGCGGTGCTAACCTTCGAGCCGCATCCGGCAGATTATTTTGCCGGCAGGCCGGTGATCTACCGGCTGACGCCCGAGCGCGAAAAGGGAGCTTTGCTGGCGGGCCTTGGGCTTGAGACGATGTTTGTCCTCAATTTCGATGCGGCTTTGGCCGGGCTCGCGGCTGAGGAATTCGTCCGCCAAGTCTTGGTGGAGCAGCTGGCGATTTCGGGTGCAGTGGTGGGCTATGATTTCCACTTCGGCAAAGGCCGCGAGGGCTCGCCCGCCTTTTTGAAAGAGGCGGGTGCCCGCTATGGTTTTAGCGTGAAAGTGGTCGAAAAAGTTCTGGCTGATGTCGATGGCAGCCCGGAAGCGGTGCATTCAGCCGATACGCGCAAAGCGCTGGAAGAGGGGGATGTCGCCAAGGCCCGCGTTCTGCTGGGACATGATTATGTCGTCAGCGGCGAGGTCGTGCATGGGCAGAAGCTTGGCCGCGAGCTTGGTTTCCCAACCGCCAATCTCATTCTCGATCCCTCCTGCCGCCTGCGCTACGGCATTTATGCCGTGCGGGTGAGGGTGGATGGCGTGGTGCGCGATGGCGTGGCCAGCTGGGGCCGTCGCCCGACGGTCGATAATGGCCCTCCCTGGCTTGAGATCTATCTTCTTGATTTTAAAGATGATCTCTATGGAAAGACGCTGGATGTGCGCTTTGCTGCCTGGATCCGCCCGGAAGTGAAATTCGACGGTCTGGAGGCGCTGGTGGCGCAGATCGAGAAGGATGTGGAAGAGGCGCGGGCGTTGCTCGCCTAATCCGCCTCGATCCTTCATTTCGAACGAAGCGATGCAATCCGGAAGCCTAACGTGGTGCTTCTGGGTACTTTGTCGCTTCGCTCCTCGCAATGACGAAAAAAATGGGCTATTGCCCAGCACGCGTTTTTGCCTTCCGCCAGAGCCCTTGAGAGACATGACCGAGTCTTCCGCCCCCGACTATTCGCAGACCCTTTTCCTGCCGCGCACGGACTTCCCGATGCGCGCGGGCCTGCCCCAGAAGGAGCCGGAGCTTCTCGCCCGCTGGCGGACGATGGATCTCTACAATCTCATCCGGGCGGCTTCGGCCAATCGTCCGCGCTTCGTGCTGCACGACGGACCGCCCTATGCCAATGGCAATATCCACATCGGCCATGCGCTCAACAAAATCCTGAAGGATATGGTGACGCGCAGCCAGCAAATGCTGGGCTTTGATTCCAATTATGTGCCGGGCTGGGATTGCCACGGTCTTCCCATTGAATGGAAGATCGAAGAGCAATATCGCGCCAAGGGCAAAAACAAAGACGAAGTGCCGGTGGTTGAATTCCGTCAGGAATGCCGCGCCTTCGCACAAAAATGGCTCGATACGCAGCGCGAGGAATTCAAGCGTCTCGGTGTGACAGGTGATTGGGATCATCCCTATTCGACCATGGCTTTTCATGCCGAAGCGCAGATCGCGCGCGAGATTATGAAGTTCAAAGACAATGGACTTCTCTATCGCGGCTCCAAGCCCGTCATGTGGTCGGTGGTTGAAAAGACCGCTCTTGCAGAGGCCGAGATCGAATATCACGATCACCAGTCGGATATGGTGTGGGTGAAGTTCCCGATCCTCGAAGGCCCGATTGCCAATGCCTATGTTGTCATCTGGACAACAACGCCTTGGACATTGCCGGGGAATCGCGCGATTTCTTATTCGCACAAGATCGAATATGGCGTGTTCGAAGTGACTGCCAATGAGCGCGATTTTGGCCCCGCTGTTGGCGAAAAATATGTGCTCGCTTTGAAGCTCGCCGACGCGGTCGCAGCTTCTGCCAAAATTTCGCTGAAGCAGATCAGCTCGGTTTCCGCTGACGATCTGAAAGCCACCGTCTGCGCGCATCCGTTGGCTGGTCTTGGCTATCGTTTCCATGTGCCGCTGCTCGATGGCGATCACGTCACCGATGATACGGGCACGGGCTTTGTGCATACGGCGCCTTCGCATGGTCGCGAAGATTTTGAAATCTGGATGGCCTGCGGCCGTCAATTATCGGAGCGCGGCATCGACACGCGCATTCCTTTCACCATTGATGATGAAAGCCGCTACACCAAAGAAGCCCCCGGCTTTGAAGGCAAGCGCGTCATCACCGAAAAGGGTGAAAAGGGTGATGCCAATGAAGCTGTGATTCAATCGCTGATCACGATCGGCAATTTGGTCGCGCGTGGACGCCTGAAACATCAATATCCGCACAGCTGGCGCTCGAAAAAGCCCGTTATTTTCCGCAATACACCGCAATGGTTCATTGCGATGGACAAGGAATTCAACCTTGGCACCTCGCTGCGTGCTGTTGCCTTTGATGCCATTGGCAAGACGCAATGGGTGCCGGGCGCGGGCGAGAACCGCATTCGCGGCATGATTGAAAACAAGCCGGATTGGGTCATGTCGCGCCAGCGTGCTTGGGGCGTGCCGATCTGCGTCTTCGTGCACAAAGAAACCAAAGAGCTTCTGCATGACAAGGCGGTTGATGCTGCCATTGCTGAAGCATTTGAAACTGAGGGCGGTGACGCTTGGTTCAAGGAAGGCGCGAAAGAGCGCTTTTTGGGCGCGCGCGCCAAAGATTATGACATGGTCATGGACGTGCTCGACGTCTGGTTCGATTCAGGCTCGACGCATACCTACACGCTCGAAGATGCGAAGCATTTCCCTGGGCTGTCTGGCACCAAGCGCAAGGTCGATGGCGGGCGTGATCAGGTCATGTATCTCGAAGGCTCGGATCAGCATCGCGGCTGGTTCCAGTCGTCACTGCTGGAGAGCTGCGGCACGCGCGGGCGCGCGCCCTTCGATATTGTTCTGACGCACGGCTTTGTTCTGGACGAGAAGGGCCAGAAAATGTCGAAGTCGCTGGGCAATGTCACCGCGCCCCAAGATGTCATCAAGGATTCCGGCGCTGACATTTTGCGCCTCTGGGTTGCGGCTGCCGATTATTCGGATGATCTGCGCATTGGCAAAGAAATCCTGAAAACCTTTGTCGAGACCTATCGCAAATTGCGCAACACGATGCGCTGGATGCTCGGCACACTCGCCCATTATGATGCCACCAAGCGCGTGACTTATGCCGACATGCCCGAGCTGGAAAAGCTCATGCTGCATCGCCTCGCTGAACTCTCCAGCGTGATCAAACAGGCTTATGAGACCTATGATTATCGCAAAGTGGTCTCGGAGCTTTCGCTGTTTTTGAACACCGACCTGTCGGCCTTCTATTTCGACATTCGCAAGGACGCGCTCTATTGCGATCCGCTGTCGTCGCCTGCGCGATTGGCTGCGCTCACCTGCATTGAGGATATGTTCCGTGCGGTGACTTTGTGGCTTGCGCCCATTCTCGTCTTCACGGCGGAAGAGGCCTGGCTGTCGCGCTATGCGGATCGTCCATCCGTCCATCTGGAAACATTTGCCGATGTTCCCGGTGAATGGTTGGCGCCCCAGCTTGCAGAAAAGTGGGAGAAGGTGCGCAGCATTCGTCGTGTCGTGACGGGCGCGCTGGAAATTGAGCGCGCGCAAAAGCGCATCGGTTCTTCGCTTGAAGCCGCACCTGTCGTCTATATTGCCGACAATAATTTGCGCGCGGTGCTCGACGGCCTCGACTTTGCCGAAATCTGCATCACCTCTGACATTGAGATCAGCGCAGCCCCCCCCCCGCAGGGTGCCTTCACTTTGGATGATGTCGCTGGCGTTGGCGTCGTGCCAGCGCTCGCCAAGGGTCGCAAATGCGCACGCTCGTGGAAAATCTCGGAAAAGATCGGCCAGGACAGGGATTATCCCGATGTAAGCCCGCGCGATGCCAAGGCTCTGCGTGAGTTGAAAGCGGCGGGGCGGTTGTGAGTGTGGGTCTGGCATCACAGACGGCGGCGCGCCTCATCGGGGGTGTGTCGGCTTTTCTGATGCTGCTCATTGATCAGGCGCATAAGTTCTGGATGCTCGATGTCTATGACATTGCCAGCCGCCAGCCCGTGCAGGTGCTGCCCTTTTTTGATCTCGTCATGGCCTGGAATAAGGGCGTCTCTTATTCGCTGTTTGAGGCCAATACGGAGCTCGGCCGCTATGGCCTGTTGGCAGTGACCGGGGCGGCGACGCTGTTTCTGGCCGTCTGGCTCGGGCGCTCGACCACGAAGCTCTCAGGCCTTGGCCTCGGGCTCATCATTGGTGGGGCCATCGGCAATGGCATCGACCGGACGCTCTATGGGGCGGTGGCTGATTTCTTCCATTTCCACGTCGGCAGCTTCTCGTGGTACGTCTTTAACCTTGCTGACATTGGGATCGTTGCGGGGGTCGGTCTTCTTCTGTATGAATCCCTCGTGTCCCCGGACGCCAAGCCTTCGGCCTGAGGGCTGCCACTAATTTGCCGCCTTGGCATGGCAGCTTGACCGATCAGGCCCGCGCGATCGCCGGGACAATGTGACCAGATGATGGACATGGCCATGAAATCAGGGACTTGCTTCTCTCGCACCGGGCTCTTGGCCGTTTCGGCCTTGGCTCTTTCGCTTGGGCTTTCCGGCGCGCCTGCGCTGGCACTTGAGGATGACGGCAAGGCCAGCGTCCTTGAGAGCGTTTTCGATCTGGTCCTGCCGGGCGACCAGCCTGTCGAAGGGACCATTCAATATCGCGAGCGCGCGCCGCTTGTGGTGCCATCAAACCGCAAAGCTTTGCCGGCACCCCAAGAGCCCGCCACCAAGCGTGTGCAATCCTGGCCCAAGGATCAGGAAATAGCCCGCAAGGAGGCCGAGAAGCGTGCAAATGCGAAGGAACGCGTGGACGAGGTCTGGAACCCGGTCAGCCGCACGGAGCTTGATCGCATTCGCACCAGCAAGGTGCAGGGGCCGGGCTCGGATCGGGAATGTAATGAGCCGCTGGGGCGCCCCTGCAATCAGGAAGCCTTCTGGAAAGAGCTGCGCAGTGTCAAATCGTCGGGTACGGATGACAAGATCATTCTGGAGGCAGGCAAGGAGCCGCCGCGCAAGTCACTGACCGAGCCCCCGTCCGGCTATCGCAAGCCGACGACCGTTCAGAAATATACATTCGAAGTGAAAAAAGAGGACGATATCTCCGACGCCCGCGTTCAGGCCATTCAGGATTCGCGTCGTCGGGAAGATCAGTGATCAGGCCTTCGTGATATGATGGGGGTGAATTTTCATCCCCTTTGATCCTATATTCGTTTCTGCCGCCGCCCGGGGGTGATCCTTGAGGCGGCGGTTTTGTTCCAACCATCGATCGGGCGCCCATGGCACGACAGTCGGTTATCCCAGGTCTCACGCCTTCCGATGCATCGTCTGCGAGCAGCGGTTCGGGCCCGGCCATTTCCCATTTCCGTCTCGACAATGGCATGGAGGTCGTGGTGATCCCAGATCATCGCGCGCCGGTCGTGACCCATATGGTCTGGTATCGCAACGGTTCGGCTGATGATCCGGCGGGCAAATCGGGCATTGCGCATTTTCTTGAACATCTCATGTTCAAGGGCACGAAAGCGCATCCGAAGGGGAAATTTTCTGAACTGGTCGCCGAGCTCGGCGGCCAAGAAAATGCCTTCACCTCGAATGATTACACAGCCTATTTTCAGCGCATGCCCAAAGCCCATCTGCCGGTGGTGATGGAATATGAAGCTGACCGCATGAAAAATCTCGTCCTGACAGATGAGATTGTCGCGCCCGAGCGCGACGTGGTTCTTGAAGAGCGCCGCATGCGCACCGATAGCGATCCATCCGCACAATTGCATGAAACCGTTCAGGCCACGTTGTTCTCGCATCATACCTATGGCAAGCCGATCATCGGCTGGCAGCATGAGATCGAAGATCTCGGCCGTCAGGATGCGCTTGATTATTATGATCGCTTCTACACGCCGGAAAATGCCATCCTCATTGTCGCGGGCGATGTGACACAAGAGGAAGTGCGCGAGATGGCTGGCCGCATCTACGGCCCGGTCGCCGCGCGTGGCGAAGCCCCTATTCGCAAGCGCCCGCGTGAGCCAGAGCCGCGCGCCCATCGCCTCGTAACGTTGACGGATGAAAAGGTTGAGCAGCCCGCGCATCAAACGGTCTATCTCGTCCCTTCTTATCGCACGGCGCAAAAGGGCGAGGCAGAGGCTTTGGAGGCGCTCGCCCACCTCTTAGGGGGTGGTTCGACAAGCCTGCTCTACCGCCGCCTCGTGATGGAAGAGAAGATCGCTGTTGCGGCAGAGAGCTATTACATGGGTACGGCGCTCGATGAGACGCGCTTCTGGGTCTATGCCATGCCCGCGCCCGACGTGACGCTTGAACAGCTTGATGCCGCCATTGAGCGCGTGATCGGTGAAGTGGTCGAAAAGGGCGTGCGCGAGGAAGATCTTGCCCGCGCCAAGACGCGCCTCGTGGCCGACGCCATCTATGCGCAGGACAATCAGACCTCGCTCGCGCGCTGGTATGGCGCAGCGCTCACGACGGGCATGAGTGTGGAAGATATCCGCGCTTGGCCCGAGCGTATGGACGGCGTCAGTGCAGATGATGTGCGTCAAGCTGCCGCCACATGGCTTGATCGCCGCCGTGCGGTCACGGGCTTCCTGTTGCCCAAGGGTGACAATACGAACGAAGAGGCTGCAGCGTGATTTGGGCGCTGCACGACAATCGGAAACGCTCATGAATGCGCTGCAAACACCACTCACGCGCGCCGCGCGCGTGCAGCATGTGACCACCAAAGCCGGCATCGAAGCTTGGCTCGTTGAAGATTATGCCGTGCCGCTGGTGGCGATGGAATTCGCGCTGACGGGCGGCTCATCGCAAGACGCGGATGGGCTCATGGGCACAGCCTCGATGATGGCAGGACTCATGGATGAAGGGGCGGGTGATCTTGATTCCTCCGCATTCCACAATGCGCTTGATGACAAAGCCATCGAGATTTCTTTCTCATCTGACAGCGACACCTTTCATGGTCGCCTGAAAAGCATGACGCGTCATGTTGAGGCGGCGTTTGGTTTGCTGAAGCTTGCCGTCAACAAACCGCGTTTCGATAATGATGCGATTGAGCGTGTGCGTTCGCAAATGCTCGCGGGGCTTCGCAACGAAGCTAATGATCCTGACGCGCTGGCAGGCAAAGCCTGGCGGGAGCTGGCGTTCCCGAACCATCCCTATGGTCGCCCCTCGCGCGGTACGCAGGATAGTGTCGCCGCCATCACGCGCGATGATATTGTGGGCATGCATGCACGTGTTCTGCAACGCAGCGATTTGAAGGTGGCGGTTGTAGGCGCCATTGATGCGGCAAAGCTCTCCGCTCTTCTGGATGATGTCTTTGCTCATCTGCCAGAAAAGACGATGCTCAATACCATTGCGCCCATCACCATGCAGGGTCTCGGTGAGCGTAAGGTAATTGATGTCGATGTCCCGCAATCGACCATTCGCTTTGGTCTGCCGGGCATCGATCTGCATGATCCCGATCATATCCCGGCCATGGTGCTCAATCATATTCTGGGCGGCGGTGTTTTTTCGGCGCGTCTGTTCAAGGAAGTGCGCGAGAAGCGGGGGCTTGCTTATTCGGTTCATTCGCAGATCGTCAGCTATCGCCATACAGCGACGTTTGTCGGCGGCACATCGACCAAGAATGAACGTGCGGCTGAATCCCTTTCGGTCATCGAAGACGAAATCCGCAAACTTGCCATTGATGGCCCGACTGCGGATGAGCTCGACAAGGCGCAAAAATATCTGATCGGCTCTTATGATCTGCGTTTCGACACATCGACAAAAATTGCAGGTCAGCTTGTCTATCTGCAGATTGAGGGGCTCCCCGTGACCTGGCTCGACGAGCGCAACCGGCTTGTGGCGGGCGTGACGCTGGAGGACATGACGCGCGTGGGCGCACGTCTCTTCAAAGACAAGAACCTGGTGGTGGCGGTCGCTGGCCGCCCCGTTGGCATGTGAGCCAATTCGTCATTGCGATCAAAACGAAGCCATCTAGAAGCAACATGTGAGGCTTTCTGGATCGCTGCGTTTTGCTCGCAATGACGGCGCGGCGCCATTCTGATAGTCTGAGCGCATCTCGGAACAAGTGATTCCTCCCATGCCCGTCCGTCGCCTTGACCCCATTCTTGTCGACCGCATTGCAGCGGGTGAAGTGGTTGAGCGTCCGGCCTCAGCCGTGAAGGAACTCGTCGAAAATGCGCTCGATGCAGGTGCGCGGCGCATTGATATTGCGCTGAAGGAAGGCGGGCGTCGCCTTATCCGCGTGATTGATGATGGCGAGGGCATGACGCCCGATGATCTGGCGCTGGCTGTTGATCGTCACGCAACGTCAAAACTGCCTGATGGTGATCTCTCCAACATTGCGACTTTGGGTTTTCGCGGTGAGGCCTTGCCCTCAATCGGCTCGGTTGCGCGGCTTGATATCATCACGCGCCGCGCGCAGGCTGATCATGCCTCGCATCTGCGTGTTGATTTTGGCCAGAAGGCGCCAGTCGCGCCCAGTGCTGGTGCGCAGGGCACGAAGGTTGAGGTGGGCGATCTGTTTCTCGCCACGCCAGCACGCCTGAAATTTCTGAAAACAGATCGCTCTGAAGCGCAAGCTGTGGCCGATGTGGTGAAGCGGCTCGCGATGGCGCATCCCCGAGTGCGCTTTGCGCTGTCGGGCGACAATCTCTCGGGCTTTGATTATGTCGATTGCGGTACAGGCGAAGAGGGTCGACTGGCGCGCATCTCGCAAGTGCTGGGCGGTGATTTCACACCCAATGCCCTTGCGGTGAAGGCGGAGCGCGAAGGCTTTCGCCTCAGCGGCTTTGCGGGCCTGCCGACATTTCATCGCGCCAATGCGCTGAACCAATATCTTTATGTGAATGGTCGCCCCGTGCGCGACAAAGTGCTGAGCGGTGCTGTGCGCGCAGCTTACATGGATTATCTGCCCTCGGATCGGCATCCGTCTCTCGCACTGTTTCTGGTTTGCGATCCGCATATGGTGGATGTGAACGTGCATCCGGCCAAAGCGGAAGTGCGTTTTCGCGATCCGGGCCTTGTGCGCGGGCTCATCATTGGCGCGTTGAAGCAGACTTTGGCGGAGGCTATGCATCGCGCCAGTACCACAGGCGGCGCGCGCACGATTGAGACGATGGCGCGCAGCTGGCAGCGCCCAGCCTCGCAAAATGCGCAATGGAATTGGCGCGCTTCACCCGCAGCCCCCGGTTTTGGCGAGCAAGCACAAGCCTCTTTTGTGGCAGATGTGGCTCCCCCGCAAGCGGATATGCGCGCGCATGAAACTCTGCCACAATTGGATGCGCTTGAAGCGCCGCTGGGCGCCGCCCGCGCGCAATTGCATGACACTTATATTATCGCCCAGACACGCGATGGCGTGGTGATTGTCGATCAGCATGCTGCCCATGAGCGCCTTGTTTACGAGAAGCTCAAAAAACAGCGCGAAGAAAAAGGCATTGCGCGGCAAATGCTGCTCATCCCCGCCATCGTCGAAATGGACGAGGGCGATGTGGATCGCCTGTTGGCGCAAGCAGGTGAGCTTGAGGCCTCGGGCCTGTCGATTGAATCTTTCGGGCCGGGCGCTGTTGCTGTACGCGAAGTGCCGGCCATTTTGGCGAAAGCCGATCCGGAACGTCTCGTGCGGGATGTGGCCGAGACACTGGCTGAACATGGCTCGGCGACGTCGCTCGCCAAAGGGCTCGATCATGTGCTGGCGACCATGGCTTGCCACCATTCCGTTCGTGCCGGCCGCAGGCTGACAGGTGACGAGATGAATGCGCTGTTGCGCGAGATGGAAGCCACGCCGGGCTCTGGCCAATGCAATCACGGCCGACCGACTTATGTTGAGCTGAAGCTTGCGGATGTTGAAAAGCTGTTTGGGAGAAGGTGAATTTGGTGCGCCGTCCTTGCGAGCGCTGCGAAGCAATGACCGTACTAAGCTGAAAAACGCACGAACATCACTTGCGTGTCGCCGCTTTCGCGACGATCGAGCAGCGTGAAGCCATCGGGCACATCCACCGGCGCATCGGCTTCTTCTTCAATCATACAGAGCGCGCCATTTGCCAGCCATCCGCCATCGCGCAAAGCGGTGAGCGCGCGTGGGGCGAGGTCGCGGCCATAGGGCGGGTCGAGAAAGGCCAATGTGAAAGGGTCTTGCGGCGGCATGGGGCCGAGTTTGGTGGCATCCCGGCGCATGATGCGCGCAATGCCCGAGAGGCCGAGTGCCTCAAGATTGGCGCGCAGCAAAGCGCGGCCTTCGCTGGAATCGTCCACAAAGAGCCCACACGTCGCGCCACGCGACAAAGCCTCAATCCCCAGCGCCCCTGTGCCCGCAAACAGGTCAATCACGCGCGCACCCTCGCAGGCGTCGTCATAACCATGGGCGAGAATGTTGAACATCGTCTCGCGCAGCCGGTCAGAAGTGGGGCGCACGATGGAGGAGGTGGGGGTCTTGAGCCCCCGCCCTTTGAATTTTCCGCCAACGATGCGCATCAGCCTTTACCGCGGTGTGCGGGGTCCACGCGGACCACCTGAAGAGGGGCGTCCGCCCGGCTTGCCACCGGGGCGTCCACCGCCAGCCTTGTCGGACGGTTTGCCGAGCGGCCTTCCGGAAGGCTTGCCCGCTGGTTTCTCGCTGCGCGATTTGAACTCGCCACGCGTCTTACTCGCGCTGCGCGACTTGAAATCACTGCGCGGGTTGCCTTCGCTGCGCGGTTTGAAATCACCACGTGGCTTCTCGCTGCGTGGCTTGTCGTTCCAAGGTTTGAATTCATCCGGTTCAACAATGGCGGCGTCACGCGTATAGGCGCGCGGGCGTTCGCCACGACGATCCATGCTGCGCGGCGCTTCTTTGGCATTACGGCCGGTGCGCGGGCGTTCACCAAATGTCGCGCCACGGGCGCGCACATCTTTTTCATCGGGTGTTTCAGAAAAGCGGCGGCCGTTGCGCGTCGCAGGTGCTTTTTTGCCCGGCGTCTTGATGCGCTCAACCGAAACAGCGCGACCCTTGCGATCAGCTGTTTCAGCGCGCTCTACGCGGCGTCGTTCGGTCGTTGGCTCATCACGCGCTGCGCGCAGCACGGACACATGTTTGCGGGTGCGTGGTGCGGGCTTTTCCTTGCGTGGTGCGGGCTCTTCATCCTGCACGGTCATTTTGCGCGCCTGCGGACGGCTCAAGGGTGCCGGTTCCGCTTCTTCGCGAATGGTGCGGTCGATGATGGGCGAATGGAAATCGCAACCCGCTTCTTCTGAAAGCACGGGGCCAAGCTGTTCCATCAGCACGCGTGTGCGCACTTCATCCACAGCGCCTTCTTCCAGATCACCGAGCTGGAAAGGCCCGTAGGAGAGGCGGATCAGGCGATTCACGGCCAGACCCAAATGTTCCAGAACGCGCTTGATCTCACGGTTTTTGCCTTCGCGCAGGCCCATGGTCAGCCAGACATTGGCGCCCTGTACGCGATCGAGATGGGCTTCAATGCCGGCATATTCGATGCCTTCAATGACAATGCCTTTGCGCAGATCATCGAGTTGGGCCTGATCGGTCGTACCATTGGCGCGCACACGGTAGCGGCGCAGCCAGCCGGTCGAGGGCAATTCCAAAACGCGCGCCAGCCCGCCATCATTGGTCAGCAGAATCAGGCCTTCTGTGTTGATGTCGAGACGGCCGATGGAGACCAGACGCGGCAGACCTTCAGGCAGCGCATCGAAAATCGTGGCGCGACCTTCCGGGTCGCGATCTGTCGTCACATAGCCACGCGGCTTGTGGAACATGAAGAGACGTGTGCGCTCGCGCGCTGCCAACGGCTTGCCATCGACCGTGATGCGATCTTCCGGCGTCACATTGACGGCGGGTGTGGAGAGTTTCTCGCCATTTACCGCCACGCGGCCCTGCGAGACCCACAATTCCGCATCGCGACGCGAGCACAGGCCGACGCGCGCCATCACTTTTGCAATGCGCTCACCAGCAAATGTGGAGGGCGTTTCGGGTTGCGGCGGGCGTGACACGCGACGCGGCTTCTGAGCAGACTTGTCGAAGCTGCGCCCTGCGGATTTTTCGAAGCTGCGTCCTGCGGGCTTATCGAAGCTTCGTCCCGCGGGCTTATCGAAGTTGCGTCCTGCCGGCTTATCAAAACTCCGCCCGGCAGGTTTTTCGAAGCTCCGGCCAGCTGGCTTGTCGAAGCTTTTGCCCTCGGCTCTGCCGCCCGGCCTGCTGCCGGGTTTGCCAAAAGATTTTCCGGCGGGTTTACCGCCTTTTGAGGCGCGATCCGGCTTGCGCGGGCCACGGCTTTTCTGGTCTCTGTTGTCGCTCATATGTCCTGATAGCAGAATGCGCCTAAGAAAGTCGATTGCATGCCCTCCCAAGACCCTCTTTCGCTCGCCTTTGATGAGGCCCGCAAAGCCGCCTTCCTCGGCGAAGTGCCGGTGGGGGCCGTAATTCTGCGCGACGGCGAGCTTTTGGCGGCGGCCGGCAACCGAACTTTGACCGATCGGGACCCCACCGCACATGCCGAAGTGCTGGCCATTCGCCAGGCGGCGGCCAAAATCGGCTCGGAACGGCTGATCGGCTGCGATCTCTATGTGACGCTGGAGCCCTGCGCCATGTGCGCGGGGGCGATTTCCTTTGCCAGGCTCCGGCGGGTTTATTTTGCCGCCCCTGACCCGAAGGGCGGAGCGGTGGAGCATGGGCCGCGCTTTTTCAGCCAAGCCACCTGCCACCATGCGCCAGAGGTCTATGGGGGCTTACGCGAAAGCGAGGCAGCTGACCTGCTGCGTGACTTTTTCAAAGAGCGGCGGTAGAGCCTCTCCCACTAGGTCATTGCGAGGAGGGCCAAAGGCCCGGCGCGGCAATCCATAGCCCATGCGTCTCCTTTTGGCCGAGCCGCTCTGGTTTGCTTCGTCACTTCGTTCCTCGCAATGACGAGGAAAATGGAGACATGATGCGTCTGTTCATCGCCTGCCTGTCGATCTTGATTGCCTCTGCCGCTTTCGCCGCGGAGCCCTTTCGTGTCGGGCTTATTCTGCCGTTGAGTGGGCCTTTTGCCGGCTCCATTGGCCGGCAGGTCGAGAATGGTGCGCGGCTGTGGTTGCAAGTGCATGGCGGTGATGTCGCAGGCCAGCGCATTGAGCTGGTGGTGAAGGATGATGGCGGCAATGCCGATGTCACACGCCGCTTAGCGCAAGAGCTCGTCACCAATGAGCGTGTCGATGTGCTGGCGGGTTTTGGTCTCACGCCGCTGGCCTTTGCTGCGGCTCCGGTTGCGGCACGTGCGCAAGTGCCGATGATTGTCATGGCGGCCGCGACATCCTCGATCACCGAGCAAAATGGTTTCGTGCTGCGCACCTCTTTCACCATGGCGCAGAATACGGCCCCGCTCGCGCATTGGGCGGCGCGCCAAGGTATAAAAAAAGTAGTGACGCTGGTGTCCGATTATGGCCCGGGGCAAGATGCTGAAAAAGCCTTTGCCAAAGCCTTTTCTGAACGCGGTGGCGTTGTGGCGGATTCTCTGCGCGCGCCGCTGGCCAGCCCCGCATTCGGGCCGTTTTTGCAACGTGCGAAAGATCTGCAACCCGATGCTTTGTTTCTCTTCGTGCCCAATGGTCAGGGTGCTGATTTGATGAAAGCCGTGGCCGAGCGTGGCTTTAAAGAAGCAGGCATCAAGGTCATTGCGACGGGCGATGTGGTGGATGATGTGTCGCTCAACGATATGGGTGACGCGGTGCTGGGCATGATCACCTCGCATCATTATTCGGCCGCGCACCAGAGCGCCGAGAACGAGGCCTATCGCGCAGGCTTTATGAAAGCCTATGGCGTGCGCCCCAATCTGATGGCCATTGGCGGCTATGACGGCATGAAGCTGATTGCCGAGGGCTTGAGCGCGAGCGCGGGTCAGGCGCGTGGTGCGGCGCTCGTAGAGGCGATGAAAGGCAAGAGCTGGATGAGCCCGCGTGGGCTAGTGTCAATCGATCCGGCGACGCGTGACATTGTGCAGAGCGTCTATATCCGCGAAGTGAAGCGGGTGAATGGCGAGCTGTGGAATGTGGAGTTTGAATCCGTGCCGAATGTGAAAGATCCGGCGAAGAATTAAGCTCGTCATTGCGAGCATGCGAAGCAATCCAGAAGCCACATGTGAGACCTCTGGATTGTTTCGTCACTTTGCTCCTCGCAATGACGATGCGTGTATGGAGAGGGTAAATTAAAGCGCCCGCCAGCCAATATCGCGGCGGCAAAACCCTTCCGGCCAATCGATCACATCAAGACCGGCATAAGCGCGATCACGCGCTTCGCGCACGCTCGAGCCCAGCCCCGTCATATTGAGCACGCGCCCGCCATTGGCGATGAGATGATTGCCCTCGCGCTTCGTGCCTGCATGAAAGACAATGACGTCTGACATGGCTTCCGCTTTTTCAACATGGCTGATGATGCTGCCTTTTTGCGGGTTTTCTGGATAACCGGTTGCTGCAAAAACAACCGTCATGGCTGTGCGATGGGAGAGTTTCACGGGCTCGCTGCGCAGCTGTCCTGTCGCGCATTGCATGAGCAATGGCAGGAGATCTTCTTGGAGACGCGGCAGCATGACCTGCGTTTCCGGATCGCCGAAACGCGCATTATATTCGATCAACTTCGGCCCATCTTTGGTGAGCATGAGCCCGGCAAACAGCACGCCCTTGTACGGCGCGCTGCGCGCTTTCATGCCGATCAGTGTTGGAGCAATGATCTCAGCCATGACCCGCGCGCTCATCGCCTCTGTCATGATGGGGGCGGGGGAATAAGCCCCCATGCCGCCGGTGTTGGGGCCGGTGTCACCTTCGCCCACGCGCTTGTGATCTTGCGCGGAGGCAAAAGCCAAAGCGTGTTCGCCATCACAGAGCGCGAAGAAGGAGGCCTCTTCACCTTCCATGAATTCTTCAATGACGAGTTCAGCACCCGCTTGCCCGAAGGCGCCGCCGAAAATCATCTCGACCGCATCGCGCGCTTCTTTGTCGCTCATGGCGACGATGACGCCTTTGCCAGCCGCTAACCCATCCGCCTTCACCACGATCGGCGCGGGATGAGCATCGAGATAAGCAAGCGCGGAGGCTTTGTCTTTGAAACGGCCATAGGCTGCGGTGGGAATATGGAAATCGCGCGCTAAATCTTTGGTGAAGCCTTTGGAGCCTTCGAGCTGGGCGGCGGCTTTCGACGGGCCAAAGGCAGGGATGCCCGCTTTGTCCAGATCATCCACGAGGCCGGCCACCAGCGGGGCTTCGGGGCCGACCACGACGAATTGAATTTTCATCACGCGGCAGAAATCTAGGACGGCCTGATGGTCGGTCACATCGAGCGTCACACATTCGGCGAGCTTGGCAATGCCCGGATTGCCTGGGGCGGCGAATAGTGTGGTCAGCTGCGGGCTCTTGGAGAGCGCGAGGGCGAGGGCATGTTCGCGGCCGCCGGAACCGATGAGAAGAACGTTCATGGAAGAGGCCTTTGGGGCGGGTCGAAAGGAATTGCCCCCTCATAAGGCTTGGAAGCGGGGGGTGCAATCCAGGGGCTACATGTGAGGCGTTCTGGATTGCTTCGCTCCGTTCGCAATGACGGGGGCGCGCACTCGCAATAACGGGGGGGATCGGGCATAAATTGCCGATGGCCACAGATTCTCTGCCCAATGACACCGAGCTGACCGTTTCCGAACTTTCAGGCGCGCTGAAGCGCACGATTGAGGATCGCTTTGGTCATGTGCGGCTGCGCGGTGAGATTTCCGGCTATCGTGGGCCCCATTCTTCGGGCCACGTCTATTTCAGTTTGAAAGATGCCACCGCCCGCATCGATGCTGTCATGTGGAAGGGCAATTTTGCGCGTCTGCGCATTCGCCCTGAAGAGGGCATGGAAGTGATTGCCACTGGCAAGGTCACGACCTTTCCGGGCAAATCGACCTATCAGATTGTCATCGAGACTTTGGAGCCCGCTGGTGTGGGCGCGCTCATGGCGCTGCTTGAAGAGCGCAAGCGCAAGCTCACCGCTGAAGGTCTGTTTGATCCCGCGCGCAAACAATTGCTGCCCTATTTGCCAAATGTGATTGGCGTGGTGACATCGCCCACAGGTGCGGTCATCCGTGACATTTTGCATCGTCTGGCGGATCGCTTTCCCCGTCATGTGCTGGTCTGGCCGGTGCGGGTGCAGGGAGAATCGAGTGCAGGCGAAGTCGCGCGTGCGATTGCGGGCTTTAATGCGCTGTCGCCAGATGGGCCCATTCCACGGCCGGATCTCATCATTGTCGCGCGTGGTGGCGGCTCGCTTGAAGACCTTTGGGGGTTTAACGAAGAGATCGTCGTGCGCGCGGCGGCTGACAGCGACATCCCCCTCATTGCGGCTGTGGGCCACGAGACGGATACGACGCTGATTGATTATGCCGCCGATGTGCGGGCGCCCACACCCACAGCTGCCGCAGAAATGGCTGTGCCGGTTCAAGCTGATCTTTTGGCACATGTGGCGGGACTGGCGGCGCGCCATCGCGCTGGTCTGCGTCGCACGCTGGATGCTTATCGCAATGATGTGCGCGGCCTTGCGCGTATGCTGCGCGGCGCTGAAGATGCACTGGCGGTTCCCCGTCAGCGGCTGGATCGGGCAGGCGAGCGTCTGCAAGACAAGTTAAGTGCGCGGTTGCGCGATCATCACGTGCGGCTGGGCCGTTTTGCGCAATTGCTGGCGCGGCATTCGCCGCAGGCAGAACTGGCGCGCCGTGAGGGTGCCTTGAAACAGGCACGCAGCAATCTTGTCCGCCTCGGCCCGCAGATTGTGGCGCGTCGGGCCGAGCGCTTGCTGGCCACGACAAAATTGTTGCAATCATTGGGCTACCACAATGTGCTGGCGCGCGGCTTTGCCTTGGTGCGCGACGCACAAGGCCTGCCGCTGCGTGCGGCCAAGGGCATCGAGCCCGGGGTCCGGCTGGAGGTGGAATTTGCTGATGGCCGTCTAGGGGCGGTTGCAGAAGGCGCTGATGCTGGCGCGAAGAAGCCAGACAAGACCGTCCGGAAGTCGCCGGGCCCTGGGCAGGGCGACTTATTCTGAACTCGTCATTTGCAAGGGGGCCGGGGGCCGACGTGGCAATCCAGAGGCCCCATGTGAGGCTTCTGGCTTGCTTCGCTTTGTTCGCTATGACGCGATAGCGGCATGAGTCTTTGTTCCAGATCGTAGCGGGCGGCTCGAGAGCATAGAAGATGATCGTCGTGGAGGAGCCTGGAAGACATGCGGATCGGTTTTCTGTCGGATATTCACGGCAATCGTGAGGCGTTGGACGCATGTCTGGCGCAGGCGGAGCGTCAACGCATCGACCGCTTTGTCATTCTGGGCGATCTCGTCGGCTACGCTGCTGATCCTGTCTATGTCGTCGACAAAATCATGGAGATGCGCGAGACACAGGCAGCCATCGTGCTGCTGGGCAATCATGATGCCGCCGTCATTTCCGGCAAGATCGACAAAATGAACCAATATGCGCGCGAGGCGATCCTCTGGACGCATGATGAACTCGACAAAGCGCAAATCGATTTTTTGAAGAGCTTGCGCCCAGCCTATGAAGAAGATGATCGCCTCTATGTTCATTCGGATGCCACTGCACCCGATCAATGGCGCTACATTACCGATGTGGCGGGCGCTGAGCGCTCTTTGCGCGCGACGATGAAGCGGCTCACCTTCGCGGGCCATGTGCATCGTCCGCAACTCTATCATATGGCGCCGCTCAAGCCCGCCATGGCTTTCAAGCCGCAGACGGGCACACCTATTCCGTTGGTGGGCAATCGCAAATGGCTGGCGGTACAAGGCGCTGTCGGTCAGCCGCGAGATGAAAATCCCGCTGCAAGCTGGGGCGTTTTTGATACGGATCAAAACGAATTCACCTATCTGCGTGCTTCTTACGATATTGAAAGCGCGGCGGGAAAGATTCATGCGGCGCATCTGCCGCAAATTCTGGCGGCGCGGCTCTATATCGGACGGTAAGTTATGGCAGCGCGTCAGCAGCTTCAGACAGGCGCAATTCTCGATGGATTTACCATCGGCGATAAAATCCATTCCGGTGGCATGGCCTCACTCTGGCGTGTGACCAAGCCTCGCATTGAATGTCCGATTGTCATGAAAGTCCCCACCATTCTTGATGGTGAGGATGCCACCATTATCGTCGGGTTCGAGATGGAAGCGATGATCTTGCCGCGCCTGTCCGGCGTGCATGTGCCCAAGACCATTGCCGTCAAATCCATCGCCGAACAGCCCTATGTGGTGATGGAATATATTCAGGGCACGAACCTGCTGAAGCTTCTGGATGAAGCTCCGCTGGCGCCCGAGCGCGTGGCGCAGATTGGCGCCAAAATTGCCGCGGCTCTGGTCGATCTGCATCGCCAGAATGTTTTGCATCTGGATATCAAGCCATCCAACATCATGTTGCGCGAGAGTGGCGAGGCGGCGCTGATTGATTTTGGCCTGTCGCGCCATCTGTTGCTGCCTGATCTTCTGGAAGAAGAATTCCACATACCGATGGGCACGGGGCCCTATATTTCGCCTGAGCAAGTGCTGCACAATCGCACCGATCCGCGCTCTGATATTTTTTCACTCGGTGTGCTGCTCTATCATTTTGCGACCAAAGTGCGCCCATGGGGAATTCCGAAATTCAACCGCTCTTTGCGTGCACGCCTGTGGCGTGATCCTGTGCCGCCGCGCAAACTGAATCCGGCTGTGCCAGCGTGGCTGCAAGAAATCATTTTGCGCTGTCTGGAGCCGCAGGCGGCAAATCGTTATCCCACCGCCGCACAATTGCTGTTTGATTTGCAGCATCCCGAAGAAATTTGTCTCACGGAGCGCGCGACGCGCATTGAGCGCTCGGGCTTTCTCACCACGCTGCAACGCCGTTTCCGCTCCGCCGCGCTCGATACCGAACAGGTGCAGCACGTGACGGAGCGTCCGGTGACGACGGCGCCCATTGTGCTGGCTGCCGTTGATTTGAGCGAGGGCATGGAGCAGCTCGCCGCTGCCTTGCGGCGCGAGGCCGCGCGTGTGCTGTATTTCGTGCCCGGCGCGCGGTTGGCTTGCGTGAATGTGCTCAAGCTCAATCGCATCGGTCTGAATTATTCGCGCGATGATCAGGGGCGCAATATTCATGTGACGCGTTTGGTGGAATTGAAGGAATGGGCGCGCCCGCTGGGTCTTGGGGTGGGCGCTGTGACATTCCATGTGTTGGAATCTCCTGATCCGGGCGCGGCTCTGATTGACTTCGCCAAGTCGAACAATGTGGACCAGATCCTCATCTGCGCGCGGGGTCAGTCGAATTTGCGCCGCTATCTGGGGTCCACCTCCACCAAGGTCGTGGCTGAAGCGCCCTGCACGGTGACGGTGGTGCGCCTGCCTGCCGCCACCAATGAAATTACCCAAGAGCTGGATCCCTTGGAACAGGCCGGGGCGCTTTGAGGGCCCGGTTTTTTGGTGGAAAAAGCCTCTGTTTCGCGCTAATCACGAGGGATGAACAGGTTCGAGCGCAGTCCCATGCCAGCCGGTGAGGCCCAGATCGAGTTTCTCGATGGGGATTTCCGCGTCTTGCGTCCGGGCAGTTTCGTACGTTGTGCGGTGACCAGCGAGCAGATACCCGTCGACGAGCTACGCTATTGGGATGTCGACCGGCAGGAGGCCTATGCCTCGCCCGAAGCCAAACTCAAGCAGCTCGGCATTATCCGTGGCTGAGTTTTGCGGCAATCAGCGCGTCTAGCGCTGAGGGATCGTCAAATTCCAGTTCAACCCGCAGAACGACAAGGCCAGGCAAAGCGCCCGATGGAATGCGCATGGCATCTTTTTCTGTCGTTACAAGGGTCTGCGCATCGCGCGTATCGGCGCGCGACAAGATGCGGATCTGCTCCAGCTCTTGGAGCGAATAGGGATGGTGATCAGCAAAGTCCTGTGCTGCGGAGATGATCGCGCCGTGCTTGCGCAAGGTGTGAAAAAATTTCTCCGGCCGGCCCATGCCTGCAAAAGCATAGACATTCTTGCCTTTGATCGCATCGGCATTTTGCGGTTTGAGCTGCGCGCGTACCACAAGTTTGCCGTGGCTGCGTGCCTGATCGGCGACGATGTCTCCCGCCTCTCCTTCACCGAGGATGACAATTGCTTCGACATGGGGCCATTGCGCTGCCATCGGCGCGCGTAACGGACCCGCTGGCACGCACATACCGTTGCCAATTCCCGTTTCACCATCCACCACGGCAATGCGCAGATCTTTCATCAGTGAGGGATTTTGCAATCCGTCATCCATGATGATCGTGTTGGCACCCGTCTCTATGGCCGCGTGTGCGCCTGCAGCGCGATCAATGCAGATGAAAGTGGGCGCTAGGCGCGCGAGCAAGAGCGGCTCGTCGCCCACATCCGCAGCGCCATGTTGCGTGGGGTCGACGCGCAACGGTTGTGTGGAGGCGAGCGCGCCGCCAAAACCACGTGACAGGAAGGCAATTATCCGGCCTTGCGCCTGCAGCGTTTTGCCGAGCGCCAAAGCGGTGGGCGTTTTGCCAGCACCACCCGCCACAAAATTACCGACGCAGATCACGTTGGCATCGACACGCGCACCGCTCTTCTGCATGCGTGCGGCCGTGATGGCGCCATAGATCATTCCGAATGGCTGCAGCAGCCGGGCCGACAGACCAGCCTTTTGTTGCCACCATCCCGCCGGCGCGCGCATCAGCGCTGCTCCATCCGTAAATGTAAAAGCCAAGGTTCAAGAGCCTTGATGACATGGGATGATGCGCCGCCGAGATTTTCAACAGCTTCGGCAGCGGCCCGCGCCATGCGCCTGAGGGCTGCGGGATCGGAGATGAGAATGCCAAGCATGCGCGCCAGCGTGTCGGTATCTGCCACCATAATGGCAGCACCCGCGCGATCGAGCGTGTCATAGACCTCAGTGAAATTGGCGACATGGGGGCCATGCAATATCGCGCCGCCTAGCTTGGCTGGTTCGATGGGATTTTGCCCGCCCATGGCGACCATGGATTTGCCGACGTAGATCAGGCTCGCTACGCGATAGAAGAGCCCGAGTTCACCCATCGTGTCGGCAATATAGATGCCGCGCCCGGCCACCGGTTGATCGCCGCGCGAGCGCACGCCCGCTTCCATGCCATTGGCCATTGCAAGCTCGGCAATGCCAAGTCCACGTTGCGCATGGCGGGGCACAATAATGGTGAGGAGATCGGGAAAGCGGCGCATGAGATGGCGATGCACAGCTAGAACAATTTCTTCTTCACCGGAATGGGTGGAGGCAGCAACCCAGACCGGACGCGGGCCGATGATGGCCGTCACTTCGGCAAGCTTGGTGCTGTCAGCGGGCGGGGCGGGTGAGTCGAATTTCAGATTGCCGGCCACTTGCACGCGCGGGGCGCCCAGCATCATCAGGCGAGCGGCATCGTCGCGGGTTTGCGCTAGGCACAGATCGACCCGTTTAAGCAGCGCCGAGATAAAGCCCGGCATTTTTTGCCAGCGCTGGAATGAGCGTTCCGACAGGCGCGCATTGACCATGATCAGCGGAATGGCGCGGTCGGTCACGTCCATAATGAGATTGGGCCAGATTTCGCTTTCCGCCAAAAGGACGAGATCGGGCCGCCAATGATCAAGAAAGCGCTTCATGCAAGCGGGAAGATCTAGCGGCACGAATTGGTGGATCGCGCCCGGCGGCAGGCGTTGGCTAAGAATCTGCGCAGATGAGACAGTGCCCGTGGTGATGAGCACATTGAGCCCCTTGGCGCGCAAGGCATCGACCAGGGGCAATAATGCGAGGGCTTCCCCCACACTCGCACCATGCAGCCAAGCCAGCGTGCCCTTGGGTCGCGCAATGATAGCGCGGCCAAGCCGCTCACCCATACGTCGCGCATCTTCCTTGCCGCGTTTTTTGCGCCAATCGAGAAGCACAGGCGCGAGCGGCGTCAAAAGCCACGTCAGGCCGCTGTAGAGCGAGAGAAGGGGCGCCTTTTTCATGGGCGTCTGGCTGGGGCGCGCGTCAATCCGTCAGGCCGGATCGAGGAAGCGGTGCAGATGCACGATGAAATAGCGCATCTGGGCATTGTCGACGGTCGACTGTGCCTTGGACTTCCAGGCCGAATGGGCCTGCGCATAATTGGGGTAAATGCCGACCACGTCGATCTTTGATGGATCCTTGAATTCGGTACTGTTGAGGCCTTCCAGCTCTCCGCCGAAGACAAGATGCAAAAGCTGTTTCGATTCGTGTGCATTCTCGGTCATGTCAGATCCATTTGGGTTGATGCGGGGCGATCTGGCGCGCCCTTCGTATGGGTTTGTTAGGCCATGGCCTGCAGCCGTGTGGTCAGTTCAGCACGAAACCGCAACGGGCCTGCTGCCAATATGCCGTGTTTGGTTGACGGTTTGTTGTAGATGGGTCGATGGCCTTGCAGATCTGCTAGGAATCCCCCCGCCTCATGAACGATCAGGTCGGCCGCCGCTATATCCCAATCATGGGCATTGGTCGAGGCAAGCCCGGCTTCGATCTCGCCCGCGGCCACTAGGGCGATGCGATAGGCCAGCGAGGGCACTTTCCCTTGGGGGGAGATGGCTGCCCCTGTGCGTGCAAAGCGTTCCAGCAAGGGCTGGGGCCCGGCTATTCGCGCCCCGTCAAGGGTCATGGCCTCGGAAACCCTGATGGGGGCGCCATCCAGCATGGCACCGCCGCCTACCATGGCCGTATACGTCAGGCCAAGGGCCGGCAGGTGCAAAACCCCGATCACGGGCATGCCATTTTCCACCAGAGCCACCGAGACCGCCCAGCGGGGGTCTCCGGCCATGAAGGCGCGGGTGCCGTCGATCGGGTCGACAATGAACAGGCGGGCGCGGGAAAGCCGCTCGGGCGTATCGACTGTTTCCTCGGAGAGCCAGCCCGCTTGTGGGTCGATTGTGCCCAGTTCACCCTTCAGGAGGGCGTCGGCCGCATGATCTGCCTCAGTGACCGGGGAACCGCCGGCCTTTATCTCAATACCGGCACTGGTGCGCTCGCCCGGTCGGTACCAGGCCAGAGCCATATCGCCCGCACGCCGGGCTGCGAGAACCATGGCGGGCAGCAGATGGGCGTGATTTTGGGGCGCAGTCACCTATCGTCCATCCGTCAAACGGGTTGAGGGTCAAGCTCCAGCTCTAAAGGGCTCATCCGGCAGGGGCAAGCCTATCGTGCATGCGACAAGCTCAAGGATGAAGCAAATATCGAAGCTCTTGCAGTTTAGAATTGGACTAATCAAAAATCATATGTGTTGACCAGTTTTTCAAGCTGCTGTTACGAAACCTGTGTGCTGTCCAAACGGGCAGTGTTTCTTTCACCGGGCCCTTGAACCCCGGCTGAAACGGGAGCGAGATTTCAATGTCCATTGTCGCAAAGACTTTTGTCTCGGCCCTTGTTCTGTGTGCGGCCCTGTCGGGCGTGGCGCAGGCGCAAGAGGTCAATCTTTATACTGTGCGCGAACCTGCTCTCGTGAAGCCTCTGGCAGATGCTTTCACGAAGAAGACAGGGATCAAGGTCAATGCTGTTTTCATGAATGATGGATTGGCGGAACGTGTGGTCGCTGAAGGCGCGCGATCGCCCGCCGATGTGCTGATGACGGTGGATATCGCCAAACTTGTCGATCTGGTTGAAAAGGGAATTACGCAGCCCGTGTCCTCACCGACGCTGGAAGCCGCTGTTCCGGCCAATTTGCGTGATGCAGACAAGCGCTGGTTCGCGCTCTCCTTGCGCGGGCGGCTCATCTATGTGTCGAAGGATCGCGTGAAAGACAGCGCGATGACTTATGAAGATTTGGCTGATCCGAAATGGAAGGGCAAGATCTGCATCCGTTCGGGCCAGCACGCCTATAACATCGCATTGCTATCAGCTTACATCGCCCATCATGGTGAAGCAGCTGCTGAAACATGGGCCAAGGGCGTGAAGGCCAATCTGGCGCGCAAGGCCACGGGCGGGGATCGCGAAGTGGCGCGCGACATTCTTGGCAATCTTTGCGACATTGGTGTGGGCAATTCTTATTATGTCGGCTTGATGCGCTCTGGCGTGGGTGGGCCCGAGCAGGAAAAATGGGGTGCGGCGATCAATGTGATTTTGCCGACGTTCATCAATGGCAGCACGCATGTAAATGCATCTGGAGCTGCAGTCGCCAAGAATGCGCCCAATCGCGACAATGCCGTGAAGTTTATGGAATTCCTCGTGTCCGATGAAGGTCAGAAAATCTACACGGAAGACAATTTCGAATTTCCGGTGAAGGCTGGCGCGCAAATGCACCCGATCATCAAAGCGCTGGGTAATTTGAAGCCCGATTCATTGGCAATTGCCGAGATTGCCAAGCATCGCAAGGCGGCCAGCCTGATCATGGATCGCGTCGGGTTCGACAATTGAGCATTTTGCAGACCCTGATGCGAAGCGCGAAAGGAGCGGCGGGATTTCCCGCCGTGTCCATTCTCGTGGCGGCTCTTGTGGCAGCCCCCGTGATTTCGCTGGTGATGGTGGCGGCACAAGGGTCAGGCGATTTGTGGCCACATCTTGTGGCCTATGTCCTGCCGCAGGCGATCAGCGACACGTTGCTTTTGCTGCTGGGTACGGGCGTGCTTGTTATCGCCATTGGCACGGGTGCGGCCTGGCTTGTGACAGCTTATGATTTTCCGGGCCGTGGTGTTTTGCAATGGGGGCTGCTTTTGCCGCTCGCCATGCCAACTTATATTATTGCTTATGCCTATCTCGATCTTCTGCATCCCATCGGGCCTGTGCAAAGCGCGCTTCGTGCTCTTTTGGGCCTGTCATCACCGCGTGATCTGATCTTGCCTGACATTCGCTCGATGGGTGGGTGCATTCTGCTCTTTGGCTTTGTGCTCTATCCCTATGTCTATTTTTCCACGCGTGCCATGTTCGTCATGCAAATGGCCAATCTGATCGAGGTCGGCCGCACTTTGGGCGCGACGCGCACAGGCGTTTTTCGGCGCGTGGCTCTGCCACTGGCGCGGCCCGCCATTGCGGTGGGCACATCGCTCGCGCTCATGGATGCGTTGAATGATATTGGCGCATCCGAATTTCTGGGCGTGCGCACCATGACCGTGTCGATCTATTCGACGTGGGTGAATCGCTCCAATCTGCCTGGTGCTGCGCAAATTGCCCTCATCATGTTGGCCTTGGTCGTGGCGCTGATTCTGATTGAGCGCTTTGCGCGCCGGCGCCAATCCTATGCTGGCTCAACACAGCGTGCGCGTCGTCTTGTGCCGGAACTTTTGACGGGCGGCAAAGCACTTGCTGCTTTTCTCTTTTGTGCAGCACCCATTCTCATCGGATTTATTGCGCCGGCCTTGTATCTGTGCGTTGAGGCTGTGGCGAGGCTGCGCTTTGCGGGCCTGTCCCCGTCCTTGATCGGCCAGATCGGCAATACAATTCTCATTTCTGCTTTGGCGACGCTTGTGTCACTGGCGCTTGGTCTCACGCTGGCCTTCACTGCGCGGCTGATGCGCAATGCTTTCACCGATGCCATCCTGCGGATCGCAAGCCTTGGTTATGCGTTGCCCGGGACAGTGCTGGCCATCGGACTTCTCGGCCCGCTGGCTTTGATGGATGATGCGATCAGCACATTGTCTGAACTTGTGACGGGGCGGACGACCGGATTGGTCATGTCGGCCAGTGGCATTGCGCTGATTTATGCCTATGTCGCGCGCTTCCTCACCATTTCGGCTGGCAATGTGGAGAGCGGCCTGTCGCGTCTGTCGCTCTCGCTTGATCATGCGGCGCGCACTTTGGGAGAAAGTGCGGGTGGTGTCTCGCGACGGATTCATCTGCCTCTTATCTCGCCCGCACTCGCCTCCGCTGCACTGTTGGTTTTTGTTGATTGCATGAAAGAACTGCCGGCCACACTCCTGTTGCGCCCGCTGAACTTCGAGACTTTGGCGACCCATCTTTATGGCGAGGCCGCGCGTGGGACTTATGAGGATGGTTCGCTCGCAGCGCTGGCCATTGTTGTCTTCGGGCTCTTGCCGATGATCCTGCTGGCGCGTACGAGTCAGGTGACCGGCAAGCCCCGTGCGGATCTGCCGGCCCACGAGGTCGTTGCTCATGGTTGATGCTTTTATGCCCATCCTGCCGCGCGCACGTTGCGCGGGCTTTCTCGTGATCGAGAATGTCAGCCAGACCTATGGCGCGGTGGATGCCTTGCAGGATGTGTCGCTCACTGTGGCGCCCGGGGAAATTCTGTGCCTGCTCGGTGCCTCGGGGTGCGGCAAGACGACCTTGCTGCGTCTGGCGGCCGGCGTCGAAGCGCCGACAAAAGGGCGAATCCTGCTCGATGGTGTCGAAGTTGCCGGGCCCCATTCTTTCGTGCCGCCGGAGAAGCGCGGCGTCGGCCTCGTCTTTCAGGATTATGCGCTCTTTCCTCACATGAGCGTTTTAGAAAATGTCATGTTTGGTTTGCGCCATCTGCCACAGGCTCAGGCGCGCGATATGGCAATGCGCGGCTTGAAACGCGTTGATCTCGATCACTACGCGGATTCGTATCCGCAGATGTTGTCGGGCGGGGAGCAGCAGCGCGTGGCTCTGGCGCGCGCGCTGGCGCCACGTCCCAGTGTGATCCTGATGGATGAGCCTTTTTCCAATCTCGATCAGCGCCTGCGTGAAAGCATTCGCGAAGAGACGATCAATCTGTTGCGCGAGGAAGGCATCTCTGCCGTCGTGGTAACCCATGATCCAGAAGAAGCGATGCATATTGCTGACCGCATTGCGCTTATGCGCAAGGGCCATATCGTCCAGACGGGCATGGCGGAAGATCTCTATTTCCGGCCAGAGAGCCTTTTTGCCGCGCGCTTCTTTTGTGATTTGAACGAGATTGACGCCGTCGCTAAGGATGGACAGGTGGCGACGCCGCTTGGAACATTCGCGGCTCCCGATCTTGCCGATGGCCCCTGTATCGTGTGCATTCGCCCGCAGGCGCTTCTCCTCGATACGGAGCGCGGCGGAGTGAGCGCCAGCATTATCGCCCGCAGGTTTCTTGGCCGCGTCGATCGCTTGCGGTTGGAAGTGCCGGGTTTGGAGCAAGAGCTGCATGCACGCCTGCGCGATGCACGCGCATTCCATCCGGGGCAGGGCGTGCGTTTGGCGATTGACGAGCGCGATGTGCTGGTCTTCGGGCCGGTTGCTTGACAGTTCATTTATGATCAATCTAGAAATTCAGGGCTCACTCCATGCCGTTCCGGCAGCATGACAAAAACGCGCGGCAAGCTTAGACTCAACACATTGATTCGATAGCTTTTTCTTGCCGTTACGTAAGGATTTTGACATGAAGCTGACGTCCTCTTTCCTCTTTCTGCTGTTTCTGGCAGGCGCAGCACAGGCTGCTGACCCGAAGGGTGCCAAGGTGCCCGCGCCAGTAGCCTCTGACGCTGCAGGCGAGGTGCCCGGTGGCGATATTTTCGGTTTCATCAACTCCAGCGATGTCGGCAATGTCGGCGACAAGGGTCTCTCGCTTGAGAATGATTTTTCTTATGGCCGTCGTGATATGCGTTCGCGCGTGCTGACCCATAAGCTTGAACTCTCGCGTACCTTCGCGCCCAATTGGACTTACGCAGCCTCGCTCTTCGGCGCTTGGTCTAATATCAAGAACAGCACTGATTACGACAATCGCAACACTTATAATTTTGATGGGCTGTCGATGGAGCTGCGCCACCGTTTCATCGAACGCAGCGCAAGCAATCCTTTTGCTGTCACCTTTGGTATCGAGCCGCGGTGGGGCCGTGTTGATTCCGTGTCGGGCGTGAATGCTGCAAACTATAGCGCGGAGTTTAAACTGCAGGCTGATCGTGCGTTTTCTGAGAAAATCTTCTGGGCGATGAATGCAAACTTCGCCACGGGCCGTTCGCGAGATGCTCTGGATGGTAGCTGGGCGTCAACGTCCGACAGCGTAATCTCGAACGCACTCGCCTATGCTGTGATTGATGACAAGCTGTTCGTGGGCGGAGAAGCACGCTGGAATCAGGCGTGGAACAAGGGTTTCTTTGGCAAACTTGATGGTCAGGCCCTGTTTGTTGGTCCCACCATTGCCTATAAGGCCAGCGAAACGGTCTTGCTGAATGCTGTTTTCCTGCCCCAGATTGCGGGCAAGGCCCGCGGCGTCGCTGGCCCGCTGGATATCGACAATTTCGAGCGCGCCAATTTCCGCCTGAAATTGGCAGTCGGCTTCTAAGCCCAATCGCCGAGCGCGGCCTGCACCACGGCGAGCGCGGCCACGCCCGCCGTGTCGCCGCGCAAAATGCGCGGGCCCAATGACAGACGCGTCACATGTGGTACCCGCAGCAGCCATTCGCGCTCCTGCGGGTCAAAGCCACCTTCGGGTCCGATGATCACTGCCAGCGGTCCGCGCGCCAATGTGCGCAATGCGGCCACGGGGTCGGCAATGGGCGCATCTTCATCACAAAAAATCAGGCGGCGACTATCGGACCATTGGCTCAGAAGCTTGTCGAGCTTCACGCCGTCTTTCACATCTGGCACGCAAAGTATGCCGCATTGCTCGGCCGCTTCAATCGCATTGGCCTGCATGCGCTCCAGATTGATGCGGCCATTCTGCGTGCGGCGGGTTATCACCGGCTGCAGAAGGCCTGCTCCCATCTCCACCGCCTTTTGCACGACATAATCGAGGCGGGCATGTTTCAAGGGCGCGAAGAGATAATGCAGATCGCAGGGCTCTGTCTGTTCGCGTGTGCGCTCGTGGGCGACCAGAACCACCTGTTTGCGGGATAAAGCGCGGATGGCCATGCGCCATTCGCCATCGCGGCCATTGAAGGCCAGCACGGCGTCGCCGTCACCCAGACGTAATACGTTCAGGAGATAATTCGACTGGTCCTTGGTGGGTGCTATCTCGGTCTCTGGCCCGAGGGGTGCGTCGACAAACAGGCGTGGGCTTGAGAAATCATAGAGCGACAAGGCTTTTCCCTCGGGTCTGGCTTTGACCCCAGCATTAGCGGTGCTGCCCGCCCAATACCAGCCCCTGGGTGGTCCCATTGTCAGGGTCGCCAAGGCGGCCTATGTAGGCAGGAGGCCACCAAGCGGGCCAGATAAGCAAGCAAGGTTTTGGAGCGAAATGGCCCGCGATGTAACCGATTTGACGCCTGTTGCGTCGCGTGACGAGCTCGTCGCGTGGTTCGAGGCTGGTTGCAAGGCGCCTGGTGAATTTCTCATTGGCACCGAACACGAGAAGATCCCTTTCTATTTGAGCGATTTCGCGCCCGTGCCCTATGAGGGCCGCAGGCCACAGGGCGGCATCCGCGCGCTGCTTGAAGGCATGCAGGACAAAACCGGCTGGGCGCCCATCAATGATGGCGAGGCGCTGATTGGCCTGTTTGACGAGGCGGGTGGTGGCGCCATTTCGCTGGAGCCGGGCGGGCAGTTTGAATTGTCAGGCGCGCCACTCGAAAATATTCACCAGACGCGCGCTGAACTCGATGCTCATCTGAAGATTGCCAATGAAGCAGCGGTGCAAAATGGCATCGGCTTTCTGTCGCTGGGTATGAGCCCGGTTTGGACGCTCGATCAGACGCCGGTCATGCCCAAGAGCCGCTACAAGATCATGACGGCCTATATGCCCAAGGTCGGCACACGCGGCCTCGACATGATGTATCGCACCTGCACCGTGCAGGTGAATCTCGATTTCGCATCTGAAACTGACATGGTAAAAAAGCTGCGCGTGTCGGTCGCGCTGCAGCCTTTGGCAACAGCCCTCTTCGCCAATTCACCCTTCACGCAAGGCCAGCTCAATGGCCGCCTGTCGGAGCGCTCCGAAATCTGGCGCGATACGGATAATAATCGCGCTGGCATGCTGCCCTTCGCCTTTGAACAAGGCATGGGTTTTGAGCGCTATGTCGATTATGCGTTGCAGGTGCCGATGTATTTTGTCAAACGCGGCGACACCTATCACGATGTGGCGGGCGCTGACTTCCGCGCGCTTCTGGATGGCAAGCTGCCGCAATTGCCCGGCGAGCGCGCCACGCTGTCAGATTGGGCCAATCACCTCTCCACCATTTTTCCGGAAGTGCGGTTGAAGCGCTTTCTGGAAATGCGCGGCGCCGATGCTGGCTCGCCCGCCCATATGACGGCGCTATCGGCGCTCTTCGTTGGCTTGCTCTACGACACCACATCGCTTGATGCGGCTTGGGATGTGGTGAAGGGCTGGAGTGCCAATGAGCGTCAGGCTTTGCGCGATGCGGTTCCGGTGCAGGGGCTTGGCGCGCAAATTGCGGGGCGCTCTTTGCAGGAGATTGGCCACGAGGTTCTTGCCATTGCGCGCGCGGGTCTGGCCAAGCGCGCGCGACATGATGCGCAGGGCAACGATGAAACGCATCATCTCGATATTCTCGATGTGCGCATCGCAAGCGGCAAACTGGCTGCTCAGGAGCTGATCAAAAATTTCCGCGGGGCTTGGGCGGGTTCGGTCGAACCGGTGTTTTCAACCTGCCGCATCTAATTCAAATTTGACTCGTCGGCCTTACGCTTTGCTTGCCGTCTTCGGTTTTTGACGGTTTTTTTACTGTCTTTCTTAGCAAGTCCGCGCGCTGATGCGCTGCATGCTCGCACGCATGCTGTCCTTTGCTATCCAGATCTGCCAATCCGATCCACGTGCCGATTATGGTGTGCGCCTTGTTGCGCTGGACGAGGGGCGCGCGATCGTCGAGCGGATTTTTGCCGGCATTTTGATGCGCCTATCCATTCCCTTTCGGCAGTTTACCGGCGTGCTTCTGGCCAGTGATCATGATGGCATCATTCGCCTATCTCTGCTGCATCGCGATCCCGATCTCTGCCTCACCTTGAGCGAGAGCGACGAGGATTTTGATATGCTCCCGCAATTCACTGAGACTGCGCGCCGTTTGGCTCTGCCGCGCTATATCGAACCGGAGCCGGGAGAGCGCATCTGCCTGGACATTTGTGTGGGCGTTGTGATGCTTGGGCGCATGCCGGTCATACGCCGGCGCGGTGCCAATGCCATCAGGCGGCGCCCGCGTTTTCTGGTCCGCCGTCGCATGGGCGAGTGGCGGCTGATGAAACCGGTGAGCCCGATGCCTGACCCTAAGTAAAGAGTTCGCCAGCCACCAAAGCCAGTAGCAGGAAGATCAGAAAGATCGTCAGGGCAATGGTGAACAGGATGCGCGCCAGGCCGGCGGTTGCGGCCGAAAGGCCGGTGAAGCCGAGCCCGCCTGCGATGATGGAAACCACAAAAAAGATCAGCGCCCATTTTAGCATTGTTCACGTCCGCATTCTGGTTCCTGCCGGAGGTCAACCAGATAAGCCAGCGCGGGTTCCCCAGATTCGTCTTGCAATCTGAATTACAGAAACGTGTTGAGCCCCAGACCTGCGAAGAGAATGAGGCCAGCATCGCGATTGGCACGAAAGAGCATCAGGGAGCGCTTGGTGTCAGGCGGGTCGATCATGAAAATCTGCACCGCTAGATGCGCGGCAAAACAAAACAGCCCGGCCCAGGCTGTCAGACCCACATGTGAGAGGTAGAAAGCGACACCGGCCGCCAGAACTGCGCCGCCATAAAGCAGCCCAACAGCCAGACGCACATGTTCGCCAAAGAGGCGCGCTGTGGATTTAATGCCAACCAGCGCATCATCGCGCGCATCCTGCAGCGCATAGATCGTGTCATAGCCCATCGTCCAGAAGATTGCGGCAAGATAGATCACGAAGGCGGGGGCCGACAGGCGACCCTCCAGCGCGACCCAGCCCATCAATCCGCCCCAAGCGAAGGCCAGCCCGAGCACCGCTTGTGGCCAGGATGTGATGCGTTTCATGAAGGGATAGACGGCCACGATCAGCAACGAGAAAAGACCGGTGATGATGGCAGCTTCATTCAGGCTGAACAGAACCAGGGCGCCAATACCGCATTGCGCGAACATGAAAGCTTTCGCTGCCTGCACGGAGACGCGGCCCGAGGGTAATGGCCGCCCGCATGTGCGCTCGACGCCTGCATCAATCTCGCGATCAACCAGGTCATTGTAAGTCGAGCCGGCGCCACGCATCGCAATAGCGCCGATGAAGAATAGCAGAAGGTGGATGATATGAAGTGGTTGCTTCAGTGCAACCGAGGCCAGCGCGGATGACCACCAGCAAGGCAGAAGTAAAAGCCACCAGCCAATGGGGCGATCAATGCGCGCGAGCTGGATGAAGGGCACCCAGATCGCGGGTGCGAGGCGAAGCGAGAAATGAGTCGAAACAGAATCGGGCAGGAGGTCGGGTGCGCCCGAAGACCTTTCTCCCGTGTCGATCACAGCGGGCCTGACGGCAATTTCGGTGCGGGCGGTGCAAAGCCTGGAATACCGCCGCCCTGCGCTTGCTGTTGTTGCTGCTGCTGCTGCTTCTTGATTTGCGCAGCAATGTTGCAGGCCTGATTGGCAACTTGCACCGTCTTGCTCTGGGTCTCTTTGATATTGGCCACAGCCTCTTCAGGAATATTGCACCACGACTGGTTCTTTTCCATATAGGCTTGCACATCCTTCTCGAGGGTGGCGAGCGTACGCAGTTTTGGGCAGGCCTCTGTTGCATCCAGCTTGCCCTGATTTTTCTGCTGCATCTTGTTCAGGCTTCCGATGATGTCCATGCGCTTTTGCTGCATCTTGCCAATGTCAGCCTCGCAGGTTGATTGCGCGAAGGCAGGCGCGGCAAATCCGCATGTCATGACCAGCGCGAGGCCCAAAGGCCGGCAAAGGCCCAGACCAGAGAATCGGACTTTCAGTTCAGCTTGTGCCGCCATCATCCTAAATCCTGCTTCTAAGGCGTCGGTTGCGAGCCGGACGCATGTTTTGCGAGCATGAAATAACCAGCCGCGGGCCACTTTCGCAAGGTGGTCGACCAATTCCCCGCCAGAAACCGGATTTTCTGCCCAGATCCCGACGGATTTATGGCTGGCCTAGCCATGATTCGGTGGTGGTTTCCGCCTCTACCCGCTTGGCCATCCGCCGAACGGCCCAATAGGCGGTGGTGACCGCCATGACGCCGAAGAGGGCAGCGCCCGCAATCATGCCCACCAGCCCGCCCTGTGGCCCCGCCTGCAGGGCGCCATAGGTCACGAAGGGGATCGTCCCCAGTGTCGCGCGGCCCCAGTTGAACAGGGTCGAGAACAGGGGGAAGCCGAGATTGTTGAAGGCCGCATTGGCCACAAAAATCAGCCCGAGGAAGAGCCAGGCGGCGCCGCCGAAATGGCAGAAGAATGTGACCAGATCAGCGGTGTCGCCCTGCGCGTGGAACATCGCGTTAACGGCAGGCGCCGCGAAAAATAGCAGCGCCCAGACGCTGAGCGTATAGACGATGGTCACGCCAAAACAATCCGACAAGGTGCGGCGCACACGCGCCATATTCCGCGCGCCATAATTCTGCGCCATGATTGGCCCGACCGATCCCGACAGAGCATAGAGAAAGCCAAACGCCACCGGCGTGACGCGATCAATGATGGCGAAGGCCGCAACAATAGGCTCGCCGAAAGTTGCAAAGACCGAAAGCATGTAACTGGTCGCAACAGGTGCTGCGAGATTGGTGAGGATGGCGGGGCCCGCAATGCCAAACAAAGGCGCGACATCTTCCATCGCATCACGCGGATTGGGACGTGCCACGAGCCCGTGGACGCTGACGGCCCCCCAGAAGCCTATCGCCATGATGACAAAGCGCGATAAAACCGTTGTCCAGGCCGCACCTTTCACGCCCAGCCCCAGGCCGAAGATCAGGATCGGATCGGCAATGGCCGTCGCCACAGCGCCAAACAGCGTCACATACATGGCGCGCTTGGCATCGCCCACGGCGCGCAACACGCCTGAAAAAGCCATGCCTGCAGCCAGCAAGACATTGGAGGGCAGGGCGATCAGCAAGAATGTGTCGGCTACAGCCAGCGCTTCGCCTCGGGCTCCCAGCAGCATCAATAGATCAGCGCGCCAGGGAATCGCAAGTGCTGTGACCAGAGCCGACAAAGCACAGCTATGCACGAGGCCCGATGCCGACATACGCCGCGCTTTGGCGCGATCTCCTTGGCCCAGCGCCCGGCCCACTTGCGCGCCCACGGCAATGGTGAGGCCAATGTTGAGAGAGAGAAAGAAGAACAGGATTTGCGTGGCAAAGCCAACGCCGGCGGTGAGCACCGGTTCGCCAAGCCAGGAAATGTAAAGCAGCGACAGAAAATCGACGATGAAGATCGCGACCAGTCCGATGGACCCGGTGATCGTCATCACGAGTACATGGCGCAGGATGGAGCCTTCGGTGAAAACCGCGCGCGGGCGCGGCCGATCTGGAGAGGTCATGAGGTCTTTTCGCTGGCGCGGTCGGGAGGTACCGCCGCATCTGAGGCCCTCTCTACAATATCCTGCGTCTCATCCGATAGTCCCCGCGCCTTTTTAAGCGGGGGTGTGAGCGGTTCGGGCACAATGCGGATGGCCGCAACCGCGTCGGGGAAGCTTGCCCCCGCTTGCTGTAGGGACAGGCGCGCCAGATCGCGGCGGCGCACATCATCGACCGCATCGGCGACTTGGGCGGGATCCTCGATCAGCTCGGCCAAGGTCTGACCGCCAAATTCGAGGGCGGATTCGAATGTCTCGCGCACCAGAAAATCCGCGCCCCTTTTGTAAAGCTCGATGGCATGAATGCGGTCAAAGGCCCGCACATGGATGCGCGCCAGCGGGAAATGCTGTTTCAAAAGCTCCACAATCAGCGAGGCCTGATCTTTCCTGTCGACGCAAATGGCAATGATGCGTGCTTCGCTCGCGCCTGATGCGTGTAGCACGTCGAGACGTGTGCCATCGCCATAATAGACTTTGAAGCCGAAGCGCGCAGCATTGCGAATGCGCTCGATGTCATTGTCGATCACCGTCACATCCATGCGCGCGGCGAGCAGAACCTGCACGGCCATTTGTCCAAAGCGACCAAAGCCGATGACAAGCACATTACCGCGCGCACCATCAGGCACGCCTTCTGCAGGCAAAGGCTCATCGGGCCCGCGTGTACGCTCGGAGATTTTTTCAATCAGTTTGGCAACCAGCGGCCCCGTCACCATGGTGAGAGCGGCCAGTGCTGAAAGCAGATTGGCAGTTTCAGGCCGCAGCAAAGTGTAAGAGGCGGCGAGTGGGAAAAGCACGAAAGAAAATTCACCCGCCGGTGTGAGCACGCCCGCCGCCGAGAGACTTTCGCAATGGGTCGAGCGCGACAGGCGCATGAGGCCATAGACGATGATGCTTTTCAGCACGATCACGCCGATGGAACAGGCGATCAACAAAAAGGCCTGGCGCGCTACCAAGGCCAGATCAATGGACATGCCCACCGACATGAAGAATAGGCCCATCAAAAGTCCGCGAAAGGGCTCGATATTGGCTTCAAGCTCATGCCGGAAGGCGCTTTCGGAAAGCATCAGCCCTGCGAGAAAGGCGCCCAGCGCCATGGACATGCCAGCATGTTCCATCAGCATGGCCGTGCCCAGCACCACCAGCAAAGCAGAAGCCGTCATCACTTCGCGCGCACCCGCATGGGCCAGAATCCGAAACAGCGGATTGAGCAAATAGCGGCCCGCAAAAACAACCGCAGCAATGGAGGCTGCGCCAATGCCAAGATGGGTGAGTGTGGCGTGCCAGTCATTGGTCTCAACGCGTGGTGCCACCAATGGCACGAGTGCAAGCACCGGCACGACCAGCATGTCCTGCATCAGAAGAACAGCAAAGGCGCGCCGTCCATAAGCGCTTTGCGCCGCACCTCGCTCTTCAAGCAATTGCAGCGCCACAGCCGTGGCTGAGAAAGCAAGCGCCACGCCGGTCACCACACCACCCCAGAAGGGAATGGGAAAAAGGGCCAGCACACAGGCCGCAATGGCTGCAGCTGTCACCACCATTTGTGCCGAGCCCAGCAGCAAAATATCAGCGCGCATCGCTGCCAGCCGCGAGGGTTTCAGTTCTAGCCCGACGATGAAAAGCAAGAGCACAACGCCCAGCTCGGCAATGTCGAGCGTGGTGGCGGCATCCGAGATCAGGCCAAAGCCTGACGGGCCAATGGCGACACCGGCAAAGAGATAGCCAATCACAGCGCCCAATCCCGCAAAGCGAAACAGGGGGACCGCAAT
This sequence comes from Beijerinckiaceae bacterium, assembly GCA_947478405.1. Classification (GTDB taxonomy): domain Bacteria; phylum Pseudomonadota; class Alphaproteobacteria; order Rhizobiales; family Beijerinckiaceae; genus Terripilifer. Next base: position 127,152 of record CANJVX010000002.1, on the reverse strand, counting down.
GACAGCGCTGCCCAGAAAGATCAGGATGGAAATCAGAAAGCCATTATTGGGGCCCGGATCGGTCATGGCAGGCTCATCAAAAGAATAAAGGAACCCGAGCAACATAGGCCATTGGGGCTCAATTGCGAGGGGCCTTGCTGCTGGCCCGTCTTGACCTGACCGCAGGGCTCGCCCACAAAGGAGGCCCTGAGGAGCTTGCCCCGCGACCATGTCTGCCCGCCCGAAAGTAACGCTTTTCCTGTGTGCGCCCCGCGGCTTTTGTGCGGGTGTGGTGCGCGCCATTCATGTCGTCGAAAGGGCGCTCGAAAAGCACGGAGCGCCGGTCTATGTGCGCCATGAGATCGTGCACAATAAATATGTCGTTGATGATCTGAAGAAGAAGGGCGCGATTTTCGTCGAGGAGCTCGATGAAGTGCCGCAGACCGATGCGCCGGTGATTTTCTCCGCCCATGGCGTGCCCAAATCCATTCCTGCTGCCGCGCGCGCCCGCAATCTTTTGGCGATTGATGCGACCTGCCCCTTGGTGACGAAAGTGCATCGTGAGGCAGAGATTCATCACAAGCGCGGGCGGCTCGTCATTCTTATCGGTCACGCGGGTCATCCTGAAGTCGTCGGCACGATAGGTCAATTGCCCGAGGGTGCTGTGACCCTCGTTGAAACCGTGGCTGATGTGGCTGCCCTCAAAGTGCCAGCTGACACGGAATTGGCTTTCGCGACACAGACCACGCTGTCCGTCGATGACACGGTGGAAATGGTGGCGGCGCTGAAAGCGCGCTTCCCGGCCATTCATGGGCCCCATAAGGAAGATATTTGCTACGCCACCACCAATCGTCAGGAAGCGGTCAAGGCGGTTGCGCCCAAGGTCGAGGCCATGCTGGTGGTGGGCTCGCCCAATTCGTCCAATTCGCAGCGTTTGCGCGAAGTGGCTGAAAGCGAAGGCTGTCGTGTGGCGCGGCTGATTCTGCGGGCCGATGAGATTCCGTGGGATGAATTGCAGGGCATAACACGCATCGGTCTGACGGCGGGTGCCTCAGCGCCGGAAATTTTGATTGATGAAATTGTCGAGGCGTTTCGTGCGCGCGCCGATGTCACCATCGAGACGCTGACCATTGCTGATGAGACGATGTTCTTCCCGCTGCCCCGCGAATTGCGCGAGACGGTCTAAGCGTTCAGCAACAGCACAATGCCGGCGATTACCAATGCCATGCCGGCATATTCGCGCAGCGATACTTTCTGCTTGATCCGGCCCGAGACGATCTGCGCGAAGGGCACTTCGATCAGCGCCAATGTGCGCACTTTGGCAGCTGTCGAAATCGCAAAAGCCAGAAACCAAAATTGCGAGGCCAGCGCGCCCATGAATCCTGCCAGAAGCGAGGGGCGCCAATGGGCGAGAATGGCGCGCAATGTCGTGCGATCCCGCGCAAACAACCACAGCAAAATGGCCACACTCTGAATGCCAAGGCCCAGCACGAGTGTGGTTGTTGCCGCGAGCACGAATGAGGGTGTCTCGAGTGTGAGAATAGCAACCCGATAGCTCGTTGCCGACATGGCAAAACAGGCGCCTGCGCCCAGGCCCATCAAAGCGGGCGTCCAATCGGCAAAGAGCATTTCAGCGTCTGCCTCGCGCTGCGGCCAGGACATCAGCATCACGCCCGCCGTGGCAATCAGAATGGCGGCTGCCACGGGGGCAGAGGGAATTTCATGCAGCACCAGAACGCTGACCAAGGCGATGATGAGCGGTTCGGTTTTGGTGAAAGCAATGGCCACAACAAAGGCGCGTTTGCGCATGGCGGCCAGCATCAAAGCCGTGGCGGCAGTTTGCGCGGCGGGGGCGAAGGTCGCCCACAGGATCGTCTGTTGGGATGGTACAGGCAAAGGCAGGTCGATCAACGGCCATTGCACCAGCAGAAAGAGCAGGGCGAAGGGAAAGGCGAAGATGAAGCGCACATGGGTGGCGCCGGCTGTGCCGAGCTTGTCGATGAGATCGCGCTGCATGGCATTGCGCGCCGTCTGTGCGGCAGAGGCGGCGACTGTGAAAGCGGCCCAGAGCCAGGGAGAGATTGCGAACATGGGATTGGTTCTAGCGAAGGATGGGGAGGCTGGCGAGGGTGGCGGGCCGCTTGCGCCGTCATTGCGAGCGCAGCGTGCGCCATCCAGAATAGCCTATCGTGGGGCCTCCGGATTGCTTCGCTTTGCCCGCAAGGACGTCAGAAAAGCTGGATTTCCCCTCGGCCCGAGGCTAACACGGGGCAGCAGGGGGCTGGGCCATGGCTGTTTATACGGAAGTCACGGATGAGGATCTGGACGCATTTCTCGCGGCCTATGATCTGGGCGCCGTCCTGTCGCTGAAGGGCATTGCCGAAGGCGTCGAAAATTCCAATTACCTGCTGCGCACCGAAAAGGGCACGTTCATTCTCACTCTCTACGAGAAGCGGGTGAATGAAGCCGAGCTGCCGTTTTTTCTGAATCTCATGGATCACCTGGCCGCGCACGGGCTCAGCTGTCCTCAGCCCGTCCGCGCGAAAAATGGCGAGGCATTGGGCCGGATCGCAGGTCGCCCTGCGGCTATGGTGTCTTTTCTGGAAGGCATGTCTGTGCGCCGCCCCAGTGCTGCCCATTGCGCGGAAGTAGGCGCGGGTCTGGCGCGCCTGCATCTGGCGGGCGCTGATTTTCCGATGCGCCGGACCAATTCTTTGTCGCTGTCAGGCTGGGCGCCTTTGTTTGAGGGCGCGCGGCTGCGTGCGCATGAAATCACGCCGGGGCTTGAGACGCTGATTGCCGACGAACTTGCGCATGTGTCGCGCGTCTGGCCGCAGCATTTGCCAGACGGGGTCATTCACGCCGATCTCTTTCCCGACAATGTGTTCTTTCTGGAAAAACATCTGTCAGGCCTGATCGATTTCTATTTCGCTTGCACCGATGCTTTTGCCTATGACGCAGCAATCTGTCTGAACGCTTGGTGCTTCGAGCCTGACGCGTCTTTTAATGTCACCAAGGGACAGGCGTTTCTGGCTGGCTATCAATCTGTGCGTCCACTGGGGACGGATGAGATTGCAGCACTGCCTATTCTCGCGCGCGGTGCTGCTTTGCGCTTTTTGCTGACGCGTCTGGTTGATTGGCTCGATGTGCCAGCCGGTGCGCTCGTGCGGCCGAAAGATCCGATGGAATATGTGAAGAAGCTGCGTTTTCACCAGCATGTGAAACAGGCCGCTGATTATGGTCTTCTCGTATGACAAAGGCCGTGGTGATTTTTACCGATGGGGCGTGCTCAGGAAATCCGGGTCCGGGTGGCTGGGGTGCGGTGTTGACCTTTGAGGGCAGCGAGCGCGAGATTTGTGGCGGTGAGCCGGATACGACCAACAATCGCATGGAGCTGATGGCGGCCATCTCCGCGCTTGAGACGCTGAAGCGTCCCTGTCTTGTGGAGTTGCATACAGATTCGCAATATTTGCGCGGCGGCGTGACCGGCTGGATGGACAATTGGAAAAAGCGCGGCTGGCTTACGGCAGATAAAAAGCCCGTCAAAAATATCGAGCTTTGGAAAAGGCTCGATGAAGCGCGCCTTCGTCATGACGTGTCATGGCATTGGGTGAAGGGCCACGCGGGTCATGAAATGAACGAGCGCGCCGATGAATTGGCACGCCGTGGCATGCAGCCGTTTTTGACCAAGTGACGACTGACGGTCGTCATTGCGAGGATGGCACTCTCCCGGCGTGGCACTCCAGACAAAAATAGGCTGGATGGCTTCGCTTGCCCCGCAATGACGAGCTGGTGTCAGAGCTGCTTCAGAATATGGTCGGCACCTGATACTTCGACGCCAGCGGCTTCTTCCACATCGACGGCTTTCACAATGCCATTGTCGACAATCATCGCATAGCGACGCGAGCGGATGCCAAGGCCCCGTTCGGTGAGATCAACGGTGAGGCCAATCGCCTTGGCGAAAGCCGCAGAGCCGTCAGCCAGAAACTCGATCTTGTCCTTGGCTCCTGTGTCGCGCGCCCAAGCATCCATCACGAAAGTGTCGTTGACCGAGGTCACGGCGATGGTGTGGACGCCCTTGGCCTTGATCTCGTTTTCCTTGACCAGAAAACCCGGCAGGTGGTTCTTGTGGCAGGTCGGCGTGAATGCGCCGGGCACGCCAAAAATCACGACTTTTTTGCCTGCGAAAATTTCATCGGTCGTGCGGGGCTTGGGGCCTTCCGCGGTCATTACCGTGAATGTTGCGCTGGGGATTTTGTCTCCCGCCTTGATCATGTCTTTCTTCCCTTCGACTTGAGGCGCCGTTCCCCGGCTCCTCTCCCAAACACTTTTCTACAAGTCAGGCGCAGAGGCAATCAGGGAATGGGCAGATCGAAGGTCACTTCGACATCCGCAGCACCCTTCAGTGTCAGCAGCACAGACACAGGGCCGTTCCAGCCTTGAGGCTTGCCATCGGCCACCAGTTTAAAGCCTGATTTCTCCGCCTTGGCATCGAAAGACCAGCCCTCTGGCCCCTCGACAAAGAAATCGAAAAACCCCCGTTGGAGATCCACGTGCCATGCGATTTTGCCTGCCTGTTCGATGGGCTTGGCGGTCACGCCCAGAGAGGGAGCCGTGGCGGGTGTCGGCAGCAGAGCGATGGCATCGGCCAAGCGTCGCGTCTCGGCGCTGGGAGCGGCCTTGGGGGATAGGTCCATCTCGCCTGTCAATTCCGCCGGAATGCAGATTTTTTGGCAAGCGGCATAGGTGAATTGCACAGACAGCTGCACCGGCTTGCTGGCATCAAGTGGCACAACTTCAATGGGCAGGATGAGATTGTTGCGAAAGCCATAGACGGTGAGCCCGCCTTCATCGATACGCGAGGGCGCTGGAAAACGTAGCGTCGCGCTTTTGAGATTGCCCGACCCTTCAAAGGAAATGCGCGGCGGCACGCCTGCATCGCCCGGATCGCGCCAATATGTATGCGCGCCACTCTTCAGCTCGATCTCAATGCCTGCGCGGTAGGTGCCTGCATCTGGTGCCCCTGCGGCAAGCAGCCGCGCTTGGGAATTGGCGCCCTTCACCCACGGGCCGACATCGGCCAAAGCCTGTTCCAGCAGCGCTGAGAAAGTCAGCAACATGGCTGGAAGTGCGACGATTTTCAGGAGGTTTACCGAGAGCTTGCGCATGGAACATTTCTGCTGTGGCCCCGGTTGAAGCGCCACACACGATGGCGTGAGAGGGCGGGGCGCCCCTTTCTTGTTCTGTCAACGCGGAAGGCGTAGCATGTTCCCCATGGCAATCGAAACGATCATTCCGTCCGATCGATCCTCAGGCTATCTTGATGGCCAGTTTCTGCTCGCCATGCCCGGCATGGCTGACCAGCGTTTTGCCCGAGCCGTGATTTATATTTGCGCTCATTCGGCTGAGGGCGCGATGGGCCTGATTATCAATCACCCCGCACGCAAGGTCACCTTCCCCGATCTTCTGCTGCAGCTTGAGCTGATGAAACCCGAAGAGCTGATCCGCCTGCCGACGCCCGCTGAAAAGTTACAGGTGCTCAAGGGTGGGCCAGTGGAAACGGGGCGCGGCTTCGTGCTCCATTCCTCGGATTTTTTCATCGACAATTCGACGCTGACGATTGATGAATCCGTCTCGCTCACCGCCACTGTCGATATTTTGCGGGCCATTGCGCAAGGGCACGGGCCGCAGCAGGCGATGCTTGCTCTTGGCTATGCAGGTTGGTCGCCGGGCCAATTGGAAGGCGAGATCCAGCAAAATGGCTGGCTGCATGTGCCCGCCGATCCTGGCCTGCTGTTTGATCGCGATTTGGAGAGCAAGTGGGCGCGCGCGATTCGTCTGCTGGGTATTGATCCCGCCATGCTGTCAGGCGAGGCCGGCCACGCTTAAGCTGCTTCATGATGATTGAGATGGTACGATCCCGCCACGTCGCTTCCCCGTGAGGGGTGGGTTCGCACGCTTTTTCAGCACCGTCATTGCGAGCCGAAGGCGAAGCAATCCAGGGGCCACACGTGAGACCTCTGGATTGCTTTGCTGCGCTCGCAATGACGGGAGAGATGGTGCGATCTCCGCTGCGCATCTGGCCGATAGGTTTTGAGATTAAGCCGCTTCATTGGCTGCGCCGACCAGGCGGCGGGCTTCTGCCATGGTGATCGGATTGCCGAAGGCATAGCCTTGCGCGAATTCGCATCCCAGCCGCGCCAGATCCACCGTATCGCTCTCGCTCTCGGTGCCATCGGCAATCACTTGCAGGCCCAGATCATGCGCTAGGCCGATGATCGAGCGCAGAACGAGCGGGCGCGCGCCTTTGGCATTGGGCCGCGTCATCAACTTGTCGATCTTGATCATGTCGATCTTGAGTCGCTGCAGATGCGACAGCGACGATTGGCCCGCACCGAAACCCTGCAGGCAAATGCCTGCGCCCAGTTCATGCAAGCGCTCCAGCATTTGCGTGGCAAATTCCGGATTGTCCATCAACAGGGTTTCTGAAATTTCAAGCTTCAGCGTCCCCGGCAAAACGGCTGAGCGCGTCAAGACACCCTTCACATCATGCAACAGGTCATGACGCAGCAATTGACGCGATGAAATATTCACATTGGCGAAGATGGGCGGATTGACGTCCAGCGCATTCTGCCAAGCGGACAATTCACGTGCCGTGCGCTCCAGCAGGAAAATGCCGAGATCCACTATCACACCGGTTTCTTCTGCAACGGCTATAAAGTCACTGGGATTGAGGCGGCCCAGACGCGGATGCTCCCAGCGCATCATTGCTTCGAAGCCGGCAATGGTACGATCTTCCAGACGCACAATCGGCTGGAACGCAACTTTCATCTCGCCTCGATCGAGCGCGCGGCGCAAATCGGCTTCCAGCGCTGACCGGTCCGAGCGCAAAGCGCGCATGCTGGGGCGGAAGACCTCCGTGCGATTGCCGCCAAGCTTCTTGGCATGCGCCATGGCAATTTCGCCATCTTTCAGCATGTCTTCACGCTTGGGGTGCACTTGCACATCATACAGCGCGACACCAACCGAGCAGGTCAGTGCCACATCGCGTTCACCGAAAGAAATCGGGGTGGACACCGTGCGGCGGATGGAATCCGCAATAGCCACGATTTTCTCATGGTTCATTTCAGACAAGAGGATGATCGCAAATTGATCACCCGAAACACGCGACAACGTATCTTGTTCGCGCAACAAGCGGTTGAGCCGACGCGACACGGTGAGCAAGATCGAGTCACCTGCCGACAGTCCAACCGTATCATTCACCTGACGAAAGCGGTCGAGATCGACACACAAAACTGTCGGATAGCGATATTGGTCGATAAGCGCATTGTTGAGTGACATTTCCAGACGGTCGAAGAAAATCTCGCGGTTGGGCAGGCCGGTGAGATTGTCATGCACAGCGTCTTGCAACAGGCGCTCTTCAGCCGTCTTCATTTCGGTAATGTCGGAGAGTGTGCCAATGACGCGAACAACTTCGCCATCGGCGCCGACGACGGGGCGCGCTTTCAGCAGGAACCAGACATATTGGCCATCGCTCGCGCGCAGACGGAAGTCGAGGGCGAGGCGCCCGCGTCTTTGTTCGAGCACAGTATCGAGCGAGGTTGAATAGCGATCGCGGTCGAAGGGGTGAAGGATGTCGAGCCAGGCCGAGGCCGCGCCTTCCAGTGAGCCGCGCTTCAGGCCGAGACGTTGTTCGGCTTCGGGGCTGACATAAATATCATCGGCCGTGACATCCCAATCGAAAATAATGTCGCCAGACCCTGTCAGCGCCAATGCACGGCGCTCGGAATCCGAAACGTTCCCATGTGCCATGCCGCCCGCAAATGCGTTTTGCATGACCGTGAAACCAATCAGCATGACGATCAGCACAAGGCCGCCAATCAAGGCAGGCGAGACCAGATCATTTGTCAGCTGTCCGGTGACGGTGAAGCCCGCGGCTGTAACCCAAGCCAGCAGCAAAAGCCAGGTCGGGATCAACATCACAGCGCGGTCATAGCCATGCGTTGAGAGATACAAAACGAGAATGAAGCCAACGGCCGCGATGGTGGCTAGCGAAATGCGCGCCACACCCGCCGCCACTGGCGCATCGAAGATTGCCAGGCCAATCAAGCCCGCCAAAAAGATCAGCCAGATGGTTGCTACATGCGATGCGCGCACATGCCAGCGGCTCAGATTAAGATAAGCAAAGAGGAAGACGAGCAAGGTGGCGGCAAGAATGGTTTCTGCACCCGCGCGCCAGATGCGATCCGCTTCATTGCCCAGATCAAAGAGTTTGCCCCAGAAACCGAAGTCGATGCACACATAAGCCAGCACGGCCCAAGCGAGTGCGGCTGCAGCGGGAAAGATCACCGCGCCTTTGACCACGAAGACAATGGTGAGGAAGAGGGCGAGCAGGCCCGAAATACCGATGATGAGGCCCTTGTAGAGCGTGAGGCTCGTCACCTTGTCTTTGTAGGCATCGGGCTCCCACAGATAGATCTGCGGCAGGTTGGGCGTGCGCAATTCGGCAACGTAAGTGACCGTTGTGCCCGGATCGAGCGTCAAACGAAACACGTCGGCGTCGGCGGATTCTTCGCGCTCGGGCGGAAAGCCCTGGCTGGCGGTAATGGCAGACACGCGCGAGGCGCCCAGATCCGGCCAGATGACGCCAGAGCCCACAAGACGAAAATGCGGCGCCACGATCAGGCGCTCGATCTGCTCTTCGGTATCATTGGTGAGCGCAAAGGCGATCCAGAAGGGCTGCGTGCCATCCTTGGCCGCATTCACTTCGATGCGGCGGACAATGCCGTCAGCACCCGGTGCGGTCGAGACCTGGATCCGGTCACCCTGCGTCGAGAAATTTTCCACCGCCTGCGTCAGGTCGATGGCGCGCGCCGAAAGCGGAACGCGCACAGATTCGATGGCCCAAGCCGGGCTTAGGCCCGAGACCAGAAAAACGAGGAGAAGAAAGGCCGAGATTAACCGACGCACGAGACTCACTTCACTCACAGGCCTGAGGCCCGACCACTGACAGTTAATCGGAGGCCAGCCCTTGGACTGCGACCGTGTCGGAAGTTTGATTGGTAAAGCTTGGGGGCGTTCCGGGCAAGGCAAAGGGCAACGGCCCCCACAGGCCACACACCCTCAGGAAGGGGCGGGGAGGTTGCGGGCGGGCGCCGGAGCGGGGTCGGAATCAAGCCGGGCGAAGAGCACATGATCATGCCATATCCCATTGATTCGCAAATAGGATCTGGCGATTCCCTCGCGCCGGAATCCGGCGCTTTCCAGCAGGCGAATGGAGCGCATATTGCCCGGCAGACAGGCCGCCTCGATCCGGTGCAGCCGCAGATTGGCAAAAGCATAGATGGACATGAGCCGGACGGCCTTGCCCATATAGCCGCGTCCCGCATGGGGTCCGCCCATCCAATATCCAAGTGTCGCGGTCTGGGCGACGCCCCGGCGCACTTGGCCGAGGGTCAGGCCCCCTAGGATGGCCCCGTCCGTCTCCCGCGTGATCAGGAAGGGATAGGCCTCATCGCGCGCTATTTCTTCGTCATTGCGCCGCACCCGTCGTCGGAAGGCCTGGCGGGTCAGATCGTCGCCGGGCCAGGTTGGCTCCCAGGGTGTAAGAAAATCTCGGCTCGTTTCACGCAAAGCCGCCCAAGGTTCGAAATCGCGCGATTCGAAGGGGCGCAGCAGCAGTCCATCACCTTTGATGATGTGCAGCTTTTCAGTCGCGATCCCCAATCGGAACAAGGCCATCCAAAAATCCTTCAGGCGAGGAATTGAGCGATTCTCGTCTGTGTCATGATTGTCTTCGTATCGCCAATGGCAGCAAGTGTCGGCACTGTCGAGAGGGCGCGGGCACCTGCTTGCCGGACCTCTTCGAGCGTCAGCGCGTCAATCCTGCCGATGATTTCTTCGCGCGGCAAGACGCGTTCGAAAAACAGATGCTGGCGGGCAATTTGTTCGGCGCGCGCGGCCGATGATTCGAGCGCCGCCAGCCACGAGACTTTCATTTGTGCTTTGGCGCGCTGCATTTCGTCGGCGTTGAGATCATCCACGGCCTCGCGCATGCAGGCCAGCGCAACAGGCATAAGCTCCGCGACATCGCCATGCGACGCTGCTGCATAAAAGCCAAAAAGGCCCGTGTCGGCATAGGGCCAGTGGAATGTGTAGATCGAATAGGCCAGCCCGCGCTCTTCGCGTACACGCTGGAAGAGACGCGAGGACATGCCCCCCCCAACAGCATTGCAGAAGACATGCAATGCGAATTCTTGCTCATCGTGGAAGGAGGATCCTTCAAAGCCCACGACCAGATGCGTCTGCTCCAGCTTGCGCTTGAGCACTTTGGTACCACCTAAATAATGGGCACTTACCATTTGCGCGGCGGATGTCGGCGCGAGTGCGGCAAAACGCTCGCCCACTTCGTCCACGATGCGCTCATGTTCAACAGCGCCGGCGGCGGCAACAATGGTCGAGGGCGCAGCATAATGTCGTGCGAGATAGGTCTCGATTGAGCTGCGATCAAATGACGAGACGCGCTCGGGCGTGCCCAGAATTGTGCGGCCGATCGGCTGATCAGGATAGGCTGCATCGGTGAAGAGATCGAAGACGAGATCGTCGGGCGTATCTTCGGCAGCAGAGATTTCTGAAATGATGACGCTTTTCTCGCGTTCCAGTTCAACAGGATCAAATATGCTCTGCGTCAGAATATCGCCGAAAATATCCAGTGCGAGGCCGGTATCGGAGGCCAGTACGCGCGCATAGTAAGATGTGGTTTCGCTGGTCGTTGCCGCGTTGAGATCACCGCCCGCCGTTTCAATCTCTTCGGCGATGGCTTTGGCTGAGCGCCGCTTCGTGCCTTTGAAGGCCATATGTTCGAGCACATGCGAAAGACCGTGCTCGCTATCGCTTTCGTGGCGCGAACCCGCCCCGATCCAAACGCCTATCGAGGCGGTTTCGAGATTGGGCATATCATCGGTGACGATGCGCAGACCCGAGGGAAGCGTCGTGACCTTGATTGCCATGCCCTACTTGCCCGCGCGCGCGCGTTCGCGCACGAAAGTTTCCACTTTCGCCTGATCATTGGCCAGAACGGTGAAGCGTTCTTTCTTGGTCATGATTCCTGCCAGATGCGCAGGCAATTCGGGCTTTTGGCCGGTGGCTTTTTCAACAGCCGCACCAAACTTCGCCGGATGCGCTGTCGCGAGCGCGATCATGGGCGTGGCCGGATCATGTGCTAAGGCTTTACGCGCCGCATGAACGGCGACCGCCGTGTGCGGATCGATGAGCATGCCGCACTCTTGATAGACGCGCGCCATTTCTTTCGCCGTGCCGGTTTCGCCCGTGCGATAAGCATCAAACTCATCTGAGATTTTGGTGAGCACATTTGCGGGGAGTTCGAAACGACCTGACTGCGAAAGGCTCGCCATCAACGCGCGCACCCGGGCTGCATCGCGTCCGCAAGCATCGAACATGAGACGCTCAAAATTCGACGAGACCTGAATGTCCATCGAGGGTGATTGCGTAGCCTGCACGCCGCGCACTTCATAAGTACCTTCGGCGAGCGTGCGTGCGAGAATGTCATTCTCGTTTGTTGCAATGACAAGGCGGTTGATCGGCAGCCCCATGCTCTTGGCCACATAGCCGGCCAGAATGTCGCCGAAATTGCCCGTCGGAACGGTGAAGGAAACCGGACGATGCGGGCCACCCAGCACAACAGCGCTGGTGAAATAATAAACGATCTGCGCTACCACGCGCGCCCAATTGATCGAATTGACGCCCGACAGGCCCATCTCGTCGCGGAAGATGTGATTGTTGAACAGACCTTTCAGAATGCCCTGGCAATCATCGAATGTGCCTTCGAGTGCGATGGTGTGAATGTTCTCGCCATCGATGGTTGTCATCTGGCGGCGCTGCACATCCGACACGCGATTGTGCGGATACATGATGAACACATCGACTTGGCTCATCCCGCGGAACGCATCAATGGCAGCTGCACCCGTATCGCCTGAGGTTGCGCCCACAATGGTGGCGCGGCGTCCTTGCGCTTTGAGCACATGGTCCATCATGCGCGCGAGCAATTGCATCGCGACGTCTTTGAAGGCGAGCGTCGGCCCATGAAAGAGTTCGAGAATGAAGAGATTGTCGCCCACTTGCGCGAGCGGTGCCACTGCGCAATGGCGGAAGGTGGCATAGGCCTCATGCACCATGCGGCTGAAATCATGTGCGCCGATTTCGCCACCCGTGAAAGGCCCGATCACGCTCTCGGCGACTTCCGCATAAGAGAGGCCGGCAAAGTCCGCGATTTCGGGCTTGGAGAGCTGCGGATAGGATTGGGGCATATAAAGGCCGCCATCGCGTGCAAGTCCCGCGAGCAGGGCTTCCGTGAAAGAGAGAACGGGGGCTTCGCCACGGGTCGAGAGGTAATTCACGTTTGGTCCTGTCCGTCGAAAATGACCTTCATTGGGGCGTTTCACTAGCACAGAACGGCCGGTGGCATAACCCGCTCACACCCGCCGGCGGCTCCGCCACAAAAGGACGCCCATGAAGGCCACCAGTGTCACCGCCAGCCCATACCAAGTGAGCGCGTAGGAGAGGTGATCATTTGTGATGGAGACTACGGTCACACCGGCCTTCGGCCAGCCGCCGGGCAGGGGGGCGACATCCGCATCAATGGAAAAAGGGGCTGCGCGGGACAGGTTCAGGACAGTCGCCATGGCCGCAGGGTCGCGTGTGTACCAGAGGCCTTTTTCGGGGTTGTCTGCGGGCGTAAAGCTATTGCGGGGTTCAGGAGCCCGCATCAGGCCGGCGACTGCCACAGTGCCCTGCAATTGGCCTTGGGGGCGGCTCTGTGGCGCTTTATAGGCCTCGGTCACAAAGCCACGAGCAACGAGCACGTAGGCGCCGGATTCGAGGCGCAAGGGCGTCATCACCACATAGCCCGGCTGCGAGAGGCCGTCATTGGGGCCGGACGCTCGGAAGACGAGTATTTCCTTGCTGTGCTCAAAGATGCCGCGCGCGTTGACATGGCGGTATTCATACGTTTCGGGGTCGAGCGTCGGCCATTCGGTTTCAGGTGCGAGCGGGACGGCGGGAGCATGGACCCGCGCCTTGATTTTGGTGACGAGATCCTCTTTCCATGCAAGGCGGCGCATTTGCCAATTGCCCAGTGAAACGAGCAGCGCAAAGGCCGCCAGCGCCAGGGCGCTCGCGGCATAGATCTTCACCCGGCTCGCCGTCAGGCTCATTTGGCAAGTCGTCCTTGTTCGGCCTTGTTGCGGTATTGGAGTGCGACGAGGAGCCCTTTCAAGGGGCGCAACAGGCCAAGCACCACTACCAGCACCATGGGCAGGAAAATCGCCATATGCACCCACATGGGCGGCTCATATTCGATTTCGACATAGAGCGCTGCGCCAATCACGATGAAGCCCGCGATCAGAATGACGAAGACGGCAGGGCCATCGCCCGCATCGGCAAAATCAAAATCCAAGCCGCAGGAATCGCAGGCGGGCGCGATATTGATGAAGCCATGGAAGAGATGCCCTTGTCCGCAACGCGGGCACAGTCCCTTGAGCCCCGTTTCATAGGGCGATTGCGGCGGATAGAGATCTGAATCCGACATGCCGGCTCCTGAAATGAAAAAGGGGCGGCACAAGGCCGCCCCTGATAGGAATGCAGAAGGCCTAGTGGCCCCCGCTAATATGGGCACCATGGCTGCCCCAGACATAGACTGCAGCAAACAGGAACAGCCAGACCACATCGACGAAATGCCAGTACCAAGCCGCAAATTCGAAGCCCAGATGCTGCTTCGGATTGAAGTGGCCGGACGAGGCGCGCAGCAGGCAGACGAGCAGGAAGATCGTGCCGACGAGAACGTGGAAACCGTGGAAGCCGGTCGCCATGTAGAAAGTCGCGCCGTAGATCGAGCCTTTGAAACCGAAAGCAGCATGCGAATATTCGTAAGCCTGAACGCCGGTGAACAACGCGCCGAGCAGGACGGTAAGCAGCAGGCCCTTCTTGAGGCCTTCGCGGTCACCATGCAGCAGCGCGTGATGCGCCCAAGTCACTGTCGTGCCCGAGGTCAGAAGAATGAGCGTGTTGAGCAGCGGGAGGTGCCAGGGATCGAACACTTCGGTGCCCTTGGGCGGCCAATGTCCGCCGGTGAATTCCACGCGGGCATATTGATGCACTTCGCCGGAAAACAGGCTGGCGTCGAAATAGGCCCAGAACCAGGCGACGAAGAACATCACTTCCGAAGCGATGAAGAGGATCATGCCGTAGCGGTGATGCATCTGCACGACGCGGGTGTGGTAGCCCTCATGTTGGGCTTCCTTCACCACATCCGACCACCAAGCCGCCATGACGTAGAGAACGCCAATGAAACCGGTGCCGAAAACGTAACCGCCGGCCTTCAGGCCAAGCATGGTCATGCCCTTCATCCACATGATGGCGCCAACGGCCATCACGAAAGCGGAGATCGAGCCAACCAGCGGCCATGGGCTCGGGTCGACGAGGTGGTAGTCGTGGTTCGGTTTGCTATGGGCGTCGGCCATGACAGCTTCCTTTGACGTCTTTTCTTGGTTGGCCTTGCGGCCACCTCGCTCTTCAAACCCCGGGATTGGCACCCCGGAGACATTCATCTTCCCGCCCTTTGCCCTGTTCGTTCGCAGGGGTCAAGGCGGCTTCAGTCGCTTCATAAGGCTGGTTTGGCGCGCGAGGCGGTCACCGGCGTTCTGGATGCGTAGAATGTATAGGACAGGGTCACCTGATCCTGCAGTTTCATGATCTCGTCTTTTTCCAGTGCCGGGTCTAGGTAGAACACGACGGGCATATCCATCGTCTCGCCAGGTCCCAGCCTCTGTTCCGAGAAGCAGAAGCAAGAAATCTTGTTGAAGAACATGCCCGCGCGCTCAGGCGCGACATTGTAGGAGGCAATGCCGATCGTCTCATGATCGGATTTGTTCTTCACTTTGTAGAAGATCGTTGCCGTCTCGCCTGTGCGCAGCTTGATAGCCGGCACGTCCGGCTCGAAGCTCCACGGCAGATCAGAGGCGATATTCGCGTCAAAGCGCACGCTCAGCACTTTTTCGCCCCGCAGCGCAGATTCCGTTTTGGCAATTTGCGGTGTGCCGCCAAAGCCGGTCATGCGGCAGAAGATTTCGTAGAGCGGTACAGAGGCATAGGAAAGGCCCACCATGCCAGCCACAACACCCATAACAATAACTGCCACGCGGCCATTGCGGCGCTGCAGTTTTTTGTCATTGGTGAGCGGTGCGTTCATCTTGTGTCAGCCTCACGTCGCGCGCTGAAAGACACTGGCGCCAAGGCGCACGATGGTCACGGCAAAAAAGAGAATACACAGGCCGCCAATGCAAAGCGCCAGCGCAATGTTGCGCGCGCGGCGGGATTTTTCCTGCTCGGGCGTCAGCTTGATGCCGGTGTTGTCGGGTTCGGTCATTGTGGTCATGTCCTTCAGCCCGCCATGCGCATGATGGAGAGGGCCGCATTTTCGATGACGATCACACCGAACAAAAGAAAGAGATAGAGGATCGAATAGCCAAACAGCTTCTTGCAATCGCGATCTGCAGCCTCCGCGCTGGGCGCACGCCAGACATTGATGGCGAGTTTCAGCATGAAGGCGCCAGATACAGACGCAAGCGCGCCGTAAATGAGTGATGCTTGGCCGAGCAACGTCGGCAGAACGCCAAGCGGCGCGAGCAGGATCGTGTAGATCAGCATTTCCAAGCGCGTGCGCTTTTCGCCCTTGGCATTGGGCATCATCGGCACGCCTGCGCGCTCGTAATCATCCGCCTTGGCGATGGCCAGTGCCCAGAAATGGGGCGGCGTCCAGATAAAGATGATGGCAAAGAGCACGAGGCTGGCGAGCGAGACTGATCCCGTTACGGCCGCGCAAGCGACAACCGGGGGCAGAGCGCCCGCAGCACCGCCGATGACAATGTTTTGCGGCGTCCAGCGCTTCAACCACATCGTGTAGATGACGGCATAGAAGAAGATGGTGAAGGCGAGAAGGCCCGCGGCAAGCCAGTTCGACACAAGGCCGAGGGTCGCTACAGAAAAGGCTGAAAGCGTCAGACCAAAGCCCAGAGCTTCGCCCGGCTGAATGCGGCCTGACGGAATGGGGCGCAGAGCCGTGCGGCCCATGACGGCGTCAATATCAGCGTCATACCACATGTTGAGCGCGCCCGAGGCGCCAGCGCCCACGGCAATGGCGAGCAGCGAGATGAAGCCAGCAACCGGATTCACATGAACAGGTTCGATCATCATTCCCGCGAGTGCGGTGAGCACAACCAGCGACATGACGCGCGGCTTCAGCAGCGCGAAATAGTCCTTCGGCCCCGCTGACGAAATGTGCAGGCTGGCGTCGAATTCATGTCCGCTGACCAAACTCATGTCTTTGACAATCTCTCTCAAGCCCTCTTTGGAACAGCTCCTCAGCGCTGCTCGAAGGAAGGCTCCGGCGGCTGGTGAGAGCCGCCGGAGTTTTGGTTCTTAGTGTTCCGAGCCGGTGATGCGCGGAAGCGTTTCGAACTGGTGGAAAGGGGGAGGCGAGGTCAGCGTCCACTCGAGTGTGGTTGCGCCTTCACCCCACGGATTGTTGCCAGCCACGCGCTTGGCGCTGAAGGCTTCCCAAATGGCATAGAGGAAGATCAGTACGCCAAAGCCCGAGAGATACGAGCCATACGACGAGATCTGGTTCCAAAGTGCATAGGCTTCCGGATAGTCGATGTAGCGACGCGGCATGCCGGCAAGGCCCAGGAAATGCTGCGGGAAGAACGTCAGGTTCACACCCACGAACATGACCCAGAAGTGCAGCTTGCCGAGGAACTCACTGTACATGTAGCCCGACATTTTCGGGAACCAGTAGTAGAAGCCGGCAAAGAGCGCGAACACGGCGCCGAGCGACAGAACGTAGTGGAAGTGAGCCACAACGTAATAGGTCTCGTGCATGTAGCGGTCGATGGCAGCGTTTGCGAGAACGACGCCGGTCACGCCACCCACCGTGAACAGGAAGATGAAGCCCACTGCCCAGATCATCGGCGTGGTGAAACGGATCGAACCACCCCACATTGTCGCAATCCAGGAGAAGATCTTCACGCCCGTAGGCACGGCAATCACCATCGTCGCGAAGACGAAATAGCGCTGCGTGTTAAGCGAGAGGCCGACTGTGTACATGTGGTGAGCCCACACGAGGAAGCCGACGAAGCCGATGGCAACCATCGCGTAAGCCATGCCCAGATAACCAAACACGGGCTTCTTCGAGAAGGTCGAGATGATGTGGCTGATGATGCCAAAGCCCGGAAGAATGAGAATGTACACTTCCGGATGACCGAAGAACCAGAAAAGATGCTGGAACAGGATCGGATCGCCACCGCCCGACGGATCGAAGAAGGCGGTGCCGAAATTACGGTCGGTCAGCAACATGGTGATGGCGCCCGCCAGAACGGGCAACGAGAGCACCAGCAAGAAAGCGGTGATCAGCACCGACCAGGCAAACAGCGGCATCTTGTGCAGAGTCATGCCGGGAGCGCGCATGTTGAAGATCGTGGTGATGAAGTTGATCGCACCCAGAATCGACGATGCGCCCGCCAAGTGGAGCGAGAGAATGACGAAATCCATCGCCGGACCCGGATGCCCCGTGTTCGACGAGAGCGGGGGATACATCACCCAACCGCCGCCAAAGCCCATCGAGCCCGGCGCACCTTCGACAAACATCGAGATGATGAGCAGACCGAACGAGGCCGGGAGCAGCCAGAAGGAAATGTTATTCATGCGCGGGAAGGCCATGTCCGGCGCGCCGATCATGATCGGAACGAACCAGTTGCCAAAGCCGCCGATGAGTGCGGGCATGACCATGAAGAAGATCATGATGACGCCGTGGCCGGTGATGAACACGTTATACATGTTCTTGGCTGCATCGATCGAACCATCGCCGGTCAGCATTTTGGCGATCCATGGGAACACCGAAATGCCCGTACCTGCGAGTTCTGCACGCATGGCAATGGACAGCAGGCCGCCGATAATCCCCGCGAAAATCGCGAAGATCAGGTAGAGCGTGCCAATATCTTTGTGGTTGGTCGAGAACACATAGCGGCGCCAGCCCGTCGGGATGTGATGGGCGTGGTCGTCGTGGTGATGGGCGGATGTCGTTGCCATCTTTTTTCCTCGTCTGTCAGACGCTGGTTTTTGCGGTTTGATTACTGGCGGATCGTGGCAGTGGCGTCGGCCACCGTCACATCGCTGGAAGCAGAAGCGAACTTCTTCTTCGCGTCGGCGAGCCAAGCCGCATAGGCCTGCTGCGAAACAACACGGAAGGCGATTGGCATATAGGCGTGATCCTTGCCGCAAAGCTTGGAGCACTGGCCGTAATAAATGCCTTCCTTGTCAGCCCGGAACCAAGCTTCGTTCAGGCGGCCGGGGACTGCGTCCATGCGAACGCCCAAGGATGTGATCACGAAGGAATGGATGACGCCAACAGCGTCGGCCGTGATCTGCAGGCGGATCGCTTTGCCAACCGGCACAACGGCTTCATTGTCGACATCAAGCAGCTTGAGCTTGCCAGCGGCCAGCTTGCTCTGATCGAGCAGGTTCGAGTCGAATTCGAAGCCGCCGTTCTGGTCCTTGGGATAGGAATAGGTCCAGTACCATTGCTTGCCGGTCACCTTCACCGTCATGTCGGTTTCAGGCAGCGCGATCTGCTTGGTGAGGAGGCGGAAAGAGGGGATCGCCATGACCACAAGGATCATCAGCGGGATCACCGTCCAAGCCACTTCGAGGCCGGTGTGATGTGTCGTGCGCGAGGGCGTCGGATTGGCGGTCTCGTTGAAGCGGATCATCACATAGATCAGCAGCCCCAACACGAAGAGCGAGATGACAATGATGATGGGCAGCAGCAGGTTATTATGGAAAGACGCCATGTCCGCCGCCATGGCGGATGCGGGTTGCATCATGCCAATTTGGTCTTGTGCCGCGTGGGACAGACCGGGCTGGAAGCCTTGGGCCAAGGCTGCGGGCGTGAATCCCACCAGACTTGAAATTGCTGAGAGGCCAAGAGCCCCTTTAGAGACAAGATTGTGCCGAGCCTGCACGTCGTCGCTCCTGCTGCGCCGGGGGACTTGTCATTCTGGCGCGCGGACGTCCCCTCGGCGTATTTTCGCCCGCGCGAAACCATCCCCGTTAGTGAGTCTCGGGTCCGGCACGTGGCGTTTCCAAACCACAAAGAGAGCGCCAGTGCAACAAGGTCCGTGGCCTGAACGCTTGCGGCAAATGATCGCCGAAGCGGCCTCAAATCAGGACTTTGGACAAAAAGGGGGCGATTTTCTGTGCCACACCCATCCCGACTTGACAGGGACGGGGCATTTGTTACCCCAACTGCCTAGGAAATGAGTGGGCCAGTGATGGTGCAATTGCCTGTGGGTGCGCGTCAGTTATGGGCGCGGCTCAGGGGCCTGTCCCCCGAGATGGATCTGATTGATGGTCACGCAAAAAGCCTGTCGCATAGCCACCAAGTATCTGATTTTAATCAGTTTTACAGCCATATGCCTGGTGACGGCACAAGGTGGCGGTGAGGCTTTTGCGCAGGGCGTGGTCAAGGGCAAATACGGCGATTGGGAGATGCGCTGCGAAATGCCGGCCGGCGCGTCGCGCGAGCAATGCGCGCTGATCCAGTCGATTGCCGCCGAAGATAAGCCCAATGTGAGCCTCGTTGTTATTATGTTGAAGACGGCCGACGGAAAATCTCGCCTCTTGCGTGTGATCGCCCCGTTGGGTGTGCTGATTCCCGCAGGGCTGGGGCTGAAGATCGATAATATTGATGTGGGTCGCGCCGGATTCGTCCGCTGCCTGCCCACCGGTTGCGTGGCCGAAGTGGTGATGGAAGATCGCCTGATCGAGCAACTCAAGGCCGGTAAAAATGCCACTTTCATTGTTTTCAACACGCCGGAAGAAGGCGTGGGGCTGCCGCTAGCCCTCGCGGGCTTTGGCCAAGGTTTCGACGCGCTGCCATGAGTAGCGACCGGGAGGATCAAATGAGGAAAATTTTCCTAACCTGTGCGTCTGCGCTGCTTCTCGCAGGTTGTGGCGCAACCTCGTCGGGCACGGGCTCATCCGAGCCCTCGGCCATGACCAAGCTCACCAATCTCATCGCCTTCAATTCCACAACGGCCCCCCAGCCGACGGAGTCTGTGACAAGCAACATCGACCGCGTGGAATGTCCGATCGTCGATGTCGAAGAAGGCGGGGGCGTTGCCCAGATAGGCTCAGGCGCGGGCTTGCGGCACCAATTCGCGATTTCTGAGACGGCGCGCGAATGCAGCGTTGCCAACAAGCAGATTTCCATCCGCGTGGGTGTGGCAGGCCGCGTGATCGCGGGGCCGGCCGGTGGTTCGGGCGCTGTAACAATGCCGCTGCGCGTGGGCATTCGTCGCGAAGCCGACAAGAAAATCCTTGTTTCGAAAGTTGTGAATATCAGCGTGACCATTCCCGCGGGCGCTGCCAACACAACCTTTGCCGTGGTCTCCGACCCGCTGGTCGTGCCTTGGCTGCGCGAAGAGGCGGATGAGGATTACATGATCGTCATCAGTCTTGCGAAGCGCTGATCCCGCTTCCATTTTGACCTGAGTATAAGTAGCCCGCGATGCTTGGTCGCGGTTGACTCATTTTGTCAGACTCAGGCACGGTCCATCCGTCAGCCAAAGACCCCACGCGGAAGAGAACGGCATGCAAGTGCCGTCGCCGAAGGCGCAACCGCCCCGGAAACGCTCAGGCCCATGGACCGCTAGGGGATGACACTCTGGAAAGTGATTCGCCGCTCTTTCGGCAGAATCCACCGAAGGGCGTAACTGTATCTCTTCGAGGTGCGGGAAATCTCTCAGGTACACGGACAGAGGGGGCGCGTGAGTAAAGCACTTTCGCTTTGCTCGAACTTGCGCGCTTGCATGTCTGGTGATGAATGGCTGATGCTTCCGAGAATGCTCCACTGGCGGTGACGCCGCTCAATGCGCTGCATCGCGCATCGGGCGCGCGCATGGTGCCCTTCGCGGGCTATGACATGCCCGTGCAATATCCCGATGGCATCCTCACCGAGCATCTGCACACGCGCACGCAAGCGGGACTGTTCGATGTCTCCCATATGGGCCAGGCTTTTTTATCGGGCGCAAATGTCATCGCGCGGTTCGAGACGCTGGTGCCCGGTGATCTTGCAGCTCTTGCGCAAGGGCGCATCCGCTACACGCAATTGCTCAATGAGGAGGGCGGCATCCTCGATGATATGATGGTGACGCGGCTTGCCGATGATCGCCTCTTTCTCGTGGTAAATGCAGCCTGCAAGCATCAGGATTTTGCGCATATCGCGCGCGCTCTGTCCGATCTGACACTTGATATTCTCGACACGCGCGCACTGCTGGCCTTGCAGGGGCCGCAAGCGGCCACAGTTCTGGGTGCGCTTTTGCCCGGTGTTGAAGACATGCCCTTCATGTCGGCCAAAAATATCATGCATGCAGGCGTCGAGCTTTATGTTTCACGCTCTGGCTATACAGGTGAAGATGGCTATGAAATCTCTGTGCCGGATGCACGAGCAGAGGCCTTTGCCAAGACACTTCTCGTCGATGAGCGCGTGAAGCTGATTGGGCTTGGCGCGCGTGACTCACTGCGCCTTGAAGCGGGTCTTTGTCTTTACGGCCATGACATCGACACAACCACCACACCCATTGAAGGCGACCTCATTTGGTCCATCTCAAAACGCCGTCGTGCGGAAGGCGGCTTTCCCGGTGCGGCGCATGTGCAGAAACACATTGCTGAAGGCGCGCCGCGCAAGCGTGTGGGCCTCGCGCTTGATGGCAAAGCTCCCGCGCGTGAAGGTGCAGACATTGCCGATAGCGCGGGTGCCATCATTGGCCGCGTGACATCGGGCGGTTTTGCGCCCTCGCTGCAAAAGCCCATTGCCATGGGCTATGTCGATGCGGCTCATGCAGCGCCTGGCACAGAACTCAATCTCATGGTGCGCGGCAAGCCTTTGCTGGCGCACGTTGTCGCCTTTCCCTTCGTTCCCACTCGCTATTATCGAGGCAAATAATGTCGCAGACCCGCTACACCAAGGATCATGAATATATCCGCGTCGACGGTGATGTCGGCATTGTCGGCATCACTGATTTTGCACAGAAGCAATTGGGCGATGTTGTCTTTGTGGAACTGCCGCAAGTGGGCAAGTCCGTTGCCAAAGGTGCAGAAGCCGCCGTTGTTGAAAGCGTGAAGGCCGCCAGCGAAGTTTATGCGCCGGTTGCGGGCGAAATCATCGCGGTGAATGGCGACATTGAAGGCCACCCCGGCCTCGTTAACGAAGACCCGTCGGGCAAAGGCTGGTTCCTGAAATTACGCATTGCCGATGCGTCCGAATTATCTGACCTCATGGATGAAGCTGCCTACACGGCCTTCGTCTCCGCCTGCAGCTGAGCTGGAGCAGACCGACATGCGTTATCTGCCGCTGACCGACCTTGATCGTTCTGACATGCTCGCGCGCATTGGCGTCGGCCATATCGACGATCTCTTCGCCGATGTGCCTTCACCGCTTTTGCTTAAACAGCCGCTCGATCTGCCGCGCCGCAAGGGCGAGATTGATGTGGCGCGCGCCCTCGGCCGTCTGGCATCGCGCAATGTCGCTGCTTCCAGCGCGCCCTTCTTTGTGGGGGCTGGCGCCTACAAGCATCATGTGCCTGCCACCGTTGATCATCTGGTGCAGCGCTCGGAGTTCCTCACGAGCTACACGCCCTATCAGCCGGAAATCTCGCAAGGCACGTTGCAATATCTCTTCGAGTTCCAGACGCAGGTGGCGCTGCTCACCGGCATGGATGTCGCCAATGCCTCCATGTATGACGGTTCCACCGGCACGGCAGAAGCCGTGCTGATGGCGCATCGCGTCACGCGCCGTAACAAGGCGGTTTTGTCGGGTGGTCTGCATCCCCATTATGCGGAAGTGGTGCGCACGCAATCGCATCTGGCGGGCGATGACGTTGTTACGCTTGATGCCGATGTGTCGGCGAGCGAAGATATTTTGTCACAAATTGATGCCACGACCTCTTGCGTCGTCGTGCAAACACCGGACTTTTTCGGCAATCCGCGCGATCTCTGCGCCATTGCAGAAAAATGCCATGCCAATGGCGCGCTGCTGATTGCCGTCTTCACGGAAGTCGTCTCGCTTGGTGCGCTGAAATCACCGGGCGCGATGGGTGCTGATATTGTGGTGGGCGAGGGCCAGTCCATCGGTAATGCGCTGAATTTTGGCGGGCCCTATGTCGGCCTCTTTGCCACGCGCACCAAATACGTACGCCAGATGCCGGGCCGCCTGTGTGGGGAAACGCTCGATGCGGAAGGGCGTCGTGGCTTCGTGCTCACCTTGTCAACGCGCGAGCAGCATATTCGCCGCGACAAGGCGACGTCGAACATTTGCACCAATTCCGGCCTCTGTGCGCTGGCTTTCACCATTCACTTGTCGCTCTTGGGTGAAGCGGGTTTGAAGCGTTTGGCGCGCATCAATCACGCCAATGCTGTGAAGCTTGCCGACATGCTGGCGGGTGTGAAGGGCGTCGAAGTTCTCAACACCAGCTTCTTCAACGAATTCACGATCCGTGTGGCCGGACAGGCTGCGCAGATTGTCGAAAAGCTGGCGACGAAAAACATTCTGGGCGGCGTGCCAGTCTCGCGCCTGCTGCCGGGCAAGGGCTGCGATGATTTGATCGTGCTTGCCAATACAGAAGTGAACACAGATGAAGACCGCGCTGCACTTGTGGCAGCCCTGAAGGAGGTGCTGTGATGCTGAACAATCAGGGTCGCCCCACCGCCCCGAAAAAACTGGGCGCGCATGAAGGCAAGACATTTTCAGGCCATCGCGGTTTGCTGATGGAAGAAGCTCTGATTTTTGAAACCGGGCGGATTGATGCCACCGGCGTCGATCTCGATGAGCCCGCAGCTTTCACGCCGCGTCTGGGCACGCTTGCGCGCGAAGAGGAAATTGGTTTGCCGGGCCTGTCCGAGCCAGAAACCATGCGCCATTATGTGCGTCTGTCGCAGAAGAATTATGCGATCGATTCAGGGCTCTATCCGCTGGGCTCGTGCACGATGAAGCACAATCCGCGCCTGAATGAATCAATGGCGCGCCTGCCGGGCTTTGCCGACATTCATCCGCTGCAGCCCCAATCCACCGTGCAAGGTGCATTGGCGCTCATTGAAGAATTGGCCGGCTGGTTGATGGCGCTCACCAATATGGAAGCTGTCGCAATGTCGCCCAAGGCTGGTGCGCATGGCGAATATTGCGGCATGGCGGCGATCAAGGCGGCGATTGAAGCCAAGGGCGAGGGCGCCACGCGCCGCGTTGTGCTTGTGCCTGAAAGCGCGCATGGCACCAATCCGGCAACAGCGGCCGCGATTGGTTTTGAAGTGCGCTCTGTGCCTGCTGGTGAAGATGGCAATGTGCATCCGCAAGCCGTGCGCGCCTTGATGGGTCCGGATGTGGCGGGCATCATGCTCACCAATCCCAACACCTGTGGCTTGTTCGAGCGCCAGATTGTAGAGATCGCGCAGATCATCCATGAGGGCGGCGGCTATTTCTATTGCGATGGCGCGAATTTCAACGCCATCGTCGGAAAGGTGCGCCCCGGTGATCTGGGCATCGACGCGATGCATATCAATCTGCACAAGACTTTCTCCACGCCCCATGGCGGTGGTGGTCCGGGTTCTGGCCCGGTTGTTTTGTCGTCGCGTCTGGCGCCTTTCGCGCCTGTGCCATTTGTTCGTCGCAATGGCGATCATCTGGCTTTGGTGGAAGATAAGGTGGGCACACAGGCTCTGGGCCGCCTCACTGCTTTCCATGGCCAGATGGGCATGTTCGTGCGGGCCTTGTCTTACATTCTCTCGCATGGTGCCGATGGCTTGAAGCAGGCCTCAGAAGATGCAGTTCTCAACGCCAATTATGTACGCGCGCGTTTGGCTGATCTGATGAGCCTGCCCTTTGGCAATCGCCCCTGCATGCATGAAGTGCTGTTCGATGACACGTGGCTGAAAGATACGGGCGTCACCACGCTCGATTTTGCCAAGGCCATGATCGATGAGGGCTATCATCCGATGACCATGTATTTCCCATTGGTGGTGCATGGCGCGATGCTGATTGAGCCAACAGAATCGGAAAGTCTGGCCTCACTAGAATTGTTCATCATGACCTTGCGCGATCTGGCGATGAGCGCCTTGCGCGGTGAGACAGCGCGATTTGAGGGCGCGCCATTCCTGGCACCGCGCAAGCGGCTGGACGAAACCCGCGCCGCGCGCGCTCCCGTGCTGCGCTGGACAAAGCCCGAACCGATTGTGGACGCGCAAGCAGCGGAGTGAGGTGGCAATAGCGCCCCTCACGCCGTCATTGCGAGGAGGCCATTGGCCGACGCGGCAAACCATAGCGTGAACCTTGCAAGCATGGGTGCTATGGATTGCCGCGTCGCTGCGGTCCTCGCAATGACGAGGCAAATGCGAGGCAATAAAAAAACCCCGGGGTTTTTACACCGGGGTTTTTTTCATTCTCTTGAAGCGATGCTTAATGCACCAGGCCCTTCAAATCCGCGATGCCCTTGGCAATCAATGCTTCACCTGCGGCGCCCTTGGTTTCAGCTGTCAGCACAACTTCAGCAGCCTTCACCGCAGCGTCCGCGGCAGCAGCGCGCACATCAAGAGCGGCTTGGGCTTCGGCAGCGGCAATCTTGCTTTCCGCCTGCTTGGTGCGGCGCGCGATGAATTCTTCCATGCGGGCTGCGGCTTCCTTGGCGAGGTCTTCGGCCTCAGCGCGCGCCTGAGCCACAATGGCCTGAGCTTCCGCTTCCGCGTCAGCGCGCTTCTTTTCATAAGATGCCAGAATGCTTGCTGCTTCTTCACGCAGGCGCGTGGCCTCATTGAGTTCAGCCTGAATCTTCAGGCCGCGCTCATCGAGCGTCTTGCCGAGTGTCTTGTGCACGCCGAGATAACCAAGCAGCACAACAAAGAGGCCAAAGCCGACGGCGACGAAAAAGGCGTCGTTGAACATGTGTCTCTCCTTACGTCTTGGTCGCGGCGATAGCCGCGGCGATTTTGGCGGTGTCTGCCGGCTTGCCGGTGATGTGTGAAACAATACGGGCAGCAGTCGCTGTGGCGATTTCGCCAACATGGCTCATGGCCTGTGCCTTGGTGCCGGCAATGGAGCGCTCGGCATCGGCCAGTTTTGCATTGAGCTGGTCTTCTAGCATCTTGCGCTTGGCGGCCGAATCAGCCGCGAGCTTGTCGCGTGTGGCTTGTGCGGTGGCCTGAGCAATGGCCTTGGCATCGGCGAGCGTCTTTTCGTAAGCGGCGCCCGCGGCCTGCGCCTTGCCCTGCATCGAAGAGGCATCGTCGAGATCATTTGCGATGCGCGCACGACGGGCTTCGAGAATGCTCTCGATGCGCGGCAGCGCGATGCGCGACATGAGGAGATAAAGCGCGCCGAAAGTCAGCGCCAGCCAGATCAGCTGGGGTGCGAAAACATTCGGGTCGAACGGCGGGAAAGGTCCCTTGGCGTGACCGCCGGGAGCTTCTGTGTGTGCCGTTGTGCTGGTTGCCGTTTCTCGGGTTGCCATGTCGCGTCCGGATGAATTTTGAAGGGGGTAGAAAAACGCGGCCGCTGTTTTCAAGCGGCCGCGCAAACGTGGAGATTAGACCACGAACAGGAGCAGAAGAGCGACCAGGAACGAGAACACGCCCAGACCTTCAGCAAGCGCTGCGCCGATGAAGGCGCGACCGAACTGGCCGTCAGCTGCCGACGGGTTGCGCAGAGCGCCCGAGAGGAACTGGCCGAAGATGGCGCCCACGCCAATAGCCGCGCCGCCCATGCCGATGGTGGCCAGACCGGCGCCGATGTATTTCGCTGCAACAGGATCCATTTTGAAACTCCTTCAGAGGGTTTAATTGGGTCTACTATTTGTTGTTCAGATATTTATCAGTGACCCGGGTGAAGTGCGTCATTGAGATAGACGCAGGTGAGAATGGCGAAGACGTAAGCCTGCAGGAAAGCAACCAGCAGTTCGAACGCCGTCAACGCAACAATGCCGACGAGCGGCAGCGGTGAAATCACGGCCCAGCCGCCAGCAGACAGCAGAAGAGCCACGAAAGCACCGAAGACTTTCAGCGTGATGTGACCTGCCAGCATGTTCGCAAACAGACGAACCGACAGCGAGATCGGGCGCGAGACGAAGGAAATCACCTCGATCAGCACGATGAAGGGCAGGAGAGCGGGGGCCACACCTGATGGCACGAACAGATGCAAGAAATGCGTGCCGTGGCGGGCGAGCCCGTAAAGAATGACGGTGAGAATAACCAGACCTGCGAGCGCGAAGGTCACCACGATCTGGCTGGTCACGGTGAATGTATAGGGCAGCAGACCGATCAGGTTCGAGAAGAGCACGAACATGAAGAGCGAGAAGACGAGCGGGAAGAACTTCATACCTTCCGTGCCCGTCGTGCCGCGCACGGTGGAGGCCACAAATTCATAGGCCATTTCAGCCGCTGATTGGAGACGGCCCGGCACGATGCTCTTTTGCGCTGTGCCCACAATCATCAGGAAGGTAACGGCCAGAAGCACAACCACCATGAACAGTGATGCATTCGTGAAAGAGGCGTCGATGCCACCAATGCGAATATTCGCCAGCGGAGCCACGATAAACTGGTGGATCGGATCGATCGCGTTGCCTGTCGCCACTGTCTCAAGCCCTTTTGTGTCGCGCTGTTACAGCGCGGATAAAATTACGACCCAGAGCGTTTGTCGCCTCGCGCCTGCGCTCCGGTGGGGGCGGCGGCAATGCGATAGACGTTCCAGAAGCCGGCGATGGTCCCGAACATCGTCATGATGATCAGCAGCACCGGCTTTGTGCCGAGCCATTCGTCGATCTGCCATCCCATGACAGCGCCGACAATGATTCCCGCCACAAATTCCGAGAGCACGCGAAAGCCAAGGCTCATGGCGCGTCCCGTTTTCTGCGTGGCTTCGAGCGCCTCAGAGGAACCGATCTTCTGGTCCTTCTGGCGTTCGAGCGCGGAGCCCAGAGCCTCAAGCCGCGCCTTCATGGCCTCTTCCGATTGATTTCCAGAGTGTTTGTGCTCGTCACTCATGCTGCTCTCCTGCCGGCTCTAAAGTCCGAAATCGAGCTTCGGGTCAATCAGGGGCTCATGGCCCGCCGTCCCGGGTAAGTGTCAGGCGCAAAATTCATCGGAAAAAGAAGCGGAACAGGCCCTTTCGAGC
This sequence comes from Beijerinckiaceae bacterium, assembly GCA_947478405.1. Classification (GTDB taxonomy): domain Bacteria; phylum Pseudomonadota; class Alphaproteobacteria; order Rhizobiales; family Beijerinckiaceae; genus Terripilifer. Next base: position 98,891 of record CANJVX010000002.1, on the reverse strand, counting down.
CGGCCGCACCATATGAGCGGGTCTGCTCAGTGTCAAGGTATCGTCGGATGAATATAAGTTACTGATTATATTATAATTTCTGGCACTTTTTTGGGGTGTGAAGGAAGGTCGCAGGGGAGGGGCTTCCCACCGGTCAAGGCGGCTCTGATTCCAGCCCCGTCATTGCGAGCGTAAGCAAAACAATCCAGAAGCCTCACGTGTGGCCTCTGGATAGCTTCGCTTTTGGCTCGCAAGGACGGAGTGAGGGCGCCTAAATCACAAAATCCGGGTCGCGGTGCTCGGCCATAATGTCCATGCGCACGTCCTGCGAGATCTCGGCGAGCGCAATCGATCCGCGCCGACGCGGATGGGGTGCCTCAATGGCGCGCACCGAGCGCACAACGCCCGGCTTGCCGCCTAAAGCCACCACGCGGTCGGCCATATAGACGGCTTCATCAATGTCATGCGTGACAAACAGAATGGTGCGCCCCGTCTCGGCGCGGATGCGGATCAATTCATCCTGTAAATTTTCACGCGTGGCCACATCAAGCGCGGAGAAGGGTTCATCCATCAGCAAGATCGAGGGTCGCACAGCTAGCGCGCGGGCAAGCGCAATGCGCTGGCGTTGTCCGCCCGAGAGTTGATAGGGCCAGCGTGTTTCGAGTTCGCCCAGGCCGACGAGTTTCAGCGCCGCGCGTGCGCGCGCGATGCGCTCATGCTTGGGCAGCGATGTCTTTTCAAGACCGAACATAATGTTGGCGAGTACGCGGCGCCACGGCAGCAGGCGCGCATCCTGAAACACCATGGCCATGGGGCGTTCGGCATTGGGATCGGGATTGATTTCGACCGTACCGCTGGTGGGTTTGGCGAGATCCATCAACACGCGCAGCAGCGTTGATTTGCCAACACCCGACGCCCCGACAATGGCAACAAATTCACCCGCATGCACATCAAGATCGAGCGCGCGCAACACTTCGGTGCGCCGTCCGTCTTGTTCGAACGAAAGGCCAAGCCCGCTGATATGGATGATCGGCTTCATCATGGCTTCCACTTCAGCAAGCGGTTTTGTGCGGCAATAAAGCCCGCATCCATAATGCCGTAAAGGGCCGCCATTGTGAGCATGTAGACAACCACAATATCGGTCGCAAGCAGTGACGAGGCCTGCATCATGCGGCTGCCCAATCCGCTGACGCCCGAGAGTTCTGCGGCAACAACAGCCATCCAAGCCTGTCCCAAAGCTGTGCGAAGACCAATGAGAATGCCAGGCGTGGCCGCGGGCAACAAGACTTTCAAGAGTCGCTCATGCGCGGAACGAAAACCAAAGGCATCGGCCACTTCGATTAGATCACGATCAACACCGCGTACCGCACCCATCGCTGCGAAAAAAGCGATCCAGAAGACGCCGATGGAAATAATGAAAACCGCATTGGCTTCATCAACACCAAACCAGATGATGGCAAAGGGTGCCCATGCAAGATTTGGAATCGGGCGTAAGAGACGCACGACCCAGGCCAGTGCCCATTCCAGTTTCACCGACATGCCGGTGACAATGCCCAGCATTGTGCCAAGCCCCGAGCCGACGAGAAATCCCAAAATGTAATGATGGAGACTCAAGCCAACATATTGCGCCCAGAGCCCGCTGTTGAACTCGCGCATAAAAGCTCTGGGTAGAGCGCTGGGCGGTGGCAGCAGCGTCGACTTGATCAAGCCCGACGCAGGCACGGCTTCCCAGATACCCAGAAAGACCACAAGGCCGAGTGCGGCATAAAGAGTGGGGTGCAGACGCAAATGGAGAGGCTTTCAAAAGACAAGACTGGCAAGCTGTCCTGCTTGCCAGTCTCTGTGTCAAGTTTAGTTGCAGGCTTACTTGGCCGTCGCGTTTTTGTAGAAAGACGCATCGAAGAGGCCCTCCATCGGCACATCCTTGTCGAGTGTGCCGATGGAGACTTGATAGGCCTGCATCTTCTTAGTCGCATCGACGATCTGCAGCGGATTGGCGGTGAATTTTGATGCGGGCGATGTCAGTGCGGCGACAATCGTATCTGTGTCGATCAGGCCTTTGCCAAGTGCAGCTTCGATGGCAGGGGCGACGCGCTTGGGATCTTTGGCGATAAGATCGACCGCTTTCACCGTGCCATCGACCAACGCCTGAACGCCAGCAGGGTTCTTCTTCAGAAAGTCGCCAGAGACGGCCAGTACTGTGCCGGGTTGTGCGGGGAACATCTCGCCGCCCAGCGCCACAATCTTGATGCGCTTGTCACGCTGTTGAACGATTGTGTCGGTGGGTTCGCGAATGGTGGCGCCATCGACGGCGCCTGTGAGCAGTGCGTTTTGGGTGGCATCAATGCCCATCGGCACGATTTCATAATCGGCCTTGTCCGCTTTGGTGACTTGTTCGAGCCAATGGACAAGCGTGGTGTGGGGCACAGAGCCTGGAGGCTGTGTGGCGAGGCGCGCCGCCTTGCCGGTTTCTGCACGGAACGCTTTCAGCGCATCGGCGGCTTTCACGCCGTCCTTGAAGAAGGGGGCGAGCTTGCCGCCTGCGGCAACAGTCATTTCTTCTACTGCAGTCGCTGCGACAACGGTCACATCAATGCCCTTGGAGCGCGCGACACCAAGCGGGGCAACGCCTGCGACATAGACATCGATCGTGCCGGACGCGAGCGCTTGAATCATCAAGGGGCCGGATTCGAAGGTCGTGAATTTCAGATCAAGGCCTGCCTGTTTGGCCCAGCCTTCCTTATCGAGCACGAGAACGGGCGCGGTACCAAGCACCGGAATAATGCCAACGCGAACTTGCTGCTGGGCGCATGCAGGTGTGGTGATGGCGGCGGCAAGGCCAAGGGCGGCCAGAGTAGGGAGATGGCGCATGGGGATCATCCTTATGAAACCAGATGAACCATTCTAGCATTTTTCTGTTTCTGGTGTGAATTGATTTAAAATACATTTATAAATGTATTAATATCGTCATTGCGAGCAGTAGGCGAAGCAATCCAGAAAACCCCACGTGAGGCCACTGGATTGCTTCGATTCGCTCGCAATGACGGTGGGAGAGCCTCTTTACACATCAGGCGTGCACCTTACACTCGCGCGTGAATGAAACGCGGCATCCCAAGACCGTGCGAGGGGGAAACATGGGTGGTCTCGACCATTGCTATAATATTGCTGATCTGCGCGAGGTTGCCCGTCGCCGACTGCCCAAGGGTGTCTTCGAATATGTCGACAAGGGCACGGAAGACATGGTGGCGCTGGGCAATAATCGCCGCGCCTTCGAAGATCTGAAACTTCTCAATCGCATTCTCGTCGATGTGTCCGACGTGAAAATGGACACGACTATTTTCGGCAAGCCTGCATCGCTCCCCATGGTCATTGCACCCACTGGCATTGCAGGCCTGTGCTGGTATGAAGGCGAATATGAACTCGCCAAGGCTGCCGCCAAAGCGGGCTTACCCTTCACATTGGCCACTGGCTCTAACACGCCCATGGAAAAAGTAGCAGAAGCGGGCGGACGTCCATGGTTCCAGCTTTATATGTGGCGCGAGAAGGAACTCTCTTACGAACTCGTGCGCCGCGCGGCGGCCGCTGGTTTTGAAACGCTCATCTGGACGGTCGATATCGGCCATGGCGCCAATCGCGAACACAATGCGCGTAATGGTTTTTCGCAGCCCTATAAGGTCAACGCAAAAAGCATTGTCGACATGTTGAGCCACCCCGAATGGATGCTCAATGTGATTGGCCGCTATATCACCTCGTCAGGCATGCCTGAGCACATCAACTACCCCGCCAAATATCGCGACAAATTCACCGGCAAGAAGTCGCAGGACAAAGCTTTGCGCGCTGATCAGGTGAGCTGGGCCGATGTCGAGAAATTGCGCGAGATCTGGCCGGGCAAATTGGTGATCAAAGGCATTATGCGCGCCGACGACGCGCGCCGTGCGCTTGATCATGGTGCCGATGGTATCGTTGTGTCCAACCACGGTGGCCGCAATATGGATTCAGCACCCGCCACGCTCGACGTTTTGCCAAGCATTGCGCAAGCAGTGGGTGATCGCACAACAATATTTGTAGATTCGGGTGTGCGGCGCGGCTCTGACATTGTGAAATGTCTGGCGCTGGGCGCTGATGCGGTGCTCACCGGCCGCGCAACGCTTTATGGCATTGGTGCAGGCGGGGAAGCTGGCGCGCTGAAAGCGCTCTCCGTCCTCAAAGACGAAATGCGCCGCACCATGGCCTATATCGGCAAGCAACGCGTGGCCGATATCAATGGTGATGATATTTGGCGTGGTGGGAATTGACGGTCTTCTAGGCCGTCATTGCTTCGCTTTGATCGCAATGACTGAGTAAAAAAGGCGACCCGAAGGCCGCCTTTTTTATTCCACTGAACCCGCGTATTAAGCTGGTTCCAGAAACTTCTCTGCCTGTTCCAGATCGACACTGACGAGCTGCGAGACGCCGCGTTCGGCCATAGTTACGCCAAACAAGCGGTCCATACGCGCCATCGTGATCGGATTATGCGTGATCGTAATGAAGCGCGTGTCGGTGCGCCCGCGCATGGCTTCCAACAGATCACAGAAACGCTCGACATTGGCGTCGTCGAGCGGGGCGTCCACTTCGTCCAGCACGCAGATCGGCGAGGGGTTCGTCAAGAATACCGCAAAGATCAGCGACAGCGCGGTGAGTGCCTGCTCGCCACCCGAAAGAAGCGTCATCGTCTGCGGCTTCTTGCCCGGCGGACGGGCAAGAATTTCGAGGCCGGCTTCCAGCGGATCATCACTCTCGATCAGCTGCAATTCCGCTGACCCACCGCCAAACAGCGAGGTGAACAATTCCTTGAAATAGCCATTCACTTTCTCAAACGCTTCTACAAGGCGCTCGCGGCCTTCCTTGTTGAGGCTTTGAATGGCAAGGCGCAGTTTGCGAATGGCTTCGGTCAGATCATCGCGCTCGGTGACCATGGCGAGGGCCTTGGATTCAATTTCCTGCAGCTCTTCATCTGCGCGCAGATTGACCGCACCCAGACGTTCGCGATCCGACTTCAGCTGTTCGAGCGTCTTTTCAATCGTCGCCGCCTCCGGCAAATCCTGACCTGGCTCAACGCCTGCCAGAGCCGCAACACCATGGGGCTCGCATTCGAGATTGGTGGCAATGTCTTTCAGCAAGGCTTCGCGGCGCTCGCGCAACGCTTCCACGCGGGCTTCCGTGCGCGCACGTTCTTCACGCGCCTGGCTCATCGCATCGATGGAGGCGCGCGCCATGCGGTCGGCATCAGCCAGATCGTTTTCGGCAGAGGCGCGACGATCAGAGGCTTCCTTGCGGCCCTCTTCAGCCTGCGCAATCTGGTCCATCAGCGCGCGGCGCTGCTGAATGAATTCATTTGGCGCTTCGGCAAGGATCAACTGCTCTTCGCGCGTTTCCTCCGTGCGTAACTGAATCTCTTCAATTTGCACGGTCGCCTTGGCGCGGCGTTCGGCCCAGGAATGGCGCTCCAGCTCGATGGCTTCGCGGCGGCGCTGACGCAATTCCGCCTCACGTGCCAGACCTTGCACGGCGGCGCGCGCTTCGGCCGCAAAGGCGCGGTGCTGGCCTGCTTCAGCGCGGGCGCGCTCCAGCTTGTTGACCATGGATTGTGTGGCAGCAAGGCTGTTCAATGCGCCTTGCGCATCTGTCTTCTTGACCAAAGCTTCGTCGCGGTTTTCTGCAAAGCGGGTGACGCTTTCTTCGAGCGCGGAAATGCGGGTTGCAATCTGGGCGCGGGTGCGCTCGGCGACCGAGAGTTTTTCGCGCGCCTCTTCCACCTGACGCGCAGCAGCGCGCGCGGTCTGGCGGGCGTTCATTTCCGCAACGCTGGCTTCGCGCAATTCGGCCTGCGCGGTTTCAGCGGCCTGTTTGCACACATTGGCTGCTTCACGCGCTTCTGTGGCTTCGATCTTCAAATCGCCGAGACGGTTCTTTTCAACCAAGCGACGGGCTGCCGGTGTAGGGGCTTCGGCAGCAGCGGAAAAACCATCCCAGCGCCAGAAGTCACCCTCTTTGGAGACAAGCCGCTGGCCCGGGCGCAGGCGCTTTTGCAGCTGCGCGCCTTCGCTCTTCAGCACAATGCCAATCTGCGAAAGGCGACGCGCCAGAACGGCAGGTGCTTTTACCACATCGGCGAGTGCGCGCACGCCCATGGGCAGCGTTGCATCATTGGCCTCATCTGACGCCTGACCCCAATGGGCGGGCGCTGACGGATTGGTCGAGGCATCGAGATCATCGCCCAATGCCGCGCCAAGGGCGGCTTCATAACCCTTTTCAACTGTGATTTCGTCGACCACCGGGGGCCACAGATCACCAGAGGCTGTGTTGAGCAGGTTGGAGAGTGTGCGCACTTCTGTTTCGAGGCGCTGCGCGCGGCGCTCGGCTTCGACCAGAGGATTGCGGGTCGCTGTTTCCTGCTCGCGCGCGGCAGCGTGGCGTATTTCTGTTGCCAGCATTGCCTCTTCGAGGGAGGCAGCATTCTCGGAAGCCTCTTCCAGCGCCATTGCGAGAGATTCAATCTCTTCGTCAGAGGCTGCACCTTGTTTCAGCTGGGCGAGTTCGCTGGCAACCTTGCGCCATTCCGCATCGAAACGCTCAAAGCGTTGGGTCTCTTCGCGCAACGCGGCTTCAAGTGCGTTGCGGCGCGCATTCAGATCGGCAATGGCGGCTTGGGCTTCAGTGAGATCGCGCTCGGCATCGGCCAGCGCGCCTTCTGTGTCAGCGAGCTTTTCTTTCGCGGCAAATTCAGACTCGGCGGCATTTTCATTGGCCGCATCAATCTCGGCGGCTTCCCCGTCGAGCTTGGCGAGAACGCCGGCTGCATCGTCGATGAGCGCCATTTCGCGCTCAAGATCGCGGGTGAGCTGGGCGAGGCGGCGCTCCAGTTCGGCGGCGCGCTCCTGCGCGCGCTTTTCCTCACCTTCGAGCTGGTCGCGCGCCAGAATCAGGCGCTGCAAAGCCGCTCCCGCCTTGGCTTCTTCATCACGAAGGGCGGGCAGGCCGTGCGCGGCAATAGCCTGCAAGCGCGCGGCTTCCGCCTGCATGCGCGTGCGCTCTGCCACTTCGCCCGTGTCTTCATTCAGCTTGCGCTCACCTTGTGCGAGCGCCTGCGTCACGTCGTTCCAGCCGATGTGGTAGAGCAAAGCCTCGTTGCGGCGAATGTCGCCCGCGAGATTTTTGTAGCGCGAGGCTTGGCGCGCCTGACGCTTCAGACTGTCGATTTGGCTTTCGACCTGTTTGATAACGTCTTCGAGACGGCCGAGATTTTCTTCGGCACCTTTCAGACGCAGTTCGGCTTCATGGCGGCGCGAATGAAGTCCGGCAATGCCGGCAGCTTCTTCGAGAATACGGCGGCGCTGTTGCGGCTTGGCCGAGATGATTTCACCAATGCGGCCCTGGCCCACCATGGCGGGCGAACGGGCACCCGTGGAGGCGTCAGCAAAGAGTAGCGTTACGTCTTTTGCGCGCACTTCCTTGCTGTTGACGCGATAGGTCGAGCCTTGCTCGCGCTCGATACGGCGCGAGACTTCGATCATATCAGCATCGTTGAAAGCAGGCGGAGCGGAGCGATCCCCATTGTCGAGCACCAGCGCGACTTCAGCCGTGTTGCGGGCAGGACGATTGCCTGAGCCCGAGAAGATCACATCGTCCATGCCGGACGCGCGCATGTTCTTGTAGGAGTTTTCGCCCATCACCCAGCGCATGGCTTCGACAAGGTTGGACTTGCCACAGCCGTTTGGGCCCACAATGCCGGTAAGGCCGGGCTCGATCTGGAAATCGGTTGTCTCGCAGAAACTCTTGAAACCGACGATGCGCAGGCGGTTGAACTTCATGGGAACGCTGTAACCTCAAGGGGAAATAGGCCCGGAGCCGCGAGGGTCCAAGGCGAGCGCCCTAAGGCGTCACAAGCAAGCCCCGTGTTCAAGCTGGGCCCGTCGATTTCCTGTGCAAAGAGGGGACTTATCCAGCCAAATCGGGCCGGAGTGCCTCACCCCTGGATTAGGGGGTCGATGATTTTGGCGAATTCTGCCAACGGGATGGAGCCGTTCACCTTCTTGCCGTTGATGAAGAAAGTGGGGGTCGAATCGACCTTGAAATCCTTCGTGGCGCGGTCGCGCACTGCATTTACATTGTCATAAAGCGCCTTGTCGCGAAGGCATGATTCGAAGGTCTGCTGCGCCATTCCGGTCTGGCGGATGACGTTCTGGAGGCCTTCCAGCGGCTTGTCCTTGAAGGCCCAATTGGCCTGCTGGGCGAAGAGCAATTCGACAACAGCTTCACGCTTGTCGTCACCCGAGCAGCGCGCCAGCATGAAGCCCGCGGTCGCCAGCGGATCGAAGGGGAATTCGCGCAGAACAAAGCGCACTTTGCCTGTGTCAATATAGGCCTTCTTCAATTCCGGCCATGTCTCGTTATGAAAGTGTGCGCAATGCGGGCAGGTCATCGAGGCATATTCAATCATGGCGACGGGCGCATCTTTCGAGCCCACCCAGAGATCGGGCAGAGGGCTTGGCTGCATCAGCTGCATCATCGGTACATCGCCCGCCGCCTGCGCAAAAGCGATCGAGGGAAGAGCCGCAAGCGCACCACCAGCGGCCATGGTCTGCAAAAGGTCGCGGCGTGTCTTTGTCTTGTCGATCGTCATGTCGGGCGGTCCTGTTTATCGATGGTGCGCACGGAGGTGCGCAGCCAGAGGTGCGCAAGAATGTGGCAAGATGAGGGGTGATGCGCAAGGGCGACATCTGCTTCGTGTCAGCTGCCGTCCTTGGCGCGCTTCTCGGCAATGACGCGCTCACCAAGCCGGATGAGAGCATCGCGCAGGCCATCATCTGCGATCGCGGCCGTCTCGGCCTCAGCTTGTCGGCGCGCGACAGGATCGGCCGCTGGTTTCACGCGGGTGGCTTTCTTGCCCTTGCCAACGGGGCCTTGGCGCAGGAGCAGCTTGCCCACACAGCGCCAGCCAAGATGCGTGTTGACGCGCTCGATGAGCGTGCCCCCGATATGCTGGAGTTCAACGGCAAAGCCACTTTCCACGCGCACGATGAGGGAGGCGGGCTCCAGCGCAAAGCCGGGCTCTGCTTTGGGCGGGCGGGCTGGCCATTGCAATTTGATCGGCTCGCAGACGCGCGCCAGCCGCTCGCCAACGATCTCATCCCAATTGAGAACCAGATCGGCTGCGCCAAAGCCCTGCTTGGCCAGAACCGGGTCCATGGCTTTGGCCATGAGATCGGCAAGCGCAAAGGTTTTTGGGCGGCTGCGGGGGGCAATGGTCATGCGGCGAGCCTACCATGCCAAGGACCGTCATTGCGAGCCGCAGGCGTGCGCCATCCAGGAGCCTCACGTGTCGCCCCTGGGTGGCGCACGCCTGCGGCTCGCAATGACGGGAGCGATGGCGCCCGCTCCTCCTCCCTCTGGGAGAGGGTGCATCTCCGCCGCGACACAGCTAAAATACCGGCATGACCGCGCCCGCCCGAAAACTTCTCAAATGGTATGACCGCCACCGTCGTCATCTGCCCTGGCGTGCGGCGCCCGGTGTGGTGGCCGATCCCTATGCGGTCTGGCTGTCGGAGATCATGCTGCAGCAAACCACCGTGCAGGCGGTGAAGCCCTTTTACGAAAAATTTCTAGCGTTTTGGCCCCGCGTGGAAAATCTGGCGGCGGCATCTAGCGATGATGTGATGCGCGCTTGGGCGGGGCTTGGCTATTATTCGCGTGCGCGCAATCTGCATGCTTGCGCAAAAATGGTCGCCAGCGAATATGACGGGCGCTTTCCCGATACGGAAGAAGGTTTGCGCGCACTGCCCGGCATCGGGCCTTATACGGCCGCCGCCATTGCCGCCATTGCTTTTGGCAAGCGCGCTGTTGTGGTGGACGGCAATGTTGAGCGCGTTGTCACGCGCCTCTTCACCATCGAAGAGCCGATGCCCAAGGCGAAATCTCTCGTGCGCGAAAAAACCGATACGCTCACGCCGCAAAAGCGCGCGGGCGATTTTGCGCAAGCCATGATGGATCTGGGTGCGACCATATGTTCGCCGCGCCGTCCCGCTTGTTCTTTATGTCCATTGAGTGAGGCATGTCAGGCGCGCATCGAGGGGCGGCAGGAAGAGTTTCCGGTGAAGGCACCCAAGGCGGAGCGCCCGTCGCGCGCGGGGGCGGCTTTCTTCCTGCGCCGCAAGGACGGGTCTGTTCTGGTGCGCACGCGCCCCGACAAGGGCTTGCTCGGCGGCATGACGGAAATTCCGGGCACGGAATGGTCGACGGAGTTCAAACTGGCGGACGCCTTGCAATCAGCACCCGTTGAGGCCAAGTGGAAAAAACTGCCCGGCCAAGTGGATCATGTGTTCACGCATTTTGCTTTGCAGTTGACGGTCTTTGTGGCGCAACATGATGGAAAAGCCCCAAAAGGCGCACGTTTTGTGAAGGATGATGTGCTTGATGATGAGGCTTTGCCGAGTGTCATGCGCAAAGTGATCGAACATGCGCGAAGTTTTGAGAAATGAGTCCGTCATTGCGAGCGTAGCGAAGCAATCCGGAATTCTCGCGCGTGGCCTTCCGGATTGCTTCGTCGATTTGCTCCTCGCAATGACGAGGGAGGGGTTGCAGAATGATAAAGCGTAAAGGTCCATCGGTCACCTTCACCGACACAGGTGTGCACGTCGAGCATCGCGGGCGCGTGCTGGATGTGTCCTTTTATGAAAGCGACGAAGCGGATGCGCTAATCGAACTTGATGGCGTCACGCATTATGCCGATGGCACCGAGATCGCACTCGACGATCTCACCACCATTCTGGAAGCCCTCGAAGAGGCTGCCGAAACGGAAGGCCTCACAATAGAATTCGATTGATCAGTCGCGCATGCTGGCGCGGATTTGCGTGCGCATGTCATCGATGCAGATGAGTTTGTCGTCTGTGACGACATGCCAGAAGGTCCAGCCATTGCAGGCGGGTAGTCCCTGCGCCAAAGCGCCGACTTTGTGGATCGAGCCGACAATCTGGCCAAGGCTCAGCGTGCCATCGGCGCGCACCAAAGCCTGATGTCGGCGTTTGGCATCGGTGAGCAAAGTGCCTGGCGCAATCAATCCCGCCTCGACCACGCTATTGAACGCCACTCGCGGTTCCGAGCGTTTGGTGGGCACCAGTGTCAAAGCATTGTCTGGCAGCGGCACAATTTGATTGATGCGCTTTTGCGCGGCTTTTGCATAAGTCGTGTCGCGTTCTGTGCCGATGAAGTGACGGCCCAAACGTTTTGCCACAGCCCCCGTCGTGCCTGATCCGAAGAAGGGATCGAGCACCACATCACCCTTGTTGGAGGCTGACAAAATGACGCGCGTCAGCAGGCTTTCGGGCTTTTGTGTGGGATGGGTCTTGCGGCCGTTCTCATCCTTCAGACGTTCGCCGCCCGTGCAGATCGGCAACAGCCAGTCAGAACGCACCTGACAATCTTCATTGCCTGCTTTCAGCGCTTCATAATTGAAGGTGTAATTTTTGGCAGCTGCGCTTTTCGAGGCCCAGATCATTGTTTCATGGGCATTGGTGAAGCGGCGACCGCGGAAATTCGGCATAGGATTATTTTTGCGCCAGACAATGTCATTGAGAATCCAGAAGCCCAGATCCTGCAAAATCGTACCGACACGGAAAATGTTATGATAGGAGCCGATGACGAAGATCGTTGCATCGGGCTTCATCACGCGGCGCACGGCTTTCAGCCAGTCGCGCGTGAAGGCGTCGTAATCGGCAAAGCTCGAAAACTTGTCCCAATCATCATTGACAGCATCAACGACGCTTTGGTCGGGGCGCGATAGCGCGCCTTCGAGCTGAAGATTATAGGGCGGATCGGCAAAAATCAGATCGATAGAATTTTCAGGCAGGTTGTTGATCTGTTCAATGCAATCGCCAAGCAGGATCTGATCGAGCGGCAGCGCCGATGGCGCAGCAAGTATTTTTGGCCGCCGCTCCGAAACCCCAGTACGCGAGACCTGAATCTGGGGTTTGGTGCGGGTTGCCCCGGCGCGTGCGATACTCATGAACAACTCACCGGGTGACTCAACACTAGAACGCGCTGAATCTGTGTCGGGTCCGGTAAAGACGGAGTTTCGGGGGTGTGGGGCAACCTGTCCCGCTTCGCAACGGATTGGTTAATATCCGTAAAGTTCAGTCGAAGAGATCGGGCTTGAGCGGCGAGAAGCTGAAGCGGTGATAGGGGCAGGGCCCATGGGCTTCAATCGCCGCCAGATGCGCCTTGGTCCCATAGCCAGCATGGGTTTCAAACCCGTAGGCTTGATAGCGCTGCCCGAGGCGCGTCATCAACCGGTCGCGCGTGACTTTGGCGATGATGGAGGCGGCGGCAATGGAAAAGCTTTTCGCATCGCCTTTCACAATGGCCTCGCCCGTGCAGGGCAGGCCCTTGGGTACATCCCTGCCATCAACAAGCACATGTGCCGGCATTAGCGACAGGCTTTTGGCCGCGCGGCTCATCGCTTGCAGCGTGGCCTGGCCAATGTTGATCTGATCAATCTCGCGCGCTGAAGCCAGCGCCACGGAAACGGCCAGCGCCTTCTGTATGATGATCTCATACAGCCGCTCACGCGCGCTGAGTGAGAGTGCTTTGGAATCATCCAAGCCGCGCGGCAGATTTTCGGGATCCAGAATGACGGCCGCTACTGCGACAGGGCCCGCGAGAGGGCCCCGCCCAGCCTCGTCAATGCCAGCGACGGGCCAGCGGCCTTCGCGAAAATAGCCACGTTCGATGCGAAAATGCGCCATGCCCACTTTCTGCATGGCGCTGGCGGCGCTGTAAAGCGGTGGCTCAGTCGCGCAGACGCACCGAGCCATCGGCTGCGGGGATCAGGCGAGGATCATAGACCATGTCCCACAAGTGCCCGTCGGGATCAGAAAAGACACCGCGCGCGCCATCCTCACCGGGCTTGCGCTTGGCAAATGCTTCGGGCCCTGCTTCGCGCAAAATCGTGGCGCCCGCCTCGCGCGCCCGATCCACCGCGGCCGCCACCGATGGCGCATCGCCATAATTCTGGCCGTAAGCAGCCAGCGGATCGCGGACATCGCCCGCATTGAGATCGCGCTGCATCAGTATATCGAGACGCAGGATGAGCAGGACATTGTTGAGAATAAAAACGCTGGCGGCGGCCGAACTTTCCTCTGGCAGGCGTTTCCAGCCAAGCTTTTCATAAAAGGCCGTGGCCTCAGGCAATGAGCTGACACCAAGCGTCAGCGATGACAGGCCGGGAAACAGACGCATGGCCGGAACTCCACAAAGTGAAAAGGCGAAAAAGTGAAAAAGATGTGCGCCGTAGCTTGGAGAAAGGATCGTTGATCAATCTTGTGCGGGCCATGACGGGGATTGGGCGCGCGCATGATAGAACAAATAGTGAACAAAAAATTAAGAGTCAAGCGGCTTGCTGCCAAAACGGGCAGGTCGGTCTCTCGCCATGGTTTCTGGTCAATGCTAACCAAGGCTGATGTTGTCCGCCCTGATCCTTGCTGCTGATGGAGACCGTGCGCCGGTGTCGCCGGATGCCTTGGTGCGCACTCTGGCCGCCCTTGTACCGGCGGCCATCGAGGGGCTCGTGCGCGATCTCGCCATTGCGGGTCTCGCGGGACAGGATCTCGCATCGATTGCCGATCATGCGGGCTGCGAATTTTCAGAAAGTGTCGCGGTGAGTGATGTGATCGGCCAAGGCTTGAAACTTGTGCGCGGGCCACATGTCTTTGTGTTGCGCGCTGGTTATGCGCCGGAGGCGGGCTTTATCGAAGAGATCGGCGATTTTCTTGGCCGCTCGGGTGCTGGAGAGCGTGGCGCTTTGATGCGGCAAAAGCCAGAAACATTCTGGCCCACGCTCGTGCCGGTTCTGTCGCCAGCAGTGGGCATGATCAGCACACGCAGCCGTATGGTGGAAACAGGCGCACAGAATTTTGCGTCCTTGCTGCGCCAGATCAAACCACAAGTGACACTCCGCGCGCGGGGACGACGGGTGGATTAGTCCACACTCGTCCTTCTGCGCTGTCATTGCGAGCGCCACACCCCTCACATATTCGGATAATTCGGCCCGCCGCCGCCTTCAGGCGTCAGCCAATTGATATTTTGCGCTGGGTCTTTGATGTCGCAGGTTTTGCAATGGACGCAATTTTGCGCATTGATCACGAAGCGGGGATCTTTCTTGGTCGCTTCATCGCCATAGACAATCTCATACACACCCGCCGGGCAATATAATCGCGCCGGCTCGCCATATGTGGGCAGATTATCGCGCACCGGCACGTCAGCATTTTTCAGCTGCAAATGCACAGGCTGGTCTTCCTCGTGATTGGTTGAGGACAAAAACACAGACGACAATTTGTCGAAGGAAATTTTTCCGTCCGGCTTGGGATAGACAATCGGCGTCACCGCTGCGAGCGGCTTGAGCGTCGCATGATCGGGCTTGCCGTGTTTCATTGTACCAAAGGGTGACCACTTGAACAAAGTGTTGCACCACATATCGAGGCCGCCCAAAGCAATGCCCAGATAGGTGCCGAATTTCGACCAAAGCGGCTTCACATTGCGCACGGGATAAAGATCGCGCCCGATCTCAGAACGGCGCCATTCATCTTCATAGGTGTCAAGTGTGTCGTGGGCGCGACCTTGTTGGATGGCCACAACCGCCTGTTCAGCGGCCTGCATGCCCGAGAGGATCGCATTATGCGACCCTTTGATGCGTGGCACATTGACGAAGCCCGCCGCGCACCCAATCAGCGCGCCGCCCGGGAACACGAGTTTTGGCACCGATTGCCAGCCACCTTCTGTGATGGCGCGTGCGCCATAAGCAATGCGCTTGCCGCCTTCAAATGTCGGGGCAATCGTCGGGTGTGTCTTGAAGCGCTGGAATTCATCGAAGGGCGAGAGCGTCGGATTCTCATAATTGAGATGCACGACAAAACCGACCGACACGAGCCCATCTTCCAGATGATAGAGGAAGGAACCACCACCCGTTTTGGAATCAAGTGGCCAACCGAACGAATGGGTCACCAAGCCCGGCTGATGCTTGGCCGGATCGATCTGCCAGAGTTCTTTCAGACCGATGCCGTATTTGGCGGGCTCGCGCCCACGATTAAGCTGGTAGCGCGCAATCGCACGTTTCGCGAGCGACCCGCGTACACCTTCGGCAAGAAATGTATATTTGCCGCGCAATTCCATGCCGCGCGTGAAACCGTCCTTGATCCCGCCTTCGCGTGACACGCCCATGTCACCGGTGGCAATACCGACCACGTGATTAAACTCGTCGAATAAAAGTTCGGACGCGGCAAAGCCCGGATAAATTTCAACGCCAAGTTCCTCCGCCTTGGTGGCAAGATAGCGCGCGACATTGGCGAGCGAGCCGACGAAATTGCCATGATTGTTCATCAAGGGCGGCATCAGCATATTGGGCAGGCGAATGCCCCCCGATGGCCCGAGCAGATAAAAACGATCTTCGGTGACTTCTGTTGTCAGCGGGCGGCTGTCGTCGTGGCGCCATTCGGGCAGGAGCTTGTCGAGGCCGAGCGGGTCAATCACCGCGCCCGATAAAATATGGGCGCCGACTTCCGAGCCCTTTTCGACCACCACAACCGTCAGGTCGGGATCAAGCTGTTTCACACGGATGGCAGCGGCCAGACCCGCGGGCCCCGCTCCCACAATCACCACATCGAAATCCATACCTTCGCGCGGCGGCAATTCGGCAGGCTCGGCCATTTCCATTCTCCTCAATTCGCGGACCCCAACGCTCCCCCTGTGGGGAGGGTCGATCCGGCGAAGCCGGTCGGGGTGGGGGTCGCGCAAGCTTGGCAGCTCAGAGCGATAAGCGAAAAATTCTAGATTGCGAGACCCCCACCCCTAACCCCTCCCCGCAAGGGGGAGGGGGATAAGGTGCGAGTCAGGTCACTTGTAATCACCGCAGAGCGTCGCGCAACCAGGCTGAAGGTGCTAGAAACAGGGCATGGCAGAAGATCTCAACAATTCCGACATGATGGCAGGGGCGAGCGAGGCCGAACTCGTCGCCATTCTGCGCTGGTATGCCGAAATGGGCGTTGATCTGGCAGTCGGCGAGCTGCCGCGCGACCATTTTGCCGAAAGCTCCGCCAAGGCCATAGCCGCCGCTGCCGCCCCGCAAACTGATCCGGATGCACCCCGTGGCCTGCGCATCGCGCCGGGCATGTCGCGTGAGCCCACGCCCTTGCCGGTCCGTGCCGCTGCCCCCGAAGGCGCCATGCCGCCCGATGAGGCTCTGGCAGCCGCGCGTGCGGCAGCTGCCGCTGCCACTTCGCTCGAGGCGCTGAAAGAGGCGCTCAACCAATTCGATGGCTGCCATCTGCGACGCACGGCCACCCATCTGGTGTTTGCCGAAGGCTCACCTGACGCCAAAGTCATGTTTGTTGGCGGCGTGCCGGGTGCGGAAGATGACCGTGAGGGGCGTCTCTTTGCCGGTGCCTCGGGCCTTCTCTTTGATCGCATGCTGAAATCCATCGGCCTCACCCGGGCAAATGTGCATCTTGTCAATGTCGTGCCTTGGCGGCCGGCGGGTGGCAAAGCCCCGACCTTGCCTGAAATTGCGATCTGCATGCCCTTCCTGCAGCGCTATCTCGAACTCACCGAGCCCCAGATCATCGCCACTCTGGGTGGACTGCCGATGCAGCAATTGACCGGTACGCGTGACCCGATCACGCGTGCGCGGGGCAAATGGTTTGAAATTGCTGTGAGCGGCTCGCAAAAGTTGCCCGCCATCGCCATGTTTGATCCCGAATATCTGCGCAAATCGCCAGCGACCAAGAAACACGCCTGGTCCGATTTGCGCGCCCTGAAGAAAAAATTGATCGAGACAGGTCTCGCTTGAGATCTGCGCGTGCGGAGCCGCCGGAATGAGATGGGAAGATTTTCGTCAGTCTGACAATATCGACGACCGTCGCGGCGAAGATTTTTCGGGCAGCGGTGGTGGTTTGCCTTTCGGTGGCGGCGGGCTTGGCATCGGCACCATCCTCGTGCTGGGCATTTTGGGCTATGCCTTAGGGATTGATCCGCGCATTTTGATTGGCGGGGCGGAAGTCATCAGCCAGCGCAATCAAACGCAATATGTCGAACCCGCGCGCGCCAACCGCCCAACAACACCACCCACCGACCAGATGGGCCGCTTTGTCTCGGCCGTTGTCGCGCAGACCGAAGATGTGTGGGGCGAGATTTTGCCCGCGCAAAAGGGACTGAAATATGTCGCCCCCAAACTTGTCATTTTTGATGGGCGCACAAATTCCGCCTGTGGCCTCGCCCAATCGGCAATGGGGCCTTTCTATTGCCCGGTCGATCAAAAAATCTATCTCGATACGTCATTTTTCAATGACATGAAGCGGCGTCTCGGCGGCGGGGGGGATTTCGCTTATGCCTATGTGATTGCGCATGAGGTCGGCCATCATGTTGAAAATCAACTTGGCATTCTGGCGCGCGCGCAACGCGCGCAGCAGCAGGGCACCAAGATTGATGCCAATCGCATTTCCGTGCGTGTTGAATTGATGGCGGATTGTTTCGCAGGTGTCTGGGCTGCCAATGCCGACAAGAAATGGCAGATCCTTGAAAAAGGCGATATTGAAAAGGCGATCAACACGGCGCAGGCCATTGGCGATGATCGCCTCCAGCAATCAGCGCGAGGCAGTGTCGTGCCTGATTCCTTCACTCATGGCTCTTCGGCGCAGCGCGTCGAATGGCTGCAGCGTGGCCTTCAATCTGGCCGCATCGATTCCTGCAATACATTTGCGAGATAAGCAGCATGCCCGGCATTGACGAGAGCCTTCCTTTCATCCCGCTCCAGATTGCGGTGCTGACCGTCTCCGATACGCGCTCCCTGGCGGAGGATAAATCCGGCGATACGCTGGTGGCGCGTCTTGAGGGTGCCGGCCACAAGCTTGCCGCGCGTGCCATCGTTCAGGATGATGTCGAAGAGATCCGCTCAATCGTGCGCGGCTGGATTGCCGACAAGGGCATTGATGTCATCATCTCAACGGGTGGAACCGGCTTTACGGGTCGTGATGTGACGCCTGAAGCCATTGTGCCTTTGTTTGAAAAAACGATGGATGGCTTTTCGGCCATTTTCCACCGGCTCTCTTATGAGAAGATTGGCACATCGACCATTCAGTCGCGCGCAACCGGTGGTGTGGCGGGCGCGACCTATCTTTTCGTGCTGCCGGGATCGCCTGGTGCTTGCAAAGATGCGTGGGATGGTATTCTGGCCCAACAGCTCGACTATCGTCATCGCCCCTGCAATTTCGTGGAAATCATGCCACGCTTGGATGAGCATCTGCGTCGCGGCAAGGCGAAGTAACCGTCATTGCTTCGCTACGCTCGCAATGACGGGCTCTATTCCGCGCGCTTCGTCTTCAAGGGTTGCTCTTCCATGGCCGTCAGCGTGGCTAAGGATAAGGTGAGCAAAGCAGCTGTCGCAAGAAACAGCGTACGAAAGGCATCTACCGCCACCTCCCGCTGCGCCACATTTTTTAGCGCATCTGCACCAGCCCCCGAGGCATCGGGCAGAACATGCAGGACGATTACGCCAAATAGCGCAACGGTGAAGGTTACAATCAATCCGCGGCCAAAAGCCATGGCGCCCACAGCCGTGCCCAATTGATGTTGCGCCACCGTGTTCTGCATCGCCACTGATGTCACAGGTGCGACCGGACCAAAGCAAAGGCCAAACAGGCCGACCACAATCTGCAATTCGAGGAAAGACATCCCCTGCGCATGCCAGGCCATCCACAAAGTCGTCGCAATGCAAATCACCAGCGCGATCATCGGTGGGCGTTTATAATGAATGATGCGCGATGTGATCTGCGCACTGAATAAAGCGCCAAGATTGAGCATGACCATCAGGATCATCAAAGCGATACCAGATTCTGCCGGTCCCATGCCGCCGATGGTTTGCAGCCAGATCGGCAGATAGATGTTCATGCCAATCACTGCGCCCCAGCCAAAGGCATTGGAGATGATGGCCCAGCGCACGATGGGGTTTGCGATAATGCCGAGCGGCAGCAGTGGCTCGGGCGCTTGTCTTTGGCGGATGATAAAGGCCACCCAGAAAATCGGTGAGGCCAAGGCAAGGCCGATGATTTGTGGTGAATTCCACGCATAGGTCTTGCCACCCGCCGTCAGCACAAACATGAAGGTCAGACTCGCCAGAACGATCAGTGTGGCGCCGGCCAGATCAAGCTGGTGTTGCCGATGATAGTGCGGCAGTTTTTGCAGCAATTTTCGCGTGATGAAAATGGCGAAAATGCCCAACGGAACGCCAAACCAGAAAATCGCGCTCCAATGGATATATTCCGCAAACACACCACCAAGTGCGGGCCCCAGCGCGCCAGCTGTGAGGTAAGTCATCGAAAAGTAAGTGTAATAGCGCGCCCGGTATTTGGGTGGTGCAAGATCGCCCAGCACTGTCATGGGAATGGCGGTGAGGCCACCAGCTGCAATGCCTTGCAGCGCGCGGGCCGCGACCAATGTAGCAAGATTGGGCACCAGCGCGCAGGCGATCGAGCCGATGACGAAAACGCTGAGCGCAATCTGCATCGCGGTGCTGCGCCCATGCGTGTCGGAGAATTTGCCAAACAGCGGCGTGGCGGCTGTCTGCGTCAGCAGATAGGCCGTGATCACCCAAGAGAGATCGCCGGTGGCACCGAGTGCCTGGCCGATGGTTGGCAATGCGCTCGCCGTAATGCTTTGCGAGATGGCGCCCAGAAAGACCGAGAGCAGGACGCCAAAAACAATGACCAGCGTTTCGCGATGGGGCAGGGGCTGGCCATCTGTCGCTCTCATATGGCCCCCTTTGTGGCGTTTGTTTTTATCACAATCTCAGGGTAACCATCTTGAATGGCCAAGGCCAGAGCAAGGAACGGGGAAAAGGTCATGAGCACGCAGGCAAAGGGCCGCAAAGTCGCCCCCGAACTCATCATTCTTGCGGCCTGCTGTATTTCCATGCTGACTTTTGGCCCGCGCGGTTCGTCAGGCAATTTTCAGCTGCCGATCATGTCGGCCTATGGCTGGGGCTCGGATACATTCTCCTTTGCGCTCGCCATACAGAATTTACTGTGGGGATTGGGACAGCCTTTTGCAGGTGCCCTGGCTGATCGCTTCGGCTCCGTGCGTGTGCTCTCGGGCGGCGCGCTGCTTTATGCGTCTGGCTGCGCTTTGATGGCGATTGCAGACACGCCCATCACTTTCACGCTCACAGCCGGTGTGCTGATAGGCTTTGGTCTATCTGGCTGCGCCATGTCACTCGTTGTGGGCGCGCTGGCAAAACTTCTCCCAGATTCCAAGCGCTCAATGGGCTTTGGTCTTGTCACAGCCGCGGGCTCGTTCGGGCAATTTCTCTTTTCGCCATTGTCGGGTGCGATGATTCAAAATGTCGGCTGGCAGGAGACAACCATTTTCTTCGCGCTGGTCATGCTACTTATTCTGCCGCTGTCGCTGTTTGTGGCCAGCGCGCCGATTGAAAAAAATTCCGTTGATCAGCAAACACTAAGCGAGGCTCTGCGCGAGGCTTTCGCACATCGTTCTTATGTTTTGCTCGTGCTTGGCTTTTTTACCTGCGGATTTCAGCTGGCTTTCATCACTGTGCATTTCCAGAAATATGTGGTGGAAGCAGGGCTCTCGCCGCAGGTCGGCTATTGGGCCTTTGCGCTGGTGGGCCTTTTCAACATCATGGGTTCACTGGGCTCTGGCTGGCTCGCAACCCGAATGCCGCGCCGCTATATTCTGTCTTTCATCTATTTCAGCCGTTCGCTGGTGACGCTCGCGTTCATTCTGTTGCCGCCATCATCGATCAGTGCCTATCTGTTTGGCGCGCTATCTGGCTTGTTGTGGCTCTCGACCGTCCCGCCGACCTCGGGACTGATTGGTCAAATGTTCGGCACCCGCTATTTCGCCACGCTCTATGGCTTTGCCTTTTTTTCGCATCAGGTAGGTGGTTTTCTGGGCGTGTTGCTGGGCGGGGTATTGCGTGAGCAGACGGGTTCTTATGAAATCGTCTGGAGCATGTCCATTGCATTGGGTGTGGCCTCGGCCCTGATCAATTTGCCAATTGTCGAGAAGCCGGTTGTCCGAAAGGATCAGGCCGCCACGGCTTGACGTTCAAGTCTGTCCGCACGACTTTTAGATTGCTATTGCTTCGCCTTCGGCTCGCAATGACGCGCAAGATTCGGGAGTGAAGAGATGACCACATTCAAAGCTGTCCGCATCGACAAGGATGATGCTGGCTATCGCGCAAGCGTCGTTGATATGAACGATGCTGATTTGATGGATGGTGATGTCACCGTGCGCGTCACCCATTCCACAGTGAATTACAAAGATGGTCTCGCTATTACCGGCAAATCACCGGTCGTGCGCAAATTCCCCATGATCCCCGGCGTAGATTTCTGTGGCGTGGTGGAAAAATCCGATACGGATGAATTCAAGTCGGGTGACAAGGTCATTCTCAATGGCTGGGGTGTGGGCGAGGGTCATTTTGGCGGCTATGCACAAAAGGCCCGCGTCAAATCCGATTGGCTTGTGCCTTTGCCTGAAGGCCTCAAGCCGGAAGAAGCTATGGCTGTTGGCACAGCGGGCTACACTGCGATGCTCTGCCTCATGGCGCTTGAGAAACATGGCATCACACCGGATATGGGTCCGGCCATTGTCACGGGTTCAGCGGGCGGCGTGGGGTCGGTCGCCATTGCTTTGCTCAAACGCGCAGGATTTCATGTGATCGCCTCGACGCGTCGCCCGGAAGAAGGCGAATATTTGAAAAGTCTCGGCGCTGATGAAATTCTCGATATCAAGGCTGAGTTTCAAGGCGCACCCAAGCCATTGATGAAAGAACGTTGGGCTTGCGGCATTGATGCCGTGGGATCACTCACGCTGGCGCATGTGATTGCGGCAACCAAATATAATGGTGCGATTGCCGCCTGCGGTCTGGCACAGGGCATGGATCTGCCCACCAGCGTTGTGCCCTTTATTCTGCGTGGTGTGGCTCTTCTTGGTGTGGAGAGCGTGCAATGTTCAAAGCAAAAACGCATTGAAGCCTGGGGCCGTCTGGCCAAAGAGCTCGACAAAGCGACCCTAGCTGCCATGACGACACATGTGCCGTTTGAAGGTGTGATGGATGCCGCGCGCGATATTGTGGCGGGCACGGTGCGCGGTCGTATTGTGGTTGATATTGGCTGAGCTACGCAAAGATGGTGCGACCACCAACCCAGCCCTCCCCCTGAGGGGAGGGGTTAGGGTTGGGGGTCGCGCGATGCTTCCCTTTTTTCAATCCCCCGCTTCGTAGAGCTTGGCTTCCATGCGCGAAGGCACACCTTCTGCGGCAAGCGTCTCTTCGAACTCCGTGCGGATATAGGGGTCTTCATCATTGTAGGGAATGGCGCGGCCCCCCTTCTTGATGTCGATGGCCCAGATGTCGGCCATGGCTTCGCCGGGGCGCCCGGGCTTCAACGCGGAATGGTTGTTGGCACCAAACCAAGCGGTGAAGCGCAGCGGATCTTTGCTGACGCCAAAATGCTGGTGGAACCAATCACCCGACATAGGTGCTGCTGAGACCATGCCGCCGAATTCATAATCCTGCCGCATAACCTTATCGCCCTTGCCAGCTTCCCAAGGCTTGCTGCCAAGGCCTTCGGGCCATGTGTAGGTATAGCCCTTGCCCTTCACGCAAATCAGAATGGCTGCGCTCTCATGGCAATGCGCTTTGGAATAGCGGCCCGTCTCATGCTGGCCGATCCAGAGATGGAAACGCTGGTTGCCCATATGCGGCTCCAGGCGGCGATAGCCCGGTGAGCGGCGATTATCGAGCGGCATTTCGCAATTGATAATATCGGGAATGAAGTTCGTGCGCTTCATGGCGAGGCCACGTACGGGATCTGGCTCAAGATCATCTTTAGGCTTGAAGTAATCTTCGGTGCCCGCATAGCGATCGGTAAAATTATATGGGCAGTTGAAAACGTAATGCGCATTATCGACGAGGTTCATGATGTTGGGCGCCGTCGTGCCGCATAGAATAAGCGCAGGGGAATTGGACGCATTGACGAAGCGGTGATTGGCATTGAGCGGGATCGCAAACAGCGAGCCCTTCTGCCATTCAAACGTTTGCTTCTTCGTCTGGCCGTCGTTCCAGACTTCTGTCGAGCCGCGTCCTTCGACGACAAAGACCTGCTTTTCATACATATGCTTTTCAGCATTCAGCGCGCCGCCTGCGGGAACCTCGACGACATACATGCCCCACAGGCCTTCGGTGCCAAAGAGCTGGATATAGGTGCCGCGTCCACCTAGACGTTGCCATGGTGCCATCGGCAGATCATGCACGCGGTTCACGCCGATTGCGCGATGCACCGGAATTCCTTCCGCTTCCATGAAGCGGTCGTAAGGCATGGAGGGGCGGGAGAAATTGCCAAAGCCTGCGTTTTGACCAGCTTTCGGCTCGTGCCAATGCGTTCCGTCTTTTGCGTCATGGGGCATGTGTTGTCTCCTTCTTGTTATTTGCCGCCCTTGCCATCATCCAGCAATGCGCGCACGCGATCCAGATCGGCTTGCGGGGTTGCAGCTATTTTGTCAATCAAGGCGAGTACGGCATTGCCGTCGATGGGCGTAATGCCCACGCCGAGTTTTTGTGCTTCGGCCAAGAGGTCGGCATCCTTGCAGACATCCATAAAGGCTTTCTGCAAAGCGGCCGCGCGATCAGCCGGCACGCCGGGCGGGGCAACGAAAGGGCGCGAGAGCACATAGGGCAATTCGGTCAATTCGATCAGCGCACGCGCCTTGTCATCCTTGGCGAGTTCGCGCGCAGTCGGCACATCGGGGAAATCGGGATGGCGCGTGGCGCGGCCAAATTGCATCAATGTGTGCATAAAGGAATTGGGTTTCAGCCAATCGGGGCGATTGGTGCGCACCGATGAGAGATCGGTTGTCCGCCCATCGACTTCGCCGCGCTCAATGGCCAAGAACAGCGCATTTGAATCGGGATAGCCAACGATCTGCTTGATGTTGAGGCTCAAAGTTTCGCGCAGAATGATCGGCACGTCATTGCCGGTTGCGCCCTCGCCGGTGCCGCCCAGCACAACAGGTTCTCCGCCCTTCTTTTGAATGTCCGCGAGCGTCTTCACTTTGGCGTCTTTGCGCACCCACATCAGATAAGCGTCTTCTTCATAAGACGACATTGAGCCGAGCCAGGTATATTTGCGCGCGTCATATTTGACCGCGCTATTGCCGCCCAGCACCGAGATGAGCGGAATGTTGCGCGCGAAAATACCAAAGGACGTACCGTCCTTGGGTGCGACATTATACATGTAATTCGCCATCACCATGGAGCCGGCGCCGGGCATGTTCTGCACAATGGCCTGAGGGCTTCCGGGCAAATGCTTGCCGTAGAAGCGCGCCAGCAAGCGCGCGTAAACATCATAGCCGCCGCCCGGGCCATAGCCCACCACCACCTGCACACTCTTGCCCTTGTAGAATTCAGCAGGCGTTTGCGCGTGGGCTGGTAGAGCAAATAACGCAAAGACAGCGGCGGCGAAGATTTTATTCATGATTGGTTCTCCATCACCCAGTCATTGCGAGCGCAAGCGAAGCAATCTAGGGGCCACACGTGATGCTTTCTGGATTGCTTCGCTTCGCTCGCAATGACGGAAGAGTGTTTCATTGCAGCTTTTTGATATATTCGAGCAGATCGGCTGGAGCTGCTGCGAGTTTGTCGATCATGATCTGCGCTTCTTTTGCGCCGACAGGGCTTACGTCCACACCGAGCTTTTCGGCTTCGATCAGATATTCAGGGTCCGCATTGGCATCGAGAAAGCCCTTTTGCAGAGCAGCTGCGCGGTCGGCCGGCAATTCTGGCGGCGCGACGAAAGGGCGCGAAAGCGAATAGGGGATTTCTGCCAGTTCCACCAAAGCGCGCGCGCGATCATTGGGCGCGATTTCGCGTGCGGTCGGCACATCGGGATAATTTTGGTGGCGCTTGGTGCGTGCAAATTGCAACAGCACGCGCATCTGCGAATCTGGCTTCAGCCATTCGGGCTTGGTTGACGAGACCGCCGACAAGCCGACGAAGCGTCCATCAATCTCCTTGCGATCAGCGGCCATGAAAAGCGCACCGGAATCGGGATAGCCGGCAATCATTTTCAGATTGAGGCCGAGCGCATCTTTCAAAAGGATGGTGATGTCATTGCCGGTTGCGCCTTCCGCTGTACCGCCGAGCACGAGGGGTGGCATGTCTTTCTTCAAAAGATCCTGCGAATTTTTGATAGCCGCATCTTTGCGGGCAAAGAGCAGATAGGCGTCATTGCCGCCAGATGAGGGCGAGCCGAGCCAGGTATATTTGCGCGGGTCGAACTGGACGTTGGGATTGTCCTTCAACACACCCAAAAGCGGCATGTTGCGCGCGAATGTGCCAATCACCGTGCCATCGCGGGGGGCTTGTACGTAGATATAATTGGCGCCGCGCAGCGAGCCCGCACCGGGCATGTTCTGCACCACCACGTTGGGAGCGCCCGGCACATGTTTGCCGATGAAGCGGGCAATCAGGCGGGCGTAAATGTCATATCCGCCGCCCGGCCCGTAACCCACGACGAGCTGGATGTTTTTTCCCTTGTAGAAATCGGCCACGGCGTCGGCTTTGGCCGGTGCGAGTGTGGCGGTGAAAGCCAGGGCCAAAGCGGCGCAACGTATGAGCATGATCATCCTCCCGGTCGCGCCTTCAAGGCGCGGCGGGGCGTTGTGCCGCCCCTTCCCCCCTACTTTAGGCGAGGGGGGAGGGGAGTCGCAAGGGCGGGGTGGGTGAGGGTGGGCATCTGACCCATGGCGGCCTTCATTTTTTAGGAATGCCCCCAGATACTTGATTACAAACCAGCCTATGCCGCCGCAGATGGCAGCCGCCACGTAACGGTTCAATTCGAGGCCGTCGAGCACCCGCATTGAAACGAGAATAACGACAAACAGAAGTAAGAAAGACAGCCAGCGCGGCATGGGTCTGTCTGTCATGTGAAACCCCGCATGTCTGGATTGCTTCGCTTCGCTCGCAATGACGCGCGCGCATCATTGCGAGGAGCCGGAGACCGACGAAGCAGTCCCGTCAGGAGACGGTGATGGCGAAACGGACACTCATCGTTTTGCCGCTCTTCATATGAAAGCGGACCAACATGGAATCTGCACCAGAGAAATTCTGGTCGGGCCTAAAAACAAAAGCCGCACGGTTCTCAGCACGGATTTTTCCGTGCCGTGGGCGCTCGACAAATTCCATACGGGCGATTCCTCCCGTGGAGGGCGCGCGTGCGCCAATGCCACCAATATGGACAGCATGGATGCAAGGACGGTTTTTGAAGGCACCGAGCATGCCAGGTGCAACATCATTCATCACGGTGCTTGTGTGATACTTTGCAAGGCAGGCGAGCATAGGTTCCTGTGCAGATGCAGATGTGATCCAAAATGTCGCAAGAAGCGCGGTTGCGATCAGACGCATCTCTTCCTCCCAATAATTTTTGTTTCAATTTGGCGGGCCTTGAAATGCAGCGGCCCGAAAGGAAGGATGTTGTGAAATTTTCCTTTCTGCAATCAGACGAAAGTTGCTGGCAGTCGCGCGCAAACCTTCTCCCAGAGGGAGAAGGTGGTCGCGATAGCGACCGGATGAGGGGTTACAATCAAACGTCATAAGGGCCTAACCCCTCACCCCGCCCTTTCAGGGCGACCCTCTCCCTCTGGGAGAGGGTGATCACCGCGGTGCGGCTGCTCTTGCCAAGCGATCACGGATGGCTTCGCCCAATCCTTCATGGGGGATCGGCGCCACTGCAATCACATCTGCACCGGTCGCATCCAATGCGCGTAAAAACGCAAAGAGATTGGCGGCGGCCTCTTTCAAATCACCGGATGGCGAGAGGTCAAAACTCGCCTGCTGCACATCGGCAAAGCGTCCGCCAAAATCCAGAATGGCTTCGTCTTTCTCAATGCTTGTTACATCGAGCCGCATTTTGGCTTTGGGCGCGTAATGCGATGCCAGCATGCCCGGCGCGTTGATGGTCGTACTCTCAGGCACATCGAGCTTGCGGCCAATCACGCGCTCGATCTCGGCGCGCGCTAGACCACCAGGGCGCAACATGACGACCTTGCCATCAAGACAAGACACGATGGTCGATTCCACACCCACTTGCGCCGCACCGCCATCGATTACCATGTCGATGCGGCCCTCAAGATCACCCATGACATGAAGTGCATGCGTGGGCGATACGCGGCCCGAGCGATTGGCGGAAGGGGCTGCCACCGGCATGCCCGCCGCATGCAGCAAAGCTTGCGCAACGGGATGGGCTGGTACGCGCAGGGCAATGCTCGATAATCCGGCGCGTGCAAGATCACTCACCGCGCAATTTTGCGTGATGGGCACAACCAAAGTCAGTGGCCCCGGCCAGAAGGCTTGCGCCAGTTTCTGTGCATCAGAATTAAACACTCCGAAGCACTCGGCGGCAGCCAGATCGGCAACATGGGCGATTAACGGATTGAATTGTGGGCGTTCTTTCGCCGCATAGATTTTTGCGACCGCCAGTCCGGAGGTGGCATCAGCGCCTAAGCCGTAAACCGTCTCCGTGGGGAAGGCGACCAAACCACCGGCGCGTAAGATCCCAGCGGCTTCCGCCAGGGTTGCGGGCGCAGCGTTTAACAAGCGCGTTTCAATCAATGAGTCGGTGGACATTCGCTCGGGCCGGGAAGATAGTTCTTATCTGAACCAATCAGGAATGCCGGTTTGTCGGCCCGAAAAGCCCGCCGGTCAAGCGTATTTCATGCGGAGCCGAGAGATGGCTGAAGACATGTCTGACGTTCTGATCTCACGCGACGGCGGCGTGATGGTGCTCACACTGGCACGACCGCATAAGAAAAATGCGCTCACAGGCGCTATGTATGAAACGCTGATCGCAGCCTTCCGCATTGCGCAGCAGGATGAGGAAGTCGGCGTTCTCTTGCTGCGCGGCAGCAGTGGCGTGTTTACAGCCGGCAATGATATTGGCGATTTTATTGCCACCGCACAAAGCCCGCAGACCATGCCGGCCTATCGTTTTGTGGAGGCGCTGGCACGTTTGGACAAGCCGCTTGTGGCAGCCATTGAAGGCCCGGCCATTGGCATTGGCACGACTTTGCTGCTACATTGCGCTCTCGCTTTCGCGGCACCCAATGCGCAATTCAAAATGCCATTTGTTGATCTGGGTCTCGTGCCGGAGGCGGGGGCCTCTGCGCTTTTGCCCCAGCGCATCGGCATGGTGCGCGCGGCGGAATTACTTTTGTTAGGTGAAAGTTTTTCTGCGCAACGCGCGCTGGATCTCGGGCTGATCAATGCGATTATTCCTGTGCAGGCGCTTGAAAACCACGCGGCCCGCCAAGCGGCAGCCCTTGCCGCCAAGCCCCGCAACGCCATGTTGGCAGCCCTTCGCCTGATGCGCGGAGATCGCACACCCTTGCTCGCGATCATCCGCGACGAGGCCGAGGCTTTTGCGGCGGCTCTGCAATCGAGCGAGGCGCAAAAAGCATTCCGATCCTTTATGGGCAAAGGGGCTCAGCCATGAGTGCAACCCTCAAGGGCAAAACACTTTTTATCACCGGCGCTTCACGCGGCATTGGTTTGGCGATTGCCTTGCGTGCGGCACGTGAGGGGGCGCAAGTGGCGATTGCCGCCAAGACCAGCGATCCCCATCCCAAATTGCCAGGCACCATTCACACCGCCGCTGCCCAGATTGAAGCCGCAGGTGGGCAGGCTTTGCCGCTCACTGTGGATGTGCGCGAAGAGGCGCAGGTGCAAGAAGCGCTCGAAAAAACCGCCGCTCATTTCGGCGGGCTCGATATTGTCGTCAATAATGCCAGCGCGATTTTTCTGGCCGACAGCCAAAAGACGGAGATGAAGCGTTTTGATCTGATGCATCAGGTCAATGCGCGCGGCTCTTTCATGGTGTCGAAACTCGCCGTGCCTTATCTGGCGCGCGCGGACAATCCGCATATTCTCATGCTCTCACCCCCGCTTGATCTGAAAGAGAAGTGGTTTGCCGCCCACACCGCCTATTCCATGGCTAAATATGGCATGAGCCTCGCGGTTCTGGGGCTGGCGGGTGAATTGCGCAAACAGGGTATTGCCGTCAATGCGCTGTGGCCGCGCACCACCATTGCCACAGCTGCGGTCAATAATCTTCTGGGGGGTGACGCTTTGATGCGCGCCTCGCGTACGCCGGCCATTGTGGCTGATGCCGCGCATGCAATCTTTGTCACGTCCGCGCGCGAATTGACCGGACAATTTTTGATCGATGATTCATTTTTGTGGGAGCGCGGGCAGCGCGACTTTGATCACTACCGCGTCGATCCAACGCAAACACTCATGCCCGATTTTTTTGTGCCCGATGAAGATTTGCCGCCGGTGTCGCTTAGCCCATCAGCACATTCGCAATAACTTCCAGCTGTGGCCGCTTGGCTTTGGGCACCGCGCGCAGCGGGTTGAGCGCAAATTCGGCGCGACGCAGGCAATCCTGAATATTCTGGCCGGCGCGTGTGCAGAGTTCGGCAAAGCTCAGATCATCCAACAGGGCTCGGCGCTGCTGGCGGCGGATAGCAACCAGAACAGCCGTGCCCTTGGTGTCGAGTTCATGGGCAAGGTCTTCGAACAAAAGGCGGAAATCTTCCGGCAGGCGCTCATAGCCGTCGCACACCGCGGCCCCATAGGTAGCCATATGCGCTTGAATGGAGCGTGGCCGCCAGTCCGCCAGTTCAAACGTCTGGGCTGGAGCGCGCAAAGCATTCTGCAAACGCTCGCTCGCCGCGCGGAAATGATCCAGAAAATCATGTATCATCTGCTGCGTAGCAGTACGTTGATCTTCAAAAGCGGGAGCATGAGCGCTTGGCGCTGCGGAAATGGCGAAAGACATTAAAAAATCTCATATGCTAGGAATGAGCGCTGTAAACCATAATGATGGTTAATGTGTCAACTGTTCTGTTAAGCATTTCGATCACTGGAACCCAAAATGTGTGGACGCCTTGCCATCACGCTGCCGCCAGACGCTGTGCGCGATTACTTCCGGTATAGCGAGCAACCAAATTTCCCGTTACGCGCGAATATCGCACCGACGCAACCTGTTCCGATTGTGCTTGCACAACGTGATGGGCAGGGTTTAGTTGCGCGTCATTTCCGCCTGATGCGCTGGGGGTTCTTGCCGGCCTTTGTGAAAGATCCGAAAGATTATCCCCTCGTCATCAATGCGCGCGCCGAGAGTGCGGCGGAGAAGGCGAGTTTCCGCCATGCTTTGCGTCGGCGTCGCTGTTTGTTTTTGGCCGATGGTTTTTATGAATGGCAACGCGCAACCGGCATGGTCTCGCGCCCCTATCTCATTCGCCGACTAGATCGCCTCCCGCTGGGCGTGGCGGGGCTTTGGGAAACATGGATCGGGCCTGAGGGCGAAGAGGTCGATACGGCCTGTGTGCTGACCACAGCAGCCAATGGCGCTATGTCGGGCGTGCATGATCGCATGCCGGTTTTGCTGGAGCGCGACCAATTCGATCTCTGGCTCTCGCCCGATGAGCATGACACGGAAGAAGCTGCCTGCCTGATGCGCCCGGCGCGCGAAGATCTGCTTGAGCTTGTGGCGATAGGTCCGGCGGTGAACAAGGTCAGCAATGACGGCTTGTGGATTCAGGAGCCTACATCGGAAGAGATGCAGCCGGTGCCTGTGCCCAAGCGCGAGAAGAAAGAGAAAAAGGTAACAGGCCAAGGCGAACTCTTCTAGTTCGTCGTTGCGAGCGAAGCGAAGCAATCTAGAAGCCTCACCCCTTGCCTCTGGTTCGCCACGTCGCCTGCGGCTCCTCGCAATGACGGTTGAGAGCCAGCTACAAAACCTTACCCGGGTTCATAATCCCCTTCGGATCAAGCGCTGCCTTAATCGCGCGCATCACCTGCAGCGACACGGGGTCTTTCAGCTGCGCCATCAGATCGCGCTTCATCACGCCGATGCCGTGTTCGGCAGAAATCGATCCGCCCATTTCAGCGACAAGGCCATGCACAATCCCATTGGCTTCATTCCAACGCGCAAGAAAAACCTGTTTGTCAGCGCCGATGGGTTGGGAAATGTTGAAATGGATATTGCCATCGCCCAAATGGCCGAAGGGCACGGGTCGCGCACCCGGCATCGCCTGCATAATTGCCGCGCTGGCAGCGTCAATAAATTCGGGCACACGTGCCACAGGCACGGACACATCATGCTTGATCGAGCCGCCCTCTAGCTTTTGCACATCAGACATCAATTCGCGCAAGCGCCAGAAATCATCGCGCTGATCGAGTGAGGCCCCGAGCACGCCATCCTCAATCAAGCCCGCATCCATCCCTTTTTGCAAAAGATGCAGCATCTGCTCATGCAGGCCCGCTTCCGATTGCGAGGCCAATTCCAGCAACACATACCAATCATGGGGGGCTGCCAGCGGGTCGCGCGTGTTGGCGCCGTGTTTGAGCGCAAAATCCAGCCCGATGCGCGGCATGAGTTCGAATGTCTTCACATCCTGACCAGCCAGAGCTTGGGTCAGCATCAAAAGATCCAGTGCCGCGCGCGCGCTTTTCAAACCGATGAAAGCCGTCTCGACGCTGCGCGGGCGCGGATAGAGTTTCAGCACGGCTGCGGTGATAATGCCGAGCGTGCCTTCCGATCCCATGAAGAGATGCTTCAGGTCATAGCCGGTATTGTCTTTCTTGAGCTTCGACAGATTGCTCAGCACGCGCCCGTCAGCAAGAACGACTTCAAGCCCCTGCACCAATTCGCGCGCATTGCCATAGGCCAGCACGGCCGTGCCGCCGGCATTGGTCGCAAGATTGCCGCCAATCGTGCATGAACCTTCAGAGGCGAGCGACAGCGGGAAGAGACGGTCGGCTTTGTCTGCCGCGTCCTGCACATGCGCGAGCGTCATGCCGGCCTCGACGATCATTGTATTCGAGGCGAGGTCAATTTCGCGCAGACGATCCATGCGGGTCAGCGAGAGAATAATGGCATGTCCCGATCCATCGGGCACCTGTCCGCCCACAAGTCCCGTATTGCCGCCCTGTGGCACCAGTGCGGTGCCGGTCTCGTGACAGAGTGCGAGGACGTTTGCGATTTCTTGTGTCGAGCCCGGCCGCACAATTGCCAGCGCCACACCGTGAAACAAATCGCGCGGCTCGTTGAGATAGGCCGCCATATCCGCGGGTGCGCGCAAAACATTTGCGGCGCCGACAAGATCGGCGAGTTTGTTCAACAGATCGGGGGCGGTCGCGCTCATGGTCTCACACTCGTCCCTTTCGTATTCAGCCCAAAAGGCGACCGCGGCGTTTCGGCTTGGGATCGGGCAGGCGGCGGAAGATCCCCACGATCTCGACATGGGTCGAATGACGGAACTGGTCCACCGGCGTGACTTTTTCAAGTCTGTAGCCGCCATCGATCAGCAAGCGGGCATCGCGGCAAAAAGTCTTCACATTGCAAGAGACGCCGATGATGAGCGGCATTTTTGATTGGGCCAATTCGCGTGCCTGCGCTTCGGCGCCCGCGCGCGGCGGATCGAAGACGACGCAATCGATCTTGTCCAATTCGCCGCCCATCAGCGGGCGCGCATAAAGATTTCGCCGCTCGGCGGTGACGGATTTTAATCCAAGTGCATGGCCGGCCGCACGCGCCAGCGCTTTGACAGAGGAATCTTCGCCTTCCACCGCAATCACTTCCGATTGCTCGGCGAGGCGTAGCGCAAATGTGCCCGAACCCGAGAAGAGATCGGCGACACGCTTGGCACCCTTGGCTCCTGCGCAGACAAGTGCGGCGAGTGTTTCTTCGCCCTTGGCTGTTGCTTGCAGAAAGCCACCCGCAGGCAGCGCCACCAGTGCGCGGCCCATGCGCAGCATCGGAATGCGGCGTTCAATGATTGTCTCGCCATGGTTGGAGAGCCGCGCCAGATCGTGTCGTTCAGCCACCGTGATCAAGGCCTGGCGCTCGCCAAAGTCGAGTGTGCCGCAGCCGCGCAGATCCATATCAAGTCCCTCTAGCGTGGCTGTCACGACAATATCGAGCGGCTTGCCCAGCGGAATAAGGACTGTCGCTGCCGCACGTGCCGCTTCCATCGAGCCGGCAAGTGCCGGATCGAGAATCGGGCAATCGGGAATGGCGACGATTGTATGCGCGCGCGCTTGCATGAAGCCCAGCTCGAGTCGCTTGCGCGATGCGCCTTCATCAATCACGCGCGAATGAAATGTTGCGCGGCGTCTGCCCGCGCCATGCGCATCGATCAGCGGCTCAACCTCTGTCTCGATTTTGGCCTGATGAAGCCCATGCACCACGAGGCCACGCTTCCACTCTTCATAAGCGGGCTGCGCCAAAGTCTGTACGGCGCAACCGCCGCAATTGGTGAAATGGGGACAAAAGGCAGTGACCCGATCTGCACTCGGGCGGATGACATCCACAAGCCGCGCGCGCTCGCCATCGATTTCGGCGCGCACCAGTTCGCCCGGCAGCGCATAGGGTACTGCCAGAATATCACCTTCGAAACGCGCGAGACCCTCGCCGCGCTGGCCGAGCCGCGCGATTTCGAGTTCCGCATTGAGGTGAAGACGAGCCGTCATTTTTGTGCGCCGATCAGGAATTCGCGATTGCCATCGCCCCCTTCAATGGGGGACGGGGCGATCCCTAGCACGTTCCAGCCCGTGGCTGCGAGCCATTCTGCAATATCGGCGCAAACGGCCTCATGAACGCCCTCATCACGCACAATGCCCCGCCCTTCGCGCACGGCTACTCGGCCAGCCTCGAATTGCGGCTTGATCAGCGCCACGAGGAAGGCGCCGGGTGCTGCGAGCGCCAGCGCTTGCACAAGCACGAGCTTGAGCGAGATAAAAGAGGCATCACAGACGACGAGCGAGGGTGTCTCGGGGATGAGAGTCTCATCAAGGTTGCGCGCATCGGTGTGTTCAAGGCTGACGACGCGACGATTGGCGCGCAATCTGGTGTGCAATTGGTCAGTGCCCACATCGACTGCAAAGATTTTGGCAGCCCCGCGCGATAGCAGCACATCGGTGAACCCGCCGGTGGATGAGCCGACATCCAGACAGATGCGCTCCTTGGCATCGATCTGAAAATGGTCAAGCCCTGCTTCGAGCTTCAGCCCGCCACGCGATACCCAGCGATAGGGTTTTTGCGCCGAGATTTTTGCCCTATGCGCGATCATGTCAGAGGGTTTTGTCAGCGCCACGCCATCGACCAGAACCAGTCCGGCCTCGATGGCTTCACGCGCCTTTGCACGCGAGGCAAAGAGCTTGCGCTCGACCAGCAGAAGATCAGCGCGGGTTTTCACGCAATCAGCGCTTTGGCAGCATCGTCTTGCCGCCCCAGAACCGAGAGCACTTTTGCGACGATGGCCTTGGCGTCGAGACCTGCTTGCGCATAGAGGCGCTCGGGCTTGTCGTGATCCTGATAGCTATCGGGCAAAACCATGGCGCGGAATTTAAGCGGCACCCGGGTGCCTGTGCCATCGAGCGCGCCAGCTTCTGCCAGCATTTGCATCACGAAAGATCCAAAGCCGCCTATAGTGCCTTCTTCAATTGTCATGAGCACTTCGTGGTTGGCAGCAAGCTGGGCAATGAGACCACAATCAAGCGGCTTGGCGAAACGCGCGTCTGCCACGGTGGTGGACAGTCCATGTGCACTGAGCATGTCAGCAGCATGCAAAGCTTCCGCGAGGCGTGTGCCAAGCGACAGCAGCGCGACGCGTGTGCCTTCACGCAAGACGCGGCCTTTGCCGATCTCCAGCACTTTGCCAAAAGTCGGCAATTCAAGGCCCACACCCTCGCCGCGCGGATAGCGGAATGCGATCGGGCCATCATCATAAGCGGCAGCCGTGGCAACCATATGCACAAGCTCGGCTTCATCAGCCGCAGCCATAATGGTCATGCCAGGCAGGATACCAAGATAAGCAACATCGAAGGATCCGGCATGGGTTGCGCCATCAGCACCCACCAAGCCAGCGCGATCAATGGCAAAGCGCACAGGCAGATTTTGTAGCGACACATCATGCACGACCTGGTCATAGCCGCGCTGCAGGAAGGTCGAATAAATCGCGCAGAAAGGCTTGTAGCCTTCGGTGGCAAGGCCCGCCGCAAAAGTCACGGCATGCTGTTCGGCTATGCCCACATCAAAGGTGCGCTTGGGGAATTCTTGCCCGAAGAGATCGAGTCCCGTGCCCGTTGGCATGGCGGCCGTGACAGCGACGATTTTATCATCTTCGCGCGCGGCTTTGATCAAAGCATCGGCAAAGACGCGCGTATAGGAAGGCGCATTTGCCTTGGGCTTGACCTGCGCCCCCGTGACCACATCGAATGTGTTGACGCCATGATATTTGTCGTCGGCGCTTTCGGCGGGCGCATAGCCCTTACCCTTTTGCGTCATGACATGAATGAGCACAGGCCCACCCACATCCGTATCGCGTACATTTTTTAGCACAGGCAAAAGCTGGTCGAGATTATGCCCGTCGATAGGCCCGACGTAATAGAAGCCGAGTTCTTCGAATAATGTGCCGCCCGTGACATAGCCGCGCGCATGTTCCACGGCGCGGGTGATGGCGCGGTCGAGGCGCGCGGGCAATTGGCGTGTGAGCTGCTTGCCGATATCGCGCAGCTTGAGATAGGTGCGCGTGGCACTGAGCCGCGCCAGATAGGCCGACATAGCGCCCACGGGTGGGGCAATCGACATGTCATTATCGTTCAGAATGACGATGAGACGCGAATGCATGGCGCCGGCATTATTCATCGCCTCAAAGGCCATGCCCGCTGACATGGCGCCATCGCCAATGACGGAGATGACATTGTTCGTGCGGCCATCCAGATCACGCGCGACTGCCATGCCAAGCCCGGCGGAAATCGAGGTCGAGGAATGGGCGGCACCAAACGGGTCATATTCGCTCTCGGAGCGCCTGGTGAAGCCTGACAGGCCCCCCCCCTGGCGCAGCGTCCGGATACGGTCGCGCCGTCCGGTGAGAATCTTGTGTGGATAGGCCTGGTGGCCGACATCCCAGATCAGCCGGTCGTCGGGCGTGTTGAAAGTGTGGTGGATGGCCACCGTCAGCTCAATGACGCCCAGTCCCGCACCCAAATGTCCGCCCGTGACCGAGACCGCCTCGATGGTCTCAGCCCGCAATTCCGCAGCCACCTGTTTCAGCTCGGATTCTGGGAGCTGGCGCAGGTCATGGGGCGTGGAAATCCGGTCGAGAAGAGGTGTTTTGGAGGGTTTGGACAAAGTCTGGTGCTCTGATCAGGATCAAATGGCGTTTTCAAGCCATGAGATAGGGTGTTTTGGCTTACACGATCAGGCTGGGGCTGCCAATTGGCGCATGGCATACGTCAGCGCGACCATAGAGCGCGTTTCTTGGGACCAAAGCGAATTGATCTCCTCAGGTCCAGCGCCTAGAGAGGGGCGTATGCAGGGTGGGCACGCCCTTTTTCGTGATTCCGTCGGGGACGATCGACATGACCAAATGGGTTTATACCTTCGGTGACGGCAAGGCCGAGGGCGAGAGCGGAATGCGCAATCTGCTGGGTGGCAAAGGAGCCAACCTGGCTGAAATGTCCAACCTTGGGTTGCCCGTGCCCCCGGGCTTCACGATCTCAACCGAAGTCTGCACCTATTTCTACGATCACGGCCGCAAGTATCCCGACGAGCTCGTGGCGCAGGTCGAAGCCGCGCTCGCTCACATAGGCAAGATTGCCCATCACGTCTTTGGTGACGCCAGCAATCCGCTGCTCGTCTCCGTGCGCTCGGGTGCGCGCGCCTCCATGCCGGGCATGATGGATACGGTGCTCAATCTTGGCCTCAATGATGCGACTGTGGCCGCCGTGGCGCAAAGCGCTGGCGATGAGCGTTTCGCTTATGATTCTTACCGTCGCTTCATCCAGATGTATTCCAATGTCGTGCTCGATGTTGGCCATCATGAATTCGAAGAGATTCTTGAGGAGTTTAAGGATCACCACAATTATATGCTCGACACCGATCTCAGCGCCGCTGATTGGCGCGAAGTGATTCAGGGCTACAAGGCCAAGGTGCAGGAGGCGACAGGAAAACCCTTCCCGCAAGATCCCAACGAGCAATTGTGGGGCGCGATTGGCGCGGTGTTCGGCTCATGGATGAACCAGCGCGCCATCACCTATCGCAAGCTCAATGATATTCCGGCCTCTTGGGGCACGGCTGTCAATGTGCAGGCCATGGTGTTTGGCAATATGGGCGAGACATCTGCCACGGGTGTCGCCTTTACGCGCAATCCCTCCACAGGCGAGAACGAACTCTATGGCGAGTTCCTGATCAATGCGCAGGGCGAAGATGTGGTGGCGGGCATTCGCACGCCGCAAAATATTTCCGAGCGCGCGCGTATTGCTGCCGCCTCTGACAAACCCTCTATGGAAAGCGCTCTGCCAGAGGTTTATCATGAATTCGTGCGGGTCACGCATGTGCTTGAGAAGCATTATCGTGACATGCAGGACCTCGAATTCACCGTCGAGCGCGGCAAACTCTGGATGTTGCAGACTCGTGGCGGCAAACGCACCGCAAAAGCCGCCTTGCGCATTGCTGTTGAAATGGCCGATGAAGGGCTTATCACCAAGGATGAGGCGATCACCCGTGTTGATCCCGCAGCCCTTGATCAACTTTTGCATCCCACCATTGACCCCAAAGCCGAGCGCAAAATCATTGCGACGGGCCTGCCAGCCTCACCGGGCGCGGCCTGTGGCGAGATGGTGTTCAGTTCCGACGAAGCGGAAGCGCTGAAGGCAGCTGGCAAAAGCGTTATTTTGGTGCGCGTCGAGACAAGTCCCGAAGATATTCACGGCATGCATGCCTCGGCCGGCATCCTCACCACGCGCGGTGGCATGACCTCTCATGCGGCGGTGGTGGCGCGCGGCATGGGCAAGCCTTGCGTGTCGGGCGCAGGTTCGATCCGTGTCGATTATGCGACGCAAACGCTGACCTCTGCCGGTCGCACGCTGAAGAAGGGCGACATCATCACCATTGATGGTTCAACCGGCCAGGTGCTCGAAGGGGTCGTGGCTATGCTGCAACCTGAATTGTCGGGCGAATTTGCAACGCTGATGGGGTGGGCCGACAAAGTGCGCCGCATGAAAGTACGCACCAATGCGGAAACGCCTGCTGACGCGCGCGTCGCGCGTTCCTTCGGCGCCGATGGTATCGGCCTGTGCCGCACGGAACATATGTTCTTTGAAGGCGATCGCATTATCGCTGTACGCGAAATGATTTTGGCGGATAATGAAGCGGGTCGGCGCGTGGCGCTCGCGAAGCTTCTGCCGATGCAGCGCCAGGATTTTGCCGAGCTCTTCGAGATCATGCA
Organism: Beijerinckiaceae bacterium; assembly: GCA_947478405.1. Classification (GTDB taxonomy): domain Bacteria; phylum Pseudomonadota; class Alphaproteobacteria; order Rhizobiales; family Beijerinckiaceae; genus Terripilifer. Next base: position 60,524 of record CANJVX010000002.1, on the reverse strand, counting down.
GGGACTGCCTGTGACCATCCGACTGCTTGATCCTCCCCTGCATGAATTCCTGCCGCATACGGATGCAGAAATTGCTGAAGTGGCAGCAGCCATGAATACCGATGCCGCCATACTCAAGCGCCGTGCCTCGGAGCTACATGAGTTCAACCCGATGCTGGGCTTCCGCGGCGTGCGTATTGCAATCGCTTATCCCGAAATTGCCGAAATGCAGGCGCGTGCTATTTTTGAAGGCGCGGTGCTGGCTAGCAAAAAGACCGGCCAGCCTGTGACCGCGGAGATCATGGTGCCGCTCGTCATGACGCGTGCCGAGCTTGATCTCACCAAGGCGCGCATTGTCGCCATGGCTGAGGCGGTTGAAAAAGAGACGGGCGTCAAAGTGCCCTATCAAGTCGGTACGATGATCGAATTGCCGCGCGCAGCATTGCTCGCAGGCGAGATTGCGAAGAGTGCGGAATTTTTCTCCTTTGGCACGAATGATCTGACGCAGACAGCACTCGGCATTTCGCGCGATGATGCGGCGTCATTCCTGGGCCCCTATACAGCCAAGGGCATTTTGCCAGCCGATCCGTTTGTTACACTTGATCAGGAAGGTGTGGGCGAATTGGTGAGAATTGCGGCGGAGCGTGGCCGCAAGACACGCCCCGATATCAAACTTGGCATTTGCGGCGAGCATGGGGGTGATCCAGCTTCCATCGCTTTCTGTGAACGCACGGGTCTTGATTATGTGTCCTGCTCGCCCTTCCGCGTGCCGATTGCCCGTCTGGCTGCTGCGCAAGCGGCACTTGGCAAACAAGCGGCGAGCCAAGCCTGATGCAGATCGTCCGGATTGTTTATATCGGCGCCATGGCGCTGGGTGGAGTGGCGCTGGGGCTTGCCAGTTTGCATTGGCCAGTCATTCATGACGGGCCGGTGCCACCGATGATGTCTTTGTTGATGATGTCTCTGGTAATGGATCTGGTGATCATGAACCGCGCCAGTGCCGGCCAGATGGAACCATTGCAAATGAACGAACGCCTGATAGGCTTTTTTGCCGGAGCTATTTTATATTTTGTGCTGCACCAGTCGCTGGCGGGTTGATACGCATCGCCTTTTCGCCGTCATTGCGAGCGTCAGCGAAGCAAACCAGAAGCCTCTCGCGCGAGCTCTGGATTGCCACGTCGCCTTCGGCTCCTCGCAATGACGGCTTATGTTGAATCAATTTATTTCCGGAGCGCTCGACATGAATGTTTCAAAACACTTCCTCGTCAAGCCCGGCAGCAAGGTCCGATTGGCAGAAATTGATCCTGATTTCACCGGCAGTGATGAGAGCAAAAAAAGTGCTCCGGAAAAGATTGAAAAAAATAATCTACGCATTCGACAATTGCAAGAGCTGCTTTATGCCGAGCATCGGCGAGGTCTGCTGATCTGCCTGCAAGCGATTGATACGGGCGGCAAGGATGGCACCATCCGCAATGTTTTCGGTGCCATGAACCCGCAAGGGTGTCGGGTGTCATCGTTCAAGCCGCCGGTTGGTCCAGAGATTGATCATGATTTCCTCTGGCGGGCGCATCGTGATGTGCCGGGCAAAGGCGAGGTCGTCATTTTCAACCGATCCCATTATGAAGATGTTCTGGTTGCCCGCATTCAAAAGCTTGTGCCGGAATCGGTCTGGCGCAAACGCTACAACGAGATCAATTTTTTTGAGAAATTTCTCTCGGACAATGGCACGCATATTCTCAAATTCTTTTTGCATATCAGCAAGGATGAGCAATTGAGCCGCTTCAAAAGCCGGCTCGATGATCCTGCAAAGCGCTGGAAAGTGAGTGCGGCTGATTATGCCGATCGCGAACGTTGGGACGATTACCAAAATGCTTTTGATGACATGCTGTCCAAATGCTCATCAGATGACGCTCCGTGGTTTGTCATTCCGGCCAATCACAAATGGTATCGGGATCTCGTCGTCTCCCAGATCACCTTGGATTACATGGAGGGGCTCGGTATGACCTATCCGGCGCCCGCCGTTGATTTTGACGAGTTCCTCAAAAAATATCACGCGGCCGAAGAGAAGGCGTAAAGCCCCTCACCACGCTGCCGCAGTCATTTTGAGCGGGAGCGAACCAATCTAGGACACTCACCTTTGGCTTCTGGATTGCCACGTCACCTTTGGCTCCTCGCAATGACGGAGGGATAAGCGAGCGTCCCATTCTGACACGCCCCGTCTCAGCTCCGGTAACGCTCCTGCAAGGCCTTGCTGGCTTAATGGCCTTTGTTGCGTTTTGCGTTTGCGGGTCACATGCGTCGGTCGCGTTTTCTTATGGCCTCTGGTTTGGGCCTTGTCCTCAGCGTCACCGCTTTTGCGGAGAGCCCGCGCATGCGCATGGCGTCTCTGCAGACGGGTAGCAAAGCCGACCTCAACGCCAATCCTGATGAGATCGAGCCGCGCAAGGATCTGAAACTCGGGTCGCTGGATTTGCCGGAAGTGGATCGCTCGAAGCGCGGCGACCCAATCGTCGAGCTGCGCCCGACCCTGGAAACCAGCCTGCGGTCTTATTTCTCAGAAGCATCCGGCACGGACAAATAGATCCGGCGTTTCGTTCCTTGAATACCCGCAATGAGCCCCGCTAGAATCCAAGCGTAACCGGGCATGGGATGGCCAAAGGCATCGAAACTTGTACCTGTCGCCAGCATGCCTGCGGTCCCGCATGTGGTGAAAAGGGCGGCGATTAGCACGCCCATGCCGCGCACGCGCCAGTTCGGGGCGTATAAGGCCAGTTTCAGCGATGAGCCCGCCCAATAGGCAAAGATGCCACCCAGCAGGAAAGACAGGCCCGACCACGGTGTCTCCATCAAGAAGAGCTGGGACACACCGATGACGGAGGTGGCGATGAAAAAGGCGACGGTGACGATCAACATGCTTTGTTTTTGCCCAAGGCTTGGCCCCCAAGCAAGGCCCATGTGGGCAGGGATTGTGAAAATCGCACACCCCTTTTTGATCCCGGCCTCGAAAAAAAAGAGATTGGGCCCCTAGGTTTATGCTCGAAAAGAGTATATCATTTTCATGACAAAGTGGCACCAAGCGTGCCGAACCCGCCGTGGCTCTACCCCGGCGATTTTCTTGAACCTAGATATGCTCATATTGAGTATAACTAGAGGAGGGCGTGATGCTGGTTGAAACCCATCTCGAAAAGCAGGCTGCTTTGGCAAAACCTTTATCGGGTGCCGCCATGCGCTTGGGCATTGTTCCCATGCCTTCGCTTGTGTGGACGCCGGAGGTCGAACGCGAGACCGCACATCTTTATGAAAAGGTGAAGCGCGTCATTCCGCCTGTCGAATGGCCCTTCCACGCGCCTTATGTGAAGGCGATCAATGATCTCAAGCGCGAGCGCAATGCCGTGATTCTCGCGCATAATTATCAGACGCCCGAAATCTACAATTGTGTTGCCGATGTTGTGGGTGACTCGCTGCAGCTCGCGCGCCTTGCTGGCACCACGGATGCTGACATTATCATTCAGGGCGGTGTGCATTTCATGGCGGAGACGTCAAAGCTTTTGAATCCGGATAAGACGATTCTTATCCCTGATTCCAAGGCTGGCTGCTCGTTGGCTGAAAGCATCACGGGTGCGGATGTGCGCGCTTTGCGCAAGCAATATCCCGGTGTTCCGGTGGTCGCTTATGTCAACACATCGGCTGACGTGAAGGCCGAAGTGGATATTTGCTGCACCTCCTCCAATGCAGTGAAAGTGGTTGAAAGCTTTGGTGCTGATCGCGTGATTTTCTTGCCAGATCGTTATCTGGCACAAAATGTTGCGGCCCAAACCAAAGTGAAGATCATCGCCTGGACGGGCGCGTGCGAAGTGCATGAGCGTTTCACGGCGCAAGAGATTTCCGAATACCGCGCCAATGATCCGGATTTGAAAATCATCGCCCACCCTGAATGTTCCCGCGAAGTGGTGGAAGTCTCCGACTTTGCCGGCTCCACCGCGGCCATGATTGATTATGTGAAATTGAATTCGCCCAAGCGCGTGCTGCTGGTGACTGAATGTTCGATGGCCGATAATGTGGCGACCGAAGTGCCGCATGTGGAATTCGTGCGGCCCTGCAATCTCTGCCCGCATATGAAGCGCATCACGCTGCCCAAAATTCTCGACAGCCTCGTTTATCTGCGCGAGGAAGTGACGATTGATCCGGCGCTGGCCGCCCGCGCGCGGCTGAGTGTTCAGCGGATGATCGATCTGGGTTGAGAGCACTCCAACTTTGCGGCGTCATTGCGAGGAGCAAAGCGACGAAGCAATCCAGTGCCGCACGTGAGGCCCCTTCGTTGCTTCGCTCACGCTCGCAATGACGAGCCTGAAAAAGTGCGCGCCCCCCCCCACCCCTAAACCCTCCCCCTTGGGGGTTGGGCTGGGGTGGGGGTCGCGCAGTCTTGCCTCTTGTAGTAGATTTCCCGCCCGTTGAGATCAAAAGGATCAAGCCCTCTTATGCCCAGCTCAGACATCCTCATCGTGGGCGGCGGTATTGCGGGGCTTTTCTGTGCGCTGAAACTTGCACCCAAGCGTGTGACACTTGTCGCGCCCGTCACCTTGGGACAGGGTGCGTCTTCCACCTGGGCACAGGGCGGCGTGGCTGCGGCTGTTGGCCCGGGCGACACGCCGGAAAAGCACACGCTGGACACGCTCATCGCGGGCGCTGGCATTTGCGATCGCGATATTGTGCTGGGCATGGCGCGCGAAGCTGCGGCGCGCATTCAAGATCTGCTCGAAGCCGGCGTGCCTTTTGACAAGGATGAAGCTGGCCTTTTCCTGCAATCGCGCGAGGCGGCGCATGGCGAGCGGCGTGTGGTACGCGTGCGTGGTGATATGGCGGGCCGCGCCATTATGGATGCGCTTGTGGCGCAAGTGCGCGCCACGCCCTCCATCGAAATTCTCGATGCGCATACAGCTGAAGAATTGATCCAGCATCATGGCCGCGTGATTGGTGCTATTTTGCGTCATTCCGATGGTCGACGTGAAAAAATTGCTGCCAGCGCCATCATTCTCGCCTCCGGCGGTATTGGGCACCTTTATGCAATCACCACCAATCCGGAAGAAGCACGCTGCCAAGGTATCGCGATGGCAGGACGTGCGGGCGCCATTATTGCTGATGCGGAATTCGTGCAATTCCATCCCACTGCTATTGATGTCGGGCGCGATCCAGCACCCCTTGCCACCGAATCCTTGCGTGGCGAAGGCGCGGTTCTGATCAACAAAGCGGGCGTGCGTTTTATGCAGGCCTTGCATCCCGATGCAGAGCTTGGCCCCCGCGATATTGTGGCGCGCGGTGTCTTTGCTGAATTGCAAGCAGGACGCGGTGCTTATCTGGACGGGCGCAAACATCCCGGCGCCCACTTCATGGAAGATTTCCCCGGCGTGGCCGAAATCTGCCTGTCCGTTGGCATTGATCCCGAGATTGATCTCATCCCGATCTGTCCGGCGCAGCATTATCATATGGGTGGCATCTGGACGGATGCGCGTGGCCGTACCTCGCTTGGCAATCTCTGGGCAGTTGGCGAAGTGGCTTCCACGGGCGTGCATGGCGCCAATCGTCTGGCCTCCAATTCTTTGCTCGAGGCTGTCGTCTTTGCGGCCCGCATTGCTGATGATCTCAAAACGCGCGATCACCATGAATTTGATGTCAGCCTCGTTGAGGGGTTCCTCAGGTCGCGCGTGCCCCAAACCCCCGTCATTGCCCAGCCACATCTTGAACAGAAGTTGCGCGAGACGATGAGCACGCATTGCGGCGTGATCCGCAACGAGGCGGGCTTGCGTCAGGCGCTGCATACGATTGGCGCCATCGAGCAGGAGGCGCGCAATCCCAATCTGCGCAACATGTGCACGACTGCTTTGATTATTGTGGCGGCCGCTTTGGCACGGCAGGAGAGCCGCGGCGGGCATTTCCGGTCAGATTTCCCCGAAAGTGATCCTGATCAGGCGCGCCGCTCGCGCCTCACGCTGCGCGAGGCGCGGCTCATCGCCTCCGGCCTCTAAGCGCAGATGATCCCCGCCTTTTGCTCCCTTGCCGAGCGGGCACAAAACGGCCATGTTCGACGCTGAAAAGCTCTTGGTTCAAGCGGTTTGCGCCGCTGCCTCCCGCCCGCGTCCAGAAAGACATCACACCCGTGCCGCATCAGCCCCGCAAAGCCCGGATTCTTCGCTCTCTCGCCACAGCTGGTGCGCTCGTCGCTTTGATGGGCGTTTCCGCTCAGGCACGCGAAAGTATGGCGCCACCCCCCGCCTTTGAAATCACCACAAGTCCTGCTGGCAATTATCTGTCAGCGCTCTCGGCTGGTGCGCAACGCGACACGGCGGCGGCCGCCGCCTATTTCCGCGAAGCTTTGCGTTATGATCCGCGCAATGGCGAATTGATGGAGCGCGCCTTTGTCGCAGCCCTCGCCAATGGCAACATCAATGATGCCTTCGTGTTCGCTGATCGGCTGATCAAGCGCGATGCGCGCAACGGACTTGCCCATCTTGTCCTTGGCATCAAGGCCCTGAAGGACAAAAAATATACCCAGGCCCGTGCGGCCTTTGGCAATGGTGGGGGCGGTCGTCAGCGTGATGTAACCGCTACTTTGCTGGGCGCATGGACCTATGTCGGCGCCGGCGACGTGAAGCGGGCTGTGGAATCGGTCGACAAGCTGAAGGACGAACGTTTCGGCTTGTTCCGCGATTATCACGCCGCGCTGATGTTTGATGTCGCGGGACGGCGTGCTGATGCGCAACGCCGCATCTCGTCTGTTTATAGCGAAGACAAATCAACCATTCGCATTGTTGACGCTTATGGGCGCATTATGGCGCGCGCGGGCAGAACGAACGACGCACTGGCTGCTTATGAAGCTTTCGATCGCCTGTCGCCCCCCAATCCGGTGATCCGCGCTGGCGCTGATGCTGTGAAAAGCGGCAAGCCTGTCGCGCCTCTGGTGCATGATGCGCAGCGTGGCGCTGCTGAAGTGCTCTACGGGCTGGGCTCCATCGGCGGGCGCCAGAGCGATGATCTGGCCTCCATGATCTACCTGCAACTGGCACTGGCGCTTGATCCCCAGCATGGCCTGGCCTTGGCGACACTTGCCGATGTCTATGAGCGCATGAAGCAGAATGAACAGGCGATCCGTGTTTATGAACTCGTGCCGCCATCGTCCCCGCTCTATGAAAATGCCGAAGTGCAAATTGGTCTGCTGCTGGAAGCAGCAGGTCGTTCTGATGATGCGCTGAAACATTTGCGCGCGCTGACACTGCAGCGCCCGAAAGACATTGAAACCGTTTTGGCACTCGCCAATCTGCAGCGCTCGCGCAAGCAATTTGCGGAAGCCGCCGACACTTATACGCGGGCACTCACCCTGTCCGCAGGTAGTCGCAGTGACTGGTCGACCTATTACGCGCGCGGCATTTCTTATGAGCGCTCGAAACAATGGCCCAAGGCGGAAGCCGATTTCAAAAAGGCTTTGGAGCTTTTTCCTGATCAGCCCCTCGTTCTCAATTATCTGGGCTATTCGTGGGTCGATCAGGGCATGAATGTGCCTGAAGCGTTCAAAATGCTGCGCTATGCGGTCGAGCTGCGTCCCACCGATGGCTATATTATCGATAGTCTCGGCTGGGCCTATTATCGCTTGGGCCAATATCCCGAAGCCGTGCGCGAATTGGAAAAAGCCATTGAGCTAAAGGCCTCTGATCCCGTGATCAATGATCATCTGGGTGACGCTTATTGGCGTGTGGGCCGCAAGTTAGAGGCCCAGTTCCAGTGGAACCACGCGCGCGATCTCAATCCCGAGCCGGAAGATCTGGAAAATATTTTGGTGAAGATTGAAAAGGGCCTCGCCGATGAGCCGACGCCCAATGCAGCGAGTACGCCATCTGCGAAAGACGGCGGCTGATTTCGATGTCGGCCACGCCTCTCGTTGAACGCGCCCCGGCGAAGATCAATCTCAGTCTGCAGATTGTGGGTCGTCGCGAGGATGGTTTTCACGAGCTTGAAAGCCTTGTGGCTTTTACAGGTGGTGGCGACACACTGACTTTGCATCCTGACGAGGCTTTGTCGCTTGATCTCGAAGGGCCGACAGCGGGGAATGCGGGCGCGCTCGACGACAATCTGGTGTTGCGCGCAGCGCGCGCACTCAGCGCGCGTGTGCCGGGCCTCAAGAGCGGGCGCTTTCATCTCTTCAAGCGGCTGCCGGTGGCAGCTGGCATTGGCGGGGGCTCCTCAGATGCGGCGGCCGCTTTGCGTTTGCTCGCGCGGCTCAATGGCCTTTCCCTTGATGATGCGCGCGTGCATGAAGCGGCCTGCGAGATTGGCTCCGATGTGCCCGTCTGTGTTGTGGCGCAAGCGCGCATGATGTTGGGGCGCGGCGAGCGGTTAGGTCCGCTCATGACATTGCCACGGCTGTTTGCTGTGCTGGTCAATCCCGGTGTGCCGGTGGAGACACGCGCGGTTTTTGCGCGCATTGGGCTCAAGCCCGGGGCGGTGAGTGGCTATGGTGCGCATCCCGTGCTGGATGGGCAGCCCTCTTTCGAGACTTTGCTCAGCGCCATGAAAAAAGCGCGCAATGATATGGAAGATGCGGCCAGCGTGCTAGCGCCTGTGGTGGGTCATTGTCTGGCGGTATTGTCAGCGGCGCGGGGCGCCAAACTCGCACGCATGTCGGGCTCGGGCGCGACATGCTTTGCTTTATTTGAAGATTGCCGCGCGGCGAAAGCTGCGGCTTGTGTCATCCGCCGCGATCATCCCGAATGGTGGGTGAAGTCCGCGCTGTTGCGCTAGACCTTTCCCGTCATTGCGAGCAGAGCGAAGCAATCCAGAGGCCTCACGTGTGGCTTTCTGGATTGCTTCGTCGCGTTGCTCCTCGCAAAGACGGTTACACCGACACTTGCGCGCCGATCTCGACCACGCGTCCTGTCGGAATCTGGAAGTAGGAACTCGCATCCGCTGCATTATGGGCAAGACGGATGAAGAGCTGGTCCTGCCAGAGCGGCATGGCGTGATTGCGGGCTACTCTGAGCGTGCGTCGCGAAACGAAGAAGGAGGTCGACATAATGTCGAACCGCCATCCCATCTTGCGACATTGTGACAAAGCCTTTGGCACATTGGGTTCTTCCATATAGCCGAAGGTCATGAACACGCGCATGAATTGATCATTGATCTCTTCCATGCGGATGCGGTTTTCGTCGGCCACACGCGGGGCGTCGGAATTGATCACCGTCAACATGACATTTTTCTCATGCAGCACTTTGTAGTGTTTCAGAGAATGCATGAGCGCAGGCGGCGCCGTCTCAGGGTCACCCGTCAGAAACACCGCTGTGCCTTTGACAGTCTGGGGCGGCTTTTTCGACAGAATGGCGATGAGCTCGGTGAGGGCAATGTCATCCTTGTGTATTTTCTCACGCAGGATTTTTGTGCCGCGCATCCACGTCCACATGCAGATCATGAAGAAAATGCCGATGCCGAGCGGCACATAGCCACCTTCAAGAATCTTGACGAGATTGGCGCCCAGAAAAATCGCGTCAATCACAAGAAAGGGCAGCATGAGGGCACCCGCAGCCCAGACGGGCCATTTCCACCAGCGCCAGACGACGATGAAGGCCAGACACGCCGTCACCACCATCGTGCCCGTGACCGCAATGCCATAAGCGGTGGCGAGTTTGTCGGACGAGCCGAACAACACAACAAGGAACAGCACACCGATCAGCAGCATCATATTAATCTGCGGCAGATAGATCTGGCCTTCCTGTTCAGCCGATGTGTGGCGGATTTCCAGTCGCGGCAAAAGGCCGAGCTGAATGGCTTGTCGTGACAAAGAATAAGCGCCCGTGATCACAGCTTGGCTGGCAATGATCGTCGCCACTGTGGCGAGTATGACCATCGTCAGCAAAGCCCATTCCGGATAGAGCAGGAAGAACGGATTTTCGAGCGCATCCTTATCGGCGAGCACAAGCGCGCCTTGTCCGAGATAGTTCAGAGCGAGTGCTGGAAAGACAAGCACGATCCAGGCAAGCTGGATGGGCTTGCGGCCAAAATGCCCCATATCCGCATAAAGCGCTTCCGCACCTGTCACAGCCAGGAAGACGGAGCCCAGAGCAATCACGCCCAGCGTGCCGTTTTGCGCGAGAAAGCGCACAGCATAGATCGGGTTGATCGCATTCAGAATGGCAAGATCATCGGCAATATGCCGCAAGCCGCCAAGCGCCAGCATCACGAACCAAACAAGGGTGATGGGTCCAAAGAACGTCGCCACCGCTGCAGTGCCGTGCTTTTGCACCAGAAACAGACCGATGATGATGCCAATGGTGATGGCGAGCACATAAGGCGTGAAAGCCGGTGTGACGAGTTTCAAACCTTCCACCGCCGAGAGCACGGAAATGGCCGGCGTGATCATACTGTCGCCAAAGAACAGCGAGGCACCGATGACGCCGAGCAAAAAGACAGGTGTTGAATGGCGGCCCATGGCACGTTGCGCGAGTGCCATCAAAGAAAGCGTGCCGCCTTCGCCATCATTGTCGGCGCGCAGCAAGATGATCACATATTTCAGCGTGACGATGATGGTGAGCGACCAGAGGATCAGCGAGAGAATGCCGATCACATCATCGCGTTGTACGCCATTATGCGCCGCGCCGGCGGCCAGCATGGCTTCACGAAAGGCATAGAGCGGGCTCGTACCAATGTCGCCATAGACGACGCCGATACAGCCGATGAACATCAGCCAGAAGCTGCTTTTGCTATGTTGCGTTTGTGTTTTGGTGGAGGTCTTGTCTTCAGCAGGAAGTGACGGCTGAAGGGCGTCTGTATGCTGTTCGCTCATAGGAGCACACCACGTAAGGACCGCGATACCACGGCCGGGCGGTGAGCGGTTTACGCCTGTGCTGCACTGCACGCAAGAGGCTTTTTCCGCCTTCGGCTCGCAATGACGGATCGGAAAAAGCGCGCGACCCCCACCCCTAGCTCCTCCCCACAAGGGGGAGGGGGACAGGTTGCGCAGTTCTTCTCCCTCCCCCTTGTGGGGAGGGACGACTCTGCGCAGCAGAGCGGGGTGGGGGTTGTGTCACCTCACCCGTCATGATGACGGCTGTTGGTTAGTGTGCGCGCGCGATGCAGAAATCGACCACGTCGAGCATAGCTTGTTTCCAGTCGGAGGCCGGAAAAATTTCCAACGCATCACGCGCCATGGCGCCGTAATGGCGTGCGCGCTCCACTGTGTCATCCAGCGCACGGTGCTTGCGCATGGTCGCCAGCGCTGTTTCCAGATCGCCGTCTTGAATATCGCCTTTTTCCAGCGTGCGACGCCAGAAATTGCGTTCTTCTTCCGAGCCACGACGGAACGACAAAACAACCGGCAAAGTGATTTTGCCTTCGCGGAAATCATCGCCGACATTTTTGCCAAGCTTGGCGGCAGTGCCGCCGTAATCGAGCGCATCATCGATGAGCTGGAACGCCACGCCCAGATTCATGCCATAGCTGCGGCAGGCTTCCACATGTTCGCGCGATTGCCCCGCAAGCACAGGGCCGACTTCGCAGGCTGCCGCAAACAAGGCCGCTGTTTTGGCACGGATGACGGCGAGATAGGCATCTTCGGTTGTCGCCGTATCTTTGGCGGCCGAGAGCTGCATCACTTCGCCTTCGGCGATCACGGCTGCTGCGGTGGAGAGAATATCGAGGCAGGTGAGCGAGCCCACTTCCACCATCATTTTGAAAGCCTGGCCGAGCAGAAAGTCGCCCACCAACACGCTGGCTTCATTGCCCCACAGCATGCGCGCTGCGAGTTTGCCGCGGCGCATGTCGGATTGGTCCACGACATCATCATGCAAGAGCGTCGCCGTATGCATGAATTCGACGGAGGCTGCGAGCTTGATCTGGCCTTCGCCCTTATAATTGTTGAGCGCGGCGGTCGCGATGGTGAGCATCGGGCGCAAGCGTTTTCCGCCTGATGAGATCAGATGGTTGGCGACTTCCGGAATCATCGTCACATCGGAGCCCGTGCGCGACAGGATCATCGCATTGACGCGCTCCATATCGGCCTGCACCAGACCCAAAAGGCGGGCAATGCCGGCTTCGGCCGACTTTTCTTCAAGCGGAATGACGACGCCCACGGGGAGGCCCTTCTGTTTACTCTTCAGACGCGGCAAACTAGGGAGATCGCAGGGGCTCGGCAAGAGCCCAAAAGCCTAAGAGCCTTGGAGGCGCTTATCTTTCCCGCATCTTGCTCCCTCAACCGTGGTCGCATGGTCGAATTGTTCCGCACCAATGACCTCGTCCTGATCTCGGCCATCGAGGCTTTTTTGACCTCTGCCGGGGTGTCTTTCTCTGTGGCCGATCAGCATATGAGCGCCATGGAAGGGTCGCTGGGCTTTTTGCCCCGCCGCTTCATGGTCGAGGCCCATCAGGCGGCGCGCGCCCGTGAGCTGATAAGCGGGGCGGGTTTTGAGTGTGATTTCACCCATGTCTGAGACAGCGATCGACCTTTTGCTCGCCGGGCGGCTCAAGCTCGAACAGCCGCTTCGCGGCCATCGCGCGGGGACGGATGCAATTCTGCTCGCAGCTGCCGTGCCCCCCGATGTGGGGGGCCTGTTGGCCGATGCCGGCGCAGGCGTGGGCACAGCCGGCCTTGTCGCGGGGCTAGTGCGGCCCGGTCTCGACCTCTTGCTGATTGAGCGCGAGCCGGAGCTGGCAGCGCTGGCCGAGGCCAATTTGGCCCGCAATGGCCTCAAAGGGCGGGTGATGGCCTGCGATCTGCTGGATGCCAAAAGCCGCCGCGCAGCCGGACTGGAAGACGGGGCGGCTGACATTGTTATCTCCAACCCGCCGTTTCTCGATCCGGGGGAGGGCCGCGCCTCGCCCGATAGCCTGCGGGCCCGCGCCCATGTGTTTGACGAGATTGGCGGTATTGAGAGCTGGATCCGTGCCTGTGTGGCGATTGGGTCTGCGCAGGCCGAGATCTTTCTCATTCATCGGGCAGATCGCCTGCCCGAGCTGTTGGAGGCCCTCAAAGGCCGCACGGGCGGGGTGCGTGTGATCCCCGTGCATCCGCATGCGGGTGAGGATGCGAGCCGCGTGTTGATCCGCGCCAAAAAAGGCAGCCGCGCACCTTTCCAACTGCGCCCGCCCTTGGTTTTGCATGAAGCAGACGGGCGCTTCACCCCCTTGGTGGAGGCCATCCACCGGGGGGAAGGGTGCATAAACTGGTGATTTCTGCCGTCATTGCGAGCGAAGCGAAGCAACCCAGAGGCCTCACGTGTGGCACTGGATTGCTTCGTCGCCTACGGCTCCTCGCAATGACGGACTGAGAGGCTACCTGCACACCCGCCGAAGATCTACGCGCGGGCCCCACGGGGTTCGGTGGACGATCCGCTCCGTCCAGCAGCGCGGGCCGTGATGGTGCCAACGATGATGATGTCCGCGTCCACCATGTCCCCAACCATGACCATGCCCCCATTGCACGGTCTCAATAGGCGCAGCAGGACGCTCTAGGGCCTGCATCGGCAAGGCGCTGGCCGCGCCCGTAAGGCCGATGATGAGGGCCGCTGCCATCCCGAGTTTTGTGAAGGTCATGATGCTTTCTCCTCCGATGATGCGCCTTTCATGAGGCGTTATGATGAGAAGTAGCGAGCGGCGGCTGAACAGGGCCTGAGGCGCGCGTTCATCTATGGTTCAGGCGGCAATTGACCGCCTGCGGCCTGCTCTTTACGTTGCGCCGCAATTGGCGCCTCCAACATCCAAGGCTTTTCTCATGTCGAATGCCGCGCTCGACCCTGCGCGCTCCTTTCAAGGCCTCATTCTCACGCTGCAGAAATTCTGGGCGGAGCAGGGCTGTGTCATCTTGCAGCCCTATGACATGGAAGTGGGCGCAGGCACGTTCCACCCCGCCACAACTTTGCGCTCGCTCGGCTCAAAGCCGTGGAAGGCCGCCTATGTGCAGCCCTCGCGCCGCCCCAAAGATGGCCGCTACGGTGAGAACCCGAACCGCTTGCAGCATTACTACCAGTTTCAAGTCATCCTGAAGCCGTCACCGCCCGATTTGCAGGATCTCTATCTGCGCTCACTCGAAGCCATCGGCGTTGACGCCAGGCTGCATGATATCCGCTTTGTCGAAGACGATTGGGAAAGCCCGACACTTGGTGCCTGGGGTCTTGGCTGGGAATGCTGGTGCGATGGCATGGAAGTCTCGCAATTCACTTACTTCCAGCAGGTCGCGGGCATTGAATGTTCGCCCGTCTCGGGTGAATTGACGTACGGCCTCGAGCGCCTCGCTATGTATGTGCAGGGCGTCGAGAATGTTTACGACCTGAACTTCAACGGCCTCGAAGGCACGGACAAAGTCACGTATGGCGATGTCTTCCTGCAAGCCGAACAGGAATATTCGCGCCATAATTTTGAACATGCGGATACGACACTTCTGTTTCAGCAGTTCAAAGATGCGGAAGCCGAATGTAAAGCGCTGCTTGAAAAAGGGGATGCTGGCGAACGCCATCTGATGGTGTTGCCCGCTTATGACCAATGCATCAAAGCCTCGCATCGCTTCAATCTGCTGGATGCGCGTGGCGTGATCTCGGTGACGGAACGCCAGAGCTATATTTTGCGCGTGCGCGAATTGGCGAAAGCCTGTGGCGCCGCTTGGTTGAAAACAGAAGCCGGCGCCGCCGGTTGATGCAAGGAGAGCAACATGTCTGAGCCTGTGATTGCACAAAAGGCGCCTTATTCGGTCGAAGTGAAGGCTGGCGAATCCTATTGGTGGTGTTCGTGCGGCAAGTCTGCCAGCCAGCCGTTTTGCGATGGCTCGCACAAGGGCACGGATTTCCGTCCCGTTGAGTGGAAAGCCCCCAAAGACCGCACCGCGCATTTCTGCGGCTGCAAACATTCGGTGAACGGCGCGCTCTGCGACGGCACACACGGCAAAATCTAAAAATCTTTCTCGCGAGCGATGAGCGAAAATGCCTGATCTTCTGTTTGAAGTCTTTTCCGAAGAAATCCCGGCGCGCATGCAAGCGCAGGCGGCCGAAGATTTGCGGAAATTGGTCACGCAGGCGCTTGTCGATCGCGGTTTGACTTATGAAGGCGCGGCGTCCTTTGCAACACCGCGTCGTCTGGCACTTCATATTGCAGGTCTTCCCGCACAGCAGCCCGATGTGCGCGAAGAAAAGAAAGGCCCCCGCGTCGGCGCGCCGGATGCTGCCGTGCAAGGCTTTTTGAAAAGCGCAGGCCTCACCTCGCTCGATCAGGCGACCATTGAAAGCGACCCGAAAAAGGGTGAGTTCTATGTCGCCATTGTCGAGAAAAAGGGCGGCGCCACCATCGACGTGCTGGCTGAAGTTCTGCCCGCCGTTTTGAAAAACTTCCCATGGCCGAAATCGATGCGCTGGGGCGCGGCCTCAGCCAAGCCTGAGGCCTTGCGCTGGGTGCGCCCGCTGCATTCCATTGTCGCGACTTTTGGTCCTGAGACGGAAGAGCCGGAGATTGTGCCTTTCACGCTGGATGGTGTGAGCGTGGGCGACATCACCTATGGTCATCGTTTTCTGGCACCCGGCCCGATCAAAGTGCGCCGCTTTGATGATTATGTGAGCGCGTTGGAGAAGGCGAAAGTCGTTCTCGATCCCGCACGCCGCAAAGAAATCATTCTGGCAGATGCGAAAGATCTGTCTTTCGCACAAGGCATGGAACTTGTCGAAGACGAAGGCCTGCTTAATGAAGTGGCCGGTCTTGTTGAATGGCCTGTCGTGTTGATGGGCGAATTTGACGAGGCTTTTCTCGATATTCCCGCCGAAGTCATCCGCGCCACCATTCGTGCCAACCAGAAATGTTTCGTGCTGAAAAAGCGTGATGCCAAAGATGGCGCGCTGGCCAATAAGTTTTTGCTCGTCTCCAACATTGTCGCCACCGACAATGGCAAGGCGATTGCAGCCGGCAATGGCCGCGTCGTGCGCGCCCGCCTGTCGGATGCGCTTTATTTCTGGGAAACGGACCGCAAGCCGCTGCCCGATTATGCGGATAAGGCTGCCAAGCCGCTCGACCAGCGTTTGGAAAAGTTGAAGGCGATGAATGTCGTCTTCCACGAAAAGCTCGGCACGCAGGGTGCACGCGTGGAGCGCATTGTCGCGCTGGCGCAACATCTGGCGAAACTTGTCGGCGCTGATGCGGCGAAGGCCGCACGTGCAGCGACTCTCGCCAAAGCGGATTTGATGACCGAAGTCGTGGGTGAATTTCCAGAGACGCAAGGCCTGATGGGCCGCCGCTATGCGCTTTTGCAGGGCGAGGATGCGTCAGTCGCCGCCGCGATCGAAGAGCATTACAAGCCGCAAGGCCCAAGCGATTATGTGCCCTCTGACCCTGTGTCGTTGTCGGTCGCGCTGGCTGACAAGCTCGATACGCTGGCAGGTTTCTGGGCGATTGATGAAAAGCCCACGGGCTCGAAAGATCCTTATGCTTTGCGCCGTGCGGCGCTGGGTGTCATCCGCATTGTTTTGGAAAACAATCTGCGTTTGCGACTTGATGCAGTGGTTGCTGGTGCGCAAGGCGCGCTGCCGGGCGGCGCCAATGCGGACGCGCGCGTTGATCTTCTCGCTTTCTTTGCCGATCGCTTGAAGGTTTATCTGCGCGACAAGGGTGCGCGGCATGATTTGATCGACGCGGTCTTTGCCCTTGATGGTCAGGATGATCTGTTGATGATCGTCAAACGCGTCGAAGCGCTCGCGGCTTTCCTCGACAGCGAAGACGGCAAGAATTTACTCGCGGGCTACAAGCGTGCGGCGAATATTCTCAAAGCCGAAGAGAAGAAAGATAAGGACGCGGATTATACCGCGGTCTATCAAGGTCGCGCCGATGCGCCCGATGCTGAAAAGGCATTGGCGGGCGCTGTGGCCTCTGCCACATCAGCGGCTGCGGCTTGTGTCGCGAAGGAAGATTTTGCGGGCGCGATGAAAGCGCTGGCGGCTCTGCGCGCACCGGTCGATAAATTCTTCGAAGATGTCACGGTGAATGATGCGGATGCGGGCAAACGCCTCAACCGCCTGCGCCTGCTCTCAGCCTTGCGTGGCGCGGTTCACACAGTGGCGGATTTTTCCAAGATCGGCGGGTGATCCCACCCTCTCCCAGAGGGAGAGGGTCGGCGCGGAGCGCCGGGGTGAGGGGTTATGCCCTCACGCAGTTAGATCGTAACCCCTCATCCGGCCGCATGCGCGGCCACCTTCTCCCTCTGGGAGAAGGTAGGGGCTTACTCCACGTCCAGCGGCTCTGTGCCTTTTGCTGCACCATTTGCCGATAGCGTGATCTTCTCGATCCGTGCTTCGGCATTTTTCAGCAGCGCTTCGCAATGCGTGCGCAGGTGATTGCCCGTCTCGTAAATCTCGATGCTTTTTTCGAGCGGTACCTGACAGCCCTCTAGCTGTGCAACAATCTCCTCCAAGCGGCGCAGAGCCTCTTCGAAGGGGAGTTCGGCAATGTCTTTGGGTGTCTCGCTCACGGCTGCAATCCTCAAGTCTCACATCATCTCTAGCATGATTCAGGTGCGCGCGCCCACGCGCAATCCGGCCGCGGGGCGCTCTTGCAGAATCTCTCGGCGGAAGCGGAAGAGCGCGGCAGGCCGCCCGCCTGTGGCATGGCTCATTTCGCCGGTGGCCTCGACCACTGCAGAACTTTCCACCAGTCGGCGGAAATTCTGCTTATGCAAATGACGGCCCGATATCGCCTCGACCGCCTGTTGCAGATCCGTCAGCGTGAACGTCTCGGGCATCAATTCGAAAATCACGGGGCGATATTTCATTTTCGCGCGCAAGCGGCCCATGGCGGTTGCCAGAATCCTGCGGTGGTCGTGGCGCATCGTTTCGCCTAATTGCAAAGCCTTCAAACCATGTGCGGCCTGGCCATCGCGGTGCGCCTCTTCAACAAGCCCTGCTTCATAGACAAGCTCATAACGTTCCAGCACGCTTTCTTCGTCGAAGGCTCCGCCATCGGTACCAAAAAGAAGTTTCATCCGCTCGCGGCGCGAGAGGCGGCCGGCCGTTGGCGCGCTTTCATCTGCCGCCCAGTTTTCAAGTTGTGGCAGCAGCAACCGGTCGAGCATGTCGGGGCGACCATCGCGCCAATCTTCCCAAGGGAAGAAAACATACCAGTTGCGGAAGGTCGCATCGGGCGCTTCCTGCGCAATTTCGCCGGTGCGCGTGAGGGCGAGATAGCCGACCGACACAACATGGGGTTCGCGATCTCCGACTTCCGCCTGGCGACCGCGATCACCGAATGTGTAGAGCTGTTCGACATAGCCCATTGGCACGCCGGTCTGTTCGGACACCCAGGCGCGCAGACCAATCTCAAATGTGCGATGCAAAACCGGATCGAACGGACCCGAGGGCAAAGCAGTCGAGTTTTTGGGCGCGGTCTCGCGTGCGACCAGAATCATGGGTTCTGGCGTATCGTCGGCCATGTTGCTTACCGCGACAATGGCAGCGGTGAGACCAATCTCGATGGGCAGCGGAGTTTTGCCGCTCATGCCGCGACCTCGAAGCAAAAGGGCGCGCCTTCAAAACAATCTTCGCCGCGCCCGATCGCGGCAATGGCGGCTATCATGCGGCCTTCGCGCTTGAGATGCGCATCAGCCAGTTCAATCAACCGCGCATTGGGCGTGGCGCTGGGTGAGCGTTCACGCAGGCGCCGCGCTGCTTCATGCTCGCAGGCCTGTGGATGCAGGGCGCAATAAGCAATATAGGCGGCTGCTGTCGAGCGCGAGACGCCGGCATAGCAATGTATCAACAAAGGTTCGCGTCGATCCCATGCGTGAACGAAATCGAGTAATTGCGCCACATGGTCGGTCTCTGGCAGCACATGTCCATCCATGGCCTGCGTAATGTCAGAGAGGCCGACGAAGAGATGGCGCGCGCGATCAATACCGGTGGGAGTTTCCACCTGCGTGTTCACATTGATCAGCGTGACAAGGCTCTTCGCGCCAATGGCTTGCGCGGTCTCTTCGAGCTTTGACAGGGGGCAGACATGGATGGCGGGCATTATGTTTCTGCCTCATTCCCAAATTCTGCTTCAAGCGCGCGAAAGCGCGTGAGAAAAATATCCTCCGCTTGCTGCGAGGAAATAGGCTGCAGCCAATTTTCAATATCGCGCAGGGACATATCGGGGCGGCCGAAATATTTGTCGGCTTCCTCCACGGTAAAGCCGGCCAGATGTGTGGCTTCGATATAGGCTGCTGCCCGGTCCGCAGCCTTGGTGAGTTTGGCCGCCATTTGCGTTGGTTTCGCGGGCAGTGCGAAACGCAAATGAATGGCTGCCTGCAGACGCGATTCCACATCCTTGTAGGTTTCACCGACCACTGTTTTGAAGGGCGAGATAATATCGCCGATCACATATTCAGGTGCGTCATGCAAAAGCGCGATTGTCCGCGTTCGGATAGAAATATTCGGGTCGAGATGGCCAGCAAGATGCTCGACCAGCACAGAATGCTGCGCGACCGAGAAAATATGGGGGCCATGTGTTTGCCCGTTCCAGCGCGCCACGCGCGCCAGACCATGGGCAATATCTTCGATCTCGACATCCAGAGGAGACGGGTCGAGCAAATCAAGCCGGCGGCCGGAGAGCATGCGCTGCCAAGCGCGGGGTGGTTCCTTGCGAGGGGCCATCAGTGGTTTTTCCTTTTGGCCAGTTTCAGGCATTTGGCGTGGCAATGGCAGCCGACGAGATGGTCATTGAACATGCCCACCGCCTGCGCGAAAGCGTAAATGATCGTCGGTCCGCAGAAATTAAAGCCGCGCTGTTTGAGGCCCTTGCTGATCGTGACGCTCAGGGGCGATTGCGTCTGCATGTCCCCCATTTTGCGCAGATTGTTCTGGATAGGCTTTCCGTCGAAGAAATCCCACAGATAATTCGAAAAGCCCTGTTGCTCCTGAATGGCGAGCCAGGCGCGGGCCGATGTGACGCTGCTTGCGATCTTGGCGCGGTTGCGAACGATGCCAGCATCCCCCATCAGATTTTCAATCTTGCGGGGCGTATAGCGCGCCATTTTTTCTGGGTTGAAGCCATCGAAGGCGGCGCGAAAGTTCTCGCGCTTGCGCAAAATGGTGATCCACGAGAGCCCGGCTTGAAATCCATCGAGAATGAGTTTTTCAAAGAGAGCCCGATCATCCCATTCGGGCACGCCCCAATCGGTGTCGTGATAATGCAGATATAAAGGGTCGTCGCCCGGCCACGGACAGCGGGCGCGTCCGTCGGGGAAGATCACATGGGTGCGAAGTGCGCGCTCATTCATGGTGCCGATTTTACAAGCGCAAGAGGCGGGGTGGAAGGGTTGATCAGCCTTTGGCCATGTGGTCGGGGTGCAATTCCACAATCGCCGCACCAGCCACCAGGGCCGTGCCGGCCGAAATGGCGTCTTCCGCCCTGTCGGTACGTATCAGGGCCAGCGCATGGCCATTGGCTGCCGAAGTTCCCAGCGTCCCGATGGCGAGTTCGCCCGCCATAATGGCGGTGCCGGGTGCAGGGGCAGGTCCGCGCAGCAGAACGGGCAGGATGCGTTTGCGGCTCGTGCCGCGATGTTCCATGCGTGAGACGACTTCCTGCCCGACATAGCAGCCTTTTTTGAAATCGAGCCCCAGGATCAAGTCCATATCTGCATCATGGGGAAAGATTTCGCCGAAGGGGAAATCGCGTCCCGCTTCCGGCACGCCGCAGACAATGCGGTGGGCGTGATAGTCATCGGCGCTGGCTGTGCCTTGCGCTTGGCTGCGCTCCACAATGGCGCGCCGCCCAAGGCCCGCATCATGGCCAGTATGGCGCGGATCATCATAGGAGAGGCCTGGCAGGGGGGTGCCATCCCATCCCGCCAGCACGCCAAGCTCTGGCTGGGCGGCAATCGTCACCTGTGCGCGCAGGCGATACATGCCCAGCCGCTTGGCCAGCGCCTCGGCCTGCGCAGAGGCGGTGTCGAGCAGAAAACCTTCGGCATCTTCAACGATGAGAAAATCAAAAAGGATCTTGCCTTGCGGCGAGAGCAACGCGCCAAAGCCCGCTTGCGTCAGGTTGATCTTATCCATGTTGCAGGTGACGAGCCCTTGCAGGAAAACGCGGGCATCCTCTCCGGCGATGCGCAGCAGGCTGCGATCGTCGAGGTAAGCTGATGCCATGGTCACGTGCTCCTTGCTGCGCGTGACATGAACTTAAGGCGGGAATGGCGAGGCGCAAGCCTCAAGCCTGCCTTCAATGGCGATGGGTGAGGGAAAATTCGCCGGTGATGATGCGCTGGGGGAGTGTTTTGGCAAAAGTCGCGGCGTGATCTTCGCCGTGAATGGCCACCAGTTCCTGCAAAGCCGCAAAAATGGCCGCATGCGCAAAATCTTCGCTCTCGACGCCCGCCATAATGGCGTCAGCGAAAGCTTCTGTCACGAATCCGAGTGCCTGTCGGCGGTTCTCGGCCGTTTCCGGGTCTTCAATGAGGGAAAGTATCGGGTCAATCATCACGGGGCGCAGATTAGCGCGCCTGCTTTGCCGTTGCGACACATGTCTTGTGGAAAGGTTAACAGCGGCCCCGGAACCCCACTTCAGCCGCCAACACCGTCAGCCCTGATTACGTGACAGGCTGCATCGAGGATGTTTTGCAAATTGGGCGTGACCGGCAATTCGCCGAGCGCCTGCGGATCAGTCCATTTCAATTGCGGTGCTTCGGCTGAGGGTGTTCCCTCGCCAGCATTCCAAAGTGCGGCAAAAGTTGTGACGACGAAATGGCGGCGCACGTGCCCCGCTTCATCGCAGTCGATCACTTGCGTATGTCCGGCAAAGCCGATGATCTGCGCGCTGACGCCCGTCTCTTCCATCAGCTCGCGCAAGGCGGCCTCTTCCAGCGTCTCGCCAATTTCCACCACACCACCGGGAAGTGAAAAGACCTCTGCCGCAGGCGGATTTCTGCGCAGACCAAGCAGCACTTTGCCATTGCGAAACACGGCGACGCTCGCCGCCAGAATCGGCCGGTCTGGATAAAGGCGGCTCACGGATAGAGCCTATCCTTGCGCCATGCGCCGTCTGGTTCATCGCGGAAAAAGGTCACGCGATCATGCAGGCGGAAGGGGCGGTCATGCCAGAATTCAATCTGCACGGGGCGGATGCGGTAGCCGTTCCAATGGGGTGGGCGCGGCACATCGCCAAGGCCAAAGCGTGCCGCTTCGCGCGCCACGGCTTTTTCCAAAGCAAAGCGGCTTTCCAGCGGACGCGATTGTTTGCTGGCCCATGCACCAATGCGGCTGTCGCGCGGGCGCGAGTTGAAATAGGCGTCGGCTTCTTCCGCGCTCACCAATTCGACAGGCCCGCGCACGCGCACCTGACGGCGCAGCGACTTCCAATGGAAGATGAGTGCAGCCTTCATATTGTGAGACAGCTCGCTGCCCTTGGCGCTTTCGCTATTGGTATAGAAAACAAAACCGCGCGGCTCCAGACCTTTCAGCAGCACCATGCGCGCGTCGGGCAGGCCTTGTGCATCGACTGTGGCCAGGCACATGGCATTGGGGTCATTGATCTCTTTCGCGCGGGCCTCGGCAAACCATTGCTCGAAGAGGTCGAAGGGTTCGGCGCTTTCGGTAAAATCAGGGGTCATGCGGTCAGTTCACATTTTGCGGGATTGATGTTTCGGGCTGATGGCCAGCATACGCAGCCCTTGTCCCATCGGACCTGAATAAGCTGTACACGGGAAAGCCCCATGGCGCGATGGTGGCGGCCGCGTCCCGTTGGGCTCAAGCCTTTGGCGCCGCTTTGGGGGCCAATCGTCTTAAGACTGTTGTCGGTTCGGTCTTGCGCCGGAGCCCTTTGCCACCACATAAAGGTCGAGACGAACCCCCCCGTGCCATTTGATTGGGCGGGGGCCAAATTGGGCTCATTCATGCGTGATCCATATTCAGTGCTTGGGGTGGCCAAGTCGGCTTCGGCCGACGAGGTGAAAAAGGCTTTCCGCAAGCTCGCCAAAAAACATCATCCCGACCAGAACACGGGCGACCCCAAGGCGCAGGAAAAATTCGCCGAAGTGTCGTCGGCCTATGAGATTCTGGGCGATGAGAAGAAGCGCGCGCAATTTGACCGTGGCGAGATTGATGCCGAGGGCAAGCCGCGCGGCTTTGAGGGCTTTGGCGCGGGCGGTCCGTTCCGGCGCGGTGGCGCGGGTGCCGGGGGCGCTGGCGGCGGTTTTGAGAATTTCGAATTTAATGCCGGCGGCTCTCCCTTCGGTCGCGCAGCCGGCGGCGGGCGCGGTGGTTTCGATCCCAGCGATTTCTTTGATCTGTTTGGCGGGCGCGGGCGTCGACAGCAGGCCAATGCCGAGCCCCAACGCGGGCCCGATGTGGTCGAAAACGTCATCATTTCACTGCCCGATGCCGTGCTTGGAACAAGCGTGCGCGTGAGCCTGCCCAATGGCAAAACGCTTGATGTTGCCGTGCCTGCCGGCATTGAAGATGGCAAACAGATCCGCCTCAAGGGGCAGGGGCAGCCGGGACAAGCAGGCGGGCCCGCGGGCGATGCTATGATCACCGTGAAAATCGCCCGCCATCCTTATTTCCGTGTCGAGGGACATGATCTGCGTCTCGATTTGCCGATCACGCTTTATGAAGCAGTGCTCGGCGGCAAAGTGCAGGTGCCGACCTTGTCGGGAAAAGTAGAAATGTCGCTGCCAGCTGGTGCGACAGGGGGCAAGACGATGCGCTTGCGCGGCAAGGGGCTTCCGGCGGGTGATGGCAAGGCGGCGGGCGACCTTCTGGTCACGCCGCGCATCATGATGCCTGAACAGGCCTCGGCCGAACTCGAAGATCTGATGCGCCATTGGCAGACCACACGGCCCTATGATCCGCGCAAGGATTTGGGTTGATCCATCCATTTCTGGATGAGCGTGGGGGCGCAGGCTTGTGTACCCGTCACCACGCCACCGGCATAAAGCGCGGTGGCGAGAAATAGACCTATCAAGCTGATGACCAACAATTTCCAGATCGCGATATCCGCGCCGCGCGCATATTTTTGGGCGACCGGTGCTGATGGTGGCAAAACATATTCATGTGCGACTGACGGCAAGCGATGAGCAGGCACTGCTTGCCTCAGCATGTCGGGTACCGGTTCTTGCGCAATGCGGCCGAAACTTGCCCGCAGCCATTGGCTTTGTTCACGCCAAGCTCTTAGCTTCCTTTGCAGGTCCGGACTGGAGCGCACAGCCGCGGCAATTTCGGATGCGCGCGCGGCCGAGACTTCGCCATCGAGAAAGCCGCAGAGTTCGGCATCGGAGACGAAGCGGCCGAAATTCATTTGACCAGCCTCAGATAGGGGGGTGCTTCATCACTGCGCGCTTCCTCCTGCAGGCGCCGTGCCATCAATTGTCGTGCAGCAGCCAGACGCCCGATCAGTACGGCGCGGTTGACGCCAAGTGTCTGTGCGGCTTCCTCATAGGTGCAATCTTCCACGCATATGAGTATCAGCGCAGCTCTATGGGTACTCGGCAGATCGAGAAGGGCGGTTTCAAAGGCGTTGGCATTCGCGGCTGGGTGCCTTGGCACCTGCACATGAGCCAAATGCGCCAGATTTGCGCGCAGCCCCCTTTTGAGTTGGTCATCGCCGGCACCATCCCCGGCTTCCGGGGCTTTGACCATCACATCGCGCAGGGCCCGCAGGACGAGTTCGTCCGCGCGTGATCTGGGCGAGCCCGTCAGCGCAGCAGCGAAGCGCCGGAGGTCGGGGAGAAAGCGGGTGAGTGCGTCAGGATGTGGCACAGAAAAGCACCTAATAACCTAATTTCGTGATCAATAAAAATAGTTTAGCAAACACTTAGCCAAAATCCTAGCCGTATTTTTCTGGCTTTGCCCGCTTTTTTCGGATGCTTTGCCCGGCGTGGCGGTGCTTGCCTTCAGGGCAAGCCTCGCTTAAACGCGAGGGTAGTTTGCAAGCGCGCGCGTGCGACCTTCGGGGAAACACCCGGTCGGCACCCGTTTCTGTCAGGATCCGTATGACCCAAGCCCTCCCCACCTCCGGCATTTTAGCTGGCAAGCGCGGCCTCGTGATGGGCGTCGCCAACAACCGTTCCATCGCCTGGGGCATTGCCAAGGCTGCACGGGAAGCGGGCGCGGAACTGGCTTTTACCTTTCAGGGTGACGCGTTGGAAAAGCGCGTGCGTCCGCTGGCGGCTGAACTGGGCGCGCATGTCGTCGGCCATTGCGATGTGACCGATCCAGCCACCATCGATGCTGCCTTTGCCGAAGTGCAGCGCCTGTGGGGCAAGATCGACTTCGTCGTCCATTGCATCGCCTTCTCCGACAAGGACGAGCTTACGGGACGATATGTCGATACGTCGGAAGCCAATTTCAACAAGTCGCTCAACATCTCGTGCTTCTCTTTCACGGCAGTCGCGCAGCGCGCTGAAAAGCTGATGACGGACGGCGGCTCGCTGCTGACGCTGTCTTATTACGGCGCTGAAAAATGGATGCCCCATTACAATGTGATGGGCGTGGCCAAGGCTGCGCTGGAGGCATCTGTGCGCTATCTCGCAGCCGATCTCGGCGAGAAGAACATCCGCGTCAATGCGATTTCGGCCGGACCCATCAAGACGCTGGCGGCCTCTGGTATTGGCGACTTCCGCTATATTCTCAAGTGGAATGAATATAACGCGCCGCTGCGTCGCACCGTGACAATTGAGGAAGTGGGCGACACTGCTGCCTTCCTTCTCTCGGACATGTCAAAGGGCATGACCGGCGAAATCCTCCACGTTGATGCGGGTTATCATGTTGTTGGCATGAAGAACCCGTCCGCCCCCGACATTAGTGTCGGCAAGGATTGATCATCAGGGGCGCGAGCGACGGACAAGTTGATGCGCGCCCATGATCTTTGAACTGCCCCATCGCCTCATCTTCCTTCGCCATGGCGAGACCGACTGGAATGTCGAGGGTCGCCTGCAGGGACAACATGACATTCCCCTCAATGCCAAGGGTCTTGCCCAATCCGAGCAAGCGGGGCGCACGATCGGGCGTATTCTGGGCCGTTCAGCGCAAGCTTTGCAGCTTTTCGATTTCGTTTGCTCGCCCATCTCGCGCGCAAGGCGCACGATGGAGCTGGCACGCGGTGCCATTGGCCTTGACCCTTTCAACTATCGGTTAGAACCGGCGCTCGTCGAAATCACTTTCGGACGCTGGGAAGGTCTGACCTGGCCCGAAGTCCAGAAGCATGATCCCGAAGGGGCGCGCCAGCGTGAGGCGGACAAGTGGCACATGCAGCCCCCGGAGGGCGAAAGCTACGCTATGTGTGCAAAGCGCCTGCAGCCATGGCTCGCCGGCATCGAGCGCGACACGATTGCCGTGGCGCATGGAGGCGTGGCGCGGTGTCTTTTGCACATGCTTTGCGCAGTCCCCACGGAACGCGCGCCCGTCTGCGATATCTGGCAGGGTCGGGTGCTTGTTTTTGAGGCGGGCCAATATCGCTGGATATGAGGGCAGGATAGGCGCACAAGAAAGCGCTATTCTGGTGCCATTCATCCCCTTTCTGTTTTATCTTTCTGGGGCTTCCGGCATGGATTCGGAAAGCTTGGCTTCGGGTTCGAGAGGAGGGCGTGCGTCTGACTGTCTGACGGGTTTTGAAACCCCGCCGCTTTCTTGAAAGCCCGACATGCGTCAGCCCATCCGCGACATGACCCACGGCCCGCAAGATCTTCTCCCCGATGACGCTGCCTTTGTTCCCGCCATTCTGCGCGGGCCAAAGCGCGATGATTTCATTCGTGACGAAGTGCTGCCCGAGATTTTTGCCGCCACCGTCGCGCGCATGCCTGATGATCCCTGCCATATGGTCGAGGGTCATCATTTCACTTATGCCGAAGTGGATCGCGCGGCGACGTCCGTTGCGCGCGGTCTGTTGCGGCGTGGTGTCAGGCCCGGCGACGTTGTGGGCCTTTGGATGCCGCGCGGTGTTGATCTTCTGGTCGCGCAAATTGCCATCACCAAGACGGGCGCTGCCTGGTTGCCCTTCGATGCGGACGCACCGCCGGAACGCATTGCTGTGTGTTTGCAGGATGCGAGCGCCAAACTGCTTCTGTCGGATGATTTTCATGCTGGCAATCTGACACTCAACATGCCGTGCCCGATTGTCGGCGCGTATGACCTCGACAATCTCGATGATGCGTCAATTGTCGATGCGCGCGCGCTGGGCGTACGGCCCGACATGCCCGCCTACATGATCTATACGTCGGGCTCGACCGGCATGCCCAAGGGCATTGTCATCACCCACCGCAACATTTGCCATTATCTGCGCTCGGCCAATGCGCTCTATGGCATTGGCGCTGATGATGTCGTCTTCCAAGGCGCATCTGTGGCTTTCGATCTGTCGATGGAAGAAATCTGGATCCCCTATCTTGTGGGCGCGGCGCTCTTTGTTGCGACACCCAAGATTATGGGCGAGACGGATAATCTACCTGCCGTGATGGATGAAGCTGGCATCACTGTGCTCGATACTGTGCCGACACTTCTTGCCATGTTGCCGCGCGATATCGCCTCGATCCGTTTGATCCTGCTGGGGGGCGAAGCCTGTCCGCCGTCTGTGCCACAGCGTTGGTCGCGGCCGGGCCGCAAGATTTTCAACACATATGGCCCAACCGAAGCCACTGTCGTGGCAACAGCTACCGAGGTTCGTCCTGGTGAAGCGATCACCATTGGCAAGCCGATTGCCAATTACAGCTGCTATGTTGTCGATGATGCTCTCAATCTTGTGGCGCGTGGCATCGAGGGTGAATTGCTGATTGGCGGGCCGGGTGTGGCCAAGGGCTATCTTAACCGTACGCCACTCACAGCGGAAAAATTCATCGCCAATCCTTTCGCCGCCGATGGCGATGATCCCGTGCTCTATCGCTCGGGCGATGCCGTGGTGATGGAAGCCAATGGCGAATTGTCTTTCCATGGTCGCATTGATGATCAGGTGAAGATCCGTGGCTTCCGGGTGGAGCTCGGCGAGATCGAAGCCAAGCTCACCGATATTCCCGGCATTGTGCAGGCGGCTGTTGTTATGCGCAAAGAACAGGAGGTCGATGAACTCGTCGCCTTTCTGGTGGCTGACAAAGCCGCGCAAGTGACGATTGATGCGCGCAATCTGCGCACCATTTTGCGCGAGCGTCTGCCGGCCTACATGGTGCCAGGACGATTCGAGGAAGTGGACGAGCTGCCACGCCTCTCCTCCGGAAAGATCAATCGTAACGAGCTCAAGCGCGCTCAGCTGACAAGCACAGCGACCACCGAAGAGCAGGAAGATCCGCGCACGCCCACGGAAGCCATTTTGTTGGCCGCAGCCAAGGCCGTGTTGCCGCCGCAGGCCATTCCCTTTGATGCCGATTTCTTTACCGATCTTGGCGGCCACTCGCTGCTGGCTGCGCGTTTTGTGTCGCTGGTGCGCCAGTCCCCGGCGCTGGCCGGCATCACACTGCAAGATATCTATGACACGCGTAATCTGCTCGCTCTGGGCGAAATGCTGGACACGAAATTCGCCCATGTCGCAGCGGTGCGGGATCTGTCTTTTGTGCCGCCGCCCTTTGCGCGGCGTTTCTTGTGCGGTCTGGCGCAGGCAATTGTGCTGCCCTTCATCATTGCGCTGATGACGGCGCAATGGCTGGGCGTGTTTGTTTCCTACATGCTGCTGACCAGCCCGGATGCCAGCATTTTTTCAGAAATTATCTCGCTCTTTGGTGTCTATGTCTGCATCACGATTTTCACGATCATTCTGGCGATTGTCGGCAAGTGGCTGATCCTCGGGCGCACCAGGGTCGGCCGCTATCCTTTGTGGGGCGTTTATTATTTCCGCTGGTGGCTGGCGCAGAGACTCATCGGTCTGACGCATCTCAAATGGTTTCAGGCCTCGCCCCTGATGCGCATTTATCTGCGCGCCATCGGCGCACAGGTGGGCGAAGACGCGATCATCAGTGACTTTGATTCCGGCGCCATTGATCTCATCACTTTCGGCGAAGGCTGTTGTGTAGGCGGCAAGACCGAAATCACCAATGCTCGCGTGGTGGGCAATGAGCTGATCATTGAACCGGTTTACATTGGCAGGGATGCCTATATAGGCTCGTCCTGTGTGCTTGAGGGCGGTGTGCGTCTGGGCGATGGCGCGGAGATGAAAGATCTCACCGCGGTTCCGGCCGGCACGCAAATTCCTGATTTCGAAATCTGGGATGGAAGCCCCGGACGCAAGGTCGGCGTGAACGATCCATCCGTCATGGATGAGTTTCCGCAGACAACGCCTTGGCAGCGTGCCTTGCAGGCTTTTTGTTACACCGTGGCCATGCTGTCGATCCCGCCGATTGGCATGTTGCCGATCTTCCCGGCTTTCTGGTTTTTTAACACGCTGGATGAATTTGTCGGCACCGCCTCGCTTGATCGTGTCATCTATATGGCCTCGATACCGCTGCTGGCTTGGCCCACGGCCTTTGTGATGGTGCTGGTCACAGTGGCCTTTATTGCTTGTGTGCGCTGGATTGTTTTGCCGCGCGTGAAAGAGGGTCGCTATTCGGTCCATAGCTGGTTTTATTTCCGCATGTGGGTGGTGGCGCTTGCCACCGAAATCACGCTGGAAACGCTGACCTCGCTTTTCGCCACAATCTATATGCGCGCCTGGTATCGCTTGATGGGTGCCAAGATTGGCAAGGGCGCAGAAATCTCCACCAATCTGGCAGGCCGCTTCGATCTTGTGGACATCGGCGAGAAGAATTTCATCGCCGATGAAGTCATGCTGGGCGACGAAGACATTCGGCGTGGATGGATGGTTTTGAAAAAGGTTAAGACTGGCGCCAATGTGTTTGTCGGCAATGATGCAGTAGTGCCGCCGGGATCGATCATTCCCAGAGGCGCGCTGATTGGCATCAAATCAAAGCCGCCTGAAAATCATGAGATGAGCCCGAACGACACATGGTTTGGATCGCCGCCGATCAAATTACCCGTGCGCCAGAAATTCGATGCTCTATCGGAAAACTGGACCTATGAGCCACCGTTTTGGAAGAAGGCCGCGCGCGCTTTGTTTGAAGCCGTGCATGTGTCGCTCTCGACCATGCTCTTCATCACCTTCGGCACTTGGGCGGTAGAATATTTTGGCGCGGATCTTCTTGCGGGTGAATGGTATTCTTTGGGGGTCAATTTCGTCCTTGCCTCCACTTTCATCTCGGTCGCTGTGACGTTGGTTGTTGTTGTATTCAAATGGGTGACCATGGGGCGATATGAACCGATCGTCATGCCGATGTGGTCGTGGTGGGCCATGCGCACAGAAGCGGTGGCCGTTCTCTACTGGGGGCTGGCTGGCAAAGTGCTGATTGAGCATTTGCGCGGCACGCCCTTCTTGCCGATGGTGCTGCGTATGTTTGGCACCAAGATAGGTAAGGGTGTTTACATGAACATGACCGACATCACGGAATTCGATTGCGTGACGGTCGGAGATTTCGTTGTGCTGAACGGCAGCTCCGCCTTGCAGACGCATCTGTATGAAGACCGCGTGATGAAGGTCGGCCGGATTCAGGTGGGCAATGGTGTGACCGTGGGCGCCAATGCAACAGTGCTGTACGACACGCAAATCGGCGATTTCGCGCGTCTGGGTCCGTTGACCGTTGTCATGAAGGGCGAGCATATCCCCCCCCATACAGAATGGATTGGCTCACCGGCTGTTCCCGCTGTGGCGTTGGAATTTTCCGGAAAATAGCGCCGTTCTTGCTCCACTCACGCTCGCCATCAAGGGAGAGATGGCTCGACCCCCACCCCACCCCCCCCTCAAGGGGGAGGGAGTTTGATTGCGCGTGTCGCTCCCCCTCCCCCTCCCCCTTGAGGGGGGCGCGCACTCTTTCAGGACCGTCATTGCCAACCGCCGTGCTTGCTTTTAGAAAAGCTTTCATGTCGCACAATACATTCGGTCACCTTTTCCGCGTCACGACTTATGGCGAGAGCCATGGGGCCGCTATTGGCTGTATTGTCGATGGCGTGCCGCCGCTCATTCCTTTGGCGCCTGAAGACCTGCAGGTCTGGCTTGAAAAGCGTCGACCTGGCCAGTCGCGCTTCACCACGCAGCGTCAGGAGCCTGATCAGGTGAAGATCCTGTCGGGCGTTATGGATGACGGCTCTGGCACCATGGTGACGACTGGAACTTCCATCGGCCTACTGATCGACAATGTCGATCAGCGCTCGAAAGATTATGGCGAGATCGCCAAATCCTATCGGCCGGGCCATGCCGATTTCACTTATGATGCGAAATATGGCATCCGCGATTATCGCGGTGGTGGGCGTTCATCTGCGCGCGAAACCGCCATGCGTGTTGCGGCTGCCGGCATTGCGCGCAAAATCATTTCCGGCGTGACGATCCGTGGTGCGCTTGTTCAAATGGGCCCACACAAGGTTGATCGTTCGCGCTTCGACTGGAACGAAGTGAACAACAATCCCTTCTTCTGCCCCGATGCGAAAGCAGCAGTTGATTGGGAAGCCTATCTCGATGGCGTGCGCAAAGCGGGCTCATCCTGCGGGGCGGTGATTGAACTGGTTGCCGAAGGCGTGCCAGCCGGTTGGGGCGCTCCCATCTATGGCAAGCTCGATGCCGAACTGGCTTCTGCGCTGATGTCGATCAATGCTGTGAAAGGCGTCGAGATTGGCGATGGTATGGCGTCCGCGGCACTGAGCGGCGAAGACAATGCGGATGAAATGCGCATGGGTGCCGATGGCAGACCTGTTTTTTTGTCCAACCATGCGGGCGGCATTTTGGGCGGCATTTCGACCGGCCAGCCGGTTGTCGCGCGTTTTGCAGTGAAGCCGACCTCGTCCATTCTCACGCCGCGCCTTTCGGTCGATCGTACGGGGGCAGAAGTCGAATTGCGCACCAAGGGTCGGCATGATCCGTGCGTTGGTATTCGCGGCGTCCCCGTGGGTGAAGCGATGATGGCGATTGTTCTGGCCGACGCGATGATGCGCCACCGCGCGCAAGTTGGCGTTCCGCGCGCTTGGCCATTCGAGCAATAGTTACCGTCTGCGAGCCAAAGGCGAAGCAATGACGGATGAAATTTACCGCCCGGCCATACCCGCCAGCATCATCACATGGGCGGCTGCTGATCGTGCGAGTGCTTCCAGATCGTAGCCGCCTTCGAGCAGGGATAAAATCCGCCCGCCACTTTTGCGTTCGGCAATCTCCATCAGCTTGCCTGTTGCCCAAGCGAAATCGCTTTCGACCAAATTAATATTGGCAATCGGGTCGCGCGCGTGGGCATCAAAGCCTGCAGAGATGATGACAAGATCGGGTGAGAAAGCCTCAAGCGCTGGCAGGATGCGCGTGTTCATCGCCTGTTTGAAATGGGCACCGTCATCGCCCGCCGACAAAGGCGCATTGCAAATGTTGTTGTGTTCGCCCGTTTCATTCAATGCGCCGGTGCCCGGATAGAGCGGCATTTCATGGGTGGACGCATAGAGCACATGCGGATCGTTCCAGAAAATATCCTGCGTTCCATTGCCGTGATGCACATCGAAATCCATGATCGCAACGCGCTCGGCGCCATGCACTTCGCGTGCATGGCGCGCGGCAATGGCGGCATTGTTGAAAAAGCAAAAGCCCATGGCGGTGGCGATTTCCGCATGATGGCCGGGCGGGCGTGTGGCGACAAAAGCATTGTCGACCTTGCGCGCCATGACTTCATCCACCGCCAGACAGGCACCTCCCACCGAGCGTAGCGCTGCTTCGAATGTGCCGGGTGACAGGCTGGTATCGCCGTCCAGGTGCACAAGGCCTTGATGGGGGATGTTATCCTCGATCTGGCGCAGATGGGCTTCCGGATGAACCCGCAAAATCTGCTCGCGCGTGCCCAGAGGAGCCCCGTCGCGCAGCAGCGTCTGAAAGCGCTCATGTTCGAGAATGCGCTCGATCACCCGCACGCGGTCGGGCCGCTCGGGATGGCCGGGCCCCATATCATGGTCCAGACAATCGCGATGGGAGAGGATGAGCGTATTCAAGTTCGTACCCTATCTTGCATTTTCTGGTCACCGGCGAAGAGGGGGGTCTTAGGCGTGCTGGCTGTCGGTGCCTTATGCTGTGTCAGCTTTGCCTCATCTTGATTTTTTCGCAAATGCAACAGAGCTTCGCCCGCTCTTTATGCTATCAGGAACGCGAATCATTCGGAAATGTAGCGAATCGGGAGCGTGTCGCCTGCGATGAAATTATTGCCTGCCTTGGCCCTTTGTGCGGCCACCCTCCTTCTCGCCGGTTGCAATTTCAAGGGCGTCCCCGATCCTTCGATGAGCGCGCGCGACCGTGACTTCATCGCCAAGGTTCCCGATTTCGAACTCGATGTGAATTATCAGCGCTATGAGATCGATGATCCGACGGGTGAGGTGCCGGGCACCATCGTCGTCGATACGAATATGAAGTTCCTTTATTATGTGCTGCCCAATAAGCGCGCTATGCGCTATGGCGTGGCCACTGGGTCAGAGGCCTATGGTTGGAAGGGCTCTGCCACCATCCGCCGCAAGGCCGAATGGCCACATTGGACGCCGCCCGCTGAAATGGTACAGCGCTGGCCGCATTTGCGCCCCACGGCTGTAGCAGGCGGGCTGAATGGCGGACCGGATAATCCCCTGGGTGCGCGCGCTCTCTATTTGTATGACGCGAACGGTCGCGACACGCTGTACCGTATCCACGGCACCAATGAGCCGGAGACAATTGGGCGCGAAGCCTCGTCGGGCTGTATCCGCATGCTCAATGTCGATGCGATCGACCTCTACACCCGCGTCGCGCTCAACACCAAAGTGATCGTGAAATAAGTGCTTTACGCGGCGATATCATCGCCGCGGAGGGCCACGGCCAGATCAGGCGCAGCCTTCAGGTTGGCCTCGGGCGCTTCGCACATCTGCAAAGCGGCGGCCACAGCTGATGTGCCAATCTCGTGGTAGAGCCGCGCCAGCAGGGCGCGTGCGTCTTCTGTGGCGTGTGGCACGGGTTTGGAAATTTCAATTTCGGACATGGCAAATACTCAACGCGCGTAACCGACTGACGCATCGTCGCGCATCGGGGTTAAGGCTGGATTAACTGAAGCCAGTTTTCCACCGTAGTTTCGCTGACGCTTGCTCTTTCAGGGCCGTCATTGCGAGCCGAAGGCGAAGCAATCCAGAAGCTGCACGTGAGGCCCCTGGATTGCTTCGCTGCGCTCGCAAGGACGGGAGAGGTGGCGCGGGTCGCGGTCTTTCAGGACTGGCCTTGCTGCGCTGACACTCGCCATGACGGTCGCTCTGGGCCCTGCTGCCCTTTCTGGCCAGTGCTTAGGCTTCTTTTCATTCCTCATCGGGCATAAGCTGTGTCATGCGCAAAATGACTTTGCGTGAGCCCCTCCGGGATGCGTCCGGCCATGTCTTTTGATGCCATTCTCTTTGACAAAGACGGGACGCTGGTCGATTTCGACCGCACCTGGGGTGCAGCCGCGCATGAAGTGATGCTGACTTTGGCCGCAGGCGACACCGCTGCTTTCCGCCGTCTGGCCGATGTCAGCGGCTTCAACGCGCGCGATAAAAGCTTTCGCCCCCATTCGCCCTGCCTGTCGGGGTCGCTGGCCGATTACGGTCCGCTCTGGGCGGAGGCTTTGGGGCGGCGTGATCTGGATCGCCTTTATGAGGAGATCGGTGGGCTCTTTCGCATCATCGCGCTGGAAACACTCACCCCCATTGGTGATCTTCCCGCGCTGTTTGCTGAACTGGGCGGCATGGGCTTGAAGCTTGGCATTGTCTCCAATGATTCCGAAAAGTCGGTGCGCCTGCAGGCGGGACTTCTGGGCATTGCCGAAGATCTTGATTTTTTGGCGGGACAGGATTCAGGCTTTGGCGCCAAACCGGCACCCGGCATGATCACGGCCTTTGCGGCGAGCTTCAACATCGCTCCCGAGCGCATTGCAGTTGTGGGTGACACGCTGGCAGATCTGCGGGCGGCACGTGCGGCAGGCGCTGTGGCGATTGCCGTTCTCACGGGCCCTGCTTTGTCAGAAGATTTGGCGCTGGAAGCCGATCATGTTCTCGATTGTGCGCATGATGTGCCCGATTTCATTCGTGGGCATCGGGCGCAACGCCACTCAGCGCGCAGCTGAGAAATTCGTCTGGGCGCCTTCGCGCACGTGATCGCGCGTCATCACCAGCAGGTTTTCAAACTTGGCCAGATCGTCCGCCGACATGCGCCCCAGCGTGTCGAGCACGAAGCTTCGCTGCACCTCGATACCTTTTTCAGCCAGTGTGCGGCCTTGCGCGGTGAGATAGATCGCATGAGAGCGGCGATCCCCTTCAATCGAGCGGCGCTCGACAAGTTGGGCGGCTTCCAGCCGGTCAACCAGACCTGAAATATTGCCCTTGGTGACATAGAGGCGCGCGGCCAAATCTTGCTGGCTGATGCCTTCGCGCTCGGTCAGTGTGGTGAGCACGTCGCATTGGGGCACAGACAGGCCAAGCTCGCGCACGCGCTGGGTGATGGCGAGATTGATCCGCGTCTGCAAGCGCAGCAGACGGAACCAGACGCGCACTGCATCGGCTTCATGCGCCATCATGTCCTCCGCTTTGTCCTGCCATCAAATTAGTCCTGCGCAAGGGCCGGTGGCAAGCAGGCGCTTCGTCTCGTGGGTGCTAGCGCAATGAAAAGCCCGCCACCTCGGTTGCCGCGCCGGCATCCGACACCACCATCCCGCGCTCCACCAGATCTTCCAGATGGGCCAGCACCGACAGGCCTGCTGCACGATGCAAGCGCTCATCCACACCCTTGTAGATCACGCGCACAATCTCGGGGATGGACCGATCACCCTGGGCGAGCCGTTCCAATATGGCAGCCTCGCGCTGGCGGCGATGCATGGCAAGCAGGCGCACAAAGCGCTGCGGCTCGGTGAGGGCATGGCCATGACCTGGCCAATAGATGCTCTCGCTGCGCGAGGCGAGTTTGTCGAGCGAGGCCATATAATCCGTCATCTTGCCATCGGGCGGTGCGACAATGCTCGTCGACCAAGCCATCACATGATCGCCTGAAAAGAGCCCGTTCTCTTCGGGCAAAGAAAAGGCGAGATGGTTGGAGGCGTGTCCCGGTGTTGCAATGGCTTCCAGTGTGAATCCATCGCCATGAAATTTGTCGCCATCTTGCAGCATTTGATCAGGCGCATGATCGAGATCATGGCTTGCATCAAGACGGCCCGATGGCGGATCGGGATTAGGATGATGTGTGGCGCAGCCAATGATCGGTGCACCTGTGCGCGCCTGCAAAAGCCGCGCGCCGGGCGAATGATCGCGATGTGTATGGGTGACGAGAATGGCCGCAACCCGCTCGCCTTTGGTGGCCGCGAGCAAAGCCTCGATATGGCCGCCATCGTCTGGGCCCGGATCGATCACCGCGACTTTGCCTTCGCCCACAAGATAGCTGCAGGTGCCCGTGAAGGTGAAAGGCCCCTTGTTGGGCGCAAGCACGCGGCGCACCAAGGGTGATAGGCGCGCAGCTTCGCCAGCAGGGCCGGGCGGCTCTTTATTGAAGGGAATGTCAGGTGCACTCATGGGCCAATCATAGTCACGAATGCGCACTAATGGAAATTGCGTCCGCGCGGCAAGACTTGGCGGGTGATGATGAGATTTTCATCCAGCGCAAGGGGCGCCTCAGGCAGGTCGAGATGGGGTGCGGGCTTGCTCTTCTCACGAGATTGCGGACGGCGCACTTCATCGGCCCGCGCGAGGCTGGAAATATCGGCGCCCTGGCGTGACAG
This sequence comes from Beijerinckiaceae bacterium, assembly GCA_947478405.1. Lineage (GTDB taxonomy): Bacteria > Pseudomonadota > Alphaproteobacteria > Rhizobiales > Beijerinckiaceae > Terripilifer. The sequence goes on along the minus strand of CANJVX010000002.1, from coordinate 23,827 downwards.
CAAAGCCAGCATGGGCGTCAGATCTTCGCAATGTTCGGCGATGACATGAATCACGCCCGCCTCATTCTGCACATGGCCTCTGATCGCCACAAAGCGCGCGCCGATAACAATGGCGCGCTGCGCCTCGAAAATTTTCGGCCAGATAATCGCATTGGCGACACCCGTTTCATCTTCCAGTGTCATGAAGAGAACACCTTTTGCCGTGCCTGGACGCTGGCGCACCAGCACAAGGCCAGCGACCGTGACCAGCGGCAATTTCCACGAGGGGAGGCGCGTTTGGCTGTTGGGCATTGGCACATGTTCGAGATCGGCCGCGCGCAAAATGCGGCGCCGATCGAGTTCATGGCGCAGGAAAGACACGGGATGCGCCTTCAGCGACAAGGAGAGGTGGCGATAATCTTCCACCACATGTTCGCCCGGCGGCATGGGTGGCAGATGCGCATCAGGCTCGATCTCGTGGGCGCGCGCGGCGGCAAAGAGTGGCAGATCATCCTTGTCGCCCGCGCGGTTCAAGCCGCGCACCGCCCAGATCGCATCGCGCCGGTCGAGGCCTATGGAGCGGAAGGCATCGGCCTGGGCCAGATGTTCGAGCACGGATGGCGAAAGGTCGGTGCGCAGCCACAGATCGCGTACGCTGTCATAGCCACGCCCGCGCTTGTCGACGAGCGCATGCATGTCAGCTTCGCGCAGGCCTTTCACCTGCCGCAATCCGATGCGGATGGCATGCGTGCCACGCAGATGCGCGCGCTGGCTTTCATGTCTGGAATTGAGCTGCGTTATGCGCGTCTCTTCGGCCTCAAGTGTATTGTCCCAATGCGAATGGTTGATGTCTACTTCACGCATTTCAACACCATGTTCACGCGCATCGCGGATAATTTGGGCGGGTGCATAAAAGCCCATGGGCTGCGAATTCAAAAGCGCACAGGCAAAGACATCCGGATAGCGGCATTTCATCCAGGCAGACGCATAGACGAGCAGGGCAAAAGAGGCGGCGTGGCTTTCAGGAAAGCCATAGGTGCCAAAACCCTCGATCTGGCGGAAACAGGCTTCGGCAAATGCGCGCTGATAGCCGCGTGCGGCCATGCCCTCGACCATTTTGGTGCGGAAGGTGCCAATCGTGCCGACCTTTTTGAAGGTCGCCATGGCGCGGCGCAATTGATCGGCCTCTGAGGGCGTGAAGCCGGCTGCGACAATGGCAATCTTCATCGCCTGTTCTTGAAACAGCGGCACGCCGAGCGTTTTGCCCAGCACGGCTTCGAGTTCTTTCGAGGGATAAGAGACTTTCTCCAATCCCTGACGGCGACGCAAATAGGGATGCACCATATCGCCTTGAATGGGGCCGGGGCGCACAATAGCGACTTCAATGACGAGATCGTAAAAGGCCCGCGGCTTGAGGCGCGGCAGCATGGACATTTGCGCGCGGCTCTCAATCTGGAACACACCAATCGTATCGGCGCGCGAAATCATGTCATAAACGCAGGGCTCTTCAGAGGGGATCGTGGCCAGTGTGAGTTCCTGACCATAATGATCTCGCAGCAGATCAAAGCCTTTGCGCAGGCACGACAGCATGCCCAGCGCCAAAACATCGATCTTCAAAATGCCCAGTGAATCGAGATCATCCTTGTCCCATTCAATCGTCGTGCGATCTTCCATGGCAGCATGGGCGACAGGCACGACTTCATCAAGCCGCGCGCGCGTGATGACAAAGCCACCGGTATGCTGCGAGAGGTGGCGAGGAAAGCCGGTGAGCTCATCGGCGAGTTTCAGAGCCTGACGCAGGCGCGGCTCATCAGGATCAAAGCCGATGCGCCGCACCTCTTGCTCGTCCACGTCGCCTGACCACCAACCCCAGATCGTGCCCGTCAGCGCCGTGATGACATCTTCCGAAAAGCCGAAGGCTTTGGCGACATCGCGAATGGCCGAGCGCGCGCGATAGGAAATGACTGTTGCAGTCAGGCCCGCATGCAAACGGCCATAGCGGGTATAAATATATTGCATGACTTCTTCGCGCCGCTCGTGCTCGAAATCGACATCGATATCGGGCGGCTCTTTGCGCTCGGGCGAGATGAAGCGCTCGAAGAGCAGATCATGTTTGGTCGGATCAACCTCGGTAATGCCTAGACAAAAACAAATGGTGGAATTGGCCGCCGAGCCGCGCCCCTGACACAGAATCCCGCGCCCACGCGCGAAGCGCACAATGTCATGGACGGTCAAAAAATAAGCGGCATAGCGCATTTGTGCGACAAGATTCAGTTCATAGCGGATGGTCTGCGCTATTCTGTCTGGCACACCATCGGGATAGCGAAAGCGCGCGCCTTCCCAGGCAAAATGTGTCAGTGCTTCTTGCTCATTGGCAAAGCCTTCGCGCAATTCATCGGGATATTCATAGGCCAGTTCGTCGAGTGAAAAATGCAGCCCGTCGAGAAAGCGTCGCGTCTCGATGATCGCCTCTGGCGCCTCACGGAAAATGCGTGCCATTTCGCGTGGTGTTTTCAAATGGCGCTCGGCATTGGCGGCAAGGCGTCGCCCGGCTGTGTCAATGGTCACGCCTTCGCGTGTGCAGGCGAGAATGTCGGCTAGCGGGCGGCGCGCCACATCATGCATATGCACATCATTGGTGGCGATGAGTGGCAGGCGATGGCGCGCGGCAAAATCAAAGCGCGCGATGAGATCGCGGCGCATGGCCCGCCCATAGGTCATGTGGGCAGCTATCCAAAGGCGCTTGGGAACGATCTCTTTCAGCTGCGTGACGGTGTCGTCAGGGCAGGGGCCGGGCATGAGGGCAAATTGCAGGCCCTCGGCATGATCGGCGAGATCATCGAGATGGAGGATGCAATGACCCTTGGAGCCGCGCAGATTGCCGCGCGTGAGAAGCCGCGAGAGCCGCCCATAAGCCGCGCGATCTTGCGGATATGCGAGAAGATCGGGCGTGCCGTCAGCAAAGACGAGGCGCGTTCCGATGGCCAGGCGCAGCGCACCGATTTTATCTTTGTTCTCGCGCGCAAAGACATGGGCGCGCACCACGCCAGCGAGTGAATTGCGATCGGCAATACCAATGCCAGACAGCCCCAGCTCTGCCGCACGCCCCACCATTTCTTCAGGATGCGAAGCCCCGCGCAGGAAGGAGAAATTGGTTGTGACGGCGAGTTCACAATAGGTCATGGCACTCTCTCGCCGTCATTGCGAGGAGGCCGCAGGCCGACGCGGCAATCCATCAGCCCGCGCGTGAATCGATCTGGATTGCTTCGCTTATGCTCGCAATGACGGTCGAAATTCATCACGCAAATAATCCGTGCACATACCAGCGTGGGCGCGCTGTCTCGCTGGCGTAAAGCCCTTCGCGAAACAGCCAGAAGCGGGTGCCATTGGTATCTTCGATGCGGAAATAATCGCGGGTGAGGGCTTGGGCTTCTTGTCGCCACCAATGGGGTGAAATGCGCTCCGGGCCCTCCACGGCATTCACTTCATGCATGAGGCGACGCCAGCGAAAACGGATGGGTGGCCCATCGGGCACGGAGGCAATGGCTTCCACGGGTTCGGGCCGTTCAAACAGGCGCAAAGGTCTCTCGGCCGCAAAGCTTTCGCCCATAGCAAAAGCTTTCGGCGGCGCTTGGGCAGCAGGGCGCATGATGACGGCATGTTCAGGCCAATGATCGTCGCCTTCGTGAAAATGCAGCACGCGGCTTTGGCCCAGCCGCGCGCCCAGTCGATCTACCAGATCTGCCATGCGCGCGGCGCGTTCTTCTTGCGCGCGCGCATGTGTGTCCGTCTGTTTCAAAACATTTTGGGTTGGATTCAGCGCATCGGCTGCGGTGACGGCCAAGCGGATGATGTCAAAACCATAGCCCATGTCGAGCGGGTCTTCGTCGCGGGTTTTGCCGGCTGCTTCCAACCGTTCGTGAAACAGCCGGCTGATGCTTTTCACATCGCGCACAGGACGGCTAGTGCCGGCATGAATATGGCGCACCGCGCCATCGACGCGAAAAAGAGTGGCGCAGAATTCCCGCGCGCCTTCGCCGTGGCGCTCCAGCATCGCGCACAGATCAACGGCCAGAGCTGCTATCGTCTCCTCAATCTGCGCGCGCGTGGCGATGCCCTCAGCAAAGCGACGCTCAGCCATATAGCTGGGCGCTTCAAAACGCGGCGAGATGGGATTTTTTGCCAGCCCCAGCAGGCCATCAAGGCGGATGAAAATACCATCGCCAAAGCGTGCTGCAATAGGTGCGCGCGGGCGCATGTGAATATCACCAATCTGTTTCAAACCCGCCCGCGCCAACGCGGCGCATGTACTGTCATCCAGCCTCAATGCCGCGGCTGGCAGCGGTGAGAGGATACGTTGCAAAGCTTTTGCCTCATCCGGTGCGATGCGCGTTTTACCAAAACGCGCCAGCGCCCAAGCAGCTTCAGGCGTGGCAGCAACAGCCGTGATGCTGGTGATGCCTTGGCGGGCGAGCCGTGTTTCCATGTCGCGCATCAAGGCAGAAATCCCGCCGAAGAGATGCGTCACGCCGGTAATGTCGAGCATCACGCCATCGGGCGCATCGAGTGCGGCGAGCGGCGTGAACCGGCGGCACCAATCAGCAATCGCGATAAGTCTTTTTCGATAGGCTTGGGGATCATGATCGATGGCTTGCAGATCGGGCACGATGGCGCGCGCATCGGTGAGCGACTGGCCGGTCATCAGCCCCATGCGCTGCGCCAGCGGATCGATGCAGAACAGGCGCTGGGCGCCTTTCTCTTTCACAATTGCAGCGCGGGGTCGGGAAAATTCAGGCGAAATTCCGGTCCGCTCCAGAGCGAGCAGCGGCAGATGCAGCGAGAGATAGAGCGTCGCGGAAGAAGCCATATTGGTGATCCCAGATCAGGGTGCGGAAAATATCCGTATCGATGCCGCGCATCTGTCCGGCTTCCATGACGGATTTGGCAAAGCGGATGGAGATATGTGCGGGCCCCGGCACAGGGCGCAGACAGGCATGCGGCTCAGCGGAGCGCGCATTGCGAATTTCAAAGCGCATGCGCGCACCATTTTGCGCCATAGGCTTATTGAAAGAGGCCGGCGGGTGAATAAGCACAGCGCTCGTGCCACTCATGCGCGCCGCGAGCGTGATGCGTCGCGCCGCCACCAGATCAAAGCCACGTGCGGCCGAACCCAGATCAGCAACCACACAAGCTGCCGCACCCGCGCGCAGACTTTCCTCCAGCGCCCAAAGCAGATCCTGCGCACCCATGCTGCGCACAAAAAGAAGGCGCGAGAGATCGAGCCCATGGGCGGCCAGTCCCGGCCCATAGGGCGCGCCGGTCTCGCGGGTGGAAAATTCGTCGCTGATGAAAATGACCGGCGCCTCATCGCAGGCGGCCAGGCGGCTGGCGAGCGCCAGTGCAAAGCCTGTGGCGGCCGCATTGTCGCCCATGCGGGCGGGGGCGGCCTCATAAAGCGCGCCGGAGACGAGCCCGCCCAAAGCCCGGTCGAGCGCACAAGCCGCCCCCTCTCGTCCGAAGGCATGGTGGCGCAGAGGCGCGGGCCCAGCGGCCCCACCTGCTCGTTCCAGCCCCGCAATCCTCTCGCGGAGAAAACGGATCCTGTCCGCACTGCCGTTGCCCGACATCGGTGATAAGCCTTTGTTCATGATTTGTTCTTATCAAAACTCCTTTTCAGCTGGTGAGTCAATGGGGTGGTGCCCGTTTCCCTTCCCCCTTGAGCGGAGGGTGTTTCGGTGCGGCGTCATGCCCGCTATGTTCTCCCGAAATTCAGGAAAGGAAGAAACCATGCCAACCAGCGATCTGCGGCTTGAAGGGCGCGTGGCCATTGTGACAGGTGCTGCACGCGGCATCGGCAAGGCGATCGCTCATGCGCTCACACGTGCGGGCGCGCATGTTCTCTATGCCGATGTGGATGGCGGCACGACGGGCATGGCAACGCGCGAGGTGGCGGGCCAGCCGGGCTGCGGACGCGTGCTCGGCGTGCCTTGCGACATTACCAATCCGGCCGATTGCGAACGCACGGTCAACGAGGCTGTGCGTCTGTTTGGTTCGCTCGACATTCTTGTCAACAATGCGGGCAAGGGGCCTGTGCATCTGGAGCGTTCCCCGCGCACCAAATCGCTGAAGTTTTATGAGGCCGATCCGATGGTCTGGCGCGAGATTATTCTCACCAATGTGGTGGGCACATTTTTTATGTCGCATTATGCAGCCCCTCACCTCATCAAGGCTGGTAATAAGGGGCGCATCATCAATGTCACGACCTCGCTGAACACGATGCAGCGGCGCAACAACTCGCCCTATGGTGTGAGCAAGGTGGCGATTGAAGCCGAAACTTTGATCTGGTCGAAAGATCTTGAGGGCACAGGCGTAACTGTGAACACCGTTTTGCCCGGTGGTGCGACCAATACAGATTTTCTGTCCGACATGGGCCGTCAATCAGCGCAGAAAACAGGACGCGTGGTGCTGGAGCCGGAGATTATCGTGCCGCCTGTTTTATGGCTTGCATCTGATGAGGCGGCGCATATCACGGGCCAGCGTTTTGTGGGCAAAGACTGGGATGAATCTTTGCCGTTTGCAGAAGCTGCCGCAAAAGCGCGTGAGCCGCAAGTGATCCGCGAAGCAGATGATGGAAGATAGTAAAACCTTCTCCCATAGGGAGAAGGTGGCCACGGAGTGGCCGGATGAGGGGTTACAATACAGCTGCTTGAGGGCCTAACCCCTCACCCCGATGCTCCGCATCGACCCTCTCCCTCTGGGAGAGGGTTAAATCAAAGCTGGCGCCACGCTCTCGGCAGCCCCGCGCAATACGGGCAGAATATCCTTGATCAGCCCTTCGCGTGAGATGCGCCCTGTCTGCACGCCGATATTCATCGCCGCTACAATCTGCCCCGCTGCATTGCGCACGGGAACCGCAATTGAGCGCAGGCCGATTTCGAGTTCTTCATCGACAATCGCGTAATCATCGGCGCGCACTTGCGCGATAACTTTCATCAAAGCATCGACATCAATGATCGTCTGCGGCGTCAGCTTTTCGCGCTTCATCGCCATCAACAGGCGGCGCCCTTCGGCCTCGGGCAAAGCGGCCAGCAAGACGCGCCCTAAGGACGAGCAATAAGCAGGCAGACGCGAGCCAGTGGACAGCCCCACCGACATGATGCGTCGTGTGGCCGCACGCGCGACATAGACAATCTCGCCGCCATCGAGAATGGCGCAGGACGAACTCTCGTTTGTCTTCTCGCTCATCGCTTCCAAAGTCGGCTGTATGGCGCGCGGCAAAGGTGTCGAGGAGAGATAGGCATAGCCCAGCGACAGAACACCCGGCGTCAACATGAAATGCTTGCCGTCATTCGCCACATAGCCAAGCGCCTGCAGAGTCAGCAGCGAGCGGCGCACGGTGGCGCGCGGCAGGTCGGTTGCGCGCGCAATATCAGCCAAAGTCAGTTTTTCACGCCCCGCCCCGAAGCTGCGGATGACCGCAAGGCCGCGCGCCAAAGCCGAAATATAGGATGGATCATCCGGGGAAATGGGGGCAGGGGTCGGTGTGTTCATCGGGCGTTTTCGTCTCATTGGGCCTGAGGATTCGGCCAAGTCATTGTACGATGGTCGCATAAACGAAGATTTGTTCACAATACGCACACTTCGAATGAGTGTCGGGCTTGCTCACATGGCTCATGCACGATTAGCTCTCCCCAGGCGCTCGGGGCGCGGCATGGAACTGTCTCTTTCGATTCTTGGGCGAAATGATTGCTCGGGTAGAAAGGGACTTTTGTCGCGCCTTGGAGACGGACCTAAATCAGGCTTGGCCGCAATGGCCAACATGTCAGGAAGCCCGCCAAAAAAGGCGCAGGTTTTTTTGGGAGGACAGAATGTTTCGCAGACAGATTCTGAAGAGCATCGGCGTGGCCGGTCTTGCTCTCGCCACAGGCATTTCCGCCGCTTCCGCACAGGAAGTGGTGAAGGTGGGTCTCATCCTTCCCATGACAGGCCCCTCGGCCTCGACCGGTCGCCAGATTGAAGCAGGTGTCCGCCTGTGGATGGCGCAGAACGGCACCACCGTTGCGGGCAAGAAGATCGAAATCATCATCAAGGACGACACGGGTGCGGCTGACCAGTCGAAACGTCTGGCTACGGAACTGGTCGTCAATGACAAGGTCGCGTTTCTGGCGGGCTTCGGCCTGACGCCGCTGGCGCTCGCCGTTGGCCCCGTCGCCTCGCAGGCGAAAGTTCCTGCCGTGATCATGGCGGCTGGTACTTCGACGATTGTCGCGTCATCGCCCTATTTCGTGCGCACCAGCTTTACGCTGCCGCAAAACACAGCCCCTATGGCGCAATGGTCGGCAGCCAACAACATCAAGACGGTTGTGACACTGGTTTCCGATTATGGCCCGGGTCTGGATTCGGAAAAAGCTTTCAAGGCTGAATTCGAAGGCAAGGGCGGCAAGGTGCTCGACACATTGCGCGCCCCGATGATGAATCCGGAATTCGCGGCCTTCTTGCAGAAGGCCAAGGATCTGAAGCCCGATGCTCTCTTCCTCTTCGTGCCCTCTGGCCAGGGTGCGAGCCTGATGAAGCAGGTGGGTGAGCGCGAACTCGCCAAGGCTGGCATCAAAATCATCGGCACGGGTGACGTGACCGATGACGACCAACTCAACGGCATGGGCGATGCGCTGATCGGCATGATCACCTCGCATAATTATTCCGCCGCGCATGACAGCCCCGAGAACAAAGCCTATGTGGCGGCCTTCTTGAAGGCCAATAACAACATGCGTCCGAACTTCATGTCGGTCGGTGGTTTCGATGGCATGGCTGCGATCTACAAGGCTCTGGAAAAGACCAAGGGCGATACGGATGGCACCAAACTCGTGGAAGCGATGAAGGGCTTGGCTTTGGTTTCGCCGCGCGGCCCGATATCGATTGATGCGACAACGCGCGACATCACGCAGAATGTCTATGTTCGCGAAGTGAAGAAGGTCGATGGCCAGCTTTACAACGTCGAATTCGCCACGATCCCGAATGTGAAGGGCTCGAACTAAGTTTTTTGACGGCGGGGTATTATGTACCCCGCCGCCATTGTGAGGAACGTAGCAATCCAGAGGCAACACGTGAGGCCGCTGGTCTGCTTCGCTCACGCTCGCAATGACGGGCCCATTCAAGGACACTTGCATTGCTGACCATTCTTCTCGACGGGATTGCCTATGGCATGCTGCTGTTCATTCTGGCAGTGGGCCTGTGCGTCACGCTCGGCCTTATGAATTTCATCAATCTCGCGCATGGCACTTTCGCTATGGCGGGTGGTTATCTGACCATCACTTTGATGCAGAAAGCTGGCGTGCCCTTTCTCTGGTGCCTGCCCGCGGCTTTCATTTTTGCGGCTGTGCTCGGCCTCGTCCTTGAGCGCACGCTCTATCGCCATCTCTATGACAAGACGCATCTCGACCAAGTGCTCTTCTCCATCGGCCTCGTCTTCATCTCGATTGCTGTGGTGGATTACGCCTATGGCGCCAACCAGCAGATTGTGAATCTGCCAGACTATCTCACCGGGCGTTTTTCGTTTCTGGGCGCCTCCATCGGCGTCTATCGTGTCTTCGTCATCGCCATTTGCGGATTGCTGGTGGTCTCGCTGCAACTCGTGCTCACCATGACGCGTTTTGGTTCGCGCCTGCGCGCAGCGGTCGATGATGGTCGCGTCGCGCGCGGCATGGGCATTGATGTGACGCGCATCTTTGCGGTGACGTTTGCGGTGGGCTCGGGCCTTGCGGGGCTTGGCGGCGCGCTCGGCACAGGCATCATCTCCTTCGATCCGACATTCCCGCTGAAATATATGATCTACTTTCTGATCGTGATTTCGGTCGGCGGCACAACCACAATTACGGGCCCATTCCTCGCCGCCATTCTGCTCGGCGTGGCCGATGTCGCGGGCAAATATTATGTACCAGCGGTTGGTGGTTTCATCATCTACACGATCATGGTTGTTGTTCTGATCGTGCGACCGCAAGGGCTCTTCGCCCGCGCAGCAGCCAAGTGAGGGAATGATGAGCGCCATCACTCCTTCACCTGAAGCAACCCGCGCGCGTGCCGTTCTGCTCGGGCGTTCGCGCTGGGGTGTGGCTGAAATCATCTTCTGGATTTTGGCTTTCGCTTGTTACTGGCTGTTCCCGACGAAACTTTCGCTGCTCAGCGAAATCGCCATTCTCGGCCTTGTCGCGCTCTCGGTTGATCTTGTTCTGGGATATGCTGGCATTGTGACATTGGGGCAGGGCGCATTCTTTGGCATTGGCGCTTATGCAGCAGGGCTTGCTGCCAAACACGGCATGGGCACGACGCTCTGGAGTGATCCCGTCATCGGTCTTTTCATCGGTGGTGGTGCAGCCGCTGTCATTGGTTTTGCCACAAGCTTTCTGGTGCTGCGCGGCTCGGACATGACACGCCTCATGGTGACGCTCGGTGTCGCGCTGATTGTCGATGAAGTCGTCAACCAGATGAAATGGCTCACCGGCGGGTCAGATGGTTTGCAAGGCGTGCTGCCCTCTGCCGTGCTTGGCATCTGGGAGTTTGATCTGTTTGGACGTGTGGCCTTTGTCTATTCGCTCGTTGTGCTCTTCGTGCTCTTTGTCGTTGCGCGCGCTTTGGTGAAATCGCCTTTCGGTCTTTCGCTGCAAGCGATCAAAGGCAATATGCTGCGCACGCGCGCCATCGGCATGCCGGTCAATGCGCGCCTTGTGGCGGTCTATACGGTCGCGGCTTTCTACGCGGGCGTCGCGGGGGCACTCGCAGCGCAGACCACGCAATTTGCCTCACCCGATTATGTCGCCTTCCATCGCTCCGCTGATGCCATGCTGATGCTGGTCTTTGGTGGTGCTGGCCATCTTTATGGCGGATTGCTGGGCTCCATCATCTTCCGCACCATGCAAGATGTGCTGGGCAATATTACGCCGCAATATTGGCAGTTCTGGTTGGGCGTTACACTCGTCGCGCTGGTTCTCTTCGTGCGTGGCGGCATTTTGGGTCTGCTTGGCAATATGCTCGCAGCCTGGCGTCGCAAGGGAGGCGCATCATGAGCCCGCGCATCCTGCTTGAATCACGCGATCTGGTGAAACGCTTTGGCGGCATTACCGCCACAGATCATGTCACCTTCAGCCTGCCTGAGGGTGCGCGCCATGCGCTCATCGGCCCTAATGGCGCAGGCAAGACGACGTTCATCAATCTCTTGTCCGGCGTGCTGACGCCGACCTCGGGCGAGATTTTTCTCGATGGCGCCAATGTCACCCATTGGTCGGCCCGCAAGCGCGCGCATGCGGGGCTTGCACGCACGTTTCAGATCAACCAGCTCTTTGCCGATCTCACCCCGATTGAAACGCTCATGCTCACCATCGCCGAGCGCGAAGGTGAGGGCGCAAGCTGGTGGCGCCCCGTTGGCGCGCGCACCGACTTTGTCGATGAAGCGGTGGCGCTTCTGGCCCAGCTCGGCATTTCCGATATTGCGCATCACCGCGTGGGCCAGCTTGCCTATGGCAAGCAGCGCTTGCTTGAAATTGCGGTGGCGCTCGCGCAAAAGCCCAAAGTGCTGTTGCTTGATGAACCCGCCGCTGGCGTGCCGGAGCATGAGCGCGAGCAGATTCTCGATGTGGTGGCGGCGCTCCCCAAAGAGGTCGCGCTGATCCTCATTGAGCACGACATGCATCTCGTCTTCCGCTTCGCAAAATCGATCTCGGTGCTTGTCAATGGCGGCCTCTTCGTCGAAGGCACGCCCGAAGAAATCGCCAATGATCCGCGCGTGCGCCAAGTCTATCTGGGCGAGGAGGATGTCCATGTCTGACAACATGTCTGATCTCCTCCAGATCGACAACATCGCCGCCGGTTATGGCGAAGCGCAAGTGTTGCAGAATATTTCCTTCTCGCTGAAGGAAGGTGAGGCGCTCGCTTTGCTAGGTCGCAATGGCACAGGTAAAACGACGCTCATCAATACAATCATCGGCCTCACGCGCCGCCGCTCTGGCACCATTCATCTGGCAGGCGCTGATGTCACCAAGCTGCGCCCTGATCAGCGCGCCATGGCTGGCATTGGCTGGGTGCCACAAGAGCGCAATATTTTCCGTTCGCTGACGGTGGAAGAAAACATCACGGCCGTGGCTATCAAAGGCCCATGGTCGTCGGCGCGCATCTATCAATTGTTCCCGCGCCTCGCCGAGCGCAAGCGCAACCTTGGTACGCAATTGTCAGGTGGCGAACAGCAGATGCTGGCGGTTGGTCGTGCGCTCGCACTCAATCCGCGTGTGCTTTTGCTGGATGAGCCGCTGGAAGGTCTCGCGCCCATCATCGTCGACGAATTGCTGGCCGCGATCCGCCGTATCGTGGTGGAAGAGCGCATGGCTGCAATCATTGTCGAGCAGAGCGCGCGCAAGATTTTGCCGCTTACCGAGCGGGCGATCATTCTGGATCGCGGCACAATTGTGCACCAAGGCCCGTCTGCAGAATTGGCCGAAGATACTGTCCGATTGGCCAATATCATGGGGATTGCCGGAACGCCCGGCGCGCATTAAGCATTGGCGACTTTCAAGCCTGAGGACAAACACATGCAACGCACCAAGCCGCCCTTCCGCGCCGATCATGTTGGTTCACTCCTGCGCTCGGCCGCGTTGAAAGATGCGCGCATCAAACATGCGCGGGGTGATATTTCCGGCTCCGATCTCAAGGCGACAGAAGATGTCGAGATCAAGAAAGTCATCGCCAAGCAGGAAGAGATCGGACTGCATTCCGTGACGGATGGCGAATATCGCCGTGCCTGGTGGCACTTCGATTTTCTGGGCGCACTTGAAGGCGTCGATCTGATCGATGTCGATCAGGGCATCCAGTTTGCGGGCGTGCAGACGAAAGCACAGGCGCCGCGCGTCACCGCGCGCGTGGATTTCGCCGATCATCCGATGCTGGCGCATTTCCGCTTTTTGAAAGAGCACACCAAGCAAACGCCGAAAATGACCATTCCCTCGCCGTCCATGCTGCATTATCGCGGCGGTCGCAAGATGATCAATATGGGCGTCTATCCGCAGATGGATTCCTTCTATCACGATCTGGGTCAGGCCTATCGCAAGGCGGTGCACGCCTTCTATGCGGAAGGTTGCCGTTATCTGCAGTTGGACGATTGCTCCTTCGCTTATTTGTGCGATCCTGAGCAACGCAAAATGTTGGCTGCGCGTGGTGATGATCCGACCAAGCAGGGCGAGATTTATGCGGGCATGATCAATGCAGCGATTGATGGTCGTCCGGATGATCTGGCGATCACCATGCATCTGTGCCGCGGCAATTTCCGCTCGACCTTTGTGGCGTCGGGTGGCTATGAGCCGATTGCGGATTTGTTGTTCAATCAGGTCCATGCCGATGGCTATTTCATGGAATGGGACAATGACCGCTCGGGTGGTTTCGAGCCGCTGCGTTTCCTGCCCAAGGGCAAGCATGTGGTGCTGGGTCTGGTGACCTCGAAGACGGGCGTGCTCGAGACGCGCGATGATCTGCTGCGCCGGATTGAAGAGGCGTCAAAATATGCGCCGCTCGATCAGCTCTGCCTGTCGCCGCAATGCGGCTTCGCTTCGACCGAAGAGGGCAATACGCTCGCCGAGGAAGAACAATGGGCAAAACTGCGCCTGGTGGCGCAAGTCGCGCAGGAAGTTTGGGGGAAGTAAGCTTTCCTTTGGTCTTCACAAAAGGCGGGCTCAAGCCCGCCTTTTTTGTACTCGTCATTGCGAGCGAAGCGAAGCAATCCATAGCGCCCATCTTTCCAGACCACGCGCAGCTCTTCCCCATTGCCCCGTCAAATGCCGCCGCTTATAATGTTCACCATCCGAATGATTGTTCGTATTGAGAACATGTAGAGGAAGGCTGACATGGCCAAATTCATGGGTCTTGCCGAGGCGATCGCGCAGAATGTGCGTGATGGTGATGCGGTCGCAATGGAGGGGTTTACCCACCTCATCCCTTTTGCTGCCGGACACGAAATTATCCGTCAGGGGCGTAAGCACCTCACCCTCATCCGCATGACTCCCGATCTCATCTATGACCAGATGATCGGCATGGGCTGCGCGGACAAGCTGGTCTTTTCCTGGGGCGGCAATCCCGGTGTCGGCTCGACGCATCGCCTGCGTGATGCGGTGGAAAATGGCTGGCCCAATGCGCTCGCGCTCGAAGAACATTCGCATGCCGCTATGGCCAACGCTTATGAAGCAGGTGCAGCCAATCTGCCTTTCGCAGTTTTGCGCGGCTATCTCGGCGTTGATCTGCCGAAGGTGAATCCGAAAATCAAAAGCGTCACCTGCCCCTATACGGGTGAAGTGCTGGCCACTGTGCCAGCCCACCGCCCCGATGTCGGCATCATCCACGCGCAGCGCGCGGACCGCGAAGGCAATGTTCTGATTGAGGGCATTACCGGCTGCCAGAAGGAAGTCGTGCTCGCCTCCAAGCGCACCATTGTCACGGTGGAAGAGATTGTCGACAAGCTCAATCCGCCGTCGTTCAATTCTGTTGTCTTGCCGCATTGGACGGTGGGCGCCATTTCCCATGTCGTGGGTGGTGCGCATCCCTCTTATGCGCAGGGCTATTACAAGCGCGACAATTCTTTCTACATCGCCTGGGACAAGATCTCGCGTGATCGCGACACATTCTTGGCGTGGATGAAGGACAATGTTCTCGACAAAACGCCTGAGTCTTTTGCCGCGCATGCGAAGAAGGGGAGTGTCTGATGATGGCCGATTTCACCCGCAATGAAATGATGACCATTGTCGCCGCACGCGCACTGAAAAATGATGATGTGTGTTTTGTGGGCATTGGCGCGCCGTCCGCCGCCTGCAATCTCGCGCGCTTGACGCATGCGCCGCAGATCACTTTGATCTATGAATCAGGAACAATCGGCACGCGCCCGAATGTCTTGCCGCTTTCGATCGGCGATGGTGAACTCTGCGAGACGGCACTCACCACCGTGTCAGTGCCCGAAATGTTCCGCTATTGGCTGCAGGGTGGTCGCATCACGGTCGGCTTTCTGGGCGGCGCGCAGATCGACAAGTTTGCGAATATCAACACGACTGTTGTGGGCGATTATGCCAAGCCCAAGGTGCGTTTGCCCGGCGGTGGCGGTGCGCCTGAAATCGCCACCAATTGCGGCGAAATTTTCATCACTATGGCCATGGGCAAGCGCGCGTTCTTGGACAAGCTGCCCTTCATCACCTCCATGGGCCACGGGCCCACAGGTGCAGAGCGCCGTGCCATGGGCGTGAAGAGCAAAGGCCCCACGCGCCTCATCACCGATATGTGCGTGTTTGAGCCGGATGCTGAGACGAAGGAAATGACCATCGTCTCGATCCATCCGGGCGTGACGCGCGAGGAAATTGCAGAAAATTGCGGCTGGACGCCACGCTTTGCTGGCGCATGCAGCGAGACGCCCGCACCCACAGCCCAAGAGCTTGAAGTGCTGCGCGACATTCAGGCCCGCACCAAAGCGGCGCATGCCGCCTGATATGTAGGGCGGCACAGCTTTGGCTTTGCCGCCTTTTTAGACTTTGGAGGGCTTGCTCATCGGCTTGGCCCGCGCCAGACTACTCCCGCATCTGCCTTTGAGGCGCCCCATGCTGAGCCGGCAAAACCTGTCTTGCCCCGCCGACGAGCCGGTTATTCCACCGGCTGAGGTGGATTATGCCCAGCGCGATTTCGTGAATCTCGTCGCAGCCGTCTTTTTGCTCGTGCTCGCCATCAGCATGGCTTGGACCGTACGTGCGATGACGGAGTATGAGCGCCAACAACGCTGCCTGGAATCAGGGCGTCGTGATTGCGTGCAGATTGCATCACCGCCGCAAGGCATGCGCGCGCTGCGCTAATTCACTCTCGCAAGCTCTCGCAGAACATCGGCAATGCCTTGCGTCATGGCAGACAGATCCATGCGTGCACTGGGTGCTGGCAGATGGATAAAGCCGACCCGCGGCACATGTGAGCCCAGCGACATATAGAGCGTGTGATTGCAAAGATAATCACCCGCATCATCAGATAGTTCAGCCTCAAGCCCGCGTGCTTGCAGGGTGGCGACGATCTTGGCTCCATCCACGCGCACGTGGCGTAGGCCCGGCCCCTGTGGATCGATTGTGCCCGAGGATCGGCAGGCACCGTCTGCATCGGGCAGAAGGCGTGTGCATTCATTGCGCGCCCGATTCTCGACACTGATGATGTGGCGCTGTGTGGCGAGGCCCAGATGTAAAATGGCGTCAGGCTTGGTTTGCGAGATCAGATCGGCCATCCGGGCTTCAGCTGCGTGCCAGATGACAGGCAGCGCGCGGGTGATGAGATGTGTGTCGGGTAGCGGCGTGTCTGCGAGCGCGGCCACGATCTGCGCCGTGGGATTTTCAGGAGCGCCGGGAAACGGCCCAAAGCCGGTGAGGAGGAGGGTCTTCATCTGCGGTACCTTAAAGGCACATCAGAGCTTTTGCGAGTGCGGGAGAGGGCCTGCGCCCCATTCTCGTCACCTTTGCCCTTCATCTGATGTGTCTCAGGGTCGCGCTTGATCTGCACATTAACGGTCCAGAAAGAATTACGCGCTTTGACAAGAGGCCAGAATAGTCAGGACAGATTTTGAACCCGCCCGCCCGCCCTCGTCTGCATAAAGCACTCGCCTGTGTCTGCGTGCTCGCGCTGCCGACATTCCTTGGAGGCTGCTTTGGCCCGCCGGAAGCACGCATGAGCGCGTCTGCCGGTTCTTTTGCTGCGCAGGCAGCAGGTGCACGAGTGTCGCCGATCTTTATCGCCTCCACTCGGCGCGAGACCATCAATGTGCAGGCAGAAAGCTCTAATGATGGTGGCGCCCATTATTCCATCTCCATGGTCTCTGTACCGCGCGACCATAAGCCGGGCGAGATCGAGGAGCCGTCCTTCGGCAAGCCAAGTCCTGAAAAACATTTTGCAGTGCTAGGCGGCCACGAACTCGATCCGGAAGATTTCCGTTTGCAGGTCTCGACCTATCTGTCAGGCCGCATCGGTTCAAACCGCGATATTCTATTGTATGTGCATGGCTTCAACACGTCGCAAAATGAAGCGCGCTTTCGTCTGGCGCAGCTTGTGCATGATGGCGGCTTTGGCGGCGTGGCGGTGCTCTTCACCTGGCCTTCGAAATCCGATCTCTTCTCTTATGTCTCCGACAAGGAAAGTGCGACTGCATCGCGCGATGCGTTACAGAAGCTAATGCGCGATCTCTCCCAATTGGAAGGTGTGGGGCGTGTCCATGTGCTGGCACATTCAATGGGATCGTGGCTTGCCATGGAAGCTTTGCGCGAAAATTCAATTGCAGGTTCGCGTAATCTTGGCAATCGGCTCGGCGATGTGATGCTTGCTTCCCCTGATATTGATCTTGCGGTCTTCAAGACACAATTGGCGCGGATGCCGGGCGCGAATGTGTCGATTTTCGTGTCCGCTAATGATCGCGCTCTTAATCTATCGAGCAAGATTGCGGGTGCACGCCCGCGTGTGGGTGCGATGGATCCGCGCAATGCCAAACAGCGTGATGAACTCGGGCAATTGGGTGTGAAAGTCTATGATCTCTCGGGAAAATCATCTGGCTTTATCGGTCATTCGCTTTACGGCGATGTGCCTGCCGTGGTGCGCACGATTGGCGCGCAACTCGGCATGGCGCGTGAAGATGCCGGTGTCACAGCTGTGATCGATGCAAGGTCACGCGTGCCTGCCGAAGTGGACGTGCCCCCCGCACAGACGCCGCCGCTTGTGCCGATGAATTAGCGATTTCTGCCGTCGTTTCGAGGAGCGAAGCGACGCGGTAATCCATAGCGCATACGACAAAAGGTCTGTGCACTGGATTGCCGCGTCGGCCTTTGGCCTGCTCGCAATGACGGAGAGGGAGGTGTTGCACTTATTGCGGCTGCTTCTGTGCGTAGCCCAAACGCACGTTCAGCTCGTCAATCAGCTGCTCAGCGGCATCCGCAATCACCGTTCCTGGCGGGAATATGGCTGACGCCCCTGCATCGCGCACCGCTTGAAAATCCTGCGGCGGGATAACGCCACCCACCACAATCATAATGTCCGCGCGGCCTTTCTTCGACAGCGCGTCTTTTAATTCCGGCACAAGTGTCAGATGGCCTGCAGCGAGTGAGGAGATGCCAACAATATGCACATTATTGTCGATGGCCTGCTGGGCCGCTTCATCGGGTGTTGCAAACAAAGGCCCGATATCGACTTCAAAGCCCAGATCAGCAAAGGCTGAAGACACGACCTTTTGCCCACGGTCATGCCCGTCTTGGCCAACTTTGGCGATGAGAATACGCGGCTTGCGACCTTCATTTTCAAAAAAGGCCCGTGTGACGCGCTGCACACGTTCCACAGCTGATGGACTGGCCTCGTCTTTATAGATGCCGCTGATTGTCTGGATTTTTGCGGCATGGCGACCGAATATTTTTTCCAAAGCAAGCGAGATTTCACCCACGGTTGCTTTGGCGCGCGCCGCATCAATCGACAGGGCGAGCAAATTACCCGTGCCGGCCGCGCCATTCGTCAGCGCGTCGAGCTTGGCTTCCACTTCGGCCTCATTGCGCTCGGCACGCAAACGCTTCAGCTTTTCAATCTGGCTGGCGCGCACGGCCGAATTGTCGACCTTCAGCACGTCAATCGATTGTTCTTGATCGGGCTTGAACAGGTTCACACCAATCACAGCTTGGCGGCCAGAATCGATGCGCGCCTGTGTGCGGGCTGCGGCTTCTTCAATGCGCAATTTCGGAATGCCCGCTTCAATAGCTTTGGCCATGCCGCCGAGCTTTTCGACTTCCTCAATATGGCTCATGGCGCGTTTGGCGAGATCGGCTGTGAGGCGCTCGACATAGAAAGAGCCGCCCCAGGGATCAATGATGCGCGTGGTGCCGCTTTCCTGCTGCAGGAAGAGCTGTGTGTTGCGTGCAATGCGAGCCGAGAAATCGGTTGGCAAAGCCAAAGCCTCATCCAGCGCATTGGTGTGCAAAGATTGCGTGTGGCCTTGGGTTGCGGCCATGGCTTCAATCTGCGTGCGCATGACATTGTTAAACACATCTTGCGCGGTGAGCGACCAGCCGGACGTCTGCGAATGGGTGCGCAGCGCCAGCGATTTGTCGGATTTCGGATGAAAGCCCTTCACCAAATTGGCCCAGATCAAGCGCGCGGCGCGCAGCTTGGCCACTTCCATGAAGAAATTCATGCCAATCGCCCAGAAGAAGGACAGGCGCGGCGCGAATGTGTCGACATTGAGTCCAGCTGCAATGCCAGAGCGCAAATATTCAACGCCATCGGCCAGAGTGTAAGCCAGCTCCAGATCCTGCGTCGCGCCAGCTTCCTGCATGTGATAGCCGGAAATCGAAATCGAATTGAATTTCGGCATATGCTGTGACGTGTAGGAAAAAATATCCGAGATGATGCGCATCGAGGGCAGGGGCGGATAAATATAGGTGTTGCGCACCATGAATTCTTTGAGAATGTCGTTCTGGATCGTCCCCGATAATTTATCCTGCGACACACCCTGTTCTTCGGCCGCCACAATATAAAGCGCCAGCACGGGCAGCACCGCGCCGTTCATCGTCATCGAGACAGACATTTGATCCAGCGGAATGCCGGAAAATAAAGTGCGCATGTCATAGATGGAATCAATTGCCACACCCGCCATGCCGACATCGCCTGCCACGCGCGGATGATCGGAATCATAACCGCGGTGTGTGGCCAGATCGAAGGCCACTGACAGGCCCTTCTGGCCGGCTGCGAGATTTCGGCGATAAAAAGCATTGGAATCTTCGGCCGTTGAAAAGCCCGCATATTGGCGGATCGTCCAAGGCTGGTTGACATACATGGTCGGATAGGGGCCACGCAGAAAAGGTGCAGCACCCGGATAGGTGTCGAGAAAATCGAGCCCAGAGACATCCGCTTGCGCGTAGACATTCTTCACGCCGATTTTTTCAGGCGTCTGCCACAGCACATCTGTGCTCTCAGGCGCGGGCACGCGCACATTGTCGAGCGCGACATCAGCAAAGTTCGGAATGCTGCTCATGACATACCATCCTCAATTCACGCGCGTCATGGCGAGAAGACCCTTAAGGCCCGACGCGGCAATCCTGATCAACACGTGAGGCTTCTGGATTGCTACGCGTTGCTCGCCATGACGAAGCCTACGCCTGTTGTTACACTTGGCTTAATGCATCACTTAGAATTTCAACCAAATCACAGCCTGCGAAAATGAATCCGGAGACACCGGCTTGTTTCAAGCTCGCTTCGAGTTCCCCGGGGCGTCCAGCGAGATAGATTTTAGTGGCCTTGGGTGCGAGCGCTTTGGCTCCAGTCACGGCCTGCTCGGCATAAAGCGCGTCGCTGGAGACAAGGCACACGAGCTTGGCGCCGGATATGGCAAAGCCGACCGTAAGATCACCGCCGTCATGGATAATAGCTTCGATGCCGCCCGCTTCGAAGACGTTTTTAGCAAACATCGCACGCGCAGTAAAATCTGCCACGGTGCCCAGTGTGGCGAGAAAGATTTTCGGGCGCGGTCTCATGGCATCTGCACGGTCGCGTAAGGCTTCGAAGTCTTGGGACAAACGCATGGGCGGGAAGAAAGCATCTCGCGTCAACGCATGCGTTGGTGCGAGGACTTCCACTGCACCCTCATGTACATCGGGAAATTCGCTGGTGCCTGTTAGCTGTTCTTTGCGCTTGGCAATATTCGTCAGGCGTATGCTCGCAGATTTCTTGACTTCTGCCGACAGTGACAGAAGAAAAAGTGGCAGGCTGTTTTTTTCCGATTGCTGGAACAGCCGCCATGCAGCCTCGCTTAATTCATCGGTGAGTGTTTCAATACAACCGGAACCGGCGCCGGCATCTGCCACGCGGCCAAGGTTTGCTTCTTCCAGCAAGACAAGCTGCGTGTTGCGCGCAAGGCGTCGCGCGAACACATCGGGCAGGCCCAGCGCCTGTGTGAAGGGCAGAATGCTGATGCGATCGGCGCCACCAAGGCCTGCGGCAAAGGCGGCGGTCGTGGTGCGCAAGAGATTCACATAAGGGTCGCGGCGCGTCATCATGCGCCAGGCCGTTTCGGCGTGGAGGTGGATTGGTTTTGGTGTCAGGCCACAGGCGTCCTCCACGCGCGCAAACAGGCGGCGCAAGGCGCGTGTTTTTGCGATCGTGAGAAACTGGTCAGCATCGGCCGCCAACCGAAAAGAGATCAGCGCGCGCGCCTCATTCAGCGAAGAGCCCGCTTTTTCCAGCGCGCGCAAAGAGGTGAGCGCTGAGGCGAGCGCCAGCGCCAGCTCCTGCGCTTCGGTGCCGCCAGCCATATGCACACGCCGAGCGTCCGCAACGATCATGGGCGCCTGATAGCCCGCCTTTTTCAGGCGCAGCGCGGTTGTGGCGATTACATCGGCATTTTCATGCAAAGGGTCGAGCCCGAAATGCACATGCAGGTCGGGGGGAGAAAGTTTGCGCGCGGTGACGATGGCATCCAGCGCTTGCGCCAGCGCGGTTCCTGGCGGGCCCGCATCCATCTCGATGGGCAGGCCCGTTTCGAGCACCACATTGTCGAGCACATGGTCGAGCGTTTGGGCGTCGGGTTGCAGGCCAAATCCATAGGCGCCAGTGCTTCCGGAAAAAACCAGAGCCAGACCCTGTGCCCCATTTTCGAGATCGGTCAGCGCTTGTTCATTGGCGCTGCGGGCATCGCGATGGTCGATGCGCGCGAGGCTGTGCCAGCCCCCTTCATGCGCGCTGGCCATAGGCGTGGCGGCGCGCGCGCGCGGGTAGAGAGGTTGGATGGCAATGCCATCATAGGTGTGGCCAACCAGCTTTTCGAAAGGCGCGCCCTTCAGGACATGGTCGACAAGCTTTTTCCAATGGGCCTCATCGGCGGCAGGAAAGGCGCCAGCAAAGGTCGGCTCTTGGGTCTGCACCATTTTGCGTCACACATCCGAATGGCGGGAAGAAATCCCCGCCTTTCTCGCATGTTGCAACGCAATGGGCCACTCATCAGAAGTCGTAGTCTGGGCGTCTCAGGTAAATTGGGAGAGACCCGGAATAGCACCCGCAATCTCGCCCACGGCGTCCTCGCCCGCGACCTCCCGTGCAATGGCGAATAACTCGCGGCCGACAGCCTGCATCTCGCCCATGCCGAGCCCGAGGCCGGAGAGCTGTCCCGCCAGCCCCATCAGGCCGCCACCAAACATGCCCATCAGCCTGCCACCCCCGCCGCCCGCATGGGCGCCAGCCAGCTCGCTCGCACCGGGGATGCCAGCCAGAACCCGATCCATCTCAGGGCCGGGGGCTTCTTTTTGCAGAAAGGCCAGAACCAGTCCGGCGGCCTCTTCAGCTTTGGCGGCATCGAGCCCGGAGGCTGCGGCAATGCGTGCAATCATGTCCTGCATAGGAAGGGTCTCCTTTTCATCGATTATATCGTCATTGCGCGCCGAAGGCGAAGCAATCCAGAGGCCTCAAATGACATCTGTGTGTTTCGTCACGCTCGCAAAGAGGGCAAGAATTTGCGACACTTGATCATCAGAAAATCAGGATTCTCTCATGACCTCCATCACTGACGTTCTCGCCCGCATTGATCACAATCGCGATGGGGCTGTGCAACGTTTGTTGGGCCTGCTGGCGATCCCCTCGGTCTCGACCGATCCCGCTTTTGCCCCCGATTGTGCGCGCGCTGGACAATGGCTTGTCAATGAATTGAAAACCCTGGGCTTTGAGGCATCTCTGCGTGCGACCGCGGGTCACCCGATGGTTGTCGCTCATGCAAAAGCCAAGCGGCGTGATGTGCCCCATGTGCTTTTCTATGGCCATTACGATGTGCAACCGGCCGATCCGCTGGAGCTGTGGGAGACCGATCCGTTCAAGCCCCATCTCTCCAGCGATGGCGCACGCATTATCGGGCGGGGGGCAGCCGATGACAAAGGCCAGTTGATGACCTTTGTCGAAGCCTGCCGCGCCTTTCGCGAGACCGGTGGCGATCTGCCCTGCGATGTGACCATTCTCTTCGAGGGTGAAGAAGAAACCGGCTCGCCCTCGCTGCCGGCTTTTCTTGCGGCCAATAAGGCTGAGCTCTCAGCTGATCTCATGCTCGTGTGCGACACTAATATGTGGAACAAGGATACGCCTGCCATCACAACCATGTTGCGCGGCCTCGTGCTGGAAGAAGTGGTGATCGAAGCTGCTTCGCGTGATTTACATTCAGGCATGTTTGGCGGGCCTGCCACCAATCCGATTCATGTCTTGTCGCGCATCATTGCCGATATCCACGACACGCGCGGGCGCGTGGCGCTGACGGGTTTTTATGAGGGCGTCGAAGAATTGCCCGAGGGCGTGGCCGAGCAATGGCGCCAGCTGGATTTTGACGAAGCCGCCTTTCTCAACAATGTGGGTCTGTCCGTGCCAGCGGGCGAGACAGATCGCAGCGTGTTGGAAAAAATCTGGTCGCGCCCGACCTGCGATGTGAATGGCATTTTTGGCGGCTATACAGGTAAGGGCTCAAAGACTGTTTTGCCCGCGCAGGCGAGTGCGAAATTTTCTTTCCGACTGGTCGGCCAGCAAGATCCTGAAAAAATATTGGCGAGTTTCCGCGACTTTGTGAAGGCGCGTCTGCCAGGTGATGCAAAAGTGCATTTTCTTTCGCATGGGGCTTCGCCTGCGCTCATCTTACCCTTCTCGTCCGAAGCCTTGGGCCGCGCGCGCCGCGCTCTACATTCCGAATGGGGCAAAGAGCCAGTGCTCTCAGGTTCGGGCGGCTCGATTCCGATTGTCGGCTTGTTCAAAAAGGATCTCGGCATTGATGCGCTGATGATCGGCTTTGGATTGAATGATGACCGGATTCATT
>CANJVX010000001.1 GCA_947478405.1 Beijerinckiaceae bacterium | reverse complement strand
ATGAAGCCGGCGCGCCGTCCCATACGCGCATTTGGGCGATGATCGAGACCCCCGCCGGCATTCTCAATGTCGATGCCATTGCCCGCACAGCGGCCGATCCCAATTCACGACTGGCCGTCTTCATCATGGGCACGAATGATATTGCCAAGGAAACACGCGCCCGCATAGTGCCCGGCCGAGCGCCCATGCTCGCCTGGCTCTCGCAATGTGTGCTGGCGGCACGCGCCTTCGGCATTGATATTCTGGATGGCGTCTATAACCAGCACTCCGATCTGGAGGGGCTGCGCGCCGAATGTGAACAAGGCCGCGATCTGGGCATGGACGGCAAGACAGTCATCCACCCCAACCAGATTGTCGTCGCCAACGAAGTTTTTGGCCCGCCCGCAGCCGAGGTGGAATGGGCCAGCAAAATCATCGCTGCCTTTGAGCTACCGGAAAACAAGGGCAAAGGCGCCATTTCGCTGGACGGCAAAATGGTCGAGCTTCTCCATGCGGAGATGGCCCGACGCACTTTGGCGCTGGATAGGGCCATCAAGACCAGACTTTAAGGGAACCGGGGCCCGCGCAGGCGATTCCCAAATCATGTTCCAATCGCCTAGAGTGTGGCGAACAGGTTTCAGGGATGAGAGGCGCAATGAGCGACACGAGCGAAAGGTCGGGGCCAGAGGAGGCAACGCCCAACCGCGCCCGCCGCCGTGAACCGCCGATCATCGATGGTGAAGCCACATCGGCCGAAACACCGCCTGCACCGAAGCGTCAACATGGCGCCGCACTTGCTGTTGCATTAGTTCTTGTTGCTATCGCTATGGCTGGCGCGGGTGTTTTTGTTGGATTGAACGGCCGCGGCACATCCACCAATGAAGTCGCTGCAGCGCTCGCCCAAAGACTCGATCGGCTTGAGCGGCGCATCAGCGCATTGGAAAGCAAACCGGCACCGACCATTCCTGATATTGCGCCGATTGCAATGCGCCTATCTGCAATCGACATCAAATCCGATAAAGCCATCAATGATGCCACGCGCGCCACGCAAGCTGCCGATGAAGCGCTGCGCCGTCCCATGCCGCAGGCCCAGACACTCGATCTCGCGCCACTTGAAAAGCGCCTGGAAGCGCTGGAAGCGCGACCCGCAAGCGCGCCAACCACAGATGATGCGCGTCTTGCAAAACTCGAAAGCGATCTAGCGGCCTTACGCGGCGCTGCGCAGGCTCACAAGTCTGATGCTTCTGCGCTGGCCATAGTCGCAGAAAGCCTGCGACAGAAAATTGAACGCGGTGTGCCTTTCATGCCAGAAATCACCGCTCTCGAAAAACTTGGCGCGGACGGGCAAATGCTGGCCGCGGTGAAACCCCTTGCCGTCACCGGCGCGCCAACAGCACAAAAACTGGCCCAAGACTTTTCTCCACTGTCCTCTGCCATGCTGAAAGTGGCCAATCCCGCGCCGGATAATGAAGATCTTCTTGACCGGCTCAGCCGCTCCGCAACAAGTCTCGTGCGGATTCGCCCCATCGGCGACAGCGCCGAGGAAAACGCGCCAGCACTTCTTGCGCGGATTGAAGCAGCGCTTCAGCGCAATGATATCGAAGTTGCCGTGACCCTCTTCGAAGGCTTGCCGCAAGCCGCAAAAAATGTCGGTCAGGATTGGGCCAAGCGCGCCAAGGCGCGGGCCAATGCTGATGCGGCCGCGCGCGCTTTGATTCAAACAGGCCTTGACCGGATCGCGGGGAAATAGGCCCAGATGATCCGCCTCATTCTCTTTCTCGCCTTTCTTGCACTTGCCGCGCTTGGCCTGTCGTGGCTCGCTGACCGGCCCGGCGAAATCGTGATGACGTGGCAGGGACTGCGGATGGAAACATCGGTCCTGGTGGCATTGGCTGGCATACTCTTCGCCTGCATTGCGTTCTTGCTCTTGTGGACACTGGTACGGTTCGTTTTTCGCTTACCGGCATTCATGTCGATGAGTTGGCGGGCGCGTCGTCGTAACAAAGGTTACCAGGCGCTGACACGCGGGATGATCGCGGCAGCTGCTGGAGATATGCGCTATGCCGCACGTGCGACGCACGAAGCTGAAAAACTCATCGGGACAGATCCGCTGACTTTGTTGTTGCGCGCACAAACCGCACAGCTTGAAGGCAATCGCGGGCTGGCCGAACAGACATTTGCGCAAATGATGGAAGATCCGCAGACACGACTTCTGGGTCTGCGTGGTCTGCATGCAGAGGCGCTGCGGCGCGGCGATCAACAATCAGCACATTTGCATGCAGCGCAAGCCCATGCCATCGCCCCACTTAGTTGGGCCGGCGAAGCCTTGCTCGACTGGCATGTGCGCCGGAGCGAATGGTCGCTAGCCATCGACATTGTCGAGTCCAATCGCAAACATAAGCTCATCTCGCGTGAAACTGCTGATCGTCAACGCGCGGTTCTGCTGACAGCACATGCGCGCGAGCAAGCGGGGAACAATCCTGAGCAAGCTTTACGCGACGCGCGTGAAGCAGTGAAACTGGCACCCTCGCTTGTTCCGGCTCACGTACTTGCAGGGCAATTGCTCACGCGGCGCGGCGACATGCGCAAAGCTGCACGTCTGCTTGAACGCGCCTGGCGCGATATTCCCCATCCTGAAATAGCCGATGCTTATCTTCATGTGCGGGTGGGCGATGCGGCCCAGGAGCGCCTGACACGCGCGCGCAAACTTGCGGAGCTACGCCCGGATGATGCGGAAAGTGCGCTCTGCTTGGCGCGTGCAGGGTTGGAGACGCGCGACTTTGCCAAGGCGCGTGCGGCCATTGCGCCTCTACTGTTAAGCGAAGAGCGCCCCTCACGTCGCCTCTGCCTGCTGATGGCGGATCTCGAACAGGGCGAACATGGCGCGCAAAGCGGGCCGGTGCGTGAATGGCTGACACGCGCAGCGCGCGCACCCCGCGATGCGACATGGATCGCCGATGGCGTGATCAGCGATGTTTGGGAACCAGCTTCGCCGGTGACGGGCAAGCTCGACGCTTTCAGCTGGAATGTGCCGCAGGAAAAATTATCCGGCCCCGTGGCAGACTTGCCCCTGGACAGCCTGCCTGCACTCGACGAGCCTGCACAGCGAACACCCATGACCGCAACCAAG
Source organism: Beijerinckiaceae bacterium (assembly GCA_947478405.1). Taxonomy (GTDB): domain Bacteria; phylum Pseudomonadota; class Alphaproteobacteria; order Rhizobiales; family Beijerinckiaceae; genus Terripilifer. The sequence goes on along the minus strand of CANJVX010000001.1, from coordinate 189,603 downwards.
CACCGTCCGCTAGCAGGACAAGCACTCTATCCCCTGCCCTCGGTGCCCGATGATCCGGGCCCCGAGCCCGACGAAAAGGGCGAAGCAGACCGCCGTTTCTCCTGAAAGCGCCCGGTGGCTTCTTGCTAATCGAATGGCCCTTCGCTATGAGAGCGGGGCTTTGTCGGGGCTTCCCGCCAAGCCAATGCCGATTTAGCTCAGCTGGTAGAGCACCTCATTCGTAATGAGGGGGTCGGGGGTTCGAATCCCTCAATCGGCACCATTTACCAAGACAATGGGCAATCTTGAATCCGTTAGTCTTCGGGCCATTATTTGGACCCGGATGCTGCCGCAACGCCTGTCAGCTTTGATGCGCGCTCAACAATCGCGGACGGTATCTGATAGAGCTCGTCGATTCTCTTGTTGATCTCCTCACCGCGCGACGGATTGAAGAGCTCGACGTTGCGTCGATTCGCATCTTCCAGCAACTCGGGGTCGGCCAACGCGCGCCAAAAGGCATTGCGGTGCGCGGCGCTTAGCGCTGCTGACATTTCAGGTGGGGCGACAAAAGGCCGACCCAGCTCGGGGGCCATGAAGATCAGCTTCATGATCTGGCGCTGCTCATCTGTCTTGGCGTAGTCGTGCACCAAGGGGACATTGGGAAGTGTGGGGTGTCGCGCATTGCCAATCTGCAGAAGAATGGACACGCTCGAATCCTTCATCCAATTCGGGCGTGCCCCCACAAGGCTCGATAGATTGACGCTGGGAATGCCTTCGATCTCGCCTCGCTCCATCGCCAGAAGCATTTCATTGGTGCCGGGATAGCCTGAGACAAGTTTGAATTTTGTTCCCACAAGATTGTTGAGAACATTGGCAAACACGGTCGACCCGGACGTCGGACCCGCACTGCCCATAATCATATCCTGCACAAAAGTTTGATCGAACGTTTTGATCTTCGATCCATGCCAGCCAATGATGACCGCCACTTCGGCATTCATATTGCCAATCCAAACAAAATTGCGTGGATCGAATTGCACCCCTTGGCTCTTGAGCAAATGACCAACTGCGTTCGAGCCGTCAATGGCGCCAATGGTCAGCCCGTCTTTTGGGGCGACAGAATAGATGAAATTGGCAACCTGAAGCGTTCCAGCGCCCGGCATGTTTTTCACAACAACCTGCGGCGCACCGGGAAGATGCTTCCCGTAATAAGGCGCAAGAAAGCGTGAATAGAGATCATAGCCTCCACCCACGCCGCCCACCAGAATAGCGACGGTCTTTCCAGAAAAATCCTGCGCGTGAAGTTTTGCTGGCGCCCAGAGACCGCTCATGAGCAACATCAGGCCAAATGCAAAACGGGAGAACGGTCGGATTTTCATGATTGGCCTCCATGTGAATTTTCTGTCAGCTCGATCTCATGTCCATCGGGATCAAGAATGAAGGCAAATTTGTTCACGCTGTTGGGACGATTGTTTTGTGGTTGCGTGCGCGCGACTGCGCCGGCTTCAACAGCGCGACAAAACACGTGTTCGATACCATCGACAGCAATCGCGAAATGGGTCCCACGATTTTCATGAACCGGAGGTGCGGCATGTCGGAACTGATAGAGCTCGAGCGAGACATGCTCGACTTCCTCACCATAGCCAACGTAAGCAGCAATATCATTGCGAATAGGATTTTCCCGGCGCCGAAGCACGCGCATGCCAAAAACGGATTGATAAAATGCAACCGAGCGTTCGAGATCTTGGACCTCAAGGGCAAGGTGGCGAATTCGGAACGCATGACCCGGACGGTGTGAGATCGACACGCTGGCACCTCCCCGATTTTGAGCGCCGACTTACGCGGCTGTTTGTTGCCTCCCGCGAAATCGGCAAAAGCCAAAACAGCGGAAGCTCGAAAGACTAACCCCCAAAAGCCGATGGCGTCCAGCTCAGTCCACCGCCCGCTCAGCGCGGGTCATATGCGCAAGCCATAGAACTGCAGCGCAATTGGCCAATGTCAGAAACACCAGCACGTGCAAGGCGCTTTCGCTGCCGCGCGCTTCCATCAAAAGCGCCACAAGCGCTGGCGCCAGCGCTTGTGCGATCAAGGATGGCAAAGCCAGGCGCCCCATGATGCGCGCATAAAAACGCGGACCAAAAAGCACGAGGGGTACAGTGCCTTTGGCGATAGAATTGATACCATTGCCCGCGCCATACAAAAGCAGCGCCACAGCAATAAGGGCGACGCCCGCATGTAGCCCTAGCAGGACAAGCCCAAGGCATGTCAGGACCACGGAAATGACCAAGGTCCAGACCGGATGCAACTTCCCGCCGAAGAGACGCTCCAGAATTCGAGCGCCCACTTGTGCGGGACCAAACAAGGCACCCATGCCAACAGCAACAGCCAGATCGAGTCCGCGCGCCTGCAAAAGGGCGATGAGATGAACCGAGACGATTGCGCCAACTGAAGCCGCGACCATCAGAATGATCGACAGCAAAAAATAAACGGGTGAAAGCATCTGCGGCTCATCACCTTCCTCGATTGCTTCTTCTGGCTGCAGAGGAAGTTTCAACAATGTCTGCGGCACAAGGCAAAGATGCATGGGGAGCGCCAGACAAAGGTGGATCAGCGCAAACACAAGACAGGCATCGCGCCAACCAATTTGTGCAATCATATAGGCTGTCAGCGGCCAGCAAATCGTGCTCGCCAAACCACCAAACAAAGTGACATTGGTGATCGCACCGCGCGCATCGCGCCCGAAGATCTGGCTCAGCGTTGAAAAAGCTGCATCATAAAGTCCGCAGGCCATGGCCAGGCCAAGCAGAGCCCAAGCGCCATACCATCCTGCCAGAGAGTTTGAGAGCGAAAGCGCCACCTGACCGCAAGCCATGAGCAATGAGGCGCCAGCCAGCACGCGGCGCCCGCCCAATCTTTCGATGAGACGCCCGACACGTGGTGACACAAGACCAGCCACAAGCAGCCCCAAAGCATGACCTGCGATAATGGCTGTAAAGGACCAGCCAGTTTCCTGCTCGACGGGCCTGGCAATGATGGCAATCAGATAAAAGACCGACCCCCAATTGAGAATTTGCCCAAGGCCTATGGCAGATGTGATCAGGGTTGAGTTGCGCGCACCTGCTCCCAGAGAAAGTCCACTACTGCCTAGCATGTTTGGCTTTCTCCTTGGGCCTCATCAACATTGATGCTCCAATGAAAAAAGGCGGCCCGACGGCCGCCTTTTGATGCAACCTGCATCGAGGATTAATGAGCGGGCGAAAGCGCTGGCACCGCACGGCGCAAGAGTTCAAAACCACCAAACAGCGCACCGGTGAAGAAAAGGTCGCCGAGCGCGGTATTATGGAAGAAGGGAATGGCAGCGACATAACATTCGGCAAGACCGGACAGGCTCTGCGCATAGAGGCCATCAAACAGGAATACACTGAAATTCGTCACGATGAAGAAAAGCACGGAACCCGCCAGCGACGCGCCTGCCAGTTTCAGCATGTTGGGGCGCTCACCCAAAGCCGCGCCGACCAGCACCATCGCCGCCACGCAGGCATAAACAAAGACCATGCCCTGATGCAGGCCCAGCACAAGATCAGTCAAGAACAGCGCGGCTAGCGGCACGAGAAAAGCCAGACGGCGGTCAGAAAGCTGCGCGCCGGCAAACAAGGCTATAGCCGACACCGCCGTTGCATTGGGCGGATGCGGCAGCAGGCGGGTCAAAGCCGCAAAGACGATCATGCCCGTGATGGTTGTCAGCCTGAGTTCCACCGCAAAATCCTTTCAAAGCCTGGCAACCCGAGCCCCCCGGTCCGCCCTATATTTAAGACAAGTCTAGCGGACAGGGAAAGCCCGGTCCATGCCAGACGTGATTGAAAAGAGCCCCCGGAGGGCCCCCATCCCCTTACCAAGTCATCTGAAGGCCGGCATAGGCAGAGCGGCCGGCCGTTCCGTAATTATAAATATCCTCATATCGCGCATTGGTCAGGTTTTCGCCCCGCGCGAAAAAGGACAGTTTGTCGCTGACCTTATAATCGACCGCCACATCAAACCGCGCGTAGGCCTTCAGGGTCACGCGCGAGCCCAGATATGTATCACTGCGCTCACCTATATAGCGCAGGATCGGCTCGACGCTGAGATCCTTGATGGGCGTGACGGCGACAGACAGTCGCGCCGCATGACGGGGGCGGCGCAATAAACGCAAGCCCGTGCTTTCATCGCGCGTCTGCAAATGCGTATAGGCCGATTTCAGCTTCGCCCAACCGGGAACCAAATTATACTCGCCGCCAAATTCGACACCCGAGGTCGTCGCCTTGTCGACATTGTATGGAATAAATGTGCTGGCATCGCCAACAATCAAATTTTCAATACGGTTGTTGAAATAATTGGCATTGATGCGTGCGCTTTCGGCAAAGAACGTCTGTTCGAAGCCAATGTCATAACCCTGCGATTTCTCAGATTTCAAATCCGCATTGTTATAATTTGGTACGTAGAGCTGATAGAGCGAAGGGGCTTTCGCGCCAGTTCCATAAGAAGCGCGCACCCGCGTCGTCTGCGTCAGATCATAGGCCGCCGTCACGCGGTAGGTCGCAAACGTTCCCGACCCAGTCACATCATCAATGCGCCCGCCCGTCGACAGGTGTAGTTTTTCGAACAGGCTTATCTGGTGTAGCACAAAGGCAGAGCGGGTATTCTGGCGCTTATCATAGGTCGCGCTGTCTTCGTCGCCGGCAGCCCGCTCACGCTCGTAGCGCATGCCAGCAGTGAGCGCGCCATAGGCGCCCAGCTTCACATCTTCCTGGATTTCCCCGCCAAGGCGCGTGCCATTGTAGACATAATGAGCGTTGGTGTCGCCGTAAGTGGAATCTTTCGTATAGAGCCAGAGATCACGATAAATCTTGGTTTCAAAGCTTGTCACCGTTGTGCGAAAGGGGCCATTTTCCGCAACAACTTTTTGATAGGCAGTCATCAGTCGACCCGTCTGCGGATTAGGCGACAACATATCTTCGCTGTAAGGCCCGGAATCATATTGCAAGCGTTCGCGCGAAATGTTGAACCCTGTTTCCAATGTCAGCCAATCGTTGATCTGCTTTGAAACTTTGCCTGAGCCGCCATAGCGGCTCATCGGATCAACGCCATTGGGATTGAGATAAGCCAAGCGGCCAACCCGATAGCCGACGCGCTGGAAACCGTCCGTGTGAAATTGGTTGAGAGAGAGACTATAGTTTGTGTCGGGCGTCGCGCCCGCAACGGATAGTTTGTTTGAAAATGTTCCGTAGCTACCGCCCTCGGTACGAAAGATCCAGACTGGCGGGCCCTGCTTGCCCTTTTTGGTGATGATGTTGATCACGCCACCAATGGAATCGGAGCCATAGAGGGCTGATTGCGGACCCCGCACGATTTCGATGCGCTCGATGATCTGCACCGGCACGATGGACAGATCGAGATCGCCACTGACTGTCGTGGGGTCATTGACGCGCATGCCGTCGATCAAAAAAGCGACATGGTTGGTATTTGTACCGCGCATATTAACGGAAACAGCTCCGCCCGGCCCTCCGACTTCTGTCACCGTCACGCCGGGCTGGCCGTCAAGAATGTCGCGCAGGGACTTATTGCCCTGCGCAGCAATCTCTTCCTGCGTGATGACAGTTATGGCGGAGCCGATCTGCTGGATCGACACAGGCATGCGATTGGGCGTGATGATGAGTTCTTGAGATTTTTCCTGCGCGTAAGACGGCAGGACATAAAGAGCAGCGCCAGCCAAACAGGCGGCGCGCACGGCACGCTTCAACATCAGATCCTCCAACCGACCCACCGTCGGTGTCAGGGCTTCAACAAGGATCTGGCCGGTATCCTGACTTCAGCGGTATTTGGATTTGGCCTTCCCAGCTTGTCGCCAGTGACCAGAACCAACCGCTTTACAGTTGCGGGGGCAGTGCGGTGCAAACCGACTTCCCGTTTAACCCCGGCTTCATCCGGGGCACCCTATCCAAACATGAGATTAAGCCAGCAAGGTGCTGGGGCGATAGCCTAAAACGGCAGTCTCACATGATTCTTTTTTTAGACTGCAAAAGGCAAGGCCGGGCAGAAGCCCGACCTCGCTATTTTCCAATCACGCAAGCTTCGTCTTTTGAACGCGACCACTGGCTTCCACAAACCAGCGCTCGCTCTCTAAAGGCTTGCCCGCCAGACGACGGGTCAGCCATTCCGCCTGCATGATGCGCGGATCTGGCCCGTTCGACACAGACGGCCCACGCAGGGAATGGCGCGAGTCCTGATAGACGACGAGTTGCTTGGGGCCCCCGAGCGCTTTGGTGAAAGCCTCTGTATGTTCGAGCGGGCATAATTCATCAGACTCGCCTGCCGCAATCAAAAACGGCACTTTGATTTTTCCAGCAAATCCATGCCAGTCGATTGTCTTGCGAAATTTTTCAAACTCCACTTCATCGGTGATGCCTGACATGAACATGAAGCGCTTTTTAAATGTGGGCGATGCTTCATCGAAGATGGCTGTGCCACCTGGATCATAACAGGTGCCTGTTACAGCGCAGGCTTTGAATGTCGGCTCTTCGGAAATCATAGCCGCTGAAAAGAACGAGCCAAAGCTTGAGCCGGTCGCGACAATACGGTTGATATCGACTTCAGGCTTGGTTTTTAGCCATTTCGCGATTTCCTTGCCGGTTTCAGCCCAGCCCTTCACATCTACAAAAATGCCACGTAAAGGAGTTTCCCAATAGCCCGGCCCTTCAATGGCCAGCACCGCGTAATTACGCGCCATCCAGCCATCGGCATAAAGCGAAACAGAGCGCTCTTTGAAACCATCCATTCCCGGAACAGCCACCACCACGGGCACTTTCTGTCCTGCCTGATAGCCGGGCGGTAAGTGAAATACGGCCGGAAGCGTCTTGCCTCGATAGGGGATTTCTATCCATTCAATCTTGTGGTCAGCGAGTGCCATATATTTTTTGAAATTCTCAAGCTTCTTTTCATTGTTGCGACGAATCCGCGGGCCGTGCTCTTCCAGACCCCACATAGCTGTCGCCCAATAGGAGGCCGCGATATAATAATTGTCGCGCGCAGGAATCATTTCCTCCGCTTTTTCATGTTCAAGCGCCAAGGCCTCGCGCTTGCGTGCCAATGCCTCCATAGCCGGAACGATATCGGCATATTTTTTTACGCGCTGACGCCATGTCGCCATGTCGTCCTGAATAGCAAGGCCACAAGCACGCAAGAGCGTGCTGGTATGGCCCTGATCCCAATCAATGCCATTGGCCTGAATGATATTATCGAGCACCCAGCGCTGATCATCAAAGCGCTTCATTTTCGGCTCGCCAATAGGCAAGCCCTCAGCATGAGCAGCGCTGGTTAGGCCAGCGGCTGCGGCAAGCGGAATTGAACGCAAAAATTGGCGACGTAGCATGCGGATTCTCCCCAGAATGTTTTTGTCTCCGGCATGAACCGCCGCGCCGGGCAGAGACAGCCTATCAACAAGCCACAAGGCTGCAAAAGCGCCTTTCGTCGAAGATGAAGCGCCTTGAGGGCTTGCTTGGGGCAGCTCGCGCTGATCAAATTGGTTCATATCAGCGACACTAGATCGCGATGGGGAGGACGATAAATGGCTCGGCTGCAAGGACTCGCTTCGGGCGCGGCGGCTTTTTCAATGGCAGCTCTGGTAAATGCCAGCGCCTTCGCTCAATCGGTTGAGGATTTCTACAAGTCCAAGCCGCTGACCATTGTCGTGGGTGTGCCGACAGGTGGTGGCTACGACCTGATCGCCCGCCTTCTGTCCCGCCACATGCCGCGCCACATCCCCGGTAATCCGACCCCCATCGTGCAAAACATGCCCGGCTCAGGCAGCGTCGTAGCGTCCGGCTATCTGTATTCCGTTGCACCCAAGGATGGATCCGTCATTGCCACGCTCGCGCGCATCGCACTGATCGAGCCTTTGTTCACATCCCAAAAATATGACAGCACAAAATTTGCCGCCATCGGCAGCGTGTCGAAAGACATCAGCACGTGTATTTCCTGGAAATCAGCGAAAGTGAAAAACTGGGACGATCTGATGAGCAAGGAATTCATTGCCTCCGGACAGGCGACAGGCGCTGATCCCGATGCTTTCGCCAATATGATCCGGCATCTCTTCAACGCACCGATCAAACTCGTCACCGGCTACCCCGGTACGAACGAACAGGCACTTTCCATGGAGCGCGGCGAGACGGAGGGCTATTGCGGCGTGTCTTATTCCACGATTAAAACGCGCTATACGAAATGGCTCGATGAAGGATCCATCAATATCATCGTTCAGAATGCTGTCGAGAAACATCCAGACCTGCCGAATGTCCCACTGATCACAGAGATGGCAAGAGACCCCGAGCAATTGCAAATCATTCGCCTCATCGTTGCCACACAAAATATGGCGCGGCCTTTCTTTGCGCCGCCAGGCATTCCGCCAGAGCGCGCGGCCGCACTGCGCAAGGCATTTGATGCAACCATGAAAGACGCCGAATTCCTTGCAGAGGCCGATAAGATGAAGGTCGAGGTGACACCCATGACGGGAGATGAGGTAAACGGGCTTTTGAAAGAGCTCTATGCCACGCCGAAGGCTGCCGTCGACAAGGCGGCCCGGGCGATGGCTCCCTGACAGCAAACTTCTTCTCTTTAGACGGCCAAGAAGAAAATAAATCTCTCTCGGTAGTCGGCCCATTCAGAGGCCAGCTTGGCTAGACTTGGCCTCATGGAATCAAGCACGCACATGAACGCGCTTGCGGAGGTGAGTTGTGGGCGTGATCAGAGACCATATTTGGCAGTTTGCCTTCGCTGCGGGGCTGACCATGTTCGCCCTTGTCACCAGTCTATTGGCCCGCTGAATAAGGCATCGCCGATCCTAAGGCGACAAAAGCCTATTACGGCCAAGTCCAGACAAAGAGTGGATCCATCCAGGTCGGGAGATCGAGCACGTCACGCACATTGTCGATCGACATCGACAGAAAGACGGCGCCCAGAAGCGAGACGAATGTGCCCACAATCATGCGGGAATCGAAAACCTCATAGCGTCTATTCAGCATGTAACTAAAGACAAGACGGAAGACGAGCGACAGGCGCTGTATCGGCGAGACGACCGACACAGGTGCAAATGACAGCGCTATATAGCGCAGCAATTGCGATAGACCTACAAAGAAACCAGCCCAGCAAAACCATTTCATCGCCTCACCCGGCATAGCAGCAACATGCTTCACCTGCCCCAGAAGCGGAATGGCGACAAGCACGACAAGTGCCGCAGCACCATAAGAGACAAGTCCGCCCGCTATGCTCGCATGCCAATTGGCATGTTCGAGCGCCATTCGAACAAGGATGGGGCTAGTGCCATAAGCAGCAGCAGCAAGCAGCGAGAAAATATAACCTTCAACAAAATGGGGCGTGAAGCCGAGGTCCTTCTGGCCTGCTGCTTTCAGCTTGATGCTTTTTTCAACCGTCAGCAGAGGGCCTGCAAGGATCAGCGCAATGCCGATCACTTTCATGATGGTAAGTTTTTCGCCCAGCAGCGTAACTGCAAACACAAGCGCGAAAAGGACGGAGACCTCCGTTAGTGGCCCCGACAAATTGGCGCCAATCGCCTTGACCGCACGATAGTTGCAATAACGACCAAAAACGAAATGGGCGATTCCGGCAGCGGCGAAGAACACATAATTTGTTAGCGTGAAATCATTCAGGGCGGGCAATGCGTCAAAGATGAGGGCCGCAACCAGCATCAAAGGGACGCCCAAGGGAACGGTTATGGCCATAGCCTGAAAGACAGATCCCGTCAGCACACCGCGCCGCGCCAAAGTGTTATTGAAGGCAAAAGTCGCCGCGGCGCATAGCGCCAGAAGTCCCCCCAAAATCGTTCTCCCTGCCGTGTTCTTGTTATTGATGTTCGGCTGAGCTGCACATTACGCCGCAAAGCGCTTGCTTTGCAATCTTATCTCACCGGCGCCCCGCGCCGGTCTCCGCTTCGACGCAGGAAAATATTGGCCACCATCGCCTGCGCGATATGCTCAGCCATGCAGGGAAACCCGAGATCAGTCAGGCTGAACTCATCGTCGGCCGCAACATCAGCGGCCACGCGCGTTTGGGCCAAGAATTCCATCGCCTTGTCACGCCGCACATAGAGAAGGTTTTCTTCTGCCGCAATACGATCAAGTGCGGCGCGTACAGCAAACCAATGATCATCGCGTACAAATTTTGGTGTGTACTGGAGACCCACCAGAACAACATCGATCTTGTTCTTGGTCAGCATGCGCACGGTGGCGCGAACCGTTGTTTCAAATTCCACCAGTGGCACACGTGCCACCGCATCATTCGTTCCCAATTGCCAGAGCACCAGGGCCGGTTTGAGTATGGCCGCTTCATTAATGAGGCGGCGGGCGCTAACCGAGGCTATTTCCCCGGAGACACCGCGGTTGACGACTTCGACATCGATACCCTTCCAGACATTTTCAAGAAGTTTTTCGAGCCGTGAGGGGTAATTGCCTGCGCGATTGCCGGTCCATGTGGCCGAAGACCCGATCGCCAGTACACGCATCTTCTTGTTGGTCTCGATGCGAGCTGCGGTATTGACGAGTGGCGCTGGCTTGGCCACCTCCGACTGCGGCACGGAACATTGCATCATCAACGCGGCAGCCTGAGGGGGCAATGGCGGATAGAGATTCTGCGGTTCGATGACTTGTTCGCTCGCATGTGCGGAATCGTCTTTTTGCGCCGCACCATCTTGCGATGTTGCAGGTGCACCTGCCAAAGCGAGCAGGATCAAGCTCGAAATCAGCGCGGCCAGGTGATGCGCCATTCATTTCCCCAAGCAATGGCGAGCATTGCAGCCACGCCAATCAATAGCACCAGCGTGTCCATGACAAGACCTGCGGGTGTGGTGAAACGCACGATCTGGCCCGCCAAGCTCAAGAGAGAGCCGGCGCAAAAGACGTGCAACGAATTGCGGCCCAGCAAGCAAAAGGGCTTGGCCAAGAAACGAAAGCCTTTCCAGCGCACCGCAAAATCGAACAAACCCCCAATCAGCATGACAAGCCCCATTACATGCAGAATGCGCATCGGTGACAGGGAGGTCTTGTCATTCATGAAGAAAAGCCGCGGCTCAGGGAGTTCGAAAGGGTTCGGGCTCCATTGGATGATTGCCAGCCATAGGCCAATTCCGGTGATGACAAGGCCCAAAACCCGAAGCTCTGTTCGCTTGCTTGCAATAAAATCGGTCGCTTGTTTAGGACGCGCCAGTACATAACCAAGCACGAATTGCAATTGCCAGGCGAAGGGGTTGAAGAACCAAACGCCTTCCACCGGCCAAGTTGGCAGGTTGAGCTCCGAGATCAGCGTCAAGGCCCAGACAGTCACGGAATAAAACAACAGGATACGCAGCGAGATGCGACCCAGCACCACGACAAGCGGCGCAAAAATCATCATCACAATATAGAGCGGAAGAACGTCAAAATAGCCCATCTGATGGGCTAGCAGGATAATGCCGACCTGCGTCTGGATAGGGCTTTCGAAGAAGGCGCTCGCATTGTTCCATTGCAGGATCAGCGGCGTGTCGAGAAGCAATGCCGCACCCGCCATAAGAGCTAGCGCCAGCGAGACAATAAGGATTTGTGCTGCATAGATTGTGAATGCACGCCCCTCAAGGCGCATGAAGAGACGCATCCCGGCAAGGTTTTCTGTCCGGCTTTCGGCCAGATAGCGCAACGAAAATCCGGCGAGAAAGACAAACAGCTCGGCTGAATCGGACAGTCCAAACGCGCGGTGGGTGAATTGTTCGAAATAAATGCCCGGAATGTGATTGATGAAAATCGCGATCAGGGCATAGCCACGCCAGAAATCGACCTCGTTGAGCGCGCGCGCCGCGAGCCGGCGCGGCTGCGCCTGATGCTTGGGGTCTAGGCTTTCGCCCATTTTCGAATCGGCTTCCATCAGATCGGCAACATACGCTGCCAAACCGGTCGTTAGAAGGCGGCTTCAACACCCCAGACCTGCGCACCCATGCTTGCGGGACGGGGTGTCCTTATGCGACCATTGGAGAATAAGGCTGGCCCGCAAAGCGGCAACGGGAGGAAAAAATGAAGAATGGTCTGACGCGTCGCCTCACTCTGGCCGCCAGCGTGGCCCTTGGGGCCTTCACCGCAACGGCACCGGCCACGGCGCAGGCGCCCGAAGTGTTCTACAAGGGCCGCCAAATGATCATGGTGGTCTACTCGCCCGGCGGCTCGACCTATGACATTTATGCCCGCGCCCTTGTTCGCCACATGCCGCGCCACATTCCCGGGGAGCCCAATTTCGTTACCCAGAACATGCCGGGCGCCGGTGGCCTGAAGGCTATGGACTATCTTTATAATATTGCCCCGAAGGATGGTTCCGTCATTGGAACGGTCGGTCGCGGGCTGGCATTTGAGCCAATTTTGGGCAAGTCAGATTTCAAATTCAATCCCTTGCGCTTCAACTGGCTTGGCAGCATGAACCGCGACGTGAGCCTGGCCATTTCTTGGCACACGTCGAAGGTGAAAACCTTGGCCGACTTGCAAAAGTTCGAATTGCTCAGCCCCGGCACAGGAGCGGGCGCGGACTCGGAAATCATGCCGCTCGCCTATAATGCGCTCGCGGGCACTAAATTCAAGATTATCAACGGCTATCCCAACACCATCCAGGCCGCACTTGCCATGGAGCGCGGCGAGTTGGATGGCGTCGGCTATTGGTCTTGGGGATCGATCATCTCCTCCCACCCGGACTGGATCCGCGACAAGAAGGTCAATTTCCTCTTCCACACCGGTCCTAAGCCGCTGCCGCAACTGCCCGGAGTCCCATCAATCCGGGAGGCCGCCAAAAGTGATCTGGATGCCAAAGCGTTGGACTTCCTTCTGGCACGCGAAATCCTTGGTCGCCCCTTCCTTGCCCCACCTGACGTCCCAGCTGATCGGGTGACGGTGCTGCGCGCAGCCTTTGCTGCCACTCTCAAAGACCCGGTCTTCCTGAAAGAAGCTGAAAAAGCCGCCCTCGAAATTGATCTGGTTACAGGCGACGAAGTTCAGGACGTGCTGAAAGCAGCCACAGACGCCCCTGCGGACGTGATTGACCGGGTGAAAAACCTCCTGGGTCGTTGAACAGATGATTATCGCCACCCCGCGCGTCGGGGTGGCCAAACAGTCGGCTACAAGACCGGCACAAAAGGAAAAAAGAAATGTCGCTTGAATTTGGCCTCTACGCCCCCATTCCCATGGCTGCGGTCGGCTCGCCAGAGATCGCGCAAGCAGTTGAGGAATCGCTCCACCCTTTGCCTGCGGGGCGCCGCGATGCGCAATTTGATCTGGGCCTCGAAGTCCTGCTCACCGCGGACAAGGTGGGTTTTGATCTGACTCTGTATGCAGAACGCCATCTCGGCCATGACATACATGGCTGGGTGAATGCCGCCGCCATCGCCTCACGTTGCGAGCATTTGCGCGCGCTTGTGGCTGTCCATCCAGGCCTGTGGGATCCTGTGATGATTGCCAAAATGGCAGCCTCGCTGGATCGCATCACGAAGGGGCGGATGGCTGTTAATATCGTCAATGGCTGGTTTGATCAGGAATTTGAAATGTTCGGCGGCAAAGTGCTGCAGGGCGAAGAGCGTTATCAGCGGACCATCGAATTCATCGATATTCTGCGTGGCCTTTGGCAAAACGAAACCTACACAAAACATGGCCAGCACTACACCGTCGAAAAAGGTCAGTTGCTGCTGAAGCCGCGCACACAAGAGGGGCCAGAAATTTTCTCGGTGTCGACCAGCGACCGTGGGCGCGACTTTATCGCCGAGCATTGCGATTGGTGGTTTGTTGAATTCCCCAAGGAAGCTGAAAATACAGATGCTATCATGAAGGCGCTGGAAGCCTCCATCGCAGATATGCGCGAAAGGGCTGAACGTGCGGGCCGTAAAGTGCGTTATGCGCTTAATCCGTTTGTTGCCATCGGCGAGAATGCGCAAGATGCTTTCGATACAACAATCGAGGCGATCTTTAAATATGATTCCGATCCCGATACGCGAAAGATTGAGCGGCGCATGATACCCGCCACCCGTGCAGGCTGCATGGGCAAGCCAGAAGAAGTGCGCAAACAGCTCAAACGTTTCGACGATATGGGGTTTGAGCTCATCTTGATGAAGCTCCTGCCCAATGTCGAAAACGTTCGGCGTCTGGGAGAAGAAGTCATCCAGCCGCTGCGGCGCTGAACCAAATAGAAAGGCGGCCTTGCGGGCCGCCTTTTTTATTCTGGCTTGAAGGTCAATGCCACGCCGTTGATGCAATAGCGCAGGCCCGTGGGTGGTGGCCCATCGGAAAAGACATGGCCCAGATGCGAGCCGCATTGGCTACAATGCACTTCTGTGCGCGCCGTTCCAAAACTGCGATCTGTTTCCGTCTCAACAGATCCTCGCACCGGATCATTGAAACTGGGCCAGCCTGTACCGCTTTCAAATTTCAGTTTTGAGGCGAAGAGCTCCTGCTCGCAGCCCGCGCAGGCAAACACGCCGCTGCGCTTTTCATGCAGAAGCGCGCAAGAGCCCGGCCGTTCCGTGCCATGGTCGCGCATGACATGATATTGCTCTGGCGAAAGACGCTGGCGCCATTCCGCATCGCTCAGGGTGAAAGAGAAATTGCTTGTCGTCATGGATCACGGCTCCGGCGAACGAATATGATCGGCATATCGGTGAGGCGTGTCCATTTTTCCAGTAGTCGCCCCACGAGATTGGGCCTTTTCAGCCCGAAAAACTCCGCAATCGCCTCCGTGGATGAGGGAACCAGCATATGGCCAAGCCCGGCCACAATGTGATGCTCGATCACATCCCGCCCTTTGGCATTGCGCCAGATACAACGGCGACGTCCGCCCACCATCCAGAGTTCGTCATCAGGTATGGCCCGCAAGCCCTGCAGGTGGCGCCATTGGCGCACCAGAGCCACCGCATTGGACGGCGCAACAACCTCATCAGAAAGACCGTGCCACACCAGCAGACGCGGCCATTGGCTGACCTCTGGGGCCTCCAGCCGCACAGCAGCCGCTGCCTGAGGACCGGTGCGCAGGTCGCCCTTCTGCATGGCTTCGATTGCGGCAGGCACTGTGTCGGCAACGCCAACGGGAAGGCCTGCGATGACTGCACCGGCAGCAAAAACGTCCGGATAGGCGACAAGAAGCGCGGCGCTCATGGCCCCGCCCGCTGAAAAGCCCGTGATGAAGATGCGCGCGGGATCAACCGCATGCAGCTTGGATAGGTGCCCAATCATTTCGCGGATGGACACAGCCTCGGCGCCATCGCGCTGGCGGCGGCGCGGACTGAACCAGTTGAAACAGGATTGCGAATTATTCGCCTCCTGCTGTTGGGGATAGCAGACAAGAAAGCCGTGCCCGGCCGCCAAGTCGCACCAGCCGGCCCTTTGCTCATATTGCGCAGGCGACTGCCCGCAGCCGTGCAGGGCTACCACCAGAGCGGGATGAGCTTTGAGCACAGGCGGAACAAAGACATGCATCCGCAAATTGCCGGGATTGGACCCAAAGCCGGCCACTTCGACCAGCGGGCCCTTCACTTCGGCCCGCCCCGCTGGAACAAGATCGAAAAGCCGTAGCCATTGCTGGCGCGCGCGGGCAAGCTCCTCAATCGTGCGGCCGAGGCGATGCATGGGGGCGATCTCAGGTTATGCTGCATTGCAGCAACGACGCAAGCTATCCCACCTGAGAGAGAAAGACCAGCGACCGCACAAGCTTGAAAGCTAGGCGGCGATCAGCCCTCAATCCGTCAGGATCAGCGCCCAGAAGACCTTATATTTCGATTCAGCGACATAAGCCGTTGAAATGCCCATGCGCCGCATCGCCGGATTGAGCATATTCTTGTTGTGAGAGGGCGAGTCACGCCAGCCCGAAAAGGCTTCCGCCACCGTATAATAGCCTGCGCCAACATTTTCAGTTGCCGTCTTATGATCAAGCTTGTTCCACAGGCGCGATTGCAGCGAGCCGCCAATATCGTGGCTCATACGATCGGCCCGCGCCATGGCGAGCGCTTGCTCCTGTGCCGCATCCATCAGCACGGGATCAAGCGACAAGACGGCAAGCCCATGATTGGCACGATAGATCGAGATCATGTCGCGGGCGGCAACCGCATCGACCTTCTCAGCCCGTGCATTGAGCCTTTTGTAAAAGCCAGGGCCACCATCCATCGAGAAGCCAACCGGCGTTGATGAACACCCCGCCAGCGAAAGGCTGCCAGCAGCAAGAAGAAAGGCACGACGTGACGCAACAAAAGTCATGATCTGATTCAGTCCTGTTTTTTCGTAGTAAAATGCTCGAGCCCGCCAATGTGAATCACCGGTGCAGGTGCGGAAGGAGGAGCCATGCTGATCTTCTCAGATTTAAAGCGCGCATGAATAGCAAAATGCAGATCGCTCTTCACGCGGCCTGCTTTTTCAACATCGCCGACAAAACCGACAAGCTCGAATTTGAGCAAAGTTTCTGTCATAGCGATGAACATGACATTAGGCGCAGGCAGCTTTTCCACCAGTTCTTGCTGTTTGGCGACATCAATCAACACGGCGCGCACGTGTTCGGGATCAGCTTCGAGATTGACCGCAACGGGGATTTTGATGCGGCCGATCTTATCGCCGCGAACCCAATTTTTCACAACGCCTGTAACGAGATTGGAATTGGGCACAATCATCGTCACGCGATCAAAGGTTTCAATTTCTGTTGAGCGCACATTGATGCGTCGGACATAACCCTGTTCTTCACCCAGTACGACCAGATCACCCACGCGCACGGCGCGTTCCCACAGCAGAATAAGGCCGGAGACAAAATTATTGACGATGGATTGCAGACCAAAGCCAATGCCAACTGACAAGGCACCTGCAACAATGGCCAGTTTCTCGAATGACAGACCCAGATAACCCAGAGCAATGGCGGCGGCGACGACAAAGCCAACATAGCCAATGCTGGTGCGAATGGAATTGCGCAAGCCGGTATCAAGCTGCGTATGGGGAAGCAGACGTTTTTCAAGCCAGCCTTGCACCGTGCGCGTAGCAAATAAAACGATGCCGAAGAAGAACAAAGCCAGGGCAATGCTTGACAGCGAAATCGTTACATCGCCGATTTTAAAGCCAAAGAAAGCCGAGCGCAGATTGGCCAGCATGTCATCGGATTCAATGCCCCAGGGTGCCAGAATAAGCAGGATAGCGGCAGCGCTCAGACAGACTGTCGATACGCCTGCTAGAAGGACGGTGAGCTGCTCCAGAGATTCACGCCGCATGCCAAGGCTCGACATGACGGCGCGCGCCACAGACGATGGCGAGCGCAAGGCATGTTCAAAACCTTCATTGGCAAGAACCACGAGCAGATAGACGACGCTGCCGACGAAGGCGACCCAGACAACCTGTTCGGTGATAAAGGCGCCGAAAGCGACATAGCCCACAAGCACAGAGGCAAGAATCGCGACAATCGCAATCCAGGCCAATGCCCGCAATGGTCCATACCAATCTTGAGCGGGCTGCGTGACGGGGCCCAGACATTCGTCATCCGCTTCCGGCGGCGTGTTGATGCCCTTGAGCGCAAATGCCGTCAGCAATGCGACAACCGACGCTCCTGTTGCGCGCACCGCCACTGCCACAGGCAGAGACACAGCAATCAATTCATTGATCGATTCAATGACTTTCATCAGCGAGACAACAATCACCACCGCCATGGCGAGATTGGCGAGGCGCAGCGCCACTGTGTCAGTGAAATCGAGCAAACGCCAGTTGGGGCGCAAAGGCGCCAGCAGACCGCGCACAAGTCCCGCGGCAAAAGCGATACGACGCACACTTTCAACAATGGCCTGCAGCACAGGATCGAGACGCGCATTGACGAGGTCGAAGGAATGAAGCGTCTGCGCCATAGCAAGTGCGACGACGATCGGCACAAAGGCTGTAACAGCACCGACCCAGAGGGCAGCAATCACTTTCTGCAAGCGTGTCGGCTCGACGACCTGTCGGCGACGCTGCAAGACGCGAACAGCCAAACGATCCGCTAGCAGATAAAGCGCGGCTATCAGCCCCAGGATGCCAGCGAAGAACAGCCCGCGCGAACCGCTCAAACGTGACGCCGCGCCTGACAGCCAATCACTTCCAATCAGGCCGGCAGCCTTGATATCGCGCGGCAGCTCCATGGCAAATGAGAGCCAGAGGTCAGGACTGAGAATGGACGCCGAGCGGTAGAACAGCGCATGATTGAACAAGGCGCGACGCTTGGCAGCAATGGCGGCTTTAACCTGGTCAATCTCGACCGCCAGCGTGCGCGCCCGCTTCAGCTGATTGTCAAAATCTGAAAAATTCTTCTGCAACTCTGCGCGGTCAGCATCGACGGCTGCGTCTTTCTCCTTGTCATTGACGGGACCAAGCTGTTCAAGCCGCGCCTTCACCGCCTCAAATTGCGGTGTGATCTGTTCAATGAGCGCATCAACCGAGCTGTCGAGCTGCTCGATATCGCTACGCCGAGCCGCAAGATCCTGATCGGCGACACGTTCACGCTTCAGGATCGAGGCGATCTGTTCCAGCTCGGCACGCGACAGATCGAGCCGCTGCTGGATGGTTTGGCGGGCGGGTTCGGTCTGGGCGGCAAGCGGCACCCGGCCAGCCAGAAGCCAGACCGAGACGAGCGCGGCAATAACCGCGAGGAGGGAAAGTCGTTTGCTCATGGGATGACAAAAGGTGATTCGGGTTACGAGGCCGTTTAGGCCCGCCTCTCAAATCGCTATCCGAGCCAAAAAATCGGGTTTTAGCGCGGCAAAGCGGGATAGGGATGGATCACACCGCGATGATCAGCCACCCCGTCGGGGGTCAAGTGATCGGGCCCGACTGAAACCTTGCCATAGCCGCCGGGAATATCCAGCACGAAGGCGGGCTGGCAGAGGCCTGAAACCTCGTGTCGCAATTGCGACACGAGCGCGCGCGCTTTTTCCAAGTCGACCCGAAAATGCGACGTGCCAGGTGCCAGATCACCCTGATGCAAATAATAAGGCTTCACCCGCAATTCGACGAAGCGGCGCATGAGCGCGGCGAGGGTATCGAAATCATCATTCACACCCTTAAGCAAAACGGTTTGGCTGACGAGCGGAATGCCAGCCGACACCAGTCGCCCAAGGGCCTGCGCCGCAGCCTCACCCAATTCGCGCGGATGATTGGCATGCAGCGCGACATAGACCGTCTTGCTGGTTGAGGTCAGCGCAGCCACCATCTCATCATCGATGCGAGCGGGATCAACAGCTGGCACGCGCGAATGAAAACGGATGATTTTCAAATGTGCAATCTCGTCAAGGCGGCCCATGACATCGGCCAAGCGACGCGGTGACAAAGCAAGCGGATCACCACCCGTCAAAATGACTTCCCATATCTCTTCATGCGCGGCGATATAGGCAAGTGCCTGATCTAGGGCTGAAGGCGAGAGCACCTGCTCGGCACCCGGCCCCACCATTTCGCGCCGAAAACAAAAGCGGCAATAGATCGGGCAGACATGCAAAAGCTTCAGAAGAACACGATCGGGATAACGATGCACGATTCCTTCAACTGGTGAATGAGCACCATCGCCAATCGGATCTGCTAGTTCTTCCGGCTGCGTCTCAGCTTCGCGCAAGTCAGGAACAAATTGACGCGCAATTGGATCATCAACGTCACATGCGTCCATCAGCGTGGTCATAGCTGGCGTGATCGCTAGCGCATAGCGCACGACGAGCACCTCGAGGGCTGCAGCATCGGTACTTTTAACAAATCCGCGTGCCACAAGATCATCGACCCGATGAATTCCGACGCTCATCGGCCAGCTCCTGCGAGCGGCGTCCAGATCACATCTTCAATATGCGTAGCGCCCGTTGCTAGCATGACAAGTCGATCAAAGCCCAAGGCAATACCGCAAGCCTCTGGCATATGTTCAAGCGCGCGCAAAAAATCTTCATCGAGCGGATAGTAATCACCATAGATGCGCTGCCGCTCGGCCATTTCCATTTCAAAACGACGGCGCTGTTCAGGCGCATCTGTCAGTTCACCAAAGGCATTGGCGAGTTCCACACCACAGGCATAAAGTTCGAAACGCTCGGCAAAACGGAGATCGTGCGGCGAGCGACGCGCAAGTGCTGCTTCAGACGCGGGATAAAGATCAAGCACGGTTGCATGGCCAATGCCCAATTGCGGCTCGATACGGTCTGAAAGAATTTTCGAAAAAAGATCGGACCAAGTGTCATCATCAGCCACACGCAAGCCAAGCCGAAGCGTTTCACGCGCGAGGGCCGCGCGATCTTCAAGGCAGGCGGCCAGATCAACCCCTGCATGGCGCGAGAAAGCTTCGCAGACAGTCAGTCTTTCGATCGGCGCGAAAGGATCGCAGCTGCGTCCACGAAACGACCATTGTTTCAGGCCGGAGGCTTGTGCTGCGAGCCGCAGGAGGGCCCCGCAATCTGCTATAAGGAGGCTATAGGCCTCACCCACGCGATACCATTCGAGCATCGTAAATTCGGGATGATGCAAAGGCCCGCGTTCGCCGTTCCGCCATACTGAGGTCAAAGCAAAGATGCGCGTCTCGCCCGCGGCCAGCAATTTCTTGCAGGCAAATTCCGGCGAGGCATGGAGATAATAGGGCTGAACCGCCCCATCGGGCGCGACAAAATCTGTGGCAAAACCCGCAATATGGGTCTCATTGCCGGGGCTCACCTGAAGGGCTGCGGGCTCCACCTCGACAAAACCCTCAGCCTCGAACCAGCGCCGCACAGCAACACGCAGGGCCGCGCGCGCCAAAAGGCGTGGGCGACGGTCCTGATGGACGCCCCTATCCCACCAGGGGGAAGGCTCTGTCACGTCGGGCGGGTTCATGGGAGGCAATCAATCCTCTGGGGGCTAGCGCTCAAGGGCAGGTTCGCTATACAAGCGCACCCAATAGTCCGGCAGATGCATATTCCGCCGGAGCCTCCCCAGCAACCGAGGAAGCATCCCCGTGAAAGTCATCGCCAGTTCGATCCGCAAGGGCAACATCCTAGAGCGCGACGACGGACAACTCTATGTCGTTTTGTCCGCCGAAAGCTTCCATCCCGGTAAGGGCACGCCCACAACCCAGATCGATATGCGCCGCCTTTCCGATGGCGTGAAGACAACAGACCGCTACAAGACAACCGAGCAAGTCGAGCGCGCCTTCGTCGAAGACCGTGACTTCTCCTTCCTCTACAAGGATGGCGAAGGCTTTCACTTCATGAATGACGAGAGCTTTGAACAGTTGCAGGTGTCTGACGAAATCCTCGGCGATCAAGCCCAGTGGCTTCAGGAAGGTATGAAGGTCATTCTGTCGCTCTTCAATGGTGTGCCGGTCGGCATCCAGCTCCCCGCCCGCGTCACGGTGGAAATCACAGAGACCGAGCCGGTTGTGAAGGGCCAGACAGCCTCTTCCTCCTACAAGCCAGCAAAGCTTGCCACGGGAGCGCGCGTCATGGTGCCGCCCCATGTGGCAGCAGGCACTCGCATCGTCGTGCTGACGGAGGATGGCACCTACGTCGAACGCGCCAAAGACTGAACGCGCAAGCGTCGCACGAGAGCCTTTGAGACGCCGCCTTCGGGCGGCGTTTTCATTTTCAAACCCCGCGTTGCGTCCTTGCCTCCAATTGCTTCAGCAAATCCTGAAAACGCTTCGGCAGGGGTTCGTCACTTTCTGCATCCACACCATGCATCCGCTGACCGAGCTGCGTACGAACCCTGATATCCAGCCGCAATGAAATACCAGGAGCAAAAACGGGTTCCAAAATAGCCTTGGGGAATTTGCCCATGGCCATGCTCCAACATAAACTTGGCACATGATGTGCCGATTATTTGGAAAGACTGGCGTCCCGGAAGGGATTCGAACCCCTGACCTACGGTTTAGGAAACCGTTGCTCTATCCTGCTGAGCTACCGGGACGCAGTGCGGGGCACTATTCGCCTAAAGCTATCCGACGTTCAAGAGCGATCTGCCTGGCCGGACTGGGCTTGATTGCGTCTGGCCTCGCGCAGGCGCAGACCTGTCCGCAGCCCGCCCAAGAAGTGGGCCGGGTTGCCAAAATTCATCCCCGCATCGAGATCGAA
The DNA here is from genome assembly GCA_947478405.1 of Beijerinckiaceae bacterium. Classification (GTDB taxonomy): domain Bacteria; phylum Pseudomonadota; class Alphaproteobacteria; order Rhizobiales; family Beijerinckiaceae; genus Terripilifer. The sequence goes on along the minus strand of CANJVX010000001.1, from coordinate 167,528 downwards.
CTCGCTGACGGCCGTCTGTTGAAGCCCCTTCATCTAGCCCCCTTCGAGGCAACGCCGCGCGGGGCCACGCAAGCCGCACGCGCGCGCGCATCAGTTGAAGCCTGGAGCCGGGCAGAAAGCATCAGCCTGCCCGCCCGCCTGCCTTTGGCCGATCGCTGGGGACGCATTCTCACCCCTATCTTTTTGCGGTCAGGCGAGAATCTTACCCTCCATCTGGTGTCAAAGGGACTGGGGCGTGTGGGACCGTCCCTGACGGATCCCTGTCTTGCTCCACTTTTGGCAGCAGAAATTCAGGCGCGGACGGCAAAGCTTGGTCTCTGGGCCGATTCCCATTATGCCGTGCTCCCAGCGACGTCTTCCGCATCCCTTTCCGGACATGTGGGGGAATTTGTCATTGTCGAAGGCGTCGTTCTGCGACTTGGCCAAACCGCTGCCCGATTCTATCTCGATCTTGGACCGGCCAGAGGCAGTAACCTGAGCGTCACCTTTACCCGACAGAATGGGAAATCGTTCGCCGGCGCGGGTGTTGCTCCCGACGAACTTCCCGGGCGAACGATCCGCGTGCGCGGCATACTCGAATATCGTGCGGGACCGCAAATCGAAATTTTTACCCCCGCTGCCATTGAACTTATCGGATCCAAGTCTTGAGTTTCGTGCCCGCAAAAATCTTGAGCGAATATGGCGCCCCATTGGGTGTCACATGCGCGCTCGCGCTGATGCTGTCGGGCTGCGCAGCACTTGATCCGGGCGGGCGACGCGCGGACCTTCCCGCTGTCCCAACGGCGGCACCGCGCACGACTGGCGCTGAGACGCCACAAGCCTCCGAGCACAAGCGCCTCGTTGCCTTGTTTGGTGGCGAATATAAATTTGCGGCAGCCGAAATTTATCTGAACGGAATTCTGGTGCGGCTCGCACAATCAGGCGAGGCTCCCTCGGAAGCTTACAGGGTCTCCATTCTCAACACGCCACTCGTCAATGCGTTCGCGCTACCGTCCGGTAATCTCTATGTCACCCGTGGCCTGCTGGCTTTGGCCAATGATTCCTCCGAGATCGCCGCCGTCATGGCCCATGAGATTGCGCATGTAAGCGCGCGTCATGCCAGCGCGCGAGCCGAACTGGAAAAGAATGCGGCTGTCATCTCAAAAGCGGCCTCGCTGATCCAAGGCAACCAGAAGAGCAATGAGGTGAAAGCCTCAGGCCGCCTTTCGCTCGCGAGTTTCTCACGCTTGCAGGAATTGGAGGCTGACCAGATCGGCGTGAAGGCTATTGCCACAGCTGGTTACGACCCCTATGGCGCAGCGCGCTTTCTGACATCGCTTGGTCGCGCGTCGAGCCTGCGCGCTTCGCTGTTTGGCCAGCGTGGAGGCGAGGGGCAACCCGACATTCTCGCAACACATCCCTCAACACCTGAGCGAATTCGCCAAGCCGTCGCGGCAGCCCGCCAGCTAGGCGCGCCGGGCTTAGGCCTTGGTGCACGCGATGAATATTTTAACGCAATCGACGGCATGGATTTTGGCGACGATCCAAGTGAAGGCTTTGTGCGCGGACGTCTTTTCATTCATCCAAAACTTGGATTCACCCTCACTGCGCCTGACGGATTCGCACTGGAAAATTCTGCGCAAGCCTTACTCGGCATCGCAAATGGCGGCGCGCAAGCTCTGCGCCTCGACAGTGTGAATGTATCCTCCTCTCAGGATCTGGGCACTTATCTCGCATCAGGCTGGATGGAAGGACTGGATGCCAATTCAATCCGACAGGTTTCATTGAATGGCATTCCGGCAGCGCTTGGCGTGGCCAAGGGTGGTGATTGGCAATTCCGCGTGGCGGTGATCCGCTTTGGTGGCGAAGTTTATCGGATGATTTTTGCTTCGCGCAATTTATCAGCCGCGCTGGATGCGCGTTTCATGGAATCGATCGAAAGTTTCCGCAAACTTGAAAGCGAGGAAGCGATGCGCACCCGCCCCTTGCGGGTGAAGATTGTCGCCGCCAATGCAGATGAGACAGCGGCCAGTCTGGCACGTCGCATGGCGGTGACAGAACAGCAGCTCGACCAATTTCTGTTACTCAATGGACTTCAGTCGGGTACCGCACTGCGGCCCGAAGAGCGCTACAAGATCGTCGTGGAATGATCAGGCCAGCTTCTGCTTGAACAAATCCATGGTGCGTTGCCAGGCCAGTTTTGCCGCGGCCTCGACATAACGCTCCGGCGACGTTTCATTATGAAAGGCGTGGTTTGCACCTTCATACATGAAGCTCTGATGTGTCACGCCTGCGGCCTTCATCGCATTTTCAAAAGGCTCTTTGGTAGCATTTACGCGCGCATCCAGCGCGCCATAATGCATCATCATTGATGCTTTAATTTTCGCCACATCCTCCAGCTTCGGCGCAACGCCGTAAAAGGCGACGCCTGCATCTAGGCCAGGCGCCACGGTAGCCATTGAATTAACTGCACCGCCACCCCAACAAAAGCCCACTGCGCCAATTTTCATTCGCGGAGTTTTTTCCTTGAAATACGATACCAGAGTTGCAGCAGAGCGGATCACGCGCGCCATATCGATTTTGGCGAACATATCGCGCGCCTGATCTTCATCCTTGGGTGTGCCGCCGTCAGGCGTTAGAAAATCGGGGGCGAAGGCATGAAAGCCTGCAATCGCGGCGCGACGCGCCACATCTTCGATATGCGGATTAAGCCCACGATTTTCATGAATAACAATCACAAGATTGTCAGAAATCTGCGCGCCCTTCGCCTTTGGATAGGCTAGGTAGCCTTTCAATTGCGCGCTTGGAACTTCAAGCGGAGCCGAGCCGAGCCTGGCATCATCGGCCGCAATCACCGCCGCATTCGCATAATTTGGTTCAATCACGGCAAGAAAAGCCTGCGCAGCTGTCGCGGAACCGGCCAGGGTGATGAGCCGCTCCAGAAACACCCGACGATCGAGTGGGCGATGCGTATATTCGTCATAAAGATCGATGAGTTTCTGATTCATGGCGCATCCTTCCTGAAAGACAAGTGTTGAAGCTTTTTCTAGGCTTTTCGGACAGGCCAGGTGTCTCCGGCACCCGACCCCAAACTGATCCGGGGCCGAGCCTGTCGCGTAATTCCCACTTAGGCTAGCAGGAGACAAAAATGGTGCAACTGGCGGGTGGCGAACGGCAATTCGTCAAGGCGGCCATGGCGGCGCCTTTTTTGGAGCGCGAGCAAGAACGTGCACTGGCAATTCGCTGGAAAGAACAGCGGGATGAGCAAGCCCTGCACCATCTTGCCCATGCCCATATGCGCCTCGTGATCGCAATCGCCGGACGGTTCCGCAATTACGGACTCCCCCCCGCCGACCTCATTCAGGAGGGCCATGTTGGACTGCTAGAGGCTGCCGCCCGCTTCGAGCCAGAACGGGACGTTCGATTCTCAACCTATGCGACATGGTGGATTCGCGCCTCTATGCAGGATTACGTCCTCCGCAATTGGTCAATCGTGCGCGGCGGGACCTCGTCGGGTCAAAAAGCGCTCTTCTTCAATTTGCGTCGGTTGCGCGCCAAATTATCGCGCGATGGACGCCCCGTCGATACATCGCGCATTTATGCGACGATTGCGCAGGCAATTGGCGTATCCCAAGCCGATGTCGCAACGATGGATGCGCGTCTTTCGGGGCCTGACATCTCGCTCAACGCCCCTGTTGCCCAAAGCGACAATTCCTCCATGACGGAGCAGGTGGAATTTCTCGTTGATAATCACCCCCTTCCAGACGAAGCCGTGACAGAGGTCATCGATGCGGATCGACGGATGACTTGGTTGCGCGATGCGCTGGATGTTCTGTCAGAACGGGAATTGCGCATTGTGCGTGAACGCCGTCTGTCGGAAGAGGGCGCCACATTGGAAGCCCTGGGAACCAGACTTGGCATTTCCAAGGAGCGTGTTCGTCAGATCGAAAATCGCGCCATGGAAAAACTACGCCGCATCCTGATTGAGCGGCACCCAGATGAAGTGGTCGGTGTCGTCAACTGACAATAAAAAAGCCCGGCATTGCCGGGCTTTTCTGATTTTATTGATGGATGCAATCAGGCGGCTTCTTCGACATCGCCTTCGGGCTCGCCGTCTTCGGCTTCAGCATCACCGGGCTCGACTTCGACATCGGCCTTACCCCCACGACGGGGCCCCTTCTGAAGCTGAGATTCAATCAACTTCAGCGATTCCATTTCAGTCAGCTTTTGCACCGCTGCGATTTCGCGCGCCATACGGTCAAGCGCCGCTTCATAAAGCTGGCGTTCAGAATAGGATTGCTCAGGCTGGGCATCTGAACGATAGAGATCGCGCACGACCTCTGCGATGGATTGCAGATCACCAGAATTGATCTTGGCTTCATATTCTTGTGCGCGACGCGACCACATCGTGCGCTTGATACGCGCGCGGCCGGTGAGTGTGTCGAGCGCCCGCTGCACGATTTCGGCATCAGCCAATTTGCGGATCGCACCGACCAAAACCTTTGGCAACGGCACTTTCAGCATCATTTTGTCCTTCATGAAATTGATGACGAACAATTCGAGCTTGAAGCCGGCGACTTCCTGCTCCTCGATGGCAACGATCTGACCAACGCCGTGAGCGGGATAAACAATGAATTCATTCTGCTTGAAACCCGAGCGGTTCGCACTGGGCTTAGCCACGGGCTTTTCCGCAGCCTTTGCAACGGCCGGGGCCGGAGCGAACTTACTATTATTCGTTGTCCGTGAAGGCTTCACCAATTCGTCCTTCGCTACATAATCCGGAATGACCGAAGGCCCCGCCGAAGAACCCACTGCGAGGCGGACAGGAGAGAGCCTCTCAGTCGGGACCGGGATGGCCTTGGCAGATTTGGCCTTCCCTCCGGTTTTGGCCGCCGGCTTAGCGGCGGCCTTGCTCGGAGCTTTGCTCGAGGCCGCTTTTTCTTTGGCAACGTCGGCAGCGGCCTTGGGCTCCGACGATGAAGGAGGCTTTTTTGCTGCCTTTTCGGCAGGCTTGGCGGCTGCAGTCTTGGCGGCTGCAGTCTTTTCAGCTGCTGCAGATGCCTTTGTCTTTTCGACCTTCGGCTCGGCTTTGGGCTCTACCGCTTTGGCGGGAGCCTTGGCAGCCACAGGCTTCACGGGGGTCTTTTCTGGCGCCTTGGTCGAAGTTTTGGCTATAATTTTTTCTGTCCCCTTGGCTTTGGCGGAATTCTTGTCCGCGGCCTTCGGCGGAACGGTGGCCTTGGTAGCAACCTTTGCAGCAGGCTTGGCTGCGGCTTTGGCAGGGGCCTTCGCAACAGGCTTGGTCGGGGCCTTGGTGGGGGCCTTTACAGCAGCTTTGGCAGAAGCCTTTACAGGGGCTTTTGCCGGAGCCTTAGCAGCAGTCTTGGCGGGCGGTGCCTTGGCCTTCGCGGACGCCTTGCCAGCATTTTTGGCAATGGCTTTGGCCGGCGCCTTAGCGGCTGCCTTGGGCGACGCCTTGGCAGGCGTCTTCTTGTCAGCGGACTTGGCGGCCTTCGTCACGGCAGTAGCCTTGGCCTTGGCGGCAGTAGCCTTCGACTCAGATTTCCCCTTCGCGACGGAAGCGGAGCCGGACTTCTGGCTTTTGGATTTGGATGCAGTGACGGACTTCTTCGACGCCATGACGTGGGCACTCCTTTCATGCCCCGGGTTGGAAACCGGGACGGGGGCCGGGAACAAAACGCAACTCCCGGTGCAGAGCGGAGCGCAGTTTGCCTTTACGGACCACCGGCCTTCAGGCAGCGGTCAGGTGGCAAAAAGCGCGACTCCTCAGTCGCCTTCAAAATGTGTTCGGATGTCAAACTCCGCCGGAGGCCCAAATGAACCAAGACAGAGCCCCTGTTTGACGCTAGAGCCGGCTTAAGCCGGGCCGAAACCGACACGAAAACAGAAAACTAGACTGTTAACATGTGGTATAACACAAAAAACGCACGAAATCAAAGAATTCCGGCATACGGTGGAGTGATCCCCGCCGAGCTGGTTAACTTCTTGCTGGCTAAAAGGCTGACTTTCGATGGCTCTATTCGAGTTTTCAGTCGCCTTGGCCGGGATTGGTCGAAAAATGCGCGTCGAACTTGCCCGGTTTGCCGTCCCATTCCTTGGCATCATCAGGCGCATCGCGCTTGATCGTGATGTTGGGCCAGGTCTTTGCCATATCCGCGTTCAGGGTCAGCCACTTGTCAAGGCCCGGCTCCGTATCCGGCTTGATCGCCTCAGCCGGGCATTCCGGCTCGCAGACGCCGCAATCGATACATTCATCGGGGTGGATAACGAGCATGTTCTCACCCTCGTAGAAACAATCCACGGGGCAAACCTCCACGCAATCCATATATTTGCACTTGATGCAATTCTCGCCGACGACGTAGGTCATGCCAGTCTCCAGATGCGACACCGATGGTCGCCGCTTACCATTTTGCCGCTTGCTAGCGCCTTCAGCGAGACTGCGCAAGACACGCGATTAAAAGAGAATAATTCACTCCCGCCCAATCCAGACCGATAGCTGACGCCGATCACGCTTGGTCGGGCGCCCCGAGCCAGCGTCCCGTCTCGGTACAGACCCAGCCGCCTCGTCGCTTGTATCGGGCGGCGGTGTCAAATCCTCGTAGAGGTGACGGGCCTCATCGTAGGGACCACGCCGCTCGCCAGGTGCTATCACTTTCAGCACCCGCACCTGTCTCTCCAGCGAAATCGTCAGAACATCATCAGCAACCACCTGTTTCGCAGGTGCGTCAATTTTTTGTGCATTAATCCGCACATGGCCAGCGCTCACGAGCTTGGCCGCGAGCGAGCGCGTTTTGACCACGCGGGCAAACCAGAGCCACTTATCAAGCCGCTGCCGACCCGGCGTCGTCATCAGTCTTTCTTCTTGGCCTCAAGCTCGCCCTTCAGCGCCAACAATTTGGCGAAAGGCGAATTGGGATCAGGCTGGCGCTCGCGCGGCGCAGGACGCTCAGTCGAGGCGAAGGTGCGATTGTTATCGCGACGATCATTGCGGTCAGGCCGACCCACGCCGCCACCCTTTTGGGGTGGACGACCACCGGGGCGCCCCTCGCGCCCTTCGGGACGTTTCTCGCCGTCACGTCGTGGGGTCTGGAGTTTGCCGCGACGATCTTCGCGCTTGGGTGCGTCAGCTTCAGCCCCTTCCGCAGGCTGACCTTCAGCGGGTGTAGCACCACGCGCCTGATGCGGACGGCCCTTACCGCCACGCACATGACGCTGGCCACGATTATGCCGATGCGGATGCCAGATTTCGATCAGCTCGGGCTCGACGACCACTTCGCTGGCGACAGGTTCTGCAGCGCCTTCTGGCGCGGCTTCGCTGTCCATCACTTCAACAGGGGCTTCCGCCACAGGCGTTTCTGCGACAGGTACTGGCGCCACGTCCGCGGGCTCCACTTGAACAGCTACCTCACTTTCAAGCGTTGCGGCTTCCGTCACCGGGGTCACAGGCTCGCGCGAGGCTTCGGCCAAAAGCGGCACGGTAATCGCTTCACCAGCGCGCTTTTCGCTCTGATAGCCAAGCGAGCGCAGGATTGAGGAGAAAGCGTCGCCAGAACAGCCTGCCAGAGATGTCATGGCAACGGTGACAACGAAACCATCATTGTCCGCTGCACCCGACGGCGCTGCACCAGCGGTCACGCCAGGACGATAGGCAATGGCCGGACGAATAAGATCGGCCAATCGTTCCAGAATATCGACGCGCACGCAGCGATCACCGCAAACGCGGAAACCAGCTGCACGATAAAAGCCCTTGGGCACAGTTTTGTCGGCAGCAAAAGAGGTCCGGCCTGACGATGCCAGATGCGGCACTTCATCCGCCCCCGCTACGCCATCAACGCCGCCATGCTTGAGCGCCCATAATTGCGCAGCCAAAGCGCGCGGCGCGGGCTTCAGCAAAGCTGGCAGATAAATGTGATAAGCGCCAAAGCGGATGCCCACTTTGCGCAAAGCTGCGCGACCATCCTGATCGAGGTTTTTCACCTCGTCAGCAACCTTGCCGCGCTCCAGCACGCCGAGTGATTCACCAACCTGAAACGCAATGCCGCGGCCGATGCCTTCAAGACCGACGCCTGCCTCAAGATCCTGCAATGGCCCGAGCAATTTCTTCACATGCGCGGAGAGCCACAGATCAAGACGCGCCTGCACCATTTCCAATGCGGGGCCCGTGAGCTGTTCGTCGGCCAGAATGCGTACACGCGGCACCAGTACATGATCGCCCGCGACCATCTTGCCGGCAGCCTCGCCTAGCCAGCGGATCACGCCGTCATTGGCAAGCACAAAGGCCTCATCGACCGCCTCGTGGATGCGCGTCGCGCGCCCCTCGATCTCGCTCGCCAGCGCCTTCTGGGCGGCAGCGTTCAGGGTGCGGGCGGCTTCGCCGTCGGCTTGCGGATCCGCGGTGAAGCGGAATCCATGAAGTTGCCCAATATGCTGACCTTCGACCAGCACATCCCCATTGGCGGTAATTTCCGCTTCTAACATCGCGTTCTCTCTCAAGCGGCGCATCAGAACGCTCGTTCTCCGGTCCACGAACCGTTGGGCGAGGCGCTCATGCAAAGCGTCCGAAAGACTGTCCTCTACCTGACGCGTGACGCCCTGCCAATGCTCTGGATCGCCTAACCAGTCCGGACGATTGGATATGTAGTTGAATGTTCGCACCTGAGCGATGCGCGCCGAGAGCGCGTCAATATCCCCATCTGTGCGGTTAAAGGCCTCCAAATGGCTTGAAAACCAGTCATCCGGCACCCGCCCGGCCCGGACCACATAGCCATAAAGCGTCAAAACCAGCTCTGAATGGGCGGCGGGCGAAAGTTTGCGATAGTCAGGAACCTGGCAAATTTCCCACAGGCGCTGGATATCAGCGCGGGTTTTCGATTGGCGGCGCACATCAGCATCGCGCGAGACGATATCGAGCACGAGCACATCTTCTGCCAGCGGCGCACGGGTAAGCCCCTGCTCGGCAGGCAAGACATCAAGGGAGGCCTGCAAAGCTTCGATGCTGGAAAAATCGAGTCGAGAATTGCGCCATTGCAGCAGGACGAGCGGATCAAAGCGATGCTGTTCGAGCAATTCGACCAATTCTTCATCGAACGGCGGACAGCGCCCAGTCGTACCAAAGGTACCATCACGAATATGGCGACCTGCTCGGCCTGCAATCTGACCCATTTCGGATGGGTTCAAGCGGCGATATTGCCAGCCATCGAATTTGCGATCACCCGCGAAAGCCACGTGATCGACATCGAGATTGAGGCCCATACCAATCGCGTCCGTCGCGATAATGTAATCCACTTCGCCCGATTGATAGAGCGCGACTTGCGCATTGCGCGTGCGCGGGCTGAGCGCGCCCAGCACAACGGCAGCGCCACCACGCGTGCGGCGAATGAGTTCGGCAATCGCATAAACTTCTTCTGCAGAAAATGCCACAATCGCTGAGCGGCGCGGAAGACGCGATAATTTACGCTCACCCGCAAAGGTCAATTGCGAGAGACGTGGACGCGTAATGATGGCAATGCCCGGCAGCAATCTCTCAATCAACCCACGGACCGTTTCTGCGCCTAGCAGAAGCGTTTCTTCGCGCCCGCGCCTATTGAGAAGACGATCCGTGAAGACGTGACCGCGATCAAGATCCGCACCCAATTGAATCTCATCAATGGCCACAAAAGCCACATCAAGATCGCGCGGCATGGCCTCGATGGTTGAAATCCAATAGCGCGGATTCTTCGGCTTGATCTTTTCTTCACCCGTGATCAGCGCGACATGTTCGGCGCCGACTTTTTCCACCACGCGATTATAGACCTCGCGCGCGAGCAGGCGCAGCGGCAGGCCAATGATGCCGGTGGAATATTGCAGCATACGCTCAATAGCGAGATGCGTCTTGCCGGTGTTGGTCGGGCCCAACACAGCTGAAACGCGCGCTGCCCGCTCAGAAGGTTTCAGTGCGGGCGCAGACATATGTGGCTTCTCCACAAAGGGACTATTCATGTCAGTCAAGAAGCCTTGCGAAACTGCTGCACGAACGAGACACGAACGAAACGGGTCCGAATCGCTGACTCGACGCGAGTCCTGATTTGTTCACCACCATATCTGGAAGACGCGCGCCTGCGCCCACCAGATGTTGCAAAAACCGTTGAAAACAAGCTCTTTCAACAACGCGCTCGGCCGCCTGTTGGGCGGACTCGCTTCCAGCATCGAGTCAAGCAGGCATATGGGATAGCCGACAATAAAACGGGTCGCTAGCGCGAAGCATCCACTGTGACAGCGGTAGAAAATTCCTCAGCCTCAATCACCAAATGACCGATCATGGTCGCCAGAGCGATGCGGAACGGCACGACGACCCGGTTGGTTGCGACCGGCGCCAGCCAGACCTCAATGTCCCGATTCTCCGTCATAAATTGCACCGGCTTGCGGTTTCTATGTCCGGCAATCGGCATGTAGCGGACGGAACAGACAACGACGGGGCCTTTATAGCCCTTGGCCTTCACTTCGCGCAGGCCGGAATAGGTGAGTGCCACATCGAAGCGGGTGAAGCCATCATAGATGGGAATGGTTCGGTTGCAGGCGGCAGGACCCATGACGGGCTCCGAACCTTTGACAGGCATGATCAGGGCGGAAAGCGGATCGACAATATTGCGGGTATGGGCGTCCGTGAGGGGCACGCGCTCGGGTGAGGGCTCTATGGGGGGCGAAATATCGACCCCCTTCACGCTGCCCCCTGACATGGCCACCCGGACGGTGCGGGTCTCGCGGGTATTGGCGGATGTGTTGGCATAGGCCGAGGGGATGATCAGTCCCTTCAGAAAGGCCCCGCTGGCCACCGCGGCCCCGCGGGAGCTGGAGACTATGGAGGCAATGCCGGTGAGCTTGGCATTGACTGCGATCTTATAGGACTGGCCAGCGACCTCGCCATCGAGGCTCGCCTGACCTAGGGGGACACCCAACAAGGTCACGCCATAACGCCCCCGGAGCGCCTCTGCAGCGGCCGGAAACGCCGACAGGGCTGCGAAGCCCACGGCAAAACAGGCGACAGAAAAAAGGCGGTGGCTGGATTTCATCATTGTCACGTAAGAGCGCAAACTGGTTCGGGAGCTTTGGATATCATTGATGGGCCGAAAATCCGACCCTTTCATGACCTGAAGCATAGGCTTCTCGCCTTGACGCCTTGGGCCCACCCGACTATACACCCCCGTCTGAATACACCGAGCGTTAGACCCCGGCTGAAGTCCTTTGGGCCCCCTGCCGCGCATTCCCGAAAAGCCTAGCTCCCCCGCACACGGAGCCTTTTCGACGAAACGAGGTCTGAACTCTCCTCGAGAAGCGGTCATTTCGATCAGGGCCTTGGCTCTGAAATGTCTGCGTAGCGTTTTGAAGCGGCCTGAGCCGCGACAGGAAGGATATTGTTATGGCACGCCGTTGCGAACTGAGCGGGAAAGCCGTTCTTTCGGGTAATCTGGTCAGCCACTCGAACCACAAGACCCGCACCCGTTTCTTGCCCAACCTGTGCAATGTCACGCTGATCTCCGACTCGCTGAATCGCTCGGTGCGCCTGCGCATCTCGGCAGCTGCTCTGCGTTCGGTTGAACATCGCGGTGGCCTCGATGCGTTCCTGCTCAAGGCGCATGACGAAGAATTGTCCACTAACGCCCGCGCCCTGAAGCGCGAAATTCTGAAGAAGGCCGCAGCAGGCGCTGCCGCCTAATCTCTTCACGTTGAATGAATCAAAAAGCCCGGCAGTGATGCCGGGCTTTTTTTATTCCGTCACCGCGAGGAGTGAAGCGACAAAACCATCCAGCGCCACGCGTGATACTTCTGGATTGCCTCGCTCATAATGACGGCGGGTTAACGTGCGGCGACCTTTTGCCGTTGCGGCGCAGGCCCTTTCATCATTTTTGGCGGCGGTGCGACGGGGACCGCATTTTCAGCAAAAAGCTCGGCGAGTTTTTCGGTCATCGCTCCGCCCAATTCTTCCGCGTCCACAATCGTCACAGCGCGACGATAATAGCGCGTCACATCATGACCAATGCCAATGGCGATCAGCTCAACAGGCGAGCGCGTTTCGATCTCTTCAATGATCGAGCGCAAATGCTTTTCAAGATAATTGCCGGGGTTCACCGAGAGCGTGGAATCATCCACCGGCGCCCCATCCGAAATCATCATGAGAATACGACGCTGTTCGCTGCGTGCGAGCAGACGCTTGTGCGCCCAATCGAGCGCCTCACCATCGATATTCTCTTTCAGGAGACCTTCCCGCATCATCAGGCCAAGATTGCGCCGCGCGCGACGCCATGGCGCGTCCGCCGCCTTGTAAACGATGTGGCGCAGATCATTCAGACGACCCGGATTGGCAGGCTTGCCTGCCTGCAACCAAGCCTCGCGCGATTGTCCGCCCTTCCAGGCACGCGTGGTGAAGCCGAGAATTTCAACCTTCACGCCGCAACGCTCCAGCGTGCGTGCGAGAATATCGGCGCAAGTGGCCGCCACGGTAATTGGTCGCCCGCGCATCGAACCCGAATTGTCGAGCAGCAGTGTCACCACCGTATCGCGGAAGTTCATGTCTTTTTCGCGCTTGAAGGAAAGCGGCTGCTGCGGATCCATGATGATGCGTGACAAACGCGCGGGATCAAGCGTGCCTTCTTCAAGATCAAATTCCCACGAGCGGTTCTGCTGCGCCATCAGGCGGCGCTGCAAACGATTTGCTAGCCGCGCAACGATGGGCGACATGTGCTGCAATTGCTTGTCAAGATAGGCACGCAAACGCTCGAGCTCTTCGGTTTCACAAAGCTCTTCGGCAAGGATCATTTCATCGAATTTATTCGTGAACGCCTTATAGTCGGGTGCGCGCGGCGATGAATCACCATGCGCCGGCGGGCGGCGGCTCTCGCGGGAATCTTCATCATCGCCTTCACCATCTTCGTCGATCATGTCGCCGGAAGGGGATTCGGAGGCGTCCATCTCGCCTTCTTGGAGATCATCCGTCGATTCATCGGTCTTTTCGACCTGCATGGTCTCGCCGGACCCTTCAAGATCATCGCCTTCGGCATCTTCCTGATCTTGGCTGTCGTCGTTTTCGTTGGCGGCGCCGTCCTGCTCGGCCTGCTCATTCTCATCCAGACTTGATTCATCAATCATGTCGAGATTGGCGAGCAGCTTTTGAATGGCGCGACCGAAGGCGAGCTGATTCTCGATGGAAGAATCGAGCTTGGCCAATTCCTCGCCTGCACGATCCTCAATAATAGGGCGCCAGAGATCAACAATCTTCTGCGCGGATTTGGGCGGTGCAAGACCCGTCAAGCGCTCGCGCACCATCAAGGCCACGGCGTCTTCCATCGGCGCATCGGCGCGGTCCGACACTTCGGCATAAGTGCCGCGATGATAACGATCATCGAGCATGGCTGTCAGATTGGAAGCCACGCCCTCCATGCGACGCGATCCAATCGATTCCACACGCGCCTGCTCCACTGCTTCAAAAACAGCGCGGGCATTCTGCTGCGTAGGCAAAAGTTTTTTGTGCATACGCGCGTCGTGACAGGCCAGACGCAAAGCCATGGAGTCTGCATGACCGCGCACAATTGCGACTTCACGCGCCGACAATTTGCGCGCTGGCTCGGGCAAGCGCGCTTTCGCGCCGTCGCCCGTGCCAATCAGCGAAGGACGATCCGATGCAAAAGTGACTTCGAGTTCCGGCGTGCCTGACATGGCGCGCATACACCCAGCCACCGCGCGCTTGAACGGTTCTTGCGGGGTGTCGGCCTTGGTGGCGGGCTTGCGGTTGGAGCTCATGCTTTCACTCTTGTGGAGCTGAAACTTGTCAGGTCATCGCCACATTCACGGCGCTCTCGGGCAATTCCTGACCAAAACAACGCTGATAGAATTCCGCCACCAGCGTGCGTTCAAGCTCATCGCATTTGTTGAGGAAGGTGAGGCGAAAGGCGAAACCGACATCCTTGAAGATATCCGCATTTTCCGACCAGGTGATCACCGTGCGCGGGCTCATGACGGTCGACAGATCGCCAGCCATGAAGGCATTACGGGTGAGATCCGCCACACGCACCATCTTGTTGATGATATCGCGGCCTTCCTTGCCCTTTTTGTAATGCGGGGACTTCGCCAGAACGATGTCCACTTCCTTGTCGTGGGGCAGATAGTTCAACGTTGTGACGATGTTCCAACGGTCCATCTGCGCTTGGTTGATCTGCTGCGTGCCGTGATAAAGGCCCGACGTATCGCCCAGACCCACCGTATTGGCGGTGGCGAAAAGACGGAAAGAGACATGGGGACGGATAACGCGGCTCTGATCGAGAAGCGTCAGGCGGCCTGAGGCTTCAAGAATGCGCTGAATGACAAACATCACATCGGGACGGCCCGCGTCATATTCGTCGAAAACGAGGGCAATATTGCGCTGATAGGCCCAGGGCAAAATACCATCACGGAATTCGGTCACCTGTTTGCCATCCTGCAACACGATCGCATCTTTGCCGATGAGGTCGATACGCGAAACATGGCTATCGAGATTGATGCGCACGGACGGCCAGTTGAGGCGCGCGGCGACCTGTTCGATATGCGTCGATTTACCGGTGCCGTGATAGCCGGTGACGATGACGCGGCGATTATGCGCAAAGCCAGCAAGAATGGCCAAGGTCGTATCGCGGTCGAAGAGATATTCCTTGTCGAGTTCAGGAACATGCTCGCTAGTGGCGGAAAAGGCGGGAACCTCCATGTCGGAATCGATACCGAAGAGTTCGCGCACCTTGACCTTGGTGTCGGGCAGGGCGAGGGACGTATCAGTCGTTTGCATCATACCTCCGTACCCGCGAGCGACAGAACGCGCGGGCTAATCTTAGGCCAACAGGCCAATCGCCGCAGGTCCGACAAGGCCCTGCTGACCGTGACCAAACTCTCAGGCGAGTTTGGCCGATTTCAAATAATTATAGGCGTGGATGATCTCACGCAGGCGGTCTTCCAGCGAGCGGTCGCCGCCATTGGCGTCGGGGTGCAGCCGTTTGACCAGTTCTTTGTAGCGCGCCTTGATTGATTCCGCATCAGCAGTTTCATCGAGACCGAGTGTATTCAGGGCCTTCATGGCTGCCAGCCCGTAACGGGAGCGCTTGGGCTCCTGGGGGCGCGCCTGACGACGAAAGCCCGTGGGATCGACGAAGCCCTCCGGATCCAGCCCCTCCTCGCGGTGCCCCTTCCCGCCCCGATTGACGCCCATGGACCAGGTCGGACGGTGGCCCACAATGTCGTCCTTCTGGTATTTGGCCACGTCATCATCGGTCATGCCGCGGAAATAATTGTAAGATGAATTATACTCGCGCACATGTTCCAAGCAGAAACAGAAATACTGCCCCTCACGCAGACGCCCCTTGGGCGCGCGAAATTCCCCCTGGGTCTCACAACCCGGGTGATCGCAGCGAACCGTGGTCGGCTCCGGCTTCGGGCCCGGCTTGACCCGGATGCGTTTGAAAATCGGCGAATTCAAATCCATGCGGCGGACAATAGGAGGGGTGCCGCGACTGGGCAAGGCGGCGCGGCCTGATGACACTGCCCGGAGGCAAGATTCTGTCGCCGGATATGATAGGAAGATGGGCAACGGGCATGTTGCCTCACGGAGAGCTCAGCAATCATGATGCAAAAGCAAGCGACCGTTCAGGAAACTCTCACCACCCGCATCCAGGAGGCCCTCCAGCCCACACATTTGGCTGTGATCGACGAATCCGACCAGCACGCAGGCCATATGATGCACCCAGGCGGGGTCGAGCCGCACGGTGAAACGCATTTCCGGATCAAAGTGGTGGCACAGGCCTTTGTCGGCAAGAGCCGGCTGGAACGTCATCGCATCATAAATGCACTGGCCGAGGCGGAGTTGAAAGCCGGCGTTCACGCGCTGGCCATTGAAGCCAAGGCAACGGGTGAGGCCTAAAGGCCGGCATCACGAAATTGCCGCAGCCCATCTGGATATCGGGCGACGTTTGTCGCAGTTTATGACCCAAGATAGCGATGCAAACCGGGAATCCATTTAAAATGAAAGCGGCACTTTCGAAGAGCCTCGTCGCGGCAATGGTTTTTGCTGGTTTCCTGACGGGGACAGCGAAAGCCGCGCCCTCCCTTGTTGCCGATCTGGTCACCGGTGAAGTAATAGCGCAGGAAGAAGCCACCCGCGCTTGGTATCCCGCCTCCCTTACAAAACTCATGACGGCCTATGTTGCCCTCAAGGCCGTGCGTGAGGGCCGTGTGACTCTCGACACGCCTTTTGTCATGTCCATGCGCGCAGCGCGTGCTGCACCTTCCAAAATGGGCTTCAATCCCGGTACGGAAGTAACGCTCGAAAATGCGTTGAAAATGCTGATGGTGAAATCAGCAAACGACATTGCCATTTTGATTGCCGAAGGCATTTCCGGATCGGTCGAAGATTTTGCGCTGGAGATGAACCAGACCGCGCGAAAGCTCGGCATGACTAAATCTTTCTTCGTCAATCCAAACGGATTGCATGATCCCCGCCACGTCAGCTCGGCGCGCGACATGGCCCTTCTGGCGCGCGGTCTCTATACGCATTTTCCGGAAGTCGCAGATTTCTATGGCATCGGCGCACTCAAGCTCGATGATAAAATTATCCCGACGCATAATGGATTGCTCGGCCGCTATCCCGGTGCCGATGGGATGAAAACAGGATTTGTCTGCGCTTCCGGTTTCAATGTTGTGGCCAGCGCTTTGCGCGAAGGGCGCCATCTTGTTGTCGTGGTCCTTGGTTCCCCCAATGTCAAATTGAGGACGCTGAAAGCCGCCGATCTTTTTGACAAAGGCTTTGCCGCCTGGCGCGGACAGCGCGCCAATCTCACCAATCTGCACGACGTTGCAGGGGCCGCCCCCAATATCCGCGAGGAGATTTGCGGCAAGGGACGAAAAAATATTCAGGAAGACGATCTCGCCGTATTCGCTCCGCAAGGCAGCGACAACCGTGCCTTGATTTCCGGGCCCCGACCTATGTTTGAAGCCGTCGATGTATTCGTTGGGCGCAAAGTGGGTTGGACGGGGCCTGTGGCGCAAGCGCGCGCGGCGCCCAGCGCAAGTGCTTATGCCAACGTACCCAATATCGGTGCGACAGCCTCGCAAGCGATTGCGGCCAAAACAAAATCGGCCAAAAAACCGGTGATGAAAAAGAAAATCGTCACCAAAAAACCTACCCCCAAGAAGGCTGCGCAAGGACCACTGAGCCCCAAGCCAATGGCGAGCCAAAAAGTAAATGCGCAATGAGTGACGAAAATGTTCTGATGCGTCGTCCGCCACCGCCCATTCCTGTATCTGTTCTCACGGGATTTCTGGGCGCGGGCAAGACGACGATGCTCAATCGCCTCCTGCGTGATCCGGCCTTGTCGGACACGCTGGTGCTCATCAATGAATTCGGCGAAATCGGCCTCGACCATCTTCTGGTCGAGCGCGCCGAAGGCGATATGATTTTGATGGCCTCAGGCTGTCTGTGCTGCACCATTCGCGGCGATCTTGTGTCGACACTCGAAGATCTCTTGAAACGGCGCGACAACAATCGCATCTCGCCCTTTCAGCGCGTGCTGGTTGAGACGACGGGACTTGCTGATCCTGCGCCCGTTTTGCACACGATCATGTTCCATCCCTATCTCATGCTGCGCTATCGACTGGAAGGCGTCATCACGCTTGTCGATGCAGTGAATGGATTTGCAACGCTTGATGCGCATGAAGAATCCGTCAAACAAGCAGCGGTCGCTGATCGCCTGATTTTGTCGAAGACAGATTTGGCGCGTGAGGAGCAAATTACCGCCTTGAAAGCTCGGTTGAAAGCACTCAATCCAGCTGCGCGGATGATGGATGCAACACAAGCCACGCCCGCCAATCTTTTTGATACAGGCCTTTATGACCCTGCCACCAAGACTGCCGATGTCTCGCGCTGGTTGAATGCGGAAGCGGTGGAAGAAGCCCCGCATGATCACCAGCATCACGGTCACGATCATCATCGCCACCATGGACACGCGCATGATGTGAACCGGCATGATGATCGCATTCGTGCCCATTGCCTGCGCTCAGACCAACCGCTTGATCCTCGCGGCGTTGATCTTTTTCTGAATATGCTGCGTGAGTTTCACGGTCCCAATTTGCTACGCGTTAAAGGCATTGTCGCGCTGTCGGATGATGTGTCACGCCCACTTGTCATCCATGGCGTGCAGCATGTGTTTCATCCTCCCGTCAGGCTGGAGAACTGGCCTGATGCTGATCACACAACGCGGATTGTTTTCATTCTGAAAGATCTCACCGTAGATTTTGTCGAAAAGCTCTGGGCAGCCTTTGCCAATATCGCGCGCACAGACACCCCCGATCGCGCTGCGATGGAAGATAATCCGCTCGCACCGGCACGCAACGGCGGCCTGTTTTCTTAAGCCTGATCGCGCAAGAGACGGCGGATCACCTTGCCGCTTGTTGTTAGCGGCAATTCGCCGACAAAGGCGATCTCGCGGGGATATTCATGCGCCGACAATCGCGCGCGCACGAAGGCCCTGATCTCATCAGCCAAGGCCTCGGATGGCGAAAAGCCATCCTTCAGCACAACGAAAGCCTTCACGATTTCTGTGCGCAAGGCATCGGGCTTACCGACCGCCGCACCCATCTGCACAGCGGGGTGGCGCAGGAGGCAATCCTCGATCTCGCCCGGCCCGATGCGATAGCCCGACGACGTGATCACATCATCATCGCGGCCAATGAAATGCACATATCCGTCTGCATCCTGTCGCGCGAGGTCACCTGTTGTCATCCAGTCGCCGATGAATTTGTCGCGTGTGGCGTCAGGGCGCTTCCAATATTCGAGAAACATAACAGGATTAGGCCGCGATACCGCGACCTGCCCCATTTCATCGATTTCGCAGGGCGTTCCATCATCGCGAATGACCGCCACATCATGGCCCGGTACAGCCTTACCAATTGCACCCGCACGCGAGACGCCACTGGCGGCGCAGGACGCCAGAACGAGATTGCATTCGGTCTGGCCGTAAAATTCATTGATCGTCAGACCGAAAGCCCGAAGGCCCCAGTCATAGATTTCCGCACCTAGGGATTCGCCACCTGATGCGAGGGTACGTAGATCGAGTTTGAATTTTTTGTGCGGCTCTTCAATGACGCGCAACATACGAAGAGCCGTTGGTGGAATGAACACGTTGCGGATTTCAGCCTCATCAATCAGCGCCAGTGCTGCATCCGGATCAAACCGCTCGAAACGGCGACAGACAACGGCTACACCCAGATAAAGCGATGGCAGAAGGACATTTAATAATCCACCTGCCCAGGCCCAATCAGCCGGCGTCCACATGCGGTCGCGCGGTTGGGGTAGAAATTCATGCGGAAATTGCACACCTGGAATATGTCCCAGTAGGACGCGATGACCATGCAAGGCTCCCTTGGCGAGGCCCGTCGTGCCCGAAGTGTAGATCATTAAGGCGGGCTCATCTGCGCCCGTGTCACGCGCCGCGATTTCAATCGGTTCGCGCCCCATATCGGCATGCAGATCGCGCACAGAACCATCAGCGCCATCGATGGACCAGATAACACGCAAATCGGGGAGATTGGGCGCACCAATTTCACGCAATTTAGTGAGGCCGCGCGCCTCTGTGATCACCGCAGCTGCGCCCGAATTGGTGAGCCGATATTCCAGCGCGTCGCGCCCGAACAGGGCAGCCAGCGGCATGGCAATGGCGCCCAGCTTGTAAATCGCGAGATGGGCGATGAGCGTTTCTGGCGATTGCGGCAGCAAGAGCGCAACCCTATCGCCCGGGCCAATTCCTTGCCGGGCCAGTACATGCACCAGGCGGTTCGATGCCTGCCGTAACTGCTCATAACTGTGGATAACGAGCCCAGTCGGGGTCCATTCCACAAGGGCTGGGCGAGCAGGCTCGCGTCGCGCCCAATCATCGCAAATCGCGACGCCCATATTGAAGCGCGCCGGCACGGACCAGCGGAATCGCCGCTTCAGGGTCTCGTAATCGGCTCCGGAGCCGAGCATGGCGCTTTTTCCTCTGCGATTTCTTCCCAAACCTTACGGAGCGTGCATTGGCCAGGCAAGCGGAGGCCGGCTCTGTGCCCCTATCAGGGTTTCATCAATAGCAATCTATGTTGCGAAGTATGAGAAACTAGCTAATCTGAAACCCGTTGCGACAATTTTATTTTCCTGGAGTTTCCGAATGAAGCCTGCGGTCATTCTCGTTGGGGCAGACAAGGGTGGTGTGGGCAAGACCACGATCTCCCGAGCGGTTCTCGATTATCTGTCGTCCAAGTCGATTTCCGCCCGCGCCTTCGACACCGAATCGCCACGCGGTGCACTACACCGCTTCCATCCGCATGAGACGGCGATCGTCGACATTACGGAAACGGCTGACCAGATGAAGATCCTCGACACGCTGTCGGATTCGGCCGCCAAGGCGACTGTGATCGACGTGCGCGCGGGGCAGATGACGCAGACGCTGAAAGCGCTTCGCGATGTTGGCTTTCTGGATGCCGTTGAGGACGGTCAATTCACCTTCGTCATCATTCACGTGCTCGGGCCGTCCGTATCGTCGCTGGGTGAGATTGCAGATATCGCCTCCTTTGTGAAGACAGCGCATTACTTCCTAGCGAAGAACCATATCAACGATACCACATTCTTCGAATGGGATCCCAAGAGCTACGCGTCCTATTTCGGTGACGTGGAATGTGCGGGCGAGATTACCATCCCCAAGCTCGATGAAATGGCCTATGAGCAAGTCGAGTTGAATGGGGTGCCCTTTGCCGATTTTGTCTCCGGCAAACAGGGATCATTTGTGCTTCGCGGCTATGTACGCACATGGATGCGCAATATTTCCTCTGAGTTCGACGCTATCGGCCTGCATACGCTGATCGCGCCTGAGTTGCGTCGGACGTGAGCGGGAAAGTTCCGCTCTGGTTCATCTGCGCGCCGTTCCCAAAAAGCGGTGCCAGCACATTTACGCGTCTCTTGGTTGATTATCATTTGTTCAATCGGCGCAGCTTTTCACTTTTCGACACGGATGTGCACGGGCAGACGCTTGAGCAGTTTTTTCCCGACATTGCACAGACCATCGATCTGGCGACGACGCCGGGGCAGATCGCTTTGTTCGACAAATTGCTGGAGGCAGGCACGCAGGCGCGCATCGTAGAAATTTGTGCGCCTGCGCATCAGCTTTTTCTTGCCCAAGCGCGCGATATTGGTTTTTTTGAAGAGTCCGAGAAAAACGGCTTTGAGCCAGCGATCCTCTTCATCAGCAACGGAAAGCGCGCCGCGATTGAGGCTGGAACGCGGCTTCAGGCGATCTGGCGGCGTGTGCCTGTTATTCCTGTCGTGAATGAAGGCTTTGTGCGTCTCGGCAGCAAGATCAACGATCATCTGGATGCTTTTCCTGTCGGGCGCTCTTTTCAAGTTCCGCCGATGGAACCAATGCTGCAATCAACCATTGCTCAGCCGGATTTTTCCCTCTCGGATTTTTTGCGGCAACCGCCAGCTGCTGATGAAATGTCGCTGGTGGTGCGCGCGGATTTGCGCAGTTGGATCACGCGCGTCTTCACGCAATTGCGTAGCCATGAGCTGCGCAAAGCTATGGATGAATCCGTTTATCTGATGAAGGCTTGATCAGCGTTAAAGATTGAGTGCGCCGCGCAATTCACGCAACTGGTCACGACGCAATTCGGCGCCAGAGCGCGCCTCGTCGGAGCCGGCATCTTCAACGTCTTCTTCGGCAGCTTTGAGCTGGGCATCAAGCGCGGCCGTATTCAGCTCATCGAGCGGCAAAGCCTGCTCGGCGAGAATCGTCAGTCCCTTGCCAGACACATCAACGAAACCACCACGAACGAAGAGCTTGCTTGAGCGGTCGCGTGTCTCGACGATTTCAACCACGCCGGGGCGGATCGTCGACATCATCGGCGCATGGCCATCGAGCACGGTGAAGGCGCCTTCGGATCCGGGCACGACGACCTGCTCGACCTCACCTGAGAAGATGAGGCGTTCGGGCGAAACGAGCTCGAAATGAAAAGCGGCCATAACCTTATTCTCCAACAGGGGCCTTCAGCCGGAGCGCGATCGTGCCGCGCTCCGGATTTTTCGAAACTTAGGCGGCTTCGGCCGCGAGGCGCTGGGCCTTTTCCATGGCTTCTTCAATCGTGCCGACCATGTAGAAGGCGGCTTCCGGCAGGTGATCATACTTGCCTTCGACCAGACCCTTGAAGCCCTTGATCGTGTCGGCGAGCGAGACGAGCTTGCCCGGCGAGCCGGTGAAGATTTCGGCCACGTGGAACGGCTGCGAAAGGAAGCGCTCGATCTTACGTGCGCGTGCGACCGTCAACTTGTCCTCTTCAGACAATTCGTCCATGCCCAGAATGGCGATGATATCCTGCAGCGACTTGTAGCGCTGTAGCGTCTGCTGGACCTGACGGGCCACGCCATAATGCTCGTCACCCACGATCAGGGGCGAGAGCATGCGCGAGGTTGAGTCGAGCGGGTCCACCGCCGGATAAATGCCCTTTTCAGCGATCGAACGCGACAGCACGGTGGTCGCATCAAGATGCGCGAAGGAGGTCGCAGGCGCCGGATCGGTCAAGTCGTCGGCGGGCACGTAAATCGCCTGCACCGAGGTGATGGAACCCTTGGTTGTCGTAGTGATGCGTTCCTGCAGCAGGCCCATGTCGGTGGCCAGTGTGGGCTGATAACCCACGGCCGACGGGATGCGACCCAGAAGCGCAGACACTTCCGAACCCGCCTGCGTGAAGCGGAAGATATTGTCGACAAAGAAGAGCACGTCCTGGCCCTGATCGCGGAAATGTTCAGCGACCGTTAGACCTGTGAGCGCCACACGCGCGCGCGCACCCGGAGGCTCGTTCATCTGGCCGTACACGAGGGCGCATTTGGAGCCCTTCGTCGAGCCGCCATGTTCCTTCGGGTCGAGGTTCACGTTGGACTCGATCATTTCATGATAGAGATCGTTGCCCTCACGTGTACGCTCGCCAACACCCGCGAACACGGAATAACCACCGTGCGCCTTGGCGACGTTGTTGATGAGTTCCATGATGAGCACGGTCTTGCCCACGCCCGCGCCGCCGAACAGGCCGATCTTACCGCCCTTGGCGTAAGGTGCCAAAAGGTCAACGACCTTGATGCCTGTTTCGAGAATCTGGCCTTCCGTCGATTGGTCGGCGTAAGCAGGCGCATCCTGATGGATCGAGCGCAAGCCTTCGTTCGGGATCGGACCAGCTTCATCAACCGGCTCACCTATGACGTTCATAATGCGGCCAAGCGTGCCTTCACCGACCGGCACCGAAATCGGCGCGCCCATGTCGGTGACTGGCTGACCACGCACGAGACCTTCTGATGTGTCCATCGAAATGCAGCGCACGGAATTTTCACCCAGATGCTGCGCGACTTCGAGAACAAGGCGGGCGCCATTGTTCGAGGTCTCAAGAGCGTTCAGGATCTGCGGCAAGTGGCCGTCGAACTTGACGTCAACGACGGCGCCGATGACCTGCGTAATGCGCCCTGTGGGCTTAGAGGTTGCCATGGTTCGTCCTCACTGATTCTAGATTCAGAGCGCTTCGGCGCCCGAGATGATTTCGATAAGTTCTTTTGTGATCATGGCCTGACGAGAACGGTTGTACGTAATCGTCTGCTTCTTGATCATGTCGCCGGCATTACGCGTTGCGCTGTCCATCGAGCTCATGCGGGCGCCCTGTTCAGAGGCCGCATTTTCAAGCAACGCACGGAACACCTGGATCGCGATGTTGCGCGGAAGCAGAGCATCAAGGATGCTAGCTTCGCTCGGTTCATATTCATAAGCCGCCTGCGGACCTGTGGTCTCAACCGCCGTTTCAAATTGCGCCGGGATCAGCTGCCGAGCTGTCGGAATCTGCAAAATCACAGAACGGAAGCGCGCGAAGAACAGCGTGCAAACGTCAAACTCGCCTTTTTCAAAGAGGCCAATGATTTTACGGGCAATCGGATGTGCATCAGTAAAGGCCATCTGCTTGACCGAACGCAATTCGATCAGCTCGATGATCTGCTTGTCATACTGGCGTCGGAGCTGGTCATGGCCCTTTTTGCCAACGCAGATGATCTTGATCGTCTTGCCCTGCGCAAGCAGCGCATTGGCACGCTCACGGGCGAGCCTCACGATGGAAGAGTTGAATGCGCCGCAAAGGCCACGTTCCGCCGTGCACACGACGAGAAGATGCACCTTGTCATTGCCATTGCCAGAAAGCAGGGCCGGACCTGAACCCGGGGAAATATTACCCGCGAGATTGGCGAGCACCGCTTCCATGCGCTCGGCGTAGGGGCGTGCAGCTTCGGCTGCCATCTGAGCACGACGCAGTTTAGCCGCCGCCACCATTTGCATGGCTTTGGTGATCTTCTGTGTCGCCTTGACGGAGGCGATGCGATTACGAAGGTCCTTCAATGAAGGCATGTTCTATCCGCTTCAATCAGGATCAGGACAACCCCCGCACACAACGCACGGGGGCCATGAATTTAATTACGCGAAGCTCTTTGTGTAAGCGTCGACGGTCGCTTTCAGCTTGCCGGCCGTCTCGTCTGTCAGATCCTTTGTGGTGCGGATCGATTCGAGAATGTCGGTGTGCTTGGTGCGAAGAAGCGAGAGCAAACCATCTTCGAAGGCCCGCACGCGATTGACCGCAATGCCATCGAGATAGCCGTTGACGCCCGCGTAAATCACGCAGGTCTGCTCTTCCATCTTCAGCGGAGCGAATTGCGGTTGCTTCAGGAGTTCAGTGAGGCGTGCGCCGCGGTTGAGCAAGCGCTGCGTCACTGCGTCAAGATCGGAACCAAACTGCGCGAAGGCCGCCATTTCGCGGTACTGCGCGAGTTCGCCCTTGATCTTGCCGGCAACTTTCTTGGTCGCCTTGGTCTGCGCGGCGGAACCGACGCGCGAAACGGAAAGACCGACGTTCACCGCCGGACGGATGCCCTGATAGAAGAGATCCGTTTCAAGGAAGATCTGGCCGTCAGTGATCGAAATCACGTTGGTGGGGATATAAGCCGACACGTCGTTGGCCTGCGTTTCAATGATCGGCAGAGCCGTCAATGAACCATTGCCAGCCGCATCGCCCATCTTGGCGGCGCGCTCGAGCAAACGAGAGTGCAAGTAGAACACGTCGCCCGGATAAGCTTCGCGGCCCGGCGGACGGCGCAGCAACAGCGACATCTGGCGGTAAGCAACGGCCTGCTTGGACAGATCGTCATAGATGATGACGGCATGCATGCCGTTGTCACGGAAATATTCACCCATCGCGCAACCGGAGAAGGGTGCCAGGAACTGCATTGGTGCCGGATCGGACGCGGTGGCCGCGACAACGATCGAATATTCCATCGCGCCGCGCTCTTCGAGCACCTTCACGAACTGGGCAACAGTCGAGCGCTTCTGGCCGATTGCGACATAGACGCAGTACAGCTTCTGCTTCTCGTCATCGCCGGAATTGATCGACTTCTGATTGAGGATCGTGTCGAGCGCGATTGCGGTCTTACCGGTCTGGCGGTCACCGATGATCAATTCGCGTTGGCCGCGACCAACGGGGATGAGCGCGTCAACCGACTTGAGACCGGTCGCCATCGGCTCATGCACCGACTTGCGGGGAATAATGCCGGGCGCCTTGACGTCCACGCGCGAACGCTTGGAAGCCTTGATCGGGCCCTTGCCATCAATCGGATTGCCGAGCGCGTCAACGACGCGACCCAGTAATTCCTTGCCGACGGGCACGTCCACGATGGCGCCCGTGCGCTTGACCGTCTGTCCTTCTTTCAGCTCACGGTCAGCACCGAAGATGACGACACCGACATTGTCGGTTTCGAGATTGAGGGCCATGCCGCGCACGCCGTTCTCGAATTCGACCATTTCACCGGCCTGGACATTGTCGAGGCCATAGACGCGGGCAATACCGTCGCCGACGGAGAGCACTTGGCCCACCTCGGTGACTTGTGCTTCGTTACCGAAGTTCGCGATTTCATTCTTGAGAATCGCGGAAATTTCAGCGGCGCGGATATCCATCAGCCGACCTCTTTCATGCGTGTGCGAATCGAATTGAGTTTGGTCTTGAGCGAGCCATCGACCATGCGAGACCCGAGCTTGACGATGAGGCCGCCGATGATCGCCGGATCAACCTTGACGTTCACATCGACGGTAGACGACCCGGACACTTCAGCCAGCGCTTTGCGCAACTGGTCGAGCATGGCGGGCGAGAGGGGTTCAGCGACCGTCACTTCGGCGCGCGAGACGCCGCGGGCGGCGTCATGCAGCTTGCCAAAATCGGCGGTCATCTGGGAAACAGCAAAAAGACGCCGCTTGGTGGCGACGAGCTTCAGGAATTTCGCGGTCAGCCCTGTAATACCAACCTTGTCGAGAAGGGCGCCAAGCGCCCTGACCTGTTCCTCAGCGGTAAACACCGGGCTGCGGACAAGATTAGTCAAATCAGCGCTCTCGGCCATCAGGCCAGAGAAACGGCTCAGGTCAGCGGCAACCTGAACGGTCGCACCTTGCTCCTGCGCCAAAGCGAAAAGAGCGGAGGCATAGCGTCCCGCCATTCCGGTCACAATAGTTTCCTCTTTAGCCACGCAAAAAGCCTTCTGGAGCTGGCGTCAGGCACACTTGCCACAAGGGTCCGGATCGTGACTAAGGCCGCGGAACCACCTGCAACGAGCTTGTCAGGGAACGGGGCAGCTTTAGGGCGCCCCGAAGACGCCGGTGAGGTAACACAAGGGCACGGAGCGCGCAACCGCAGCGGGCCCTTTCAAGGCCAAGCTTTTCGATGATTTCCGTGTGACCGCCCGCTGCTAAAGAGGCTATCCACAGCCTGACAACCTGCCCAAAATGGGCGGGAATCAGCTCGCCGGCCCCTTTTTATTGCGTCGCACATAAAACCCCAAGGCTTGCGTGGCTGATCTCGACCGTCTAGCGGAAGGTGAACCGCCTTTCCTACCGCGAGTTTGCTCTTGAAACTGCTCCTTGTCGTCGCTGCCGCACTCGTTGATTCGGACAATCGCGTGCTGATTGCCCAGCGCCCCGAGGGCAAGGCACTGGCGGGCCTTTGGGAATTTCCCGGCGGCAAGATCGATCCTGCCGAGCGGCCAGAAGAGGCACTGATTCGCGAATTGCATGAGGAATTGGGCATCAGCGTGAAAGAGGCCTGCCTCGCGCCGCTGACCTTTGCCAGCTACGCTTATCCCGATTTTCATCTGCTAATGCCGCTCTATATTTGCCGCAGATGGGAAGGACTCGTGTTATCTCGCGAAAATCAGGCATTGAAATGGGTGCGCCCGCGAGACCTGCGACAATACCCCATGCCGCCAGCCGATGAGCCGCTGATTCCTGCGCTGATTGATATTGTGGGTTAACTCACGCCGTCATTGCGAGGAACCGAAGGCGACGCGGCAATCCAGATGTCACACGTGAGGCTTTTCTGGATTGCTTCGCTTTGCTCGCAATAACGAACTTAAACGCCGCCCATTTTACAAACGAGTTTCCATTCTGCGTCCGTCACTGGCTGAACCGACAGTCGCATGGATGTAACCAGCGACATTTTGGCCAGAGCAGCCGTGGCTTTCACATGCGCCAAGGTCACAGGCACTTTCAGCGGCTTCACCGCCTTGAAATCGACCATGACAAATTTGCCGCTTTCATCTTCGGGATCAGGGTAATGTTCCTTGATCACTTCGACGACGCCAACAATCTCTTTGCCCTCATTCGAATGATAGAAAAAAGCATGATCGCCTTTCTTCATCGCGATGAGGTGATTTTTAGCTAAGTGATTGCGCACACCGTTCCAATGTGTGCCCTTAGCTCCTGCCTTCACCTGATCGTCCCACGACCATTTAAAAGGTTCGCTCTTCACCAGCCAATGCGCCATGACATGCCCTTCTTAGAAGTCTAGCCTTCCGCCTTTTGCGGACGGGTCAATAAAATGCCGATGGCTTCATCTACGGTGAGGTGACCGCCAAGGATCTCTGCCACCGCGCGCGCAATCGGCATGTCGACACCACTTGTCTTCGCCATGTCCAGCAAGACAGGCGCAGTCAAGGCGCCTTCCGCTAATTTGACGGGTGTAGCCTCGCCACGCCCCAGCGCGAGACCAAAAGAAAAATTGCGCGATTGCGTAGATGAGCAAGTGAGCACGAGATCGCCCAGGCCCGAAAGTCCCATCAATGTTTCGGGCCGCGCGCCACGCGATGTGGCAAAACGCGTGAGTTCAGCAAAACCACGCGCGATCAGCGCTGCACCCGCACTTGCGCCCAAGCCGCGCCCAGACGCCATACCGCAAGCAATCGCCAAAACATTTTTCGTCGCGCCACCAATTTCAACACCCAGCACGTCTGTTGAATGATAAAGGCGCAATGTCGGTGTGCCGAGCGCGGATGCCAAAGCGCGCGCAAGAGCTTCATCATGTGCGGCAATTGTAACGGCTGTGGGCAGACCACGCGCCACATCATCGGCGAAGCTTGGTCCCGACAAAACAGCCACCGGCTGCCCGGGCAGGCTTTGTGCGACCACATCGGTGAGTAAAAGATTTGTTCCTCGTTCCATGCCTTTCGCGCACACGACCAGAGGCGCATCAGCCCGGATGATGCCCCTCAATTGCATCGCCATTTCGCGCAAAGCCTGCGCGGGCACCACGCACAAAACAAGATCAGCCTCTGCAATAGTTGCAAGATTAGATTGCGGTACAATGGCTTCTGCCAATTTAATGCCCGGCAGACGCCGCTTGTTCTCGTGGCTTTTGGCAAGTTCGGCCACATGGCTCTCATCTCGCGCCCAGAGCACGATTTCGCGGCCCGGTCTGGCTGCTGCATTGGCCAGCGCAGTGCCCCAGGCACCAGCGCCAAGAACGGCGATTTTGGAAATTTTATCGAGCATGTCCGTCACGCCTTGCCATTATGCACACGCTCGGCGTCAGCATCGAGCGGCCAGCGCGGACGCGCAGCGAAGTCCAATCCATCCGTCCAGCCACGCCGCAACCGCTCAAGCCCTGCCCACGCGATCATCGCGCCATTGTCCGTGCAAAGAGCGGGCGGAGGAAGAACTAGACCCAAGCCCCCCTCACCGCAAAAGCGCGTCAAAGCGCGGCGAATGGCACCATTGGCGGCCACGCCGCCTGCAACCACCAAGGCCGATGGATCACCATTATCGACGCGGAAAGCGCGCAGTGCATTGCGAATACGGTCAATGATGACATCGACAACAGCGGCCTGAAAAGATGCACATAGATCGGGAATATCGCTCGGGCGCAAAGGCGCGATACGCTCAGCCTCCAAACGCACCGCTGTCTTCAAACCCGAAAGTGAAAAATCAGCCCCCGGCCTGCGCAACATTGGACGGGGAAAAGGAAACCGTTGCGGATCGCCACCCATCGCTGCCATTTCGACCTGCGGTCCGCCCGGATAGGGAAGGCCCAGCATTTTTGCGACCTTGTCAAAAGCCTCGCCCATCGCATCATCAATCGTCGTGCCGAGCCTTTTGTAATCACCAACACCGCGCACGGCGATGAGTTGTGTATGCCCACCAGAAACCAGCAGCAGCAAATAGGGGAATTCGATTCCATCGGTCAGCCGGGCGGTGAGCGCATGGGCTTCCAGATGATTGACCGCAATGAAAGGCTTGTCGGCGGCCAGCGCTAGCGCCTTGCCAAAAGTAAGCCCGACGATGACCCCGCCAATCAGCCCCGGACCGGCCGCGGCGGCGATGCCATCAATATTCTTCAGGGTGCAGCCCGCGCCGGCCAGTGCCCTCTCCACCAATCTGTCGAGCACCTCAACATGGGCGCGCGCAGCAATCTCCGGCACGACGCCGCCATAGGCCGCGTGTTCGGCGATCTGGCTCATCACTTCGTTGGAGAGAATATCGCCACAGCCCCGGCTCGACAGGCTGACGACCGCTGCGGCGGTCTCGTCACAGGTGGTTTCAATTCCAAGGACGCGCATTGGCCCGCTTAATCTGGAAGGGCCGCCCTTTCGCGCCCCGGCGCGACACCCTATAGTCCGGCCCGAAAGAGTTGCAACTTTTAGAGGCGGTCTATGAGTCAGGTCTGGATGAGAATCGGCACGCGGGGCAGCCCGCTCGCCATGGCTCAGGCTCATGAGACACGGCACCGTCTCGCCCAAGCCCACGGCATTCCCGAGGAGCGCATCGAGATTGTTGTCATCAAAGTCTCGGGCGACCAGATTCTCGACCGGCCCCTGTCAGAGGCGGGGGGCAAAGGGCTCTTCACCAAGGAAATCGATATCGCCCAGCTCGAAGGCGCAGTCGATATCGCCGTCCATTCCTCAAAAGACCTCCCGACCGTCCTGCCAGATGGACTCGAAGTCGGTGGCTTCCTGCCGCGCGAAGATGTGCGCGATGCCTTCATTTCGTTGCGCGCCAAAAGCCTGATGGACCTGCCCGCCGGTGCGCTTGTCGGCACGGCGTCGCTGCGCCGCCAGGCGCTGGTGCGTAAATTGCGGCCTGATCTGCGGGTCGGCCTGTTGCGCGGCAATGTGCAAACGCGCCTGGCCAAACTGCAAAGCGGCGAATGTGACGCGACGCTTCTGGCGCTTGCCGGATTGAAGCGGTTGAACCTCACCCAGCATGTCAGCGAAATTCTTGATGACGAGACCTTCCTGCCAGCCGTCGGCCAAGGCGCGATTGGCATTACGGTGCGCAGCGATGATCACGAGACGCGCGTCAAGCTCGGCGCCATTCTTGATCCCGCCACCGGCTTTGCGCTGACGCTGGAGCGCGCGTTCTTGCGCGTGCTAGATGGCTCTTGCCGCACGCCGATTGCAGGCCTTGCGCGTGTAAAGGATCATCATATTTCTTTCCGCGGACTCATTTTGCGCACGGATGGATCAGAATATTACGCGACGCAGATCGAAGGTGATATCGCCGATGCGCAACGTCTTGGTGTGCAGGCGGGGCAAGACCTTCTTGCACGCGCGCCGGCTGATATTCTTACCCATTAATCCATGCGCATCCTCCTCACACGACCAGAGGCGGATGCGCGTAAAAGTGCGGAAGCCCTTGCTGCGCGTGGACATCACGCACTCATCGCACCGCTGTTTGAGATTGTCGCGACGGGAATTCAAAAGCCAAATGGTCAGTTTACCGCGCTACTCGCGACAAGCACACATGCTTTTGATGGCGAGATAACAGCGCCTATCAGGCTTCCCCTAAATGTCGTTGGTGAACGCACCGCCGAGGCTGCAAAACGCAATGGCTTCACGCTAGCACATGTCGCGAGTGATGGCGAAACGCTGGCTCGAAGAATAGGCCCAGGTGGCGAACATTTTCTCTATTTTGCTGGGCGTGAGCGACGCCCAGAGCTTGAAGCCAATCTCACAGAAAACGGCCATGCCGTCACGCCATGGATTGTTTACGAAACACGCAACGCGACGGAACTACCAGAGTGCGCGCGCCGCGTGCTTGTTTCAGGCGAGATCGATGCGGTCCTGCATTTCTCAACCCGCAGTGCCGCGCTCTATCGAAGCCTCGCGCGCCAAGCCGGATTGGAAGCGGAAGCCTTGAAGCCCGCACAAATCGCGATCTCGACGCGGGCTGGCCGCGAGCTTGAAGGTGCCGGCCTCATGGCCATCGCGCCTACCGCTGATTTGGCGGGTCTCATTTCCGCGCTAGAGGCCTTGTCGTAACGCACGGTTTGCCACTATCTTGAGAGTATAAAAATAAATCGGGAGGATATGATGCTGCTTTCATGGGCGCGACTTGTCAGTGCCACCATTCTCACGGCCGCGATCTCAACCGCTGGAGCGCAAGCGCAAACGCCTGAAGCGGAAGCCGCTTTCTTTAAAGGCAAGACGGTGCGCATGACCGTAGGTTATGGGCCAGGCGGCGGCTATGACGTTTATGCGCGCATGATCGGCCCCCATATCAGCAAGCACCTCGGCGCCAATATCATTGTTGAAAACCAACCGGGCGCCGGTGGCGTTACGGCCCTGAACGCCACCAGCGTCGCACCGCCCGACGGTCTGCATACGATGATCGTGAATGGAGCGGGCGCTGCGCTCTCGCAAATCATGAACTCTCCCGGCGTGCGCTATGACTTGGCCAAGCTTGGACATCTGGGCACAGTCTCGGCTTCGCCCTGGGTCTGGCTGGTCTCGCCCAAATCCCCGATCAAAACACCACAAGATGCACTGGCCTTGAACCGCGAGATTATGTGGTCGGCCACTGGCCCCATTGACGGGCTTGCTGATGGCGCCGCTTTCACTTGCGAAGCCTTGAAGATGAAATGCAAGGTCGTCATGGGCTATGGCGGATCCAATCAGGCGGCGCTGGCTGTGACCAAGGACGAGATGGATTCGATCTATGTCTCCGACACATCCGCTAATAATTACGTCAAGTCGGGGCAGAATCGTGCCGTTGCCTCAATGGCACGCAAACGTTCACGCTTTTTCCCCGATACACCAACGATTTTCGAAGCCGTCAAACTTGATGCCGAGCAGGCCTGGCTGTTTGACTTCCGCGCCAATATCGAGGATCTCGGCCGCATTCTCGTTGTGCCGCCGAACATGAGCGCATCGCGCCTTAAATTCATGCAGGATGCCGTGCGCAAGGCGCTCACGGACCCAGACGTTGTAGCCGAGGGCGAACGCACGCAGCGCTATATCGACTTTGAGGATGCCGAAAAGACACGCAAGCGCACGCTGGCCGTGGTCGCAGATGTGACACCCGTCCAATTGGCGAAGGTGAATCAAATCCTCAGCCTCAAGTAATCCTCGCCGCCGCAGGGCTTTTTCTGCTAGTCCTGCGGCGATGACGGACGCTGTGCAAAAAGGCGCATGGGTCGCCGACGTGCTCACGCCCGTCGCGGTCGATATTGCCTATTCCTACAAAATCCCCGCCGGGCTCGATCTTGCCCCCGGCGATTTTGTCACCGTGCCGCTGGGCACGCGTGAAGTGACCGGTGTTGTCTGGTCGCTGCGCGAGGCGGGTGGCGGCAAT
This sequence comes from Beijerinckiaceae bacterium, assembly GCA_947478405.1. Classification (GTDB taxonomy): domain Bacteria; phylum Pseudomonadota; class Alphaproteobacteria; order Rhizobiales; family Beijerinckiaceae; genus Terripilifer. The sequence goes on along the minus strand of CANJVX010000001.1, from coordinate 134,550 downwards.
CTGAAATCCATCATCGACAAGCGCGATCTGCCACGCCTGCGCGAACCGTTGCGACAATTCGTCGATTGGGTCGCCCATTGGACGCTGGCACCCCGCGGCATGGTTCTGCGCATGGGGATTCGCGCGCCGGATGCTGCAGGACCCGAGCCCATCCGCATCGGTGTGCGCCTGACAGACGCGCGGCCTGAACGCATGACGCCTGCACGCATACGCGTCATCCAAGCGGCTGAAGATGGTTTTGCGCGATCGAAATCAGCTCTGGCACAACTCGCGGGCTGCTCGGTGAGTGTGATAGACACGCTGATTGACGAGGGCGCGCTCGAAGCCCTGTCCCTGCCGCCCGAACCCGTCGCGCTCTTGCCCAATTCGCAACACGCGACCGTTTCGCTGGAAGATAATCAGCGCGCCGCCGCTGAGGAGTTGCGCACGAGCGTGGCAACGAAGGCCTTTTCCGTCACTCTGCTGGAGGGCGTCACGGGCTCGGGCAAGACGGAAGTCTATTTCGAAGCTGTCGCCGCCGCGCTGGAAGGCGGGCGGCAAGCACTGATTCTCATGCCGGAAATTGCACTCACCGCACAATTCCTTGATCGCTTCGCGGCACGCTTTGGTGTGCGCCCTGCCGAATGGCATTCGGGCGTGGCGTCGCGCAAGCGCTCGCGCATCTGGACGGGCGTCTCGGATGGCAGCGTGCGCGTGGTTGCAGGTGCGCGCTCCGCTTTATTCCTGCCCTTTGAAAATCTGGGCGCGATCATCGTCGATGAAGAACATGAAGCCGCCTACAAGCAGGATGATGGTGTCTCCTATCATGCGCGCGACATGGCGGTTGTGCGCGGACGTATAGAAAAAGCTGCCGTCATTTTAGCCTCAGCTACACCCTCGATCGAAACACGCGTCAATGCGCAACAGGGACGCTACAAATATCTGAAGCTAGAATCGCGCTTCGGCGGGCGTTCCATGCCCGACATCAGCTGCATCGACCTGCGCACCAATGCCCCCACCCGCGGCAAATGGATTGCGCCGCATCTGGTGGATGCGGTGAAAGAGACGGTTGCACGCGGCGAGCAGGCTTTACTCTTTCTCAATCGACGGGGCTATGCACCCCTCACTTTGTGCCGCGATTGCGGCCACCGTTTTCAATGCCCGGATTGCACCGCCTGGCTGGTGGAACATCGTTTTCGCAAAGCGCTTGTGTGCCACCATTGCGGACATATCGAGCGTCGTCCTGAGGCTTGTCCGAAGTGCGAGAGTATGGATTCGCTCACAGCATGCGGTCCAGGCGTGGAGCGTCTGGCGGAAGAAGCAGCCGAGCTTTTTCCTGACGCGCGCGTGCTCACGCTCTCGTCAGATTTTCCGGGCGGCACGGAGCGCATGCGCAGCGAATTGGAACAGGTAGCTAATGGCGCCTGCGATATTGTCATCGGCACGCAACTGGTGGCCAAAGGACATAATTTTCCGCTGATGACACTGGTGGGTGTGGTCGACGCTGACGTTGGCCTATCGAACGGTGATCCGCGTGCAGCCGAGCGCACGTTTCAATTGCTGCAGCAGGTGACGGGGCGTGCCGGGCGTTTTGACAAGCCGGGACGTGGCATGTTGCAAACCTATCAGCCTGACCATCCCGTCATCCGCGCACTGCTTTCAGGTGATGCGGAGCGATTTTACGAAGAAGAAACACAGCAGCGGCGCAATGCAGGCCTGCCACCTTTCGGGCGATTGGCTGCGATCATCATTTCCGGCAATGATCGACCGTCTGCTGAAAGTCACGCGCGTGCCTTGGTGCGTGCCGCCCATGCCATGCCCAACAGCGAGAAATGGCACATGTGTGCACCTGGCGCTTTTGCGCAAGATGAGGATGTCGTACTGCTTGGGCCCGCTGAAGCACCCATTGCCGTTGTACGCGGACGCCATCGCTTCCGCTTACTGGTGAAAGCACCACGCAGCGCAGATTTGCAGGGCTTTTTGCGCGCCCTGCTCGCCTTTGCACCACCTGATCGCGGCGGCATTCGCACGCAAGTGGATGTCGATCCGCAGTCGTTTCTCTAGCTGATCATTGCAAGGGGCCGAAGGCGATGCGGCAATCCAGAAGCAGCGCGTGACGCCTCTGGATTGCTTTGCTGAGGCTCGCAATGACATCGTGGTTACGAGCGATAATCACCATTGATGGCGACATATTCCTTGGTGAGATCGCAGGTCCATACGGTCCAGGAACTCTTGCCGACGCCGACATTGACGCGCATGTCGATCTTCTCGCCTTTCATATAGGCGGAGACTTTCGCCTCGTCATAAGAGAGATCGCGCAGGCCCTTGTTGGCGACGCGGAAATCGCCAAACCAAATAGCGAGCTTGTCGCGATCAGCCTTTTCGCCAGCCTTGCCGACAGCTGCCACTACACGACCCCAATTGGCATCTTCACCAGCAATCGCCGTCTTCACCAACGGTGAATTGGCAATCGACAGGCCGATCTTTTTCGCCGCCGCCGGGCTGGCAGCCCCTTCGACGCAAATTTCTACAAATTTGCGGCAGCCCTCACCATCGCGCACCACTTGATGGGCGAGATCGAGCAGAATGGAATCTAGCGCTTTCTTGAAAGCAGCTAAACGACGATCCGTTGCAGTTGCAATTTTGGGGCAGCCACGCTTGCCCGCAGCGCCAGTTGCGAACACCATCAGCGTGTCAGAAGTCGATGTATCGCTGTCGACCGTGATCGAATTGAACGAGCCGGCAACCGATTTCGACAGAAGTGTCTGAAGTGCACTGGCGGCAATGGGCGCATCAGTGAAGACAAAAGACAGCATGGTCGCCATATCAGGCGCGATCATGCCCGCGCCTTTTGCCATACCATTGATGGTCACTGAAACACCGCCAATTTCGCAGGTCGCTGTGGCGACCTTCGGAAATGTATCGGTTGTCATAATGGCGCGCGCGGCTTCGAGGATGCCCTCAGGCATCGCATTGCTCACGAGCTTATCAAGCACACCTTCGAATTTCGTCGCATCCAACGGTTCGCCTATCACACCCGTGGAGGCAAGAAAGATTTCATTGGCTGTAGCACCCGTAGCCTTGGAGGCAATTTGCGCGGTGAGCTTGGTGGAGGCCACGCCATTCTTGCCGGTGAAAGCATTGGCATTGCCGGAATTGACAACGAGTGCGCGCGCCTTGCCGCCTTTTAATTTCGAACGGCACCAATCAACCGGCGCAGACGGGCACTTCGACTTGGTGAAGACACCCGCCACCTGTGTGCCCTTATCGAGCAATGCCAGCATGACATCGGTGCGGCCCTTGTAACGAATCCCCGCTTCGGCGGTGGCAAAGCGCACACCTTCAATCGGCGGACAATCTGCGTAGGTCTTGGGCGCGAGCGGGGAAATCGGTGAGGCTTTGGCCATGGGGCATCCTGAAATCTTGAAATGAAAGTCGGGCGCAGACTAAGCAAAGCTTCATGACAAAAAAACCTCACTGGCAGACGCCGGCGAGGTTTTCAGGTGTTTTTAAGCGTCAGGCTTATTTCGCCGGCGTGGCGGTCTTGGGCGGAAGCACGGCTGCTGCTTCTGGCTTATCGATCTTGGCGCCCTCACGCAGCTTCAAGATACGGTCATCCTGCGCTTTTTGGGCGACATAGGCCTTCACCTGTTCCTTGACCGTCTCGAAGGGCGGGAAAGATTTGCTGCGCTTGTCCTCAAGCTTGATGACATGCCAACCGAACTGGCTCTTCACCGGATCGGAAACCTGACCCTTCTCCAGCTTGAACGCGGCATTAGAAAATTCCGGCACCATGCGTTCGGCTGTGAACCAGCCGAGATCCCCGCCCTTGGAGCCGGGATCCTTCGACACTTCGTCGGCGACCTTGGCAAAATCCTCACCCGCCTTCAGGCGACGCAGCACGCCCTTGGCTTCATCTTCGCTCGCCAAAAGAATGTGACGGGCTTTAGCCTCAACCTCGGCCTTTTGCTGGCCCGCCACTTCATCATAGACCCGACGCAGCTCGGCATCTGTCGAGGCGTCACGGCCGATCTTCTCATAAAGGCCATTCATCAGCGCCTTATCGCGTTGATAGGCGAGGCGGCGGACAAAATCGGCGCCTTCACCTAGCTTTTCAGCCTCGGCCTGACGCGCCGAAATTTTCATATCAATAAGGAATTCAAGGACATAGGCCTCTTGATCCATGGGCGGGACCTGAGCGAGTGCGGCCCCCATATCCTCAATGGCGACCTTCACATCGTCATCCGTGATCTCGGCACCATTGACCTTGGCGAGCACTTTGGCCTGGGCGGCGGGGGCCAGCGCGAGCAAGGCGGACAGAAGAGCTGCGCCAAGCGCGCCGCGCGGGGAATATGTCATAAAGATCTCCGTAGGCGGGACATCCCCGCGAGTTGCGGCGGTAAATTGGTCGAAACAGGCCCCCGAGGCAAGGCAAAAGGATGGGGCTCTGTGCGCGACAAGAGGCCTCATACAGCCGCCGTTACATTGACAAGGCGGGGGGGCGCTCTTATCTCTCGCGCAGTCATTTCCCGCCCTTGCGCCTGACAAAAAGCCGGTCTCGAAAGCCCGGAAAATCAGGTGGTTTGGCGCGTTTCGGCCCGTCAGGGCCCGATGCCGGGTCACTTGGTTCGGCAGCCACCGAGAAGGCCGATAGGCCCTCCTGGTGCAGAAAGGTCTTTGGATGTTCGGTGCTATTGCGAAAAAGATTTTTGGCTCGGCCAATGACCGCCGGCTCAAAACCTATGCGCCGAAGGTTCAGGCCATTGCTGCAATCGAAGACGACATCCAGAAACTGACCGACGACGAGCTACGCGCGCGCACGGAAGCGTTCCGCGCCGAACTCGCCGCAGGCAAAACACTCGACGACATTCTTGTGCCCGCTTTTGCAACTGTGCGTGAAGCCGCGCGGCGCGTTTTGGGACAGCGCCATTTCGATGTGCAGATGCTGGGCGGCATGGTGCTTCATGAAGGCGCGATCGCCGAAATGCGCACAGGCGAGGGCAAGACGCTCGTTGCCACGCTCGCCACATATCTCAACGCACTGGCCGGCAATGGCGTACATGTTGTCACGGTGAATGATTATCTGGCTCGTCGCGACGCCGAATGGATGGGCCGCGTTTACAAATTTCTGGGCCTCTCCGTCGGCATCATCGTGCACGGGCTCGATGACGAGCAGCGCCGCGAGGCCTATGCCTGCGACATCACCTACGGCACGAATAACGAGTTTGGCTTCGACTATCTGCGCGACAATATGAAATATGAGCTCGGGCAGATGGTGCAGCGCGGGCATGCTTTCGCCATTGTCGACGAAGTGGATTCGATCCTCGTCGATGAAGCGCGCACACCGCTGATCATTTCCGGGCCGTCGGATGACAAGTCCGAACTCTACAACAGCATCGACAAGATCATTCCAAAACTGATCGATGGTGATTTCGAGCTCGATGAAAAGCAGCGTACGGTCAATCTGACCGAAGCGGGCAACGAGCATATCGAAGAGCTGCTTCAGGAGAGCGGTTTGATGGAAGAGGGGTCGCTCTATGACGCGGCCAATGTGACCATCGTCCACCACGTGCAGCAGGCTTTGAAGGCGCACAAACTCTTCCAGCGCGACAAGGATTATATTGTCCGCAACAATGAAGTCGTCATCATTGATGAATTCACCGGCCGCATGATGCCGGGACGCCGTTATTCGGAAGGACTGCACCAAGCGATCGAAGCAAAAGAAAATGCTCAGGTTCAGCCTGAAAATGTAACGCTGGCCTCAATCACCTTTCAGAATTATTTTCGCCTCTACAAGAAGCTCGCCGGCATGACCGGAACGGCTTCAACCGAGGCCGACGAATTTGCCGAGATCTACAATCTCGATGTCGTCGAAATTCCTACCAACCGCCCCGTGCAGCGCCTTGATGAAGATGACGAGGTCTATCGCTCACATGGCGAGAAGCTGAAAGCCATCGTGCATGAGATCGAGACGGCTAGCCAGAAGATGCAGCCGATGCTCGTTGGCACAACCTCGATTGAAAAGTCGGAGCAGCTGGCTGAATTTCTGATCTCGAAGGGCTACAAGCAAATCGATTTCGCAAAGCCGCAAGCCCTGCAAAATCTCTATGTCGCTGCGCGCTCAGGAAAGCCCTCAAAGCTCTTCGCCGTTCTCAATGCCCGCTTCCATGAACAGGAAGCCTATATTGTGGCTGAGGCCGGCGTGCCGGGCGCCATTACGGTCGCCACCAATATGGCGGGCCGCGGTACGGATATTCAGCTCGGCGGCAACGTCGACATGCGCGTCGCACAGGAATGCGGCACGCTGGAAGACGAAGCGCGCGTCACCAAAGAAGCCGAGATTCGTTCTGAAATTGCCAAGTTCAAAGATATGGCGCTGGCTGCTGGTGGCCTCTACATCATCGGCACAGAGCGCCATGAAAGCCGCCGCATCGACAACCAGCTGCGTGGTCGCGGCGGTCGTCAGGGCGATCCGGGCCGCTCCAAATTCTTCCTGTCGCTGCAAGATGATCTGATGCGCATCTTCGGCTCGGATCGTATGGATTCGATGCTGGTGAAGCTGGGTCTCAAGGAAGACGAAGCCATCGTCCATCCCTGGATCAACAAAGCGCTTGAAAAAGCGCAGCAGAAGGTGGAAGCGCGAAATTTCGACACGCGCAAAAACATTCTGAAATACGACAACGTGATGAACGACCAGCGCAAGGTCGTTTTCGAGCAGCGCCGCGAAATGATGGCGCAGGATTCGCTGGAAGAAACCATCGGCAATATGCGCGCCAATGCAATTGACGATCTGGTCGAGCTCCACATGCCTGCAGATTCCTATCCGGAAACCTGGGCTGTGACAGATTTGGCCGAAGAGGTACGCAAGCTCGTCAATCTTGATCTTCCCATCGCCGATTGGGCAAAAGAAGAAGGCATCGGGTCAGAAGAAATTGCGGACCGTCTGCACAAGGCAGCTGATGAAGCCTATGCCGAGCGCACGGAGCGCAACACGCCCGACGTGATGCGGTATGTCGAAAAGCAAATCTGTCTGCAGGTGCTCGACCATTTCTGGCGCGAACATCTCATCATGCTCGACCATCTGCGTCAGGTGATCGGCTGGCGCGGCTATGCGCAGCGCGATCCGCTAAATGAATACAAGTCGGAAGCATTTGAATTGTTCAACGGCCTCATCAACCGCTGGCATGAAATGACGACGCAGCAATTGATGCGTGTTGAAGTTGCCTTCGAGCAGCCCGCTCAAGCGCAGGATGAACAAGGCGCAGGCCGACAAGGTCTCTCGGTACCTGCCGAACAACTCTCAGCCTATCCTGTGGCACAGAACGACACGCCGCCGCGCGATCCGAACGATCCCGCCGGCTGGGGCCGTGTCAGCCGCAATGAGGCTTGCCCCTGCGGCTCAGGCAAAAAATACAAGCATTGCCACGGCGTGCTGGCGTAAAGGGCGGCGGCCTAGCCGCCCTTGATATTATTATCGCGCACGACCTTGCCCCATTCGATCACTTCTTTGGCAAAGAAAGTGGCGAATTCCTGCGGGCCTGCGAGCAGCAATTGCATCTGTTGTGTTTCGCGCAAACGCTGACTGACAACGGGTGAATTGATCACATCGCGCAAAGCGTCATAGGTCTGTTTGACAATCGGATCCGGCGTGCCCTTGGGCGCAAAAATGCCCCACCAGGCTTCAGCCAGAAAATCGGGGAAACCCGCTTCCTTTGTCGTCTGCGCATCGGGTAGAGCCTTCAAGCGCTCAGGGCCCATCTGCATGATGCAACGCAAAGTGCCCGCTTCAATTTGCGGAAGAAGAGCGGCCACAGAAGCGCAAATCAAATCGACATGGCCGCCCATCGCATCATTGATCGCGGGGCCGGCACCTTTGTAGGGCACATGATCGAGCGGCACACCCGCCTTGCGGCCCAGCATCACCATAGCCAGATGCCCACTGCTGCCGGGGCCTGACGTACCATAAGATACGGGCTTGTCTTTGGCCGCTTTCACCACATCGGCAAATGTCTTGAACGGCTTTTGCGGACTGGTGGCGACAATATAGGGCGCTTTACCCACCAGCATGACGGGCACGAGATCGGTCTCGATGTTCAATGGCGGCTTTTCGAGAAGAGCTGGAATGGTCGAATGGGAATCAAACGTCGCCATCAATGTTGTGCCGTCAGGCGTTGCCTTCGCAACTGCAGCAGCGCCGATCGCGCCATTCGCGCCGGGACGATTTTCAATGATGACGGGAGCGTTGAGCCGCTGCTGAAGCCCGTCTTGAATGAGGCGCGCGAGCGCATCGACCGAGCCGCCGGGAGGAAAAGGCACAATGAAATTGATCTGGCGCTGGCTTTGAGCTTGGCCCGGAAAGGAGCCCATACTGACGACAAGCCCTGCTGTCACGGCACGACGCGTGAGTTTCATGCGATCCTCCTCTGCTGCAGCTCCGATCAAGAAGAGCTATCATTTTATCGAGGTTACGCGCGGACACATGAAACGGATGCCTTGCGCAACGAAGTTCCGCTACAGCTTCTCGACATAGAGCTGATAGAGCGGCGCCATTACCACGCGTAATTGGCGGAAATGGAGATTGACGAAAGCATCAATGGCGGCTTTAGGCATACGCAAAATATCAGGTCCACCGGGCAAATTTTCTGACCAGAGATAATCATCGAATGCCATCATGCCGCCTTTGCGCAACAGTCGAAAGGCCAGTACCGCATCGACGAGAACGTCGGGCGCTTGATGCGACCCGTCAATATAGATGAAATCGAAAAACCCTTCATAGCCCTGCACAAAAAGCTGGGCGAGGGCGAAATCGGACCGCGCCTTGTGAACTTTCAGCGTCGTTTTGTGAGAGGTCCAGCGGATGGCTTTGTCTGTATTAGTCAAGAAGCGGCGTTCAACCTCAGACATGTTGATGCCACCATGTTCAATCCCGCCCTGCCAAGTGTCGATGCAATGCAATTCAGATTCGTGCATCTGGCCGATGGTCTCGATCAAAAAACAAGCGCTTTGACCCTCATAAGAACCGACCTCCAGCATACGGCGCGGACGCAGGTTTTTGAGAATTTGGGCCCAGATGGGCCGGGCGCCGACAAACCAAGTATTTGTGAATTCAAAATCAGCTTTGCTCAGTTGATCAAGATGAGGGGCCATTCGGTCACGCAATAAATTGAGAAAAAATTGGTCTGCCGAAGCAATGAATTTGGGTATTCTACAGAGTGCCTATCGAAAAACAATAAAATGCCTCACGCGGGCAAGCCCATAGGAAGATGAACGCCAGCTGAACAACCAAGCCATGATCTGTTCAGGAAGGTTGCGCTAAATTCCTTACATCATCCGGGAAACCAAACAATATCCCCCGGAACGTCGAGGAGAAATATCATGATCACGACCCGTAAGGCGCTCACAGGCACGATCACTGCGCTCGTTCTAGGCGCCACCGTGATCGCTTCTGCCACCCCCGCTTCCGCTGATTGGCGCGGACATCGCCAACATGGTGGCGGGCACCGCGGCGGAAACGGCGGCGCAATTGCAGCTGGCATTATCGGCGGTTTGGCCCTTGGTGCGTTGGCCGCGAGTGCCGCACGGGCCGACACACGCCGCAGCTATTACGCACCCGCCCCTGCTTATGCGCCCTCCTATAGCTATGGCGGCTGCTACGACATTGAAAAGCCGGCCTATAATCGCTGGGGCCAGTTCCTAGGCTACCGCATCGTGACGGTCTGCGATTGAGTTTGTCGTCGGTCGCATTGATGCGGGACTAAAAAACCCTTCTGGCTTCCAAGCGCGGAGGGTTTTTTATTTATACCTTGAAAGAGACGCTTAGTTGCGCGCTGTTAGAGTGTTACCCAAGATCGGCGATGCACCCTGAGCTACGTGCACAAAGTGCCCAGGCATATTGGAGGCCTGCGGCTTGCCATCCAGCAAAGCGCGCGGGCGCGGCACGGGTAGCGGCATGGGCTCGGCAATGGCCGTCGCCATTGGTTCTTTCGCCGTGTCGCCGAAGATCGAGAAGCCGAGCCATTTCTGCATCATGCCTGAATCGTTCGAGGCGGTTTCGACAGGCTTGGATGGCTGCATGGCTGGCTTGGGCGAGTTTGCCGCCATGACGAGTGCTGGTGCTTCTGCCTTAGCAACCAAGGTCGCCAGCGGGCGACCTTGCGCATCAAGCGAAATTTCACGCGGTGCTTCGGCGAGCGCCTCGGGGCGGCTCACTTCCATTACATGAGCCATGGCGGGATGCTGGCCGCCATCATTATAAACAAGCTTGATTGGTGTGACGCCGCGATTGACGAGCTCGGCGACTTTCTGATCATCCGCCAGACGCTTCTGCGCAACCAACGCATCAACATTCGGATCTGTCGCCAATGGCGGGCAAGCGGCATTCACATCGAAGCGCTGACCATTGGACGCGCCATCAAAGACATAACGGCGTCCACAGAAATTGACCTGTGGCTCGCGCTTGGTCACATCAAAACGATCCATGCCTTCTTTGAGCTGGCGCCAGAAAGCCATATTCGGATCGAGCCTGTGTTTGGCGAGATTTTCTGGATTCATGCGAAACGGCATGGATTGCATCTGGATGGCGCGCTGGCCACCTGAAAAGGCTTCGCGGGCAATCGCGTAAATTTCTTCGATCTGCTCGTCTGTCATCGAGAAGCAGCCCGCCGACGAGCAGGCGCCATGCACCATGATGCTGCCACCGGTGAAGCCCATGGCGCGATCAAGCGTGTTGGGATAGCCAACATTGAAGGACAGGTAATAGGCCGAGTTCGGATTCATCTGGCCGGGCGATACCGTGTAGAAACCTTCCGGTACTTGGCGATCGCCTTCGCGGCGTTTGGGGCCAAGCTGTCCAGACCAGCGGCACATCGGGAACGTCTTGATATGGACGTATTCACCGTTGGCCTTCATCTTCCAGACTTCGAGTTCCGCTTCCTTCTTATAAGCGCGGATCAGAACGGGTGCGTTTTTCGTTGTTCCATTCTTTTCCATCACGGCAAGCGTGTCGGAGGGAATGGGGCGATAGGCTTTTGCGCCGGTGCGCGTTTCCTGACAGCCGGCCAGCACAGCAGCGGCGAGCACCAGCACGGCTATACGCGATGCGGGGCGCACAAAAGAAGCAAACTTCTGGCTGGACTTTACCATCGGGACCGCCGTGAAGAGACGCAACTGACTGAACCTGCCGAAGCAGTATTTCCCAGAGCCTAACGCGGCTTATGTTACGCCTTGGTTACCATATTGAAAAGATGGGACCGGCGAGCCGATCTGACAAGCGGCTAAGTCAGAGCTTGCGGCCGATGGCGAGGAATTTTTCGGCCCGCGCATTGCGGATCTCATCCCCGCTCATGCCTTTGAAGGCATCCAATGCCTTTTCAATGGCGTCGCCAGCGGTCTTGATCATTTTGGCCGGATCACGATGAGCGCCGCCCGCGGGTTCCGGGATAATGCCGTCGATAATGCCGAATCTCAGCAAATCCTGCGCCGTGATCTTCATATTCTGGGCAGCATCCTGACGGCGGCCCGAATCGCGCCACAGAATTGAGGCCGAGGCCTCGGGCGAAGCCACCGTATAGATCGCATGTTCCAGCATCAGGACGCGGTTACAGGTGGCAATGGCCACCGCACCGCCCGAGCCGCCTTCACCCACGACCACGGCAACATTGGGCACGCCCAAAGCGAGACAGGCTTCAGTGGACCGCGCAATGGCTTCCGCCTGGCCGCGCTCTTCGGCATCAATACCGGGAAAGGCGCCAGCTGTATCGACAAGCGACACCACAGGCAGGCCGAAACGGTCGGCCAATTCCATCAGGCGCACGGCTTTGCGATAGCCCTCGGGGCGCGTCATGCCGAAATTATGGCGCAGGCGCCCTTCGGTATCTGAACCCTTTTCCTGGCCCATAATGCAGACGGAGCGGCCACGGAAACGACCAAAGCCCGCGATCAGAGCCTCATCGTCAGCGAATTTACGATCACCGGCGAGTGGCGTGAAATCTTCAATCATCCCTGCGATATAGTCGACAAAATGCGGGCGCATCTGATGACGCGCGACCTGCGTTTTCTGCCATGGCGTGAGAGAGGCATAGAGATCGACGAGCGCTTTGCCCGCGCGTGTCTCGAGTTTGGTCAACTCTTCCCCGATCGCACCCGAGACATCCGTGTTCAATCCACGCAGCTCGTCGATCTTGGCCTCAAGTTCAGCCACAGGTTTTTCGAAGTCGAGATAAGACCGCATGCTCGTCGCGTGTTGAAGGGCCAGAGGGGCCGGAAGGCGGCAGGGGTGCCGAAGAGCGCGGAACCTGTCGGTTCCAGTGGGCGAAGTCAAGCAGAAGAGGGGTCATCCGCCCGAGAGCGGATGCAGGTCACGCACCATGGCCTTGGTCCGCTCGTCCAGCACATGGGTATAGATTTGCGTGGTCGAGACATCGGCATGGCCGAGCAGCTCCTGAACCACCCGCAAATCCGCACCGTTCTGCAGCAAATGGCTGGCAAAGGCATGGCGCAGGACATGCGGGCTCACCAATTCCGACCGCAAGCCCGCGGCACCCGCCAGCATCTTAAGCTCTCGGGCAAAGACCTGCCGGGGCAGATGCCCGCTCTGACTTTCCGCTGGAAAAAGCCAAGGGGAATTGGCAAGCCCTGGCCGTAGCTCATTGAGCAAGGCGAGCCAGACAGTCATGGCGTCCCTTGCGGGGCCAGTCAGCGGAACCAGCCGCTCGCGACCGCCTTTGCCCCTAATGGTCAGTAAGGGCTCTTTGGTCCGCGCCGCACTGCGCGGCAGGGCGACCAGTTCAGAAACACGCAATCCTGTCGCGTAGAGCGTTTCAAGCAGGCAGGTCAGGCGCGCCGTCAGAAGACGCTCGGCCACCGGGCGCGCAGCATCCTCAATCCCCTCGCGAGCAATCGCCAGAAGCCTGTCGACCTCGGCCATGGTGAGGATTTTGGGCAAGGGCCGCCCACGGCGGGGGCCATCAATCACTGCCGCCGGATCTTCGGGGCGGCGACCCTCCACATATAGAAACCGATGAAACTGACGCACGCACGACAGCCGACGCGCCGTCGAGGTCGTCTTGAAGCCGCGCAAAGCCAAATCCTCCAACCACGCCCGAACGGAATGGGTGAGAGCCGTCATCGGCGCCTCGCCCCGCCTTTCCAGAAAATCACAATAATCGGCCAGATCGCGCTCATAGGCGTCGAGCGTATTGCGCGCGGCGCCGCGCTCGGCAGCGATCATGTCGAGAAAGAGCCGCGCCAGCGGATCGGTGAGGAGGAACGGGCCGTCTGAGTTCATAGTTTGAGCCTGAGGGAATCCCTAAAAAAGGTCGACACGCGAAACTCCAAGGGTCAGATGGGACCGAATCAGGACGGGACGAAAGGGGAATGGCCTTTCAGAACGATCCTGAACCGGGAGAGCTTAAATCCGCGTTCACGCCATGCTAGGAGAAGGCATGACGTCGACACCACCCATTCAGGCAGAGGCCCTGTACCCCGTGCCCCAGCGCCGAGATGCCCGCGCCGCCAGCCTCGTGCGCCGGCTCAAAGGCCGCTCCATCGTGCTGGTTGGCATTATGGGCTCGGGCAAAACCTCCGTCGGACGGCGCCTTGCCGCCCGGCTCGGTCTTGATTTCGTCGATGCCGATGCGGCGATTGAAACGGCGGCGCGCATGACGATAGCCGAAATTTTCAAACGCCATGGCGAGACTTTCTTCCGTGATCGCGAACATCATGTGATCGCGCGCCTCATTACTGAAGGGCAAAAAGTGCTCGCCACGGGCGGCGGCGCTTTTGTGCGCGATGACACGCGCAACAAAATTGGAGAGAGCGGCCTATCAATCTGGCTGAAGGCCGATCATGACGTGCTAATGCGGCGCGTGCGCAAGCGTTCGAACCGCCCTCTGCTGCACACAGACGATCCCGAATCCACGATGCAGAAATTGATAGACGAGCGTTATCCCGTTTATGCGCTCGCAGATTATACGATCCATTCCGGTGATGGTCCGCACGATCTTGTTGTCGAGCATATCTTGGCTAAACTCGAACATTCGCTGCCGATCGATTCCAGCGAAGCGCAAGTGAGTGCACACGCACCCTCTGAACTGGCCGCCTCGCTGCCAATCAAGAAAGTGCCCGTAGAACTAGGCGCGCGCCGCTATGACATTCTCATCGGCCCACATCTCATCGAAGAAGCTGGACAACATATCGCCAAGCTCTTTCCGGGCTCAGCCTGCACAATCGTTACGGATCGCAATGTCGCCGAGCGCCATCTGCCGTCTCTTGAAGCCGGGCTCGATGGCGCGGGCATTCGCCACACGCGCTGCATTGTCGAGCCGGGCGAAGCTTCAAAATCTTATGAAATGTTTTCGCAAGTTTGCGATTCAATTATCGAAGCGCGGATGGAGCGCCGCGATCTTGTCATCGCTTTGGGCGGCGGTGTGATCGGCGATCTGGCGGGTTTCGCAGCGGCGAGCGTTCGTCGCGGCATGCGCTTCATACAAATTCCAACCACGCTTTTGTCGCAAGTTGATTCATCTGTTGGCGGCAAGACTGGCATTAATTCCAAACATGGAAAAAATCTCATTGGCGCCTTTCATCAGCCATCTCTCGTCTTGGCCGACACGGGTGCGCTTGCAACATTGCCAACGCGCGAATTTCGCGCTGGCTATGCGGAAGTCGCCAAATATGGACTTATCGACAGCCCTGAATTTTTTAGTTGGCTTGAAAAAAATTGGCGCGGCATTTTTGGCGCGGGTCAAGAGCTCGTGCATGCTATTGGCACCAGCTGCACCTCTAAGGCTTCGGTCGTAATCCGCGATGAGACTGAACAGGGCGACCGCGCCCTGCTCAATCTGGGTCATACCTTCGGCCACGCACTGGAGGCGCTCACACATTTTGATGGTTCACGTCTGGTGCATGGTGAAGGTGTTGCCATCGGCATGGCTTGCGCTTTCCGATTCTCGCACAGACTGGGGATTTGTCCGCGCGAGGATATGGAACGCGCCGTCGCGCATCTGGTCGCTGTCGGTTTGCCGACGACGATTCGCGCCGTGCCTGGCTGGAGCGACGACGCCAAGGCCATTCTTGGTTCCATGTATCAGGACAAGAAGGTTGAGCGCGGTGCGCTGACATTTATTCTGGTCAAAGGCATTGGCAGAAGCTTCGTAGCAAAAAATATTCGCGGCGAAGATGTCCTAGCCTTCCTTGAAGAAGAACTCACGCCTTAAACGGGTTGGGGTGTGCGATCCGCCATGAATTGCGCGCGCGCCAGTTCAGCAAATAGGCCGTTTTGAGCCACCAACTCATCAAATGTGCCGCTTTCGACGACACGTCCCTGATCGAAAACCATAATACGAGTGGCATTGCGCACTGTCGCCAGACGATGGGCGATGACAAAAGTTGTGCGGCCGGCCGTTGCTGCATCCAGCGCCATCTGTAATTGCCGTTCGGTTGTAGCATCCAGCGCGCTTGTGGCTTCGTCAAAAATCATGATGGGCGGATCTTTCAGGAGCGCACGCGCAATGGAAATGCGCTGGCGCTCGCCGCCTGACAGAGAGCGGCCACGCTCACCCACCATGGTCAAAATTCCGTCGCTCTGACGAGAAACAAATTCGGTTGCCTGTGCACGCTCTAGCGCGATCCTGATTTCTTCATCGGTTGCATCGGGCTTGCCTACACGCAGGTTCTCTTCAATGGACCTGGCAAAGAGCATTGGCTCTTGAAACACAACGCCGATGTTGGCGCGCAGTGACACAAGCGTCATATCACGAATATCAATTCCATCAATTTTGACCGCGCCATGCACCGGATCGAACACGCGATGCAGAAGACTGAGCGTCGTCGATTTGCCCGAGCCTGTTGAACCGACCAGCGCAATTGTTTCTCCCGCCTCCACCGCGAAAGACACATCCGACACAGCAATCCGCCGTCCGTCATAGCTAAACGCGACATTTTCGAAGGTCACACGCCCGCGCAGCTTGCCTACATCCTGCGCGCCAATGCGATCATTCACGCCGGGTACAGTATCAAGCACATCAAAAAATTCGTTGAGTTTGGGGACTAGCAGAAAGCTCCAATTAGCAAAACCGACTATCTGCTCAAGACGCCCGATCAGCATTGTCGCGAAGCTCATGAACATCACAATCTCGCCAATCGTGGCTAAGCCTTGCAGATGCAGCCATGTGCCGAGCAAAAATATGCTGACGATTGTCAGCGTAGCTGAGGCGCGTGTAGCCACAGCTGCCAGCGCCCACCATGAAAGGACCGGCATTTGGGCATTGAGCACATCAGCGATGATTTGCTTCATCGCGCGCGTCTCAGAATCCACGCGCGTAAAACTCTGGATCACCGGCACATTGCCCAGTACATCGGACGCGCGTGCCGCAAGGTCAGTATTGTAATTCTCAACGCGGCGCTGCATGCCCTCAGTGCGTTGCAAAACATAGGCCGTGAGAAAGCCAAAGAAAACGACTAGGACAATGAGTAGGCCTGCCAAGCGCCAGTTGAGAAAAAGCGACAAGGGCAACATGACGAAAAGCGCCAGAAAGGATGCGCAATTCTCTCGGAAAAATGACAGCCAGATGGAGGCCATGCCGGCGGCTCCATCGAGCATGCCTTTCAACAAGCGGCCCGAATGACTCGCCGTGTGAAAGCTCAAAGGCAGATGGAGCACGTGTTCGAAATACGCGTTCATCACGGCAAGACGACGGCGATGCGACAGCTTGTCGGAATGGAGCGCCACCAACACAGCAGCGGCAATCGTAAATAGGCCAAAGGCTACCCATGCTGCAATAAGCGGCGTCAAAGCATCCCACCGCAGCGGGGTGTCCACTTTTTGAGCCTCGGCAAGCTTGTCGATGATTCGCCCAAAGAGGACCGGCTCAGCAAATTGTGCGGCGGCCAAGGCAAGATTGGCTAGAACAAGGATGATGGCGATGCGGTATTCGCTGCCAAGTTCTTTTAATACGCGCACATAGGTCCGGACGAAGTTCATGATTGCCTTGCTGAATAGATGTTGAATAACGCTTTTGCCGATATAGGGGACGATGATGCGGTTGGCCAATCGGGGCCGCCCAATCTTCAATTTCGCAATTTATCCCGCAGTTGCGAAAAAAGCTTGGTCCGGCGAAGCTCTCCCTTTAATTTTGTTTCCAGTCATCAAGGGGAGGCGCGCTGGCCGCCATGAGCAAAGTATATTCTGACGCGACTACGGCCCTGGCGGGCCTCTTGAAAGATGGCATGACCATCATGTCGGGAGGCTTTGGCCTCTGTGGCATCCCTGAGAGTCTCATTCTGGCGATCCGGGAATCAGGTGCCAAAAACCTCACCGTCATCTCCAATAATGCAGGTGTGGACGGGATTGGCCTCGGCGTCCTGCTGGAGACTAAGCAGATCAAGAAGATGGTTTCTTCGTATGTGGGTGAGAACAAGCTCTTCGCGCAGCAATTCTTGGGTGGCGAGTTGGAACTTGAGTTCAACCCGCAGGGCACACTGGCCGAGCGTATTCGGGCTGGCGGTGCGGGGATTCCGGCCTTTTTCACCAAAACGGGCGTGGGCACGATCATTGCCGAGGGCAAGGAACTGAAGGAATTCGATGGCGAGACCTATGTCATGGAGCGCGGCCTTGTAGCGGATCTTGCCCTGGTCCATGCGTGGAAGGGTGACCTCGAAGGAAACCTCGTCTATCGGAAGACGGCTCGTAATTTCAATCCGATCATGGCAACTGCCGGCAAGGTGACGGTGGCGGAGGTAGAGCATCTCGTCCAGCCCGGCCAAATCGATCCCGATCACATCATCACGCCGGGCATTTTCGTCCAGCGCATCATTCACCTGCAGGGTGGCGAAAAGCGCATCGAACAGCGTACCACCCGAAAGCGCGCCTGAGAGGAGAATTCCGATGGCTTGGACCCGTGATGACATGGCCGCGCGCGCGGCAAAGGAATTGCGTGACGGCTTTTATGTGAACCTTGGCATCGGCATCCCGACCTTGGTCTCGAACTACATTCCGGCCGGAATGAAAGTGCAGCTGCAAAGCGAAAACGGCATGCTGGGCATGGGCCCCTTTCCTTTTGAGGGCGAGGAAGATGCCGACCTCATCAATGCCGGCAAACAGACGATTACCGAATTACCGACGACGAGCTATTTCTCATCGGCCGATTCATTCGCAATGATCCGGGGTGGTCATATCGACCTATCGATCCTGGGCGCCATGGAAGTGGCGGAAAATGGCGATCTGGCCAATTGGATGATACCCGGCAAGATGGTGAAGGGCATGGGCGGCGCCATGGACCTCGTGGCAGGCGTCAAGAAAGTCGTCGTCGTCATGGAGCATGTTGCAAAAGGCAGCCCGAAGCTCCTCAAGAAATGTGGGCTACCCCTCACGGGCTCGGGTGTCGTCGATATCGTCATCACTGATCTGGCCGTCTTCAGCATCGACAAGTCTGGCCGCAGCGGCATGACGCTTATCGAGCTTGCGCCGGGCGTCACGGTTGATGAGGTGAAGGGCAAGACGGAAGCTGGCTTCAAGGTCGCTGCCGAGCTTAACTAGACATGGTATATTTTCACAATTTGGTGAGCAAATCAGGAAATCTTGGACTGTGTTTCTTTTTGCAGCGCAACAATTTTCTCATTTGCTGCAAGAAATACCCTCGATAAAAATATTGTGCACCGCAGCAATTTGGCCTTCCGGTTATTTATTTTGGGGTTAAATAGTTGTTTTTAAACATTTTATTTTTGTACTCGTAAAAATGCTGCGCTTTTGCTGCAGCTATGCTGCACTGAAGCAATTCTCCCGTTTTCCTAACCCCCGAGAGTTTTCACGAAACCAATTGGGACGAAAATTTGGCGGCCTTCGACTTTCGTTCGAAAAATTGCTATGATTATATCCCAATAATAGAAGGAGGGAGTGCCAAACGCTACCCTTCCGTTGAGGGAACGCAAGGCGA
Organism: Beijerinckiaceae bacterium; assembly: GCA_947478405.1. GTDB lineage: Bacteria > Pseudomonadota > Alphaproteobacteria > Rhizobiales > Beijerinckiaceae > Terripilifer. The sequence goes on along the minus strand of CANJVX010000001.1, from coordinate 115,639 downwards.
CCGTCCGCGCGACCGCGCTCGGGGCTCTTTTGCCCTTCGATCCATCACTTTCGGCAACGCCATGCCGGCCTGCCCAAGCGGACAATAAGTCCAAAAAGCTATTTGATTTCGAGAGGTTAATAATATGGACGTCTCTATGCTCGACAGCGCCGCCAAGGCGTTTGTGATGCTGATGGACCCGTTCCGGATGTCGTTGCTCTTCTTGGGCGTCATCATGGGTCTCGTGCTTGGCATTCTGCCGGGAATCGGTGGACTTGCCGGCACCGCCTTGCTGCTGCCCTTCACTTTCAACATGGATCCTTATGCGGCTATGGCCTTGCTTCTCGGGCTTGGCGCGACCACAGCCACGGGTGATCCCATCCCGGCCATTCTCTTTGGTGTGCCCGGAGGGGCGGGGTCTGCAGCGACCGTGCTGGATGGCTTGCCTATGGCCAAGCGCGGAGAAGCCTCGCGCGCTTTGTCCGCTGCTTACATGTCTTCAATGATGGGCGGTATTTTCGGCGCGGCCCTGATGGCTGTTCTGCTACCGGTCCTTCGACCAGTTATGCTTTTTATAGGATCTCCAGAGCTATTGGCCTTTGCCGTGCTCGGCATATCTATGGTGGCCGTGCTATCGGGTAGCGCCCCGCTGCGCGGCCTATCGGCAGGCTGTATCGGTCTGATGATTTCCATGGTCGGCTCTGACCCGCAGACCGGCACGCTGCGCTGGACGCTCGACAGCCTTTACCTTTGGGAAGGTGCTCCACTTGTCCCCATCGTGCTCGGTCTCTTCGCTCTGCCAGAACTCGCTGACCTTGCGATTTCCCGTCAATCGATTGCACCGGGCTCTAAACAGCTCGCCACATCGACGTCGGGCATGGTGCAAGGCGCACGCGATTGCTTCACCCATTGGTGGCTCGTTCTACGCTGCTCTTGGCTTGGCGCAACGCTTGGCGCGATTCCCGGCCTTTCTGGTGCCATCGTTGACTGGCTTGCTTATGGCCACGCCCTGAAAACGGAAAAGGGCGCTGCCCTGACCTTCGGCAAGGGTGACGTGCGTGGGGTAATAGCATCTGAAAGCGCAAACAATTCGCGTGAAGGTGGCGCGCTTGTGCCGACCGTGGCATTCGGTGTGCCCGGCTCCGCCGGCATGGCGATCCTGCTCGGTGCCTTCCTCATCCACGGTCTGGTGCCTGGACCCGACATGCTGACGAAAAACCTCGACGTGACCTATGCAATGGTCTGGTCGGTGGCTCTCGCCAACGTTTTGGGTGCGGGCCTGTGCTACTTGTTCAGCGCGCAATTCGCGCGTCTGGCCACGTTGCGCTACACGCTGATCCTGCCCGCGACACTGGCAATTATTTACATCGGTGCGTTCCAGGGTTCACGTAACTGGGGGGACCTCTACACGCTGCTCATCTTCGGCCTGCTCGGCTGGGCGATGAAAATGCTGAAGTGGCCGCGCCCTCCGTTGCTGCTCGGCTGCGTGCTGGGGGAGATCGTTGAGCGTTATCTCTTCATCTCGATCCAGCGTTATGGTGTGGAATGGTTTGCCCGCCCGATCGTGCTCGTCATCTTCGCTTTCGCGCTGTTTGGTCTGATGCGTCCATTCCTTCAGGACATCAAGATCCACGGCGGCCTGCGCAAAATGTTGACGGGCTTCCACTTCAAACCAAACTTCCAGGCTGATCAGCTCTTCTACATCTTCTTGTTCGCCGTCCTTGGCTACATGATGTGGGAAGCATCGCACTGGAACATGCACGCCAAGATCGTGCCGATGATTGTCGGCTCGGTTGCCGGGGTCGTCTTGTCAGTCAGTCTGTTCAACTATCTCTTCCGAAAGCCGGACTCACAGACTGACGTGGGCATGGCCGGCGTGATGACGGAACAGATCGAGCAAAAGCTTCACATGGATCTTGAAGCAACAACCGACCACCTTGATACGTGGACGATCTTGCGGCGCGCAGCCATGTTCTTCGGCTGGCTGATAGGCTTTATGATCTCAATGGCTGTGATTGGTCTTATTCCAACCGTTCCTATCTTTGTAGTCGCCTTCATGCGCCTTGAGGAAACCAAGGAGCGTTGGTCGCTGGTCATTCCGCAAGCGATTATCTTGACGATTTTCGTCTATGTACTCTTCGACCAACTGCTGACCATTCCATGGCCACAGACATATATTGGCGGATGGTTCCCCGCACTGAAAGGTCTCATCCCCTCGGTCTAAGACAGAGGCGAGACGCGAAACAGAATGGCCGGGCATCAGCCCGGCCATTTTTTGTGAGGTCACGATATTTGTAAATCAACGACCAGTGGCAAATGATCAGACGCTACACGCGTAAGACGGTTACGAATGACATCGACGTGCGTGACCTGCACCTCACCACGCATGAACACATGGTCGATGCGCAAGACCGGAAAACCTGACGGGAATGTGGGTTGTGTGCGACCAATGCCCGGCGAGCGCTGGGCATCTTTCAGCGCTTTCGTCAGTCGATGATAGACATGCGAACGTGGCACAAGATTAAAATCACCCACAAGAGCAATGGCACCTTCGCAATCCTCGCGTGATATCCATTCGGGCCCCAGTAAGCATTCGGTCTGTGAGCGCCGCTCGCGCGGGACGAGCGACAGATGCGTATTGATGACATTGAGGATAACGCCACCACAATCAATGCGCGCCCAGACTGCACCACGCGGCTCGATGCTGCGCAATCCCGGCAGAGCAGGTAATCGACCGGAATGCATCAAGCGCGACGGGAGTGTCGTCAGGATGGCATCGCCATATTGCTCTTCGAGTACGCACAGGTTGTTATGAAAATGGGAGTCCATGCCGAGCCGATGCGCAATCTCTTCTGCCTGATCGACATACCCGGTGCGTTTGCGCATGACATCGACTTCCTGCAGCGCGACAATATCGGGCGCAGCTGCCGCGATCACATCAGCAATGCGCGCAGGCGAAATGCGCCCGTCAATGCCAAGGCACCGGTGTACATTCCACGTGAGAAGACGGATCTGGCGCAAGATCATATTCCAACACAGAGGCTAGGTCGGACTAGCCCCGCATCGCGCAAACTACCACAAGCCTATGGTCGCCATAAAAAAGGGCGCCACCCGTGAAGGCAGCGCCCTTAAAGCTAGAAGCTTGAGCCTAAATATTCTTCAGGTGCTGAGCAATATACTTGTTCATCTCGAACATGGTGACCTGCTTACGTCCGAACACGGCTTCAAGCTTGGCGTCGGCCAGGATCTCGCGCTTGTTGGCGGGGTTCTGGAGCGAATTGCCCTTGATGTATTCCCACATCTTGCTGACAACTTCAGAGCGGGGCAGCGGATCGTTGCCGACAATGGCTGCCAGCTCCTTCGATGGCTGCAGGGGCTTCATGAAAGCGCCACCGGCTTTGCTTTCGCTGGGGGTCTTGGCCATTGGGTATCTCCGTCAGAATTTGAAACTTGTCGCGCCCCCGCCCGTGTAACGGGCGACCGAGGAAGCTCAACCCGCGTTTGCACCTTTTCGAGAGCCGATGCAACGCACATCCGCCTGAAGGGGCAATCGGCGGGGGAGAACTCCTCCACTAAGCCCCCATTCCTGCCCGGCCGGCCTTATTTGGCCAGTTCAATCACCTCTTTGGGGGCGCTGACGACCTTGGCTGTAATCTTGGCCAGTTGCTCATGGGTCATCGGCTCAATGGTCAGATTGAGTCGCTTGGCATCCGCCAGGAAGGCTTCATCCTTCATCGTCTTCTGGAAGGCCTCGCGCATCATGGCGACCCGGTCTGCGGGTACGCCTGGCGGCATGAAGACACTGCGTCCGAAATCTGATTCGGCTGACAGAAATTCTGCGACCTGACGGTGCACCGGATCAGTCATGATTTCAGCCAGTGTCGGCACATCGGGGGCACTGGGCTCACGCGTGATGGAGGCGAAGACAACGGGCTTGATGCGACCATCGGCAATCGCATCGGGCATGGCGAGCTGAACACTCACCCAGGATGCGCCGCGCCCCTCGATCTCGCCGCGCTGCATGGCGAGATTGAGATCAGCTGCACCCTTGTAGCCGGTAACGATCTTGTACTTCGTACCCAGAAATTTGTTCAGCAGATTTGGGACAATATAGGTCGGCGAGCTTGGGCCAGTGGCACCGATAATGACTTCGGTCGTCTTGGCTTCAGCAATAGTTTGGGCTTTCGCCGTGTGCCAGATCGACAGCATGTTGCGCACGGGTGCCATATTGCCCAGCCACAACCATTCGCGCGCGTCATATTTAGCATATTGGGGCTGAAGTACTTGGTTGAGAACAATTGTCTGCTGCGTCATCGCAATGGTAGTGCCATCGACAGGCATATTTGCGCGCACGGAATTGGCAAGATTCAACCCGCCGGATTCTCCGCCCGTATATTTGATGATGAACTTTGGCTTTTCGGGAATATATTTCGGCATGTGCTCGGCAAGAATCTGGGCATAGGGACCAAAAGATCCGCCGGGATCAGAACCAACGAGAAATGTTATATTTTTTCCACGATAAAAATCACTCATAGCATCCGCTTGCACAGGCACATTTGCAAAAATGCCTGCAATCAAGGCGGCGCCAAACAGGCTGTTAGTTTTTTTCATTTCGTTTTCTCCCTAACCCTGCACTCCTTTCGGAGCGCTTTATTCACGGCAACGCGACGCCGTGCGCCTGCGCAACCTCGATCAATTCATCCCAGACTTTAACACCAATCTTGATCCCGCCGGTGCGAGCAGCTTTCAGCGCACGCGCACCGCGCTCACCGGGCAAGCGTATTTCGTCCACACCCTCGACACGTGGCAGACCCTTGATCGCGCTTACAAGCTCATTCATATCTTCTGTAAAATCGGACATGACACGCAGCCGTGCAATGTCGATGACGATCATTGTGGCACTCTGACCATGACCCTTCTTGCCCTGCACAAGCATGGGTGACAAGAGGGGCGCACCTGCCAACACGCTTGTCAGAATTTCCGTCATAAGTGCAAACCCAGATCCTTTCGGGCCACCTAGCGGCAACAAGGTTGCGGCTTTTGCAGCTTGCGTTGCGGGACGACCTTCCGCATCAAGCGCCCAGCCTTCGGGCAAGGTTTCATTATTGCGTCGCGCTTTCTTCAATCGTCCATTGGAGACCTGACTGGCAGCCATATCGAGTAACACGACACCTTCAGGGCCACCTGGCACTGCAATGGCAAGTGGTGCTGTCGATGCGCCGGCAATGCGCGCGCCCTCATAAGCCATGAGCGGTGGGCCTGCTGCAAAAGCAATGGCGGCAAATCCATTGCGCGCTGCGTCTTCAGCATAAAATCCGATGGCACCGGCATGTGTCGCACGACCCATCACACCCAGACCAATTCCGAACTGGCGCGCCCGATGCTGCGCGCCCTCCAAAACGGCTGCCATCGCCACAGGACCGGCAGCTCCCTGCGCATCGACCGAAAACATGGCACCGAAATCAGCCTGGATGCGCGGCTCCGCACCCGGCTTCATGGCGCCTTTGTCGATCATGCCAAAATAATGGGGAATTCGGCTGACCCCATGGGTATCGCTGCCGCGCATGTCGGCCCAGACGAGGACGCTGGCAATTTTACCGGCATCCGCTGCCCCCATGCCCCGCGCCATGAAGAGGCGGGTCACAAAGTCATGCAGAGCCGTTTCGCTGATTACTGGGGCGGGAACTCCCAATTGGCCGTCCTTCCAATCAGTTTCGAGCCAGAAGGATAGTCAATATCCCACTGTAATAAATAAGTTTTCTAGATGTTGCATCAGGCTATCTGGTGCATTTGGCACAACATAACGTTTCGTGCCTTGAATGCCAGTGCACTGCAGGCTGAGACTGTATTTTTTGCTTTACACTTGTATTGACTACGACTTGGCTGTAGAAAATTTATGTTGCAAACATTTCTTATTCTGAACAATTCTTGCATTTACTCGTAACATTCAAAGGGGATCACAATGTTTTCGGGCATCGCGGAGAGGGCTTGTTTCGGGCCTGCCGAGATAAGCGTCATGCAACGGGCGATGGGCATCGCAGAGAGATCCCTGCGCAGGGACGGTGTGACCGACATCGACGCACGTCTGCGCCAGATCGCCCTCACAATCCTGCAGATGGCTTCGCGCGGCCATTCCGACCCTCTGGTTCTCAGTGCCCGCGCCCTGCACGCCGCTGAGGACACTGCGCTGCTGACATTCCATCCCTATGAGCGCCGCCCATTGAAACGACGTGGCCATGCCCGGCGGTTCGGACACATTCTACGCGCCCAGAAGATCGCCTGAGGTCATTATGCGCCATTCACGCCATAGGCTCACCCGCGAAGAGCTTGCAGCCCTAATCGCCAGCAGTTCGAATTTGAACCACGAAGAACGCGCATCCCTGCGCCAGACGGCAGCCTGGCTGCTGAAGCGGCTCGCCGACCGCATTGCCGGACAAAAAGTGAACTAGAGGAACCTTAGAACGCCTCGAACCTGTTGAAATATATTTCCTCTTCATAGAAGCGCCCACCTCTTCCGGTTAGCTTGCATGCATCGCGCGCAATCATTGCGTGTCTTGCACCGCCGGACGGTATGGCCCTCGATCTCGCTTCCACACAAGACTTGTGCGCCCTTGCCGAACGCCTTGAGGCGAGCGACGAGTACCGCGTTCTGCGTCGCCTGCACGTGCCTTCGCAATATGAAGCCGATGACGGCCAGCCTAAGAAGACCGCGATCTTTCTTGATGTCGAGACCACTGGCCTTGATGCTGCGCGCTGTGAGATCATCGAACTCGCAATGGTGCCTTTCACCTATGCGCAGGATGGGCGAATCTTTAAAGTCGGCATGCCTTTTCAGGAATTGCGCGAACCGTCGCATCCCATTCCGCCGGAAGTGACTGCCATCACGGGCATTGACGATGCCATGGTGGCTGGCAAGAGCATCAATATGGCTGAGGTTGCAGCTTTCATTCAGAGCGCCGATCTGATTGTCGCACATAATGCCGGTTTCGACCGACGCTTTATGGAAATGTTCTGCGAAGCTTTCACGCACAAGCCATGGGCATGCTCCATGTCGCAGGTGAATTGGCAGGCTGAAGGTTTTGAAACGCTGAAGCTGGCTTTTCTCGCTGCGACAGCGGGCTTCTTCTACGACAAGCACCGCGCAGTTCATGATTGCCATGCTGCCATTGAGTTGCTGACGCGACCTTTGCCCAAAAGCGGCCAGCGCGCCATGGCACAATTGCTGGCGCGGGCGCGCGCGCCAGGCTGGCGCATCTGGGCCTCGCAGGCGCCCTTCGAAATGAAGGATGCTCTGCGCGCACGTGGCTATAGGTGGAATGCCGATGGTGTGGGAGCTTACAAGGCCTGGACCATCGAAGTGCCAGATGAGCGCAAGGACGATGAGTGCCGTTTCCTGCAGGAGGAAATCTACGGCCGCACCCAGATCATCAATTGCCGAAAAATCGATGCCTTCGACCGGTTCTCAGCTCGAGACTGAAAGGCCTATTTGCCTCCCAGCCCCGATTGTGGAAAAGGAACGGCCAAAGGGGCCAATCGCGTCCCCCACAGAGCCGCGAGGGCACGAGAATTTCGATGCGTATGGTCCTGAGATCCAAGATCCACAATGCAACGGTCACCGAGGCCAACCTAGCCTATATCGGCTCGATCACAATCGACACCGACCTGATCGAATACGTGGGCCTGTGGCCAGGAGAGCGAGTACTTGTCGTCTCCAACACATCGGGCGCGCGGCTCGAGACCTATGTCATCAAGGGTGAAGCGGGCTCTGGCCAGATTTGCATGAATGGCGCAGCAGCTCACCTGATCAAAGAGGGCGAAGAGATCATCATCATGGGCTTCGAGCTGACCGACACCCGGATCTTGCCCAAGGTGATCCTCGTCGACAAGAAAAACCGGTTCCTGCAAGACCTGACGGAAAAGCCCGGTACCACAGTTTGATATTTGTTCTTTTAAGGAAAATGGCTTGGTGGAGCTGAGCGGGATCGAACCGCTGACCTCGTCATTGCGAACGACGCGCTCTCCCAACTGAGCTACAGCCCCAAGCAGGCGGTGTGTACCGAGCACCCCGACGGATGTCAACGCGCGCGGCGTGAAACCAACTTGCTTGCCCCTAGGCCTCCGGACAGCTAAACCGGAAGAATATTTTTGGGAGCTACCCATGGATGGCCTGCTGCGTTTTATCTATACGGTGCTCGATTTTTACATCTGGATCCTGATCGCCACAGCCATCATGTCGTGGCTTGTGGCGTTTGATGTCGTCAACATCCGCAACCGCGCAATCCGGGCAATATGGGATTCTCTGCTAGCCGTCACGGAACCGGTGCTGATGCCCATTCGCCAGCGGCTTCCGCGCACGGGCGGGCTAGATCTTTCACCCATCATCGTGATCTTCACGATATATTTCATCCAGATGGTGATCCTTCCTGCGCTCACACACATGCTTTAATTCCCCTTGGACGACGCGCCCGGAAGGCCTCGTGATAGAAGTCCGACTAACGACGCGCGCCGCCATGGATCGCATTGACGGGATCGAGACGCTTGCTGATGGCCTGCCCATCCTGAAGGCCCGTGTACGCGCTGTGCCAGAGAAGGGCTTGGCTAATAAGGCCATCCTGAAATTGCTGGCCACAAGGCTCCGTCTGCCAATCTCAAGCGTACGGCTGCTATCGGGCGACACGGCACGGCGCAAGTCTGTTCTGCTTGAAGGCGATGGTCGAATACTCGCACAAAAGCTTACGGACCTCCTTGCTGCGAAGAACTAGGATACGCCGCAGCATGATTTCGCTCTAGCATGGGCGACATAGTAACGCGGAGCCTTGCACGCATGACCCACGCCCAGAAGACGAACCAAGGACATTTTTTTGAGGATTTTTACCTCGGCCAAGTGATGTGTCATGCCACGCCACGTACGATCACGTCAGGCGATGTTGCGCTCTATACAGCGCTGACGGGCTCACGATTTGCCGTGCAATCTTCAGACGAATTTGCCCGAGACATTGGCTACCCCAAAAGTCCGATTGATGACCTGCTCACTTTCCACATTGCCTTCGGCAAGACCGTGCCTGATGTCTCGCTGAATGCTGTTGCCAACCTGGGTTATGCAGATTTGCGTTTCCTCGCGCCCGTTTTTCCCGATGATACTTTGTCATCGTCCTCAGAGGTGATCGGGCTGAAAGAAAACTCCAATAAGCAAACAGGCGTCGTCTATGTGCGCTCGACCGGGGTCAACCAAAAAGGTGTGGCGGTCCTAGATTATGTTCGCTGGGTGATGGTGCGCAAACGCGATGTGAACTCGTCAATTGCAGAGGAAAAAGTTCCTGATCTTCCGAAGGTGCTCACATCTGGGCAGATTGGATGGGCATGTCCCAAGATCGCACGAGAGAAATTCGATTTTGAATTGTCAGGTGCGCCCCACCGTTTTGCGGATTATAAAAAGGGCGAGCGCATCGATCATATCGACGGCATGACGGTGGAGGAAGCTGAACATATGATGGCAACGCGCCTCTACCAGAACACAGCGAAGGTGCACTTCAACCAATTCACCGAAGGACAGGGACGATTCGGGCGACGCCTTATTTACGGCGGTCACGTGATTTCACTGGCGCGGGCACTAAGCTTCAATGGTCTTGGCAATGCGTTTCATATCGCAGCCATCAATGCCGGCCGTCACGTTTCGCCTCTGTTCGCTGGAATGACTGTCTTTGCGTGGAGCGAAATTCTCGACACTGCAGAACTTCCCGGTCGCGACGATGTTGGTGCGCTTCATGTCCGCACGATTGCAACGAAAGACAAGCCCTGCGCCTCTTTCCCCGACAAAGATGGCGATTCTTATGATCCTGCTGTCATTCTCGATCTAGATTATTGGGTGCTGATACCGCACTGAAAATTACTGTGGCGCGCGCTTCAACAAAAATTCCCACATGAGACGCGCACCATCAAGATCGTTATTCTGCGCGCCCACAGGCAGGCCGCGCGAAGATGAGAGCCGACGTCCGGGAATTGTATGCCCTCCACCCTCGACTTTCACATATACAACCGGTGCCCTGCATCCAACCCCATAGTCGATCGTGACGCGTGATCCATCATTGCGATCACGATCACCGATTGTCTCGCTGCGCTGGCCGGAACATTGCGCGGCCTTGCTGAACAAAGCAAAAGTTGCATCCGATGAAAGAACATCGCGCGGACCTTCCGGCATATGAGCGATGCCGCCATTGAAAGGCACCATCGGATCAGCTGTACCATTCATCAGCATGAAGGCAACCGGCTGCGCCGGATGGCAAGAAGCAGCCCAATCCGTCGGCATGTTGGCGACGAAGGCGCCGGCCCCTGAAAAAAGATCACTCTGCTCGCAGGCAATTTTCATGGCCAGCATGCCACCACCCGAAACACCCGCGACAAAAATACGACGATGGCTTGCAACACCCTGTTCGATCAAACGGGTCGCCAAAGCGCGCAAGAAGCCTGCGTCATCTGGCGCGGGCTCACCCGGATTGGCACGACCCCAATAACCATCAACAGCATCCGGATAAACAACAATGGCCCCGATTTTTCGCGCCACCATATCCACACCGAGATTACGGCGCGCCCGCAGGCCGGCGCCGCTGCCGCCAGCCCCGCCATGAAGAACCATTATGACAGGACGGCGGCGCTTTTTCAGCCTGTCGAATTCAACCAATGTGGCTGTGCGCTTGACGCCGTTGACGGTCAACGTCACGCGACCATAGGCAGCATCTGCAGGACGCGGACTGGCCGTAAGACCAAGACAAAGCGTGGCGACAAAAGCCGCAAGCGTGCCGAAGCGGGGGAGGAGAGCAAACATGAGACGATTGTGGGCGAAGCGGCGCCATCGCGCAAGGCAACGATGCACCCTGCTTTGACCTTGGGGGCGGGAACACGGCATGATATCGCCAAAAGACCGGAGAAAATCGAATGAAAGACGCAATGAAGGCACCAAAAGTGTGGCTCGATATGGACCAGTCGGCGCTCGATGCCGCCTATGATCAATCTGTTTACGCCCCGAATCAAAGCGCAGTTCATGATCGGCGCATGATGATGTCCGCCATTGCGTTGCAGCGACTGGGCGAGCCTGAGGTGATTGCCTATGGCTCGGGCGCAAACCACACATTTGATCTATACCGTGCGGCCGGAAAAGATCGCCCCCTCGCCATCTATGTACATGGCGGCGCCTGGAAGAACGGACGCGCCCGCGATTTTGCCGTGCTCGCCGAATTGTTTGTCAATGCGGGCGCCCATTGCGCCATTCTCGATTTCGATCTCGTGCAGGATTGCAAAGGCGATCTTCTCCCCATGATTGAACAGGTGCGTCGTGCCACGGCACAAATCTGCACGGATGCGACTTCTTATGAAGCCGACCCCGCCCGGATCCATCTGATCGGCCATTCATCGGGCGGACATATGGGCGGATGCATCGTCACGACAGATTGGGAAAAGCAATTCGGCCTGTCGCGCCACATTTTGCGCGGCGGAATGTTGTTCTCAGGCATGTATGAGCTGGAGCCGGTGCGCCGCTCAAAGCGCTCTCAATATGTGGCTTTCACGGATCAGACAGTAGAGGAGTTTTCAGCCATCCGTCACATCGACAAACTGGCCTGCCCGCTGATCCTTGCGCATGGAACGCTGGAAACGCCTGAGTTCCAGCGACAAACGCGCGAATTCCATGGGGCCGTCATCGCCGCTGGAAAGCCCGCCGATCTTTACATCGGCACGGGCTACAATCATTTCGAATTGCTGGAAACGCTCGCCAATCCTTACGGATTGCTAGGCCATCCGGCTTTGAAGCAGATGGGATTGGCGAGCTAAATTTTAGCCTTTGGAGGGCTGCTGAGCGGCAATGCCATTATCCGCAAAATGCGAGGCCAGCTCGCCGGCCTGGAACATTTCGCGCACGATATCGCAGCCGCCGACAAATTCACCCTTCACATAGAGCTGCGGGATTGTCGGCCAGTTCGCAAAATCCTTGATGCCCTGGCGAATGCCCTCGTCTTCGAGGACGTTGATGCCTTTGTAGGAAATGCCAAGGTGATCGAGGATCTGCACAACCTGACCTGAAAAACCGCACATCGGAAAATCAGGCGTGCCTTTCATGAAAAGCACGACATCATTGCCGGTGACTTCTTTTTTGATCTGCTCCTGCACGTCGGTCATGTCTCTCACATCCTTCAAGTGGGGCGGAGGTCAAGGTTCCGCCGGTTCCACAAATATAGGGGTGTCGCCTGCGCTACGCTAGCCTCAGGCCGGAACACTTGTCGTCAGCGCCAGTGCATGCAGCTCGCCACCCATGCGGCCCTTCAGCGCGGCATAGACCATTTGATGCTGCTGGACGCGCGTCTTGCCCTTGAAGGCAGAGGACACAACGGTGGCGGCATAATGGTCGCCATCGCCCGCGAGATCGGCAATCTCCACGCTAGCATCGGGAAAGGCTTGCCGGATCAATGTCTCGATATCTTTTGCTTGCATTGCCATATCAAAAAATCCTCAACCCTGTCCGGCCATAAAGGCTGGCAGCCAGCCTTCGTGGGCCATGTCGAGAGCCGACACGCCAACCGGCTTTTCACCCGGAAGCTCGAGGGATTCGCCGCCAGTCGTACCAATAACCGCCACAGGCACGCCCTTCGCTTTAGCGTCGGCTGCGATCTTGTCAGCCTCGCCCGCGCTTGCGGTGAGCAGATAGCGGGCCTGATCTTCACCAAACAAAATCGCATGCGGATGCGCGCCCAGATCCATCGTGATCTTCGCACCGATTTTGCCGGCCATCGCCATTTCAGCGAGCGCTACAGCAAGACCGCCATCAGAGAGATCATGCACAGCATCGACACGACGCGTGGTGATCAGCATGCGCACGAAGTCGCCATTGCGACGCTCAGCCACTAGATCGACAGGCGGTGGCGCACCTTCTTCGCGCCCGCAAACATCGCGCAGGTAGACCGACTGTCCAAGCCAACCCTTGGTCTCGCCAATCAGCAAGATCGTCTGATCCGCTTTTTTGAAAGCAACAGAGGCTGACATATTCACATCAGCGATCACACCAACGCCGCCAATCGACGGCGTGGGCAAAATGCCACGACCTTGTGTTTCATTGTAAAGCGACACATTGCCCGACACGATCGGGAAATCGAGCGCACGCGCGGCATCGCCAATGCCTTCAAGGCAACCAACCAGCTGGCCCATATATTCGGGCTTTTCGGGATTGCCGAAATTCAGATTGTCGGTGAGGGCGAGAGGCAAAGCACCTGTCGCAGTAATATTGCGCCAAGCTTCAGCGACAGCCTGCTTGCCGCCTTCAACAGGATCGGCTTCGCAATAGCGCTGCGTCACATCGGTTGTGAGTGCGAGACCCTTCGGGCCATTGCCAATACGCACCACGCCTGCGTCGCCACCCGGCTGCTGCACGCTATTGCCGAGAATGAGATGATCATATTGCTCCCAGACCCAACGCTTGGAGCAAAGGTCCGGCGTGCCGAGCAAATGCACAAGCGCATCGGCATTTGATTTCGGCGGCTTCACGAAAGAGGCCTCAATGACGGGCTTTTTTGGTGTGGGCACATGCGGACGGTCATAGACGGGCGCTTCATCGCCGAGTTCCATGATCGGCAAATCCGCTTCAATCTTGCCCCTATGCTTAATGACAAAACGCTTCGTGTCTGTCGTCTTGCCGATGATGGCAAAGTCGAGACCCCATTTGATGAAGATCGCTTCGGCTTCTTGTTCCTTCGCCGGGTCGAGCACCATGAGCATGCGCTCCTGGCTTTCCGACAACATCATCTCATAAGCGCTCATGCCTTCTTCGCGGCACGGTACCTTGTCGAGATCGAGCTCAATACCAAGGCCGCCCTTAGCGCCCATTTCAACGGCGGAGGACGTGAGGCCCGCCGCACCCATATCCTGAATCGCAATCACGCAGCCCTTGGCCATGATTTCGAGACAGGCTTCGAGCAAAAGTTTTTCGGAAAAGGGATCGCCGACTTGCACAGTCGGACGCTTTTCTTCGGCATCCGCTTCAAACGAGGCAGAGGCCATAGTCGCGCCGTGAATGCCGTCACGGCCCGTCTTTGAGCCCAGATAAACAATCGGCCGGCCAATCCCTGTGGCCTTGGCGTAGAAAATTTCATCTGTCTTGGCGAGACCGACAGCCATCGCATTGACGAGGATGTTGCCATCATAGCGCGTATGGAAATTCACCGAACCACCGACAGTCGGCACGCCGAAAGAATTGCCATAGCCGCCAATGCCCGCCACCACGCCCGACACAAGGTGGCGGGTCTTGGGATGATCCGGAGCGCCGAAGCGCAACAGGTTGAGGCAGGCAATGGGACGCGCGCCCATGGTGAACACATCGCGCAAAATGCCACCCACACCCGTCGCCGCACCCTGATAGGGCTCAATGAAGGACGGGTGGTTGTGGCTCTCCATCTTGAAGACGCAGGCCTGACCATCGCCAATATCGATCACACCGGCATTCTCGCCCGGACCTTGAATGACCCAAGGCGCCTTGGTCGGCAGTTTGCGCAAATGCATGCGGGACGATTTGTACGAACAATGCTCGTTCCACATGGCTGAGAAAATCCCCAGCTCCGTGATCGAGGGCGCGCGGCCGATCAGCTTGAGGATGCGCTCATATTCTTCTGGCTTCAGGCCATGTTCGGCGACAAGCTGGGGCGTGATTTCAATCGACTGGCTCAAGTGATGGCCCTCTGGCGGCAGGCCTTATCGGGCCCGGGGGGAGCTGTGTTTCGATTAGCCCCCGGACGGCCCCAAAGCAATCATTTCCGACAGTTCCGCCGATGCATCCACTGCCAAGGTCAACAGGCGCAGTTTAACCCGAACCATATCGGTAGACCGTAATGGGCAAAAATCGCCTAGCTGGTTTGACAGTTCATTTGAGGCGGGCAGCCGCCCTCACAATTTCTCATATTGAAGTGGAATTCCTTACGCCCCCTCACCCGAGCTTTTTTCGGGGCCGTTCTAGCCTCAACAGCCCTGCCCGCCTTGGCCGCTGACATCCCGACCAGCGCCCGATCTAGCAGAGCCTTCGCCCTAGATGATTTGCCTCCGCGCATTGAGTGCCATCCCATGCTACAGCGCATCGGTTTCCATTAGCGGCGAGCCAGTGGCAGGCGGCAATCTGAATGCGCGAACTCGCACGCCCCGAAGTTCGTCATCACCTATCGTTTCTAAGCAAGTCAACACTCAAACGAAAAGAGCCAACACGATGGCCGGCTCTTTTGTCTTCAGGCTGCGACAAGGCTCTTGAAAAGCCCCACACCATCAATGCCGCCAACCAGCGGGTCGATGAGGTTTTCTGGGTGCGGCATCATGCCAAGCACATTGCGCTTATCTGAATAAATGCCGGCAATGTCATGGGTGGAGCCGTTCGGGTTGGCGCGGCCCCCGACGACACCTTTGTCATCACAATAACGAAACGCTACGCGACCATCGCCTTCGAGGCGCTTGATGGTTTCTTCGTCCGCTTCGTAATTGCCTTCGCCATGCGCGATCGCAACCTTGATCACCTGACTTTTTGAATAGGCTCGGGTGAAAGCCGTATCTGCGCGCTCAACGCGCAAATGCTGCATCTTGCAAATGAAGCGCAGATCCTTGTTGCGCATCAAAACGCCAGGCAGCAGTCCGCCTTCGCAAAGAATCTGAAAGCCGTTGCAGATGCCAAGTACGAGACCACCGCGGGCCGCATGTGCGCGTACCGCATCCATGATTGTGGCGCGGCCGGCAATCGCGCCGCAGCGCAGATAATCGCCATAACTGAAGCCGCCGGGCAGCAACACAAGATCAGTACCAGCTGGCAACTCTGTCTCGCCATGCCAGACAATCTGGGGCTTTTTGCCGATCGCCATTTCCAGCGCGCGCACGGCATCGCCTTCGCGGTTAGAACCGGGGAAAAGAACGACAACGGCTTTCATGGCGGCAAACCTTTGCGGATCAGACGATCTCGACGCGATAATTCTCAACGACTGTATTGGCGAGCAGCTTCTCGCAAGCTGCCTTCAGCAGCTCTTCAGCCTTTGCGCGATCAGTCGTCAACAATTCAATGTCGAAGACTTTTCCCTGACGCACAGAATCGACGCCTTCAAGGCCGAAAGATTTCAACGCGCCTTCAATCGCCTTGCCTTGCGGATCGAGAACGCCATTCTTGAGGGTGACAGTGACGCGGGCCTTCATGCGCTTGCCTTCAAATCAGAATCGATAACACGAGACGGGGACTGTAAAGCCCCCGATCCGGATCTTGCGCGTGCTTATTGCACGAGCTTGGGGCCACCAGAGCGGGGAGGCTCATTTTCCTGCATAATGCCAAGACGACGCGCGACCTCTGTATAGGCCTCAACAAGGCCGCCCATATCACGACGGAACAAATCCTTGTCGAGCTTGTCGTTGGACTTGATGTCCCACAGACGGCATGAGTCAGGCGAAATTTCATCCGCCACAACAATGCGCATCATTTCGCCTTCCCAGAGGCGCCCGCATTCCATCTTGAAATCGACAAGACGAATGCCAACGCCGAGGAAGAGACCGGACAGAAAGTCATTGACGCGAATGGCAAGCGCCATGATGTCGTCTATTTCCTGCGGGCTTGCCCAACCGAAAGCCGTGATGTGCTCTTCCGACACCATAGGATCGTTGAGCGCATCATTCTTGTAATAGAATTCGATGATCGAGCGCGGCAGCTGCGTGCCTTCTTCGATGCCGAGGCGCTGCGACAGCGATCCGGCGGCGACATTGCGCACCACCACTTCGAGCGGCACGATTTCGACTTCGCGGATCAACTGCTCGCGCATGTTGAGGCGACGAATAAAATGGGTAGGCACGCCGATATCGTTCAGGTGCTGAAAGACGAATTCAGAGATGCGATTGTTCAGCACACCCTTGCCGTCGATGACTTCATGTTTTTTGGCATTGAAGGCCGTAGCATCGTCCTTGAAATGCTGGATAAGCGTTCCGGGCTCAGGGCCTTCATAGAGGACCTTGGCCTTGCCTTCGTAAATGCGACGGCGGCGATTCATGGGGGTCAACCGTGGCTTGAGGAAATCTATTCCGGTCCATGGCTCCTGATTCCGAGCCCGGCCGTGACAGGAACCAAACTATCCCCTTTGACTGGCAGGCACAATGCGAGGCGCCCATCGAGATGCTCGCCGAGTTGACGCAGCTGTGAATAGCGCCGTCATAACTCAGCCATCCCTTTGATATAGCTCATATGAACAGCCCGGTCGGGTCCTGTATGTGGATAGGCGAGCCGCAATTAGCGGATTTTCTGGGGGGATAGAATGAGCTCATTCGAGAAGCGTGGCGAATCTTTTGAGAATAAGTTCGCCCAAGACGAAGCGCTGCGGTTCAGAGCTCTCGCCCGGCGAAACAAGTCGCTGGGCCTTTGGGCCGCCGAGAAACTAGGGAAGCAGGGTGAGGAAGCCGAGGCCTATGCCCGGGCTGTCGTCAGCACAGACCTTGAAGAGGTTGGCGATAACGATGTTTTCCGGAAAATCCGGACTGATTTGGACGCAGCCAAGATCGGCCAGTCCGACCACCAAATTCGCCGCATCATGGATGAATTGCTGGTGAAAGCGATTGATGAGGTAAAAGCTGGCCGCTAGGCAAGACTTTCTTCAGCCTGAAGGGAGAGGATAGGCCTATGTCGGTTGAAGTCCTCCCCAAAGATTCTGAACGCAACCTTGCCTTTCCGCAGGCGGCCGCCGACTTGGCTGGTCAGGCACAGGACTGGATCCGTCATTTGACAGCCCAACGGCGGGCGTCGCCCTTGACCGTTGATGCCTATACACGTGACCTTACTCAGTTTTTATTATTCTTGACCGAGCATCTGGGCGATCGGCCAGACCTTGCGGCTTTTGCCGAACTCAAGCCAGCTGACCTACGGGCCTTTATGGCCAAGCGGCGGGCGGCGGGAATCGAAAGCCGCTCCCTTATGCGGGCCCTTGCAGCGCTTCGTTCCTTTGCCCGCCACCTTGAACGAGAGGGGGTTGGCAAGGCCGCCGCCTTTATAGCGGTGCGTAGCCCGAAAGTCGCGCGAAGCCTGCCCAAACCCATTCCCGCCGAGGCCGCGCTCGACATGATCGACGTCGAAACCCGTGCTGGCGAAGGGCGCGAGCCTTGGATTTTAGCGCGAGACGCAGCCGTGATTGGTCTGCTTTACGGAGCGGGTCTTCGTATTTCTGAAGCGCTGGGCCTCAAGCGGCACGATGCCAGTAAAGGTTTTGATTCACTGACGGTCATCGGTAAGGGAGCCAAGACACGATCTGTGCCCGTTATCGAGCCCGTCGCCAGAGGCATCGAGGCCTATCTGCAGCTTTGCCCCTATACGCTCAAGCAAGATAGCCCCTTGTTTGTGGGGACCAGGGGCGGGCAGCTCTCACCACGAATCATCCAATTGACAGTGGAGCGCCTGCGCGGCGCACTCGGCCTTCCAGACACGGCAACCCCGCATGCTCTGCGCCATTCCTTTGCTACCCATCTGCTAGCGCGTGGCGGCGACTTACGCTCAATCCAGGAATTGCTGGGCCATGCCTCGCTATCGACGACGCAGGTCTATACCGCGGTCGACGGAGCGCGGCTGCTGGACGCCTGGCGTAGCGCCCATCCCCGCGCACGCGGCTGAGATTTCACAAAATCAACTGTCATTGTTTTGTGTAACATGCTGGCTTAGATGACGATTGTCACCGATTCGGTTGCATAAAAAAGGGGGGAATTCATGTCCGGTCACGGTCACGAACATGAGACAAATAATAAGGGCGTTGCCCTTCTCATCGCCATTCTCGCGCTGATGCTGGCCTTCTCAGAAATGGGCGGTAATAATGCCGAACGCGAAGCACAGGCATCCAATCTCGAAGCGTCCAATCTCTGGGCTTTCTTCCAAGCGAAGACTATCCGGCGCACAACAGTGCAGGTTGCTGCCGAACAGATTGAAGCTCAGCTTATTGCCATTACAGACAGCGCCCAACGTGAGGTCATGCAGAAGCGCGTTAATGACTGGAAGCGCACAGCCGACCGCTATGAAACGGAGCCTGAGACGGGCGAGGGCCGCAAAGAATTGGCCGCACGCGCGAAAGCCGCCGAAGAGAAGCGCGACACTTACAAAGCGCGGAATGAAATCTTTGAGCTATCGTCAGCTGTGCTGCAGATCGCCATCGTGCTCTGCTCGGCAATGATCATCACCGGAATTGCAGCCCTTGTGTGGGCGGCGGGCACGCTGGGTGTTCTGTCGATCGGGTTGATGAGCATTGCCCTATTCGCGCCTGCCCTCGTTCATCTGATCATGTAACAAAAAGGGCCGGAGAATTCTCCGGCCCTTTTTGATCACATGTGGATTTGACGCTTATCAACCGCCATGGCCGCTTCTTTCACGGCCTCCGAAATAGTCGGGTGAGCATGGCACGTGCGAGCCAGATCTTCGGATGAACCGCCGAATTCCATCAGCACAGCGCATTCAGCAATCAGCTCGCCTGCGCCCATCCCGATAATATGAACACCAAGTACGCGGTCGGTCGTTGCATCCGCCAAAACTTTCACAAAACCATCTGTGTGGCGCATGGCGCGCGCACGCCCGTTTGCGGTGAACGGGAACTTGCCGGACTTGTATGCGACGCCTGCGGCCTTGAGTTCTTCCTCTGTCTTGCCGACTGAGGCAACTTCGGGCTGCGTGTAAACGACGCCAGGAATGACATCGTAATTCACATGGCCATGTTGACCGGCAAGAATTTCGGCAACGGCCACGCCTTCATCTTCGGCCTTATGCGCGAGCATCGGACCGCGCACAACATCACCGATGGCATAAATGCCCGCGATATTGGAGGCAAAATGATTGTCGATGACAATCCGGCCGCGCTCCATCGCAACGCCGCTCTCTTCGAGACCAAGCCCATCCGTATAAGGACGCCGGCCCGTCGCCACGAGTACAACATCGCCTTCAAGCGTGATGGCGTCACCGCCTGCGACGGGTGAGAATGTAACTGCGCCGCCTTTGCCCTTTTTCTCAACCTTGTTGACCTTGGAGGACAGATTGAAAGCAAAGCCCTGCTTCTCGAGTATGCGCTGAAATTGCTTGGCAACTTCGCCATCCATACCAGGAAGAATGCGGTCGAGATATTCGACAACTATCACATCTGCGCCGAGGCGACGCCAGACAGAGCCCAGCTCGAGACCAATCACGCCAGCGCCCACAATAATGAGTTTGGCCGGAACTTTATCAAGCGCTAGCGCGCCGGTGGAGGAGATTATGATCTTTTCATCGAATTGCACATCAACGCCGGGAGGTGTCGCAATGTCAGAACCGGTCGCGATGACAATATTCTTGGTCTCCAGCGTGGTGACCTTGCCGTCATCGCCCTTCACGTCAACATTGCCGGCGCCCTTGATGGAGCCATGACCGGTGAAGGATTCAACCTTGTTCTTCTTGAGAAGGAAGCCCACGCCGCTGACGTTGGCATCGACCGTGTCAGTCTTGTGCTTCATCATGGCAGCAAAATCGAGCTTCGGCTTGCTGACGACAATGCCAAGATTGGCGAAGTCATGACCCGCAAGATCGAACATTTCAGAGGCATGCAACAAAGCCTTTGAAGGAATGCAGCCAATGTTGAGGCAGGTTCCACCATGCGTCTTGCGCTTCTCAACAGCGGCCACTTTCATGCCGAGCTGAGCCGCACGAATGGCGCAGACATAACCACCAGGGCCAGTGCCGATGACAACGAGATCGTAGGACATTGCAATTCTCCCCCGCGCGCATGCGGGACTGTTTTGGAAAAGGCCCGGGTTTTGCCCGGGCCTGATGAGATCTGATCAGAGATCGAGAACAAGGCGGGCCGGATCTTCCAGCGCTTCCTTGACGCGCACCAGGAAGGTCACCGCTTCTTTGCCGTCAACAATGCGGTGATCGTAGGACAGCGCGAGATACATCATCGGACGCACTTCGATTTTACCATTCACGACCATCGGACGATCCTGGATCTTGTGCATGCCCAGAATTCCGGACTGTGGCGCATTGAGGATCGGCGTCGACATCAGCGAGCCGTAAATGCCGCCATTGGTAATGGTGAATGTACCGCCCTGCATTTCGTCAATCTTGAGCTGTCCATCACGCGCGCGCTTGCCGAAATCGGCAATCGTCTTTTCAACGCCGGAGATCGACAGCTGATCGGCATCACGCACGACGGGAACCACAAGGCCCTTCTCCGTGCCGACCGCAATGCCGATGTGATAATAGTTTTTGTAAATGAGGTCCGTGGCGTCGATCTCGGCATTCACAGCCGGAAGTTCCTTCAGAGCCTGTACGCAGGCCTTCACGAAGAAGCCCATGAAGCCAAGCTTGTTGCCGTGCTTCTTTTCAAAAATATCCTTGTAACGGGCACGCAGCGCCATGACTTCCGTCATGTCGACTTCGTTGAACGTCGTCAGCATGGCTGCCGTGTTCTGCGCTTCCTTCAGGCGACGCGCGATGGTCTGGCGCAGCTTGGTCATTTTGACGCGCTCTTCACGCGAGGCGTCGTCAGCGCCGGACGGCGCACGCACGGCGATTGGCGCGGCGGCAGGTGCCGCAGCACCGCCGGTTGCAATGGCTGCAAGCACATCACCCTTCAACACCTGGCCGCGCTTGCCAGAACCGGCAACGCCACTGGTGTCGATGCCGCTTTCAGCAGCAAGTTTTGCAGCAGACGGCGCGGCAGGCATAGAAGAGCCAGCAGCAGCAGGAGCCGCCTTGAAAGCCGCAGGTTCCGGAGCCACGGCCGGTGCAGCGGCAGGAGCTGCGACAATGCCAGCGGCACCAGCCGTGATCTGGCCAAGCAGCGCGCCGGGCGCAACTGTCTCTCCATCCTTGGCAGTGATTTCAGCCAGAATGCCGGCAGCCGGTGCATTAACTTCAAGCGTGACCTTGTCAGTCTCGAGTTCGAGCAAAGGCTCGTCAGCCTTCACAACATCGCCGGGCTTCTTGAACCAGCGACCGATGGTGGCCTCGGTCACCGACTCTCCGAGGGTAGGAACGCGAATTTCTGCCATGTTGGTCATGCCCGCGCGTCAGCGCGGTCCTTCTTATTAAAGGATGGATCGTCAGGCCGAGAAGGCCTCATCGAGGAATGCTTGAAGTTGAGCGAGATGTTTCGACATGAGGCCCGTGGCGGTTGCGGCTGATGCCGGGCGACCAACATAGCGCGCACGCTTCGACTTACCGCCGCTTTGGCCGAGTACCCATTCAAGATAAGGCTCGACGAAGGTCCAAGACCCCATATTCTTGGGTTCTTCCTGGCACCACACAACATCGGCTTTCTTGAAGCGCGACATTTCCGTGACCAGAGCCTTTAGCGGGAATGGATAGAGCTGTTCGACACGCAGCAAATAGACATCGTCAATGCCTCGCTTCTCGCGCTCTTCATAAAGATCGTAATAGACCTTGCCCGAGCACAAAACGACGCGACGGATTTTGTCGTCTTTTACCAGCTTGATATTCTCGTTTTTCTGAGATTCGGCGTCATCCCAAAGCAAGCGGTGGAACGAGGTTCCAGGCACCATTTCATTGAGACGAGAAATCGCGCGCTTATGGCGCAACAAGGATTTTGGCGTCATAAGAATGAGCGGCTTGCGGATGTCGCGCTTCAGCTGACGGCGCAGCGCATGGAAGTAATTTGCAGGCGTCGTGCAATTGGCGACCTGCATATTGTCTTCCGCGCACATTTGCAGATAGCGCTCGAGGCGGGCCGATGAATGTTCAGGGCCCTGTCCTTCATAGCCATGTGGCAGAAGGCACACGAGACCCGACATGCGCAGCCACTTGCGCTCACCCGACGAGATGAACTGGTCGAACAAAACCTGAGCTCCATTGGCGAAGTCGCCAAACTGGGCTTCCCATAAAGTGAGTGCATTCGGCTCAGTGAGCGAATAGCCATATTCAAAACCAAGGACGGCTTCTTCCGAAAGCATCGAATTGATGACCTCGTAGCGACCCTGCCCATCACGAATGTTATTTAACGGGACGTAACGACCCTCGTTTTCCTGATCGATCAGCACTGAATGGCGCTGTGAGAAGGTGCCGCGTTCGGAATCCTGACCCGAAAGGCGCACACGATGTCCTTCATCGACCAGCGTACCAAAGGCGAGTGCTTCACCCATCGCCCAGTCGAGCTCCTGGCCTGTTTCGATCATCTTTTTACGACCATCCATGAAACGCTGGATTGTCTTGTGTAGATTGAAATCATTAGGCACCTGGCTGATCTTGGTGCCGATTTCCTTCAGCTTGTCGAGCGCAACGCCGGTCTGTCCGCGACGCGCATCATCCGTCGAATCACCAGCCGGCCGCATTCCCGCCCAGCGACCATCAAGCCAATCGGCCTTGTTGGGCTTATAGCCTTGCCCTGCTTCGAACTCGGCATCAAGACGCGTGCGCCAATCGGCAATCATCTTGTCGACTTCGCCCTGTGTGACCACAGCCTGACCAATCAGCTTTTCGCTATAAAGCTCAACCGATGATTTGTGGCTGCGGATTTTCTTGTACATGAGCGGCTGCGTGAAGCCTGGCTCATCACCCTCGTTATGGCCATAACGGCGATAGCAGAACATGTCGATGACAACGGGCTTATGGAATTTCTGCCGGAACTCGATAGCAATCTTGGCCGCATAGACAACTGCTTCCGGATCATCACCATTCACATGAAAAATCGGTGCTTCGATCATTTTCGCCACATCTGATGGATAGGGCGAAGAACGCGAGTAACGCGGATAGGTCGTGAAGCCGATCTGATTATTGACGATGAAATGGATCGAACCGCCCGTGCGATGCCCCTTCAAGCCTGAGAGGCCAAAACATTCAGCGATCACACCCTGGCCCGCAAAGGCTGCATCACCATGAATGAGGAGTGGCAAAACCTTGGAGCGTTCGGTCACATCCCCGAGCTGATCCTGTTTGGCGCGAACTTTGCCGAGCACAACGGGATCGGCAATTTCCAAATGTGAGGGATTAGCGGTGAGCGAAAGATGGACCTTGTTACCATCAAACTCACGATCAGACGAGGCACCAAGATGGTACTTTACATCGCCGGAACCTTCGATTTCATCAGGCGTGAAAGACCCGCCCTTGAATTCATGGAAGATCGCGCGCTGCGGCTTGCCCATCACTTGAGCGAGCACATTGAGGCGACCGCGATGGGCCATGCCCAAAACGATTTCGCGCACACCCAATGCACCGCCGCGCTTTATGATCTGCTCAAGAGCAGGAACCATGGCTTCGCCGCCATCAAGGCCGAAGCGCTTGGTTCCGCGGAAACGCAGGTCACAAAACTTTTCGAAACCTTCCGCTTCAACAAGTTTCGAGAGGATCGCACGCTTACCTTCACGGGTGAAAGTGATTTCCTTATCCGGCCCTTCAATGCGTTCCTGCATCCAAGCCTTTTCGGTAGGATCGGACATGTGCATGAATTCAAAGCCAATCGTGTCGCAATAGGTGCGGCGCAGAATGGTAAGCATTTCCGGAATGGTCGCGTAATCAAGACCCAAAACATGGTCGATGAATATCTTGCGGTCATAATCGGCTTCGGTGAAACCATAGCTCGCCGGATGCAGCTCTTCGTGATCTTTCTGTGGCTCAAGGCCAAGCGGATCGAGATTTGCATGAAGATGGCCGCGCATACGGTACGCCCGGATCATCATCAAGGCGCGCACGGAGTCCCGCGTGGCGCGCAGCACATCAGCTGGCGAGACTTCGGCGCCTTTAGCCTGTGCCGTCTTTTGAATTTTGTCGCCGATTGTTTTCTCGACCGTGCCCCAATTGCCATCAAGTGCCGAGACGAGTTCTCCATTAGCGTGGATCGGCCAATTCGGTTTCTGCCAAGATGCGCCGCGCGCGCTCTTCTCAACAGAGGCAGGATCATCTTTCAACGCACCAAAAAACGCCTGCCATTCAGCATCAACGCTGTTGGGGTCTTTTTCGTAACGTGCGTAGAGATCCTCGATGTAGCCGGCATTTGCGCCGTAGAGGAAAGAAGTCGAGAGCAGAGCGTCGTTGAGTGCCTGACGTGACATTTCACTTCACCTGGGTCAGAAGGCGCCGTACCGGCGATTGCATTTCCTGCACCTTTTTCCGCTGATGTGCCGGCGGAATTACGGCGGATCATCAATATCCCGCCGCTCGAAAGCGGCGGGACAAAAAGCAATCACTTGCCTTTGAGAACCTCAACGAGGGTCTTGCCAAGTCGTGCAGGGGAGGGCGAGACGCGGATACCCGCAGCTTCCATCGCCGCGATCTTGTCTTCAGCACCGCCCTTGCCACCAGAGATAATGGCGCCGGCGTGGCCCATACGACGGCCCGGAGGGGCCGTGCGGCCAGCAATAAAGCCAACCATCGGCTTCATACGACCACGCTTGGCTTCGTCGATGATGAATTGCGCAGCTGCTTCTTCGGCGGAACCGCCGATTTCACCGATCATGACAATCGATTCGGTCTTCGGATCAGCCAGAAACATCTCGAGCACGTCGATAAATTCGGTGCCCTTCACAGGATCTCCGCCGATTCCGACCGCCGTTGTCTGGCCAAGGCCTTCAACAGATGTCTGGAACACAGCCTCATAGGTGAGCGTGCCGGAACGCGACACAACACCGACCGAGCCCTGCTTGAAAATATTGCCCGGCATGATGCCGATCTTGCATTCACCCGCCGTCATTACGCCCGGGCAGTTTGGCCCGATGAGACGCGACTTGGAGCCGATGAGCGAACGCTTGACCCGGATCATGTCCGCAACCGGAATGCCTTCGGTAATGCAAACGATCAGGGGAATTTCCGCATCAATCGCTTCGCAGATGGCGTCAGCTGCACCCGGCGGTGGCACATAGATCACGGATGCATCAGCGCCCGTTGCTTCGCGCGCTTCGCCAACTGTGTCGAACACGGGCAAGCCCAGATGCGTCGAGCCGCCTTTGCCCGGCGATGTTCCGCCGACCATTTTCGTGCCGTAAGCAATCGCCTGTTCGGAGTGAAACGTTCCGTTCTTGCCGGTGAAACCTTGGCAGATAACTTTGGTGTTACGATCAATAAGGACGGACATTATTTGGCCTCCCGAACGGCCTTGACGATCTTCTGGGCGGCATCGTCCAGATCATCGGCAGGAATGACATTGAGGCCGGAGCCGGAGATGATCTTCTTGCCAAGCTCGACATTCGTGCCTTCAAGGCGAACAACGAGCGGCACTTTCAGGCCGACTTCCTTGACCGCCGCGATCACGCCCTCAGCAATGACATCACACTTCATGATGCCGCCGAAGATATTGACGAGGATGCCCTTCACATTGGGATCGGCGGTGATGATCTTGAAGGCCGCTGTGACCTTCTCCTTCGTAGCGCCGCCGCCAACGTCGAGGAAGTTTGCCGGGAATTCACCATAGAGTTTGATGATATCCATCGTCGCCATGGCGAGGCCCGCACCATTGACCATGCAGCCAATCGTGCCGTCGAGCGCGATATAGGCGAGGTCATGCTTGGAGGCTTCGATTTCCTTGGCGTCTTCTTCCGTCTCATCGCGCAGGGCGAAGATATCGGGATGACGATAGAGCGCGTTCGAGTCGAAGGAGACCTTCGCATCGAGGCACTTGAGGTTCTGATCCTTGGTGATGATCAGCGGGTTGATCTCGAGCATTTCCATGTCGGTTTCAACGAAGGCCTTGTAGAGCTTGGCCACAAGCGAGCCAGCCTGTTTGGCCAGATCACCGGTCAGGCCCAGAGCTTTGGCCACGGTGCGGCCATGGTGGGGCATGATGCCGGTCGCGGGATCAACGGAGAGGGTAATGATCTTCTCAGGTGTGTTGTGCGCAACTTCTTCAATGTCCATGCCGCCTTCGGTGGACACGACGAATGACACGCGCGACGTTGCGCGATCAACGAGCGCCGAGAGGTAGAATTCCTTCTCGATGTCGGATCCGTCTTCGATGTAGAGGCGGTTGACTTGTTTTCCAGCCGGACCCGTCTGGATTGTGACCAGCGTTTTGCCAAGCATCTGGTTGACGAAGGCCTTTACTTCATCAACCGACTTGGCGAGGCGAACGCCTCCCTTGTCACCAGCTTCGGGCTCTTTGAATTTGCCTTTGCCGCGGCCACCTGCGTGGATCTGCGACTTGACTACCCACAGCGGACCACCGAGTTCTTTGGCAGCGGCTTCGGCTTCTTTGGCATTCAAAACGGCAACGCCGCGTGAAACCGGAACGCCGAAGGTCTTCAGTATGGCCTTGGCCTGATATTCATGAATGTTCATCGGAAGGGCTCACATCCTTCTAAAGACATGGCGTCGGCGGCTTGGGACCGCCGACGGGCGAAATGTTCGTTCTCGCTTATTTCGCGAAAGCAGGATTGATAGTCTTGCAAGCGTCGACGAGGCCCTTCACGGCTTCGACGGATGTCGCAAACATCTTCTTTTCGTCGTCGTTGAATTCGATCTCGATGATCTTTTCGACGCCATTGGCGCCGATCAGCACCGGCACGCCTACATACATGTCCTTCACGCCATACTGGCCGTTGAGATAGGCGGCGCAGGGGAGAATGCGCTTCATGTCCTTCAGATAGGATTCAGCCATGGAAATTGCCGAAGCAGCCGGCGCATAGAAAGCCGAACCGGTCTTCAAGAGAGCGACAATTTCACCACCACCGCCGCGCGTGCGCTTGACGATCGCGTCGAGCTTTTCTTGGCTGAGCCAGCCCATCTTGACGAGTTCGGGCAGCGGCACGCCGCCAACGGTCGAATGACGGATCAGCGGAACCATGTCATCGCCATGGCCGCCAAGTGTCATCGCATGAACATCCTTCACCGACACGCCGAGTTCTTCAGCGAGGAAGAAGCGGAAGCGCGCCGAGTCAAGAACGCCAGCCATGCCGACGACCTTGTTGGCGGGGAGGCCGGAAGCCTTCTGCAGAGCCCAAACCATCGCATCAAGCGGGTTGGTGATGCAGATGACGAAAGCATTCGGAGCATGCTGCTTGATGCCAGCGCCAACCGATTCCATGACTTTCAGATTGATGCCAAGCAAATCATCGCGGCTCATGCCGGGCTTGCGCGGCACGCCAGCGGTTACGATGACAACTTCGGCGCCTGCAATTGCGGAATAATCATTTGCGCCGGTGAGCTTCGCATCGAAGCCGTCAACCGGAGCTGATTCAGCGAGGTCGAGCGCCTTGCCCTGGGGCGTGCCTTCGGCAATGTCGAAGAGGACAATGTCGCCCAGTTCCTTGAGGCCAGCGAGATGAGCGAGAGTGCCGCCAATCTGGCCGGCTCCGATCAATGCAATCTTGTTACGCGCCATGGTTGCGTCCTTATAGGTTTACCAAGCGGACCCGGAAGGCACGCTCTTCGAGAACCGGCGCCTCTTTGACTCGGTCGTTTGACGGTTGCAAGACAGTCGGAAGACTAAGTTTGCAGCAAGTTGACTTAACAGGCGGTCAACAGGGGCGGCTAGAAAGTAATAAATTCATTAGAAACAGTATATTAGATGAGCCACATTGGTGTGGGATATCGTTAGGCGAGAGTGCTGAAAAAGGCGTAACAAATAACATTTTTTGTTATTTGTTACAGTTATTGATCAAATTTTCCCGCTTTCCAGAATTCTGAGGCACAGCCTGACACAACGGTCACAGCGGCCATCCATCTGGCCGCGGGGCACGTCCTTGTCCAGCCGGATCGAAACGGGGCTCATGAAGCGATAGACCGCGTCGAAAACCAGCGCCAGGGCCCTGCGCTGATCGGCGACCTCGAACATGGCGCCGCTCGTGCCCTCATCCAGAACGCGCTGGATTTCCGATTGCAGCCGCGTGCGGTGCTTGCGGACGACGCCGCGACCCTCCTCCACGGACTGGCAGAACAGGTCGAAAATTTTGGGATCTGCCTCAAGCTTGTCCCTATACGAGCGATGCACCGAGACAATAATGCGCTCAAGCTTGTCGAAAGCTGGATCGGGCGAATCCGCAATCATCCGGCAGGCCGCTTCAACTGGCTTCAGCCATTGTTCGGTCACCGCATCAAAGAGCGCTTCCTTTGAGGGGAAGTAGCGATAGACATTGCCATGTGTCATGCCCGCGTCCTGCGCCACGGCGACAATGCGCAGCCGCGAGGCACCGAAACGGCGCACATGATCGGCCGCAAAATCAAGGATGCGCGCATCCTGTGATTCGGGCAGAGGTGTTGGGCTGCTGGTTGTCGGCATCACGCTCACGTCTCGACAAGGCCGCTGGCATTGCCAGAACCTTCCGACGTGGAGGCCCCATGTGGCAAGGCCAGATATTCAGTTGAGCGCATTTCAATGAGACGCGACACCGTGCGATCAAACTGGAAAGCCTCGTGGCCGCTTCTGGCACGATAAAGGCCCGTTGGCTCAGCGGCGGCTGACGCCACCAGCTTCACATGTCGATCATAAAGCGCGTCGATCAGATTGATGAAACGCTTGGCCTCATTGCGCTTGGATTCATCCATCACCGGAACATCGTCGATGATGAGTGTGTGAAACTCGCGCGCGATTTCAAGATAATCGGTTGCACCCAAAGGCAGTTCGCACAAATCTGCGAAACGAAAGCGCGCCACGCCATGCGCGCGCTCAGGCACATTCACCTTGCGACCCAAGACTTCCACAAAACTCGGACGGCCACGCTCGACACCGGTGAGGGCTTTAAACGCACGATCCAAAGCGCGCTTGGCCTGCGCATCATTGGGCACATGATAGACGGGCTCGTTTGATAATTTTTCGAGACGGAAATCGGCTCGTGAGCACAGCTCGATCACCGCCATGCGCTCTTCAAGCAAATGGATGAAAGGAACAAAAAGCGCGCGGTTCAAACCATTTTCATAGAGACGGTCCGGCACAACATTGGATGTGGCCACAACGACAACGCCCAATTCAAACAGTGCGGTGAAGAGACGACCCAAGATCATGGCATCAGCAATGTCAGTAACCGCGAATTCATCGAAGCAAAGAAGAGCCGATTTTTTTGCAAGGTCGGACGCGATGGGCGCGATCGGATCTTCGCCTTTGACTTTGCCCGCTTTCAAATCCTGCCTATAGGCGTGAATGCGAGAATGTACATCCGCCATGAACCCATGAAAATGGATCCGACGCTTGCGCACGAGGGGAAC
Organism: Beijerinckiaceae bacterium; assembly: GCA_947478405.1. Lineage (GTDB taxonomy): Bacteria > Pseudomonadota > Alphaproteobacteria > Rhizobiales > Beijerinckiaceae > Terripilifer. The sequence goes on along the minus strand of CANJVX010000001.1, from coordinate 85,536 downwards.
AGGCGCAGCTTCATAAAAAAGATCCATGATCATGGTCTTGCCGCGACCGACCGCGCCCCAAATATAGAGGCCTTTAATCGGCGATGGCTTCTTCGCACCGAAGATGCGCTTCAGCGGATTGGCTTTGCCTGGCAGTTTGTAATCATGAAGACGATTGGCGAGTGAGGCGAGTTGCTCCAATGCCTCTTCCTGCGCCTCGTCACGCTCGAGCGAGCCTGAGGCGACGAGATCGTAATAGAGGTCAAGGACAGATGGTGCGGACAAAAGCGGTTTCCCGTTAGATCACTCAAAAAAGAGCCGGCAGTTTCAAAAAACTGCCGGCTCTTTTGCGATCAGCAAAACATGCAATCAGCTCTGGCGAGAGATCATCATGTTCTTGATTTCGGCAATCGCCTTGGCGGGGTTGAGGCCCTTCGGGCAAGCCTTGGCGCAATTCATGATCGTGTGGCAACGATAAAGACGGAAAGGGTCTTCCAGATTATCGAGACGCGCACCTGTTGCTTCATCGCGTGAATCGATGAGCCAACGATAGGCCTGCAGCAGAGCGGCGGGGCCCAGATAGCGATCACCATTCCACCAATAGCTCGGGCACGAGGTCGAGCAGCAAGCGCACAGAATGCACTCGTAGAGACCATCGAGCTTGTAGCGATCTTCCGGCGACTGCTTCCATTCAGCTTCGGGCTTGGGCGTATCCGTCTGCAACCAAGGCTCAATAGACGCATGCTGCGCATAGAAACGCGTCAGATCGGGAACGAGATCCTTCACCACCGGCATATGCGGCAGCGGATAGATCTTCACCGTGCCCGAAATGTCCTTCATGTCCTTCGTGCAGGCCAAGGTGTTCGTGCCATCGATATTCATCGCGCACGAACCGCAAATGCCTTCACGGCATGAACGACGGAAGGTCAGCGTCGGGTCGATCTTGTTCTTGATGTAGAGGACGGCGTCCAGAACCATCGGGCCGCAATCATCCATATCGACGTAATAAGTGTCGATGCGGGGATTGGCGCCATCATCGGGATTCCAGCGATAGATGCGGAATTCACGCAAATTGGTCGCGCCCTGGGGCTTTGCCCAGGTCTTGCCCTGTGTCGGCTGCGAATTCTTCGGAAGAGCCAGTTCAACCATTGATTCTCTCTCGGTGCTTGGAAAGCGCGCTTAGTAAACGCGCGCCTTCGGCTCGATGTATGGAACTTCGTTGCTCATCGTATAGGTGTGCACGGGGCGATAATCGATGTCGACGCTCTTCTTCCCATCGTCGAGGAAGGACAGAGTGTGCTTCATCCAGGTCTTGTCGTCACGATTCGGGAAGTCCTCACGCGCATGCGCGCCACGGCTTTCTTGGCGGTTGAGCGCCGAGTCCATCGTGACGACCGCCTGAACCAGCAGGTTGTCGAATTCGAGCGTCTCGAGCAGATCCGAATTCCAGACAAGCGAACGATCGGTGATGCCAATGTCCGAAACACCGCTCCACACGTCATGGATAAGTTTTGAACCTTCTTCGAGAATTTCGCCCGTGCGGAAAACAGCGCAATTGCTCTGCATTGTACGCTGCATCTTGTCGCGCAGCGCTGCAGTCGGCGTGTTGCCCTTGGCGTTGCGATAATGGTCGAGGCGCGAGAGCGACAGTTCCGCCGAATCCTTCGGCAGTTCCGGTTGCTTTTCGCCAGCCGTGACGATTTCGGCAGCGCGCAGACCAGCTGCACGACCGAAGACGACAAGATCGATCAACGAGTTCGAGCCCAGACGGTTGGCGCCGTGGATGGACACGCAAGCGGCTTCGCCCAGCGCCATCAGACCCGGCACAACCGTATCCGGATCGCCATTCTTCAGCGTCAGCACTTCGCCATGATAATTGGTCGGAATGCCGCCCATATTGTAGTGGACGGTCGGGATGACCGGGATCGGCTCCTTGGTCACATCGACGCCCGCGAAAATGCGCGCGCTTTCCGAAATGCCGGGGAGACGTTCATGCAGCATCGCAGGATCAAGATGATCAAGATGCAGGAAGATATGATCGCCGTTCTTGCCAACGCCACGACCTTCGCGAATTTCAATGGTCATAGCGCGCGAGACAACGTCACGCGAAGCGAGATCCTTGGCGGACGGTGCATAGCGCTCCATGAAGCGTTCACCGCTGGCATTGGTGACATAGCCACCTTCGCCACGCGCGCCTTCAGTGATGAGGCAGCCTGAACCGTAAATGCCGGTCGGATGGAATTGCACGAATTCCATGTCTTGCAGTGGCAGACCCGCACGCAGCACCATGGCATTGCCGTCACCCGTGCATGTATGCGCCGAAGTCGCCGAGAAATAGGCGCGGCCATAACCACCGGTGGCGAGAATAACCTGCTGGGCACGGAAGCGATGGATTGAACCATCGTCCATCTTCATGCACACGACACCACGGCAACGACCTTCCTGATCCATGATCAGATCGATCGCGAAATATTCGATGAAGAATTCCGTCTGGTTGCGTAGCGCCTGACCATAAAGCGTGTGCAGAATCGCGTGACCAGTACGGTCAGCGGCAGCGCAAGTGCGCAGCGCCTGGCCTTCACCGTAATTTGTCGTCATGCCACCGAAGGGTCGCTGATAAATCTTGCCTTCTTCCGTACGCGAGAAGGGCACACCCCAATGCTCGAGTTCGTAAACAGCGGCCGGCGCATTCCGGCAAAGATATTCAATCGCGTCCTGGTCTCCCAGCCAATCTGACCCCTTTACGGTGTCATACATATGCCAGCGCCAATCATCCGGACCCATATTGCCGAGCGCAGCGGAAATGCCGCCTTGCGCCGCAACCGTATGCGAACGGGTGGGGAAGACTTTTGAAATGCAAGCGGTGCGAAGACCGGCTTGCGAGCAGCCGACGGTGGCGCGCAAACCTGCGCCGCCAGCGCCAACAACAACCACGTCGAACGTGTGGTCCGTGATCTGATAAGCCGGACCAGCGTTGCCGTTAGATGATGCCATTTCCATTGACCTTTCGAAGAAGCTCGAAGACGTCAGACAAAGCTCAGGCGCAGCACTGCATAAACGCAGGCCAAGCCAACAGCGAACGAAAAGAAGATGTTGAGAGCCAACGAGAGCGTCTTTGTGCCTTCACCATGCACATAGTCCTCGATGATCGTCTGCATGCCAAGCATCATATGGTAAATGCTCGTCAGGATGAAGAGCAGCATGATGATGGCAAGCATAGGCGAGCCAAGTGCGGCGCGCACCGTGTTGTAGTCCTTGCCGACCAGCGACAAGACGATCCAGACGAAAGCGATGGTCAGCGGGACCAGCGCGAAGGATGTCAAACGCATGTGCCAGGCGTGATGGGTGCCAGACTTGGCTGAACCAAGATGGCGCACCTGACGAACGGTGGTGCGCATGGAGTTGGGATTGTTGGACATGTTCCTCTTCTCCTCAGCGAGATGCGTAGGCCAATGCCCAGACGACAATCGTCAGCGCGAGGCCACCGAACAGTGTCGCCTGCGCGAGATATTCGCGCTCCGGATGTTCCATGCCCCGGCCCGTATCCTGGATGAAGTGGCGAAGGCCACCCATCAGGTGATGGAACAGCGACCAGGTGAAGCCCAGAAGTATCAGGCGACCAAGGACTGACGACAGCAGGTCAGACACGGTGGCGAAAGCGCGCGCATCGGTCGCCGCCGCAATCAACCAAGCGGCTAACAGGAGCGTTCCGGCATAAAGTGCTATGCCGGTGATGCGGTGCATGATCGACATCATCATCGTCAACATCGGACGATAAATCTGCAGGTGGGGAGACAAGGGCCGCCGCGCCTCGGGCGAGACGGTGCGGGTTTTGGCCTCGACCATTGATTTGCCCTCTTTTTTGGTTTCTGACGGTTCACTAATGGAAGAACCAGAGTCGCGCAACGGTTTCGACCGTGCCCGCTACTAAGTCCCCGCTCCGCGCAGAGCGACGACGAGTCGCAGGGCGTCTGCGGAATCCCATTTTGCGCCTCCTGCAAGGATGCCCATTTCGCACCCATCCGCGTCGATTAAAATGGTGGTCGGCAGTCCGACCACTTTTCCCGCCCGCTTTAGCACCTGAAAGGCGTCAGCTGTCGGATCAGCATAGAAAGTAAGGGCTTTGACCCCTATCTCTGCTAAAAATTGCTGCCGCCTTTCGAGGCGGGAGGTGTCGATATTGAGGGTCACGACCTCAAAATTGGTCCCACCGACCTGAGCCTGAAGGCGGTCAAGAGCGGGCATTTCTTCCCGGCAGGGCACGCACCAGGTGGCCCAGAGGTTCAGCAGAACGGCGCGACCCTTCATCTCTGATAGCTTGCGGGGCTGGCCCTCGGGGCCCAGAAAGGTGAGATCAATGGCGGGGCGGGCGGTTTTGACCGGCATGAAAGCGGCGACCTCACCCTGGGCAGCGGCGGCAAGGACTGGCAGTTTGGCGGCAGCCGCCAGGCATGATTTTGTCCCCGAGGAGGCAGTTTCCTTGCCGGGGAGGCCGCTCATCCCGTATAGGACCGCCACAGATAGAGCTATAACTGCCAAGGCCATGAAAAGAGCCGCCGGAGCCAAGGTTCTGAACCGGCTTTTTGAGGGGTGTCGGGTCGTCTCAGGGCGGTCAGAGCCGGAAGTCATGCGGGCCGTCTTCTCTTCAGGGCGCGCCATTGGGGGCACGAAATGAGCAACAAAATGTGGGGCGGCCGGTTTGCCAGCGGTCCCGACGCGATCATGGAGGAAATAAACGCCTCCATCGGTTTCGACTACAAGTTTGCTTCCCAGGACATCCGCGGCTCTTTGGCCCACGTCGCCATGTTGGCGGAAAAGGGGATCATAGAGCGCGAGGCGGCCGTTGCCATCTCGAAAGGTCTAGAGCAGGTTGCCCGTGAAATCGAGGCGGGCACCTTCACCTTTTCGCGGGCGCTTGAAGATATTCATATGAACGTAGAATCGCGGCTGGCTGAAATTGTTGGCCAGGATGCGGGACGCCTGCACACCGCGCGCTCGCGCAATGATCAGGTGGCGCTCGATTTCCGCCTTTGGATCCGCGACACGATTGACACGCTGGACCAACAATTACGTGAGTTGCAAAAGGCGCTGGCTCAACGCGCGCTAGATCATGCGGGCTCTGTCATGCCGGGCTTCACGCACTTGCAATCGGCCCAGCCTGTGACTTTTGGTCATCACCTCATGGCCTATGTCGAAATGCTGGGACGTGATCGTAGCCGCCTGTCGGATGCGCGGCGTCGCCTGAACGAATGCCCGCTGGGCTCGGCCGCGCTCGCTGGAACATCTTTCCCGATTGATCGGGACATGGTGGCCAAGTCGCTTGGCTTCGATCGGCCGACCGCCAACTCTCTCGACAGTGTGTCGGATCGTGACTTTGTGCTCGAAACCCTCTCTGCCGCAGCCATTTGTGCAGTTCACCTGTCACGCTTCGCGGAAGAGATCGTCATTTGGTCAACGCCACAATTTGGCTTTGCCAATCTGTCGGACAAATTCACTACCGGCTCCTCGATCATGCCGCAAAAGCGCAACCCCGATGCGGCTGAACTCGTGCGCGGCAAATCTGGTCGCGTTATCGGCGCACTCACGGGCCTGCTCATTGTTATGAAGGGCCTGCCACTCGCTTATTCAAAGGATATGCAAGAAGACAAGGAAGGCACATTCGATGCCCTACAATCTTTGTCGCTCTGCATCGCCGCCATGACTGGCATGGTGCGCGACCTCGTGCCTGATCTGAAGAAGATGAAGGCAGCCGCAGGCAGTGGCTATGCCATTGCGACTGATCTTGCCGATTGGCTCGTGCGCGCACTCAACATGCCGTTCCGTGACGCCCATCATGTGACCGGACGTCTTGTCGCTATAGCGGCCGAACGCAAGATCGCTCTCGAAAAGCTGTCGCTCGAAGACATGCAATCGGTCGATAAGCGCATCACCGCGCAGGTTCATGATGTGCTAGGAGTCGAAAAATCGGTAAAAAGCCGCATCAGCTACGGCGGGACCGCTCCGGCCAATGTGCGCACTCAGGCCCGTGCCTGGCTGAAAAAGATCACGCGTGAGGAAAACGCGGCTAAATGACGCCCTCGGCCGGCAACTGACGGGGATAGGCCCTCGCCAGTCGCAGCCGATACGCTATACTGGCTACATCAGGCAGGAGCTCGACCTTTGAACCGCGCTGGAACATCTCGGAAAATCTGCGTCATTGGGCTGATGGCTCTCGCTGGGCTTGCGCTGGCAAGCTGCGGCCGGCGTGGTGACATGGAACCGCCTGCCGGTTCGACCCCGCCGCTGCCCGGCGAGGCCGCAAGGGAAACCGGTGCGGGCAGCCCTGTGGATGGAACAACGATGCGTCGCATCAAGGTTGTGCCGCCGCGCGAACCCTTCATCCTCGACAAAATCCTGTAAGGGCGACATGCGCCATTTTGAATATCGCAACGGCGTCCTGCATGCCGAAAACGTGGATCTGCGCGCCATTGCTGAGGATGTCGGCACGCCTTTCTATTGCTATTCACGCGCGACGCTGACGCGGCACTACCAAGTATTTTCGCAAGCCTTCGCAGGCATGGATACGATGGTTTGTTTTGCCATGAAGGCAAATTCGAATCAGGCCGTGTTGAAAACATTTGCCGCGCTGGGCGCGGGCATGGATGTTGTCTCAGAAGGCGAGCTGCGTCGGGCAATAGCCGCGGGCGTTCCGGGCAGTCGCATCACCTTCTCCGGCGTCGGCAAGACGAAGCGCGAAATAGAACTGGCGCTTGAGGCAAAAATTTTCTGCTTCAATGTCGAATCCGAGCCAGAGCTTGAAGCCATTTCGGCCATTGCTGCGGCACGCAACATGCGGGCGCATGTTTCACTGCGCGTCAATCCTGACGTAGATGCAAAGACGCATGCTAAGATTTCGACTGGCAAGTCGGAAAACAAATTCGGTATTCCGATTTCCCGCGCGCGCGCCGTTTATGCCCATGCCGCAAGGCTTCCTGGCATTCAAGTATCAGGCGTTGATATGCATATTGGCTCGCAAATCACGTATCTACAGCCGTTTGACGATGCCTTCACCCTGCTCGCAGATTTCGTACAGCTCTTGCGCGCTGATGGTCATCAGATCGATCATGTCGACCTTGGCGGCGGGCTTGGTATTCCTTATCGCGAGACCGACAATCCGACGAGCTATCATCCCGATCGCTATGCGGACATCGTGCGCCGTCACGCTGGATCGCTTGGCTGCAAGCTGGTGTTCGAACCCGGGCGTTTGCTCGTTGGGAATGCAGGCGTTCTCGTTACGCAAGTCATTTATGTGAAGCTGGGCGAGGGCAAGCAGTTTGTTATCGTCGATGCGGCCATGAATGATCTCATCAGACCAACACTGTACGAAGCCCATCATGATTTGAAGCCTATCGTGGAGGCCAAGCTTGGTGCCCCGACGATCAAAGCCGATATTGTTGGACCGGTCTGCGAAACAGGTGATTATCTGGCCCAAGGTCGTGACATGGTTGCGCCCGTACCCGGCGATCTCATTGCTGTTATGTCGGCGGGAGCCTACGGCGCGGTACAAGCGGGCACCTACAATTCCCGACTTCTCGTTCCGGAAGTTCTGGTTGATGGTGATCGCTATGGCGTTGTACGCCCACGCGGCAGCTTTGAAGAATTGATCGGACTTGATCATGTTCCTGACTGGATTGGCTGAAAATCAGCCAATTTCGCGCTCAAAGCTTGTAGTCCCACTCTGGAAAGTCAGCGCGGGCGTGCTAGCTTCCTTGGATTGGGACAAGGAGTTCAGGTTTGGACTGGCGCGCTTGGATCGGCTCGGCGACACGCGAAGGGCGGGAAACACCCAGCCCGCTTGATTCGCTCACCCGCAAGGCAGCGCTGATCCTAGCTTGGGAACGGACCTGGCCTGCCCTTGTGTCCATTCTGTCTCTGTTCGCCTTTTTCTTCGCCGTTTCATGGGCGGGATTGTGGATTCACAGTCCCCTTTGGCTCCGCATCTTTTGCCTCGCCGCCTTTATCGCCGCTTTTGGCTACCTGCTCTTCCGCCTCGTCAGGATCAGCTGGCCGACGCGCCGTGAGAGTCTGGCGCGCCTCGACAGTGATTCGGGTGTTCCCCATCGGCCCGCGACCAGCTTTGAAGATCAGCTTGCCAACGACAATGCGGATGCGGCCACGCGCATGCTCTGGAATGTCCATTTGGCACGCGCCGCGCGCGGTCTCTCAAACCTCAAACTGGCACCGCCCTCACCGCGCATGGCAACGCATGACCGCTTTGCCTTGCGTGCGGGCGCTTTGGTGTTGCTGGTCGCGGGCGCCTTTATTGCGGGGCCGGACAAGACGCAGCGTCTCTTCGCCGCTTTCGATTGGCGCAGTGATACAGAAAAAGCTCTGACCTTTCGCTTGGATGCTTGGATTGATCCGCCCGCCTACACCGGACGCCCACCGATCTTGCTGACCGGTGCAGAAGCGGAACAAATGTCGATGCAGCGCCCTATGAGAGTGCAGGCACCAGCTGGATCATCTGTAATTGTGCGCACGTCAGCGGGATCGGGTGTCAAGATTGAAGCAGATGGTGGCCTGCAGGCACAAAAGCTTGATGAAACTTCGTCCGGCAAAATCACAACGCGTGCGGCATTGCCGCCAGCAAAAGCCAATGTCACAGAAAACGAGCAACGATTCATTCTGCGCGGCGATGGGCAACTCATACTGAAGCAATTCAACTCCACTCTGGCGCATTTCGATTTAACATCTGTGCCAGATCGCCCGCCAACGATCTCACTTCGCGGTGAGCCAAAATCTGACTCAAAGGGTGCGCTGACACTCGCCTATAAAATCGAAGATGATTACGGCGTGTTGAATGCTGAAGCACAATTCTCAACGCCCATTCTACAAGGCAAGCAACTTACTGGTCGCTCGCTCGTAGAAGCGCCAAAAATGCCGCTTGCACTTCCAGGTGCACCGGGTGGACTTGGCGAAGGTGAAACGACTGGTGATCTGTCAGAACATCCTTGGGGTGGCGCGCGTGTCACCATGCGTCTTGTTGCGCGCGATGAGGGTGGCAATGAGGGTTTGAGTGATCCTGTCGAGATCACCCTGCCGCAGAGGACTTTCGTGAAGCCTCTGGCGCGGGCTTTGGTGGAACAACGACGCAATCTTGTTCTTGCACCAGATGACCGCCGTCGCGTGAGTCTCTCGATGGATGCTTTGCTCTATCTGCCTGAGCGCTTTGATCTTCCAAGCAACATCTATCTTGGTCTGCGCACCATCTCACAGCGATTGAAGTTTGCACGTTCTGATGTAGACCTGCTCGGCGTTGCTGATCTCATGTGGGAAATGGCTCTTCGTCTTGAAGACGGTGACCTCTCGCAGGCGGAACGGGATTTGCGTGCGGCCCAGCAGCAGTTGCGCGAAGCGCTGGAGCGGGGTGCCACGCCAGAAGAACTCAAAAAGCTTATGGACCAGCTGCGTGCAGCTCTGGACAAATTTATGCAGGAGCTGACCGAGCAAGCGCTGCGCGACCAGCAAAATACCGACAAGCCCGCTGAACCCAATGAGCAGGCCATGACCATCACGCCGCGCGATCTGCAGGCTTTGCTGGATCGCATGGAACAAATGATGAGCAATGGCGAGACAGCGGATGCACAGCGCATGCTCGACTCACTGCAGCGGATGATGGAAAATTTGCAGAGTGCCAAGCGCCGCAATCAGCAAAATGAAATGTCGCGCGAAATGAATCGTCAGCTCAGCGAGCTCGACAAGCTCACGCGCGAGCAGCAGCAATTGCGCGATCAGACATTCCGTGATCGTCAGCAGCAAGGCGAGAATGAGAATAGTGAACAAGGCTCCAGCGCCGACAAAAATCAGCGCCAGCAAGATCTACAGCAACGCCAAGAGGCACTGCGCCAACGCCTCGAAGAGCTGCAACGGCGAATGAAACAGTTCGGCCAGAAGGGCGAAGAAGGTTTCGACGAAGCCGAAGAAGCCATGCGCGAGGCGGAAAAGGGTTTGGGTGAAGGACAGCAAGGCCGTGACAAAGCCGTTGATGCCCAAGCTCGTGCCTTGGAGGGGTTGCGCAAAGGCGCGCAATCCATGGCTCAACAGATGCAACAAGGCGAAGGGCAGAATCAGGCGGGCCCAGGGCCGGGCGATCCCAACGCACCGATGCGAGAAGGCCGCAACAGTCCAAACCCTGATCCGCTTGGCCGTGAGTCCCGCGACCGCTCCTACAACCCACAGAGCCGATATGATCCGCAGGGGGCGCCCGCAGCCGAACGCGCGCAGCGTGTTCTGGAAGAATTGCGCAAGCGCTTCAGCGATCCAACTCGTCCCCGCGAGGAACTCGACTATCTGGAACGGCTTCTGCGCCGGTATTAAGTTGAATAATCATCGCAATGGCCTTGCCGGATGGCGCGGGCCGCTCTAGGTCCGATGGATCATCCGTGACCAGCAGGCCCTCATGTCCCCCGCCACCTCGAATTACATTGTCTTGGGCGCAACCCTCGCCGTTGCTTTGGTTCTCTTCTGGGGGCTCATCAACATGATGCGGGGCGGTAGCGCCAATCTGTCGCAGGTTCTGATGCGCTGGCGCGTCGGGCTACAATTTGTAGCCATTTTGATCATCATGGGCGTGCTCTGGTTGCGCAGCTGACGAGGAATAAGAAATTGGTCGTTCTCAATCGCATCTACACCCGCACAGGAGATCAGGGCACGACGGCGCTGGGCACCGGCGAGCGTCGTCCAAAATATGATCTGCGGATCGAATCCTATGGCACGGTCGACGAAACCAATGCGGCCATCGGAATGGCGCGACTGGCGACATCCGCGTCAGACCCAAAGCTCGATGACATGCTCGGACGGGTTCAAAACGATCTTTTCGATCTGGGGGCTGATCTTTGCACGCCCGAGACCAGCCAAAAGCCCGCATGGGAGCCGCTGCGCATTCTCCAAAGCCAGGTCGATCGGCTGGAAGCTGAAATCGATGAGATGAATAGCGAGCTGGAGCCACTGAGCTCTTTTGTCTTGCCGGCTGGGTCAGCCGCAGCTGCGGCTTTGCATCTGGCGCGCACCATCAGCCGCAGGGCTGAACGCCTCATGGTGGAACTGGCCGCCCTGCCGGTTGAGGTGGTGGGCGATCCAGCGCTGAAATACATCAACCGCCTCTCCGATTTCCTCTTCGTGGCCTCGCGCTATGCCAACCGGCAAGCCGGGGGTGACGTGCTTTGGGTGCCGGGGAAAAATCGCTGATGTGCGTAATAGTGGCGGCGCAGCAATCAATTGACTCAGAGAGTGGCGGGAATTACCAAAAAAGCTCGCTTGAGCGTCGCATTCCCCTCCGCCAATGGGTCTGACGCGCCTCGCCGTTCCGGCTCAGGGGGCCCCGACATGAAGATTCTGGTGCCCGTGAAGCGGGTGGTTGATTATAACGTCAAGATCCGCGTCAAATCGGACGGATCGGGCGTCGAACTTGCCAATGTGAAAATGTCCATGAACCCCTTCGATGAAATTGCCATCGAAGAGGCCTTGCGACTGAAGGAAGCCGGCAAGGCATCAGAAGTGGTGGTCGTTTCCATTGGACCAGCGCAAGCTGCCGAGACCATTCGCACGGGCCTGGCCATGGGCGCTGATCGCGGGATTCTCGTGAAGCATGACGGTATGGTTGAGCCGCTGGCTGTCGCAAAAATTCTCAAAGGCATTGTTGGTGCCGAATTACCCGGTCTCGTCATCTTGGGGAAGCAGGCCATTGATGATGATTGCAACCAGACAGGCCAAATGCTGGCAGCGCTGCTCGGCTGGGGCCAGGGTACATTTGCCTCCAAGGTCGAGCTGGCCGATGGCACGGTTGATGTCACACGCGAAGTCGATGGCGGCTTACAAACAGTGTCGCTGACGCTGCCGGCCATTGTGACGACGGATCTGCGTCTGAACGAGCCGCGTTACGCGTCGCTTCCCAACATCATGAAGGCCAAGAAAAAACCGATTGATGAAAAGACACCCGCTGACTTTGGTGTCAATATTGCCCCGCGTTTGAAAGTTTTGAAAACGTCTGAGCCGCCTGCCCGCAAGGCTGGTGTGAAAGTGGCGGATGTTGCCGAACTGGTCTCAAAACTCAAGAATGAAGCGGGAGTGCTGTGATGACGACGCTTCTTCTCGCAGATATTAACAAAGGCCAGCTTGGTGATGCAACCCCAAAAGCACTGACTGCAGCACGTGCGCTGGGTGCACCTGTTCATATTCTCATTGCGGGTGACAATGTGGACGCAGTTGCAAAAGCAGCTGCCATGCTTGAGGGCGTTGAAAAAGTCCTTGTTGTAAGCGGATCTTCTTACGCACATGGGCTTGCAGAACCGATGGCAGCGCTGATCGTCTCGCTTGCTGGCAATTATAATTCGCTGGTTGCCTCAGCAACGTCGACTGCAAAAAATGTCATGCCGCGCGTTGCAGCCCTGCTCGATGTGATGCAGATTTCAGAAATCATCAAAGTCATATCGGCAGATACATTCGAGCGGGCGATATATGCTGGCAATGCGATTCAGACAGTACAATCGACAGACGCTAAAAAAGTGATCACGGTTCGCACCGCCTCTTTCGCAGCAACTGGCATAGGTGGCTCAGCTTCCGTTGAAGCGGTAGGCGCCGTTTCAAATCCGAGTGTGTCAACATTCAAGGGAGAGGCGCTACAGGTCTCGGACCGTCCGGAACTGACTTCGGCCAAAATCATCATCTCGGGCGGTCGCGCGATGCAGAGCGCCGAGAATTTTAAAACTTATATCGAACCTGTCGCCGACAAGCTCGGTGCTGCCATGGGCGCATCCCGCGCGGCGGTGGATGCCGGATATGCACCAAACGATTGGCAGGTCGGCCAGACCGGCAAAGTTGTCGCGCCGGACCTTTATATTGCAGTTGGTATCTCAGGCGCGATCCAGCATCTGGCTGGCATGAAGGATTCCAAGGTGATCGTCGCTATCAATAAGGATGAAGACGCGCCCATCTTCCAGGTGGCCGACTATGGCCTTGTCGCCGACCTTTACGCAGCCATGCCGGCCCTCTTGGATGAACTGGCAAAAATCTGATGAGAGGCCCTAAAGGTCTGGACGCGCGGCCTGCTTGGCCTATGATTGGCTTTCTTCCATTGATGTGACGGAAACTCATGAGCTTTGACATTCACAAAATCGGCGTCATCGGCGCCGGCCAAATGGGCAGCGGCATCGCTCAGGTCTGCGCCCAGGCAGGCATAGGGGTCATGCTCAACGATGTCTCCATCGACCGCATTAATGCGGGACTGGCGACCATCAATGGCAATTTGCAGAAATTGCAGGCCAAGGATCAGATTTCCGATGCGGATCGGCAAAATTCCATCAGTCTCATCCAGCCGGCCGCTGAATTCGAAGCTTTCGCCGATTGTGACCTCGTGATCGAAGCAGCCTCTGAAAATGAAGAGGTCAAGCGCAAGATATTCATGCGCCTTTGCCCGGTGCTAAAGCCCGAAACTATGCTCGCCTCCAACACATCGTCGATTTCGATCACGCGCTTGGCCTCCGTCACGGACCGCCCGGAGCGCTTTATCGGCATTCATTTCATGAACCCGGTTGCGCGCATGCAGCTCGTCGAGCTCATCCGAGGCATTGCAACGGAAGACACGACCTTCGAAACTGCGCGACGCTTTATCGCCCGTCTCGGCAAGACTTCGACGGTTTCAGAAGATTTCCCGGCTTTCATCGTCAACCGTATCCTGCTGCCAATGATCAATGAGGCAATCTATACGCTTTATGAAGGCGTTGGTTCGGTGGAGGCGATCGACACCGCCATGCGGCTTGGTGCCAATCACCCGATGGGCCCGCTGCAGCTCGCCGATTTCATCGGCCTCGATACCTGCCTGTCTGTCATGCAAGTGCTACATGAGGGCTTGGCTGATTCGAAATACCGTCCTTGCCCGCTGCTCGTAAAATATGTCGAGGCTGGCTGGCTTGGCCGCAAGAGCCAGCGTGGTTTCTACGATTATCGCAGCGGGACGCCCGTCCCCACACGCTGATCAGAGTGGAAAAACAGTCTGCGACGCTTAGGCTTGGGTCGTCAGATCGTTTTCATGCCTTCACAAGCCTGTCATTCCAAGAATAGACTATCTCTCAAGTGATTGATTTGGTCTGGCATGTGCCGGCCTTAACGCGCGAGGGGTGTCCGGTTTGACGGTTCACTTCCAGTTGAATGTGTCGCCGGAATCTTGTCCGGCCTTGGTGCTCAATGCGGATTTCAGGCCGCTGAGCTATTACCCGCTCTCGCTCTGGTCTTGGCAGGATACGATCAAGGCGGTTTTCCTAGAACGCGTGAATATCGTCTCGCATTACGACAAGGTGGTTCGAAGCCCAAACTTCGAAATGCGTCTACCCTCGGTCGTCTCACTGAAGAGCTATGTGAAGCCCTCGCGACAGCCGGCCTTCACGCGTTTCAATGTTTTTCTTCGCGACCGTTTCTCTTGCCAATATTGCACCTCGCATGAGGACCTCACCTTTGATCATGTGATCCCCCGCTCAAAAGGCGGATTGACGACCTGGGAGAATGTGGTCGCAGCCTGCTCCCCGTGCAATTTGCGAAAGAGCGACCGGCTTCCAGATGAAGCGCATATGTGGCCCGCGCACAGGCCCTTTCAACCATCTGTGAATGACCTGCATCAGAACGGTCGGCTTTTTCCGCCCAATTACCTTCACGAAAGCTGGATCGATTACCTTTATTGGGACTCAGTCCTCGAACCGTGATCGAGCAGCCCTTGTGCTGTCTTCGTGCCAGCCCATAAAGTGCGGGTATGGTCTCACGTTTGGTTCTCACATTGATCAGAATTTCTTGCGCCAGCGCAGCAGCGCTTGTGTTCCTTCCACTTGCCGTAATTTTTGATCCGTTGGTACAGCAGGTTGCAAGCCATGTGCCTACTGACCATTGGTTCGATATTTTGTGGGATTTGTTTTCCGAAGAAAATCCAGATGAGACGATCGTGACTGTCATTCAGCTTCTTTGGACCGTCGGTGTTCTGGTTTGCATCCTGCCTATCACAGTCACGGCCTTGATCGGGACTGGCACCCGCGCCAGTTCTTTCATATTTTATGCAGGCGTGAGCGGGGCCTTGGCAGCCGCCATCCCGTGGCTGTTGCGCAGCAGTCGATTGGGCGAGCGCGCATTGCATCCTTCATCAGCAGAAGCTCATCTCACCGTGATACTCTTTCTTACCGGGGCCTTTGCAGGAACAATCTTCTGGCTGGTTGCAGCGCGAAGTGAGAGCTGCCGAATGACTGGGAAAGGCTGGCTCTCACGTCATTCGAGCGAATAATTTGCTTCAACAATGTAAGGACCACCGCCAACCGAATCTCGGGATGAATAAAGAATGAAGCCACGCAGTAAAAGCTCTAGGTCAGCTTGGAGTTCCGAGAGAGCCGTTGTTGGTTGCACGCGCGCTGCGAGAATGCGGGGCTTGTCACCTCCAAATGTCAGCAGGCCGTCCAAGGTAATCTCGACAGGAGCGCGGCGGATAACGATCAACATGGAATCAATGGCGCGGGCAAGAGCGTAATCAATGTCACCAATGAATCTTAATGTGATGTGATAATCCGACGGCTCGATCCGACGAGCGCCCGACAGACCTCCGCGCTTCAAAGAAAGTTCGAATGCTAGGTCTGCCGGAATTTCGAGCCCCGTGAACAAACGCGGCATTGTTTTCCTCACACGCTCAGAGGCCCGAGAGAAAGTACTTTACCGCGGGCAGAATCGAAGCGACGATTGTTTCTACACCGCGGCGGTTGGGATGCATGCCATCATCAAGATTGAGCGAACGCTCTCCCGCAACTCCATTCAAGAAAAAGGGGTAGAGCGGCACATCGTACTTCTTGGCTAATGTCGGATAGATCGCATTGAACCGGTCGCCATAATCCTTGCCTAGCGATGGGCTCGCGAGCATTCCGGCCAACATCACACGAATGCCGCGCCCTTTCAGCCGCGCTATAATTGTATCCAGCGCCTCTTGGGTCCGCGACGGATCAATCCCGCGCAACATGTCATTGGCGCCAAGCTCGACGAGGACGGCTTGCGTCCCTTCCGGGATCGCCCAATCGAGCCGCTCAAGCCCGCCGCGCGACGTATCTCCAGAGACACCAGCATTGGCAACCTCAACCTGAAGACCCTCTGCGCGCAGCGCCTTTTCCAAGACAACCGGAAAGGCTGCCTCTTGTGGCAGAAGGTAGCCCGCGCTGAGGCTGTCGCCGAGGACGACCATCTGGATCGAGCCGGCCGCTTTGGGGCCGCCCGCTGGAACCATGAGGCTGTACGCGAGTATGAGCACCGCCATCAGCTTTGTGAATGTAGGGAACTGACTTATCGACCCAGAGTATCCATATTGAAGAGAGGGCCCTTCAAGGCTCTGCGATCGGGAAGTTAAAAGGTTCATCGGAATGACGGCACCTGCGATAGCTTTGAAGGATGTGCATCTGAGTCTGGGGCGCGGAGCGGCCCGTGTCCACATCCTCAAGGGCATTTCACTGGATATTGCAAAGGGCGAGGCCGTGGGGCTCGTTGGCCCATCCGGTTCGGGGAAATCAACCCTCCTGATGACCATGGCTGGTCTGGAGCGGCCTGATTCGGGTTTGGTCAGCGTGGACGGTCAGAATCTGGCGCCGCTAGATGAAGACGATCTCGCCCGCTTTCGAGGTGCGCGGATCGGGATTGTTTTCCAATCTTTCCATCTGATTCCAACAATGACTGCGCTGGAAAATGTCGCTGTACCACTTGAGCTTGCCGATGCCCCCGACCCGTTCTATCGCGCCCGCGCGGAACTAGAACTGGTAGGACTGGGTGACCGGCTCGATCATTATCCCGCACAATTGTCGGGCGGTGAGCAGCAGCGTGTTGCATTGGCGCGCGCAGTTGCAACCGATCCTGCGATCCTGGTGGCAGATGAACCCACCGGCAATCTGGACGAGGTCACCGGCCAAAGTATTATCGATCTGATTTTCCGACTGAAGCGCGAACGAGGAGCTACCCTTGTTCTGGTAACACATGATGCAGGGTTGGCCGCATTGTGCGACCGTCAAATTCGCCTGCGTTCGGGCATGATAGAAGTACCCCATCTGGAACCCGCGCAATGAGTGAACACAAGGGCTCTACACGCATGCCCTTGATGCTGCGTCTTGCATGGCGTGATTTACGAGGTGGCCTGCAAGGTTTCCGTGTCTTTCTTGCCTGCATCGCGCTGGGCGTTGCAGCTATCACAGGTGTTGGGTCCGTCTCCGATGGTTTGTCAGATGGCCTCGCCCGCGAAAGTCGCACCATTCTCGGCGGTGATGTATCTGTCTCGCTGATCCACCGTCCCTTGTCAGAAACAGAACGCAGCTTTCTGCTCTCTTATGGATCGATTTCAACAACAGCCAATCTGCGTGCGATGGCGCGCCGCGCCGATGGCCGCTCATCCTTGGTGGAAGCCAAGGCAATTGATGGCACTTATCCCTCGCTGGGCCAGCTCATCATCGAGCCAGCCATAACAAAAGAACAAGCGCTCGCCAAAGACGGCGATCTTTTTGGGTTGATTGCAGATCCTGCGCTAGCCGCAACATTAGACGTCAAAATGGGTGATCATCTTTTGATCGGCGATCAGACCTTCGTGCTGCGCGCATTATTACGCTCGGAGCCGGACAAGCTTGCAGGCGGCATCGGTTTCGGCCCGCGTGTTATTTTTTTACAAGACGCCTTGCAGGCAACAGGTCTTATGCAGCCAGGATCACTGGTGCGCTGGAGCCATCGTCTTCTTTTGAATTCGCCGCGGTCTGGAATTCCGGTTGACGATGACACGGTCGAACAATTCATCCAGTCGGCTGAAAAAACTTTTCCTGATTCAGGTTGGCAGATTCGAGGTCGCTCCAATGTTTCGCCACAATTTGAAAAAAATCTTGATCGCTTCACGCAATTTCTGACCTTGGTCGGACTGACGTCACTGATCGTCGGCGGCGTTGGTGTTGCAAGCGCGGTGCGCGCCTTTATCGAACGTAAAAAGCCAGACCTCGCGACACTGAAATCTTTAGGTGCCACGGGTTCTTATGTTTGTTATGCAACACTTGTGCAGGTAGTTATTGTTGCGCTGATTGGCATTTTTATCGGACTCATCATTGGACTTTCGCTTCCTTATCTTCTCGCGGCCAGTTTAGGTTCAGTGATTCCCTTTCCATTCACGCCAGATATCTATCCCCAACAAGCTTTAGCTGGCTTGATCTACGGACTTCTCACTGCACTCACGTTTTCGCTAATGCCCATGGGGCGGGCACATGACGTGCCGGTCTCCGGACTCTTTCGTGACCAGATCGACAATGATCGAAGCTGGCCTCGCCCTCGATATTTTTTATACACTTTTGTCTCAGCAGGCTTGCTACTCGCAACAGTCGCCATACTTGCGACCGATCAGCGTCTGGCAATGATTTATGGTGGTGCAACCATCGTTGCGTTTGTGATCCTGCGTGGAGTGGCGATGGGCATCACATGGATCGCCCGTCATGCACCAAGGTCGCGTTCGACGGAATGGCGACTCGCCATTGGAAACATTCATCGCCCCGGCTCACTGACATCAGCAGTGGTTCTCTCATTGGGCCTCGGCCTAACGTTGCTGGTCGCCTTGTCGCAGATTGATGGAAATATTCGTGAGCAATTGACGCGCGGATTACCTGGTCGCACGCCGAGCTTTTTCTTCATGGACATTCAGAGTTCGCAGGTTGCGGACTTTGATGCGTTTCTTGCGCGTGAAGCGCCTGATGCAAAGATAGAGCGCGTGCCGATGATGCGCGGACGCGTCTTGCGCCTCAATGACGTTCTGGCATCTGAGGTGAAGGCCGCAGAAAACGCGGCTTGGGTGCTGGAGGGGGATCGCGGGATCACTTATTCAAACACCCTGCCGGATGGATCTGCCCTGACTGAGGGGCAATGGTGGCCCACCGATTATAAAGGCCCTCCGCTTGTCTCAATGGAAGCCGAGGTCGCGCGCGGGCTCACCTTGCGACCCGGCGACACGGTGACTGTAAATGTTTCGGGACGCAATATCACGGCCAAGATCGCCAATCTACGCACGGTCAATTGGCGGTCTCTGGGCATCAATTTTGTCTTTGTCTTTTCGCCCAACACATTCGCGGGCGCGCCGCATTCCTTCCTCGCCACAGCTGCTTTCCCCAGCGGATCAGCGAGTGATCGGGAGCTGGCAATCCTGAAGAATGCGGCCAACCAATTCCCGACCATTACCAGCCTTAGGGTAAAGGACGCGCTTGATGCTATTTCGGGCGCTATGGACCAGCTAGCCTTTGCGATTCGCGGCGCATCCACTATCGCGTTGATTGCATCTGTCCTTGTTCTGGCCGGTGCGCTGGCTGCCGGGCAGCGCGGGCGGATTTATGACGCGGTTGTCCTCAAGACGCTCGGAGCCACCCGGACGGTATTACTGAAAGCCTTTGTGATCGAATATGCCCTGCTGGGGCTAGCGACCGCGATTTTCGGTTTGGTGGCGGGCGGTTTAGCCGCCTGGTTTGTCTTGGTCCGGATCATGAAGCTTGAAAGCTTCACAATCCTTTGGGGCCCAGCTGCGGGGTCCATCGGATTGGCGCTTCTGGTGACTGTCGGCCTCGGATTAGTCGGCACCTGGCGTATTTTGGGCCAGAAACCGGCATCTCACCTACGTGCTCTCTGATTTGTGATGAGCCGACCGGGCACCTGAAGGGCTCATAAGCAAGGATTTGACCGAAGAGGCCCTCATTGTGTCTTGTCGGTTGGGGTGAGCCAATCCATATTATCCACAGGCAGCGGACTGACTGGGACACCGGCGGTGGCGTCTGCGCTAAACTTGAGAGGAAACCATGTCCGACTTCGACCGCAACGCTTCGCTCCCTTGGGGCACTGGCGTAGCCCGGGCCGGCACTGTCGAGTACGACCAGGGCCTGCGCTCCTATATGCTTGGCATCTATAATCTGATGACCCTAGCTCTTGGCGTCACTGCGCTTGTCGCCATGTCTATTTTTATGATGGGCAAGACCAGCCCGGTCGTGCAGGCGCTCTACATGTCGCCCCTGAAATGGGTGATCATGCTGGCTCCAATCGGCTTCGTCTTCTTCCTGTCCTTCCGCTTCGAGAGGATGAGCTACTCAGCCCTATTGGGAACCTTCCTCGCTTTCGCGGCGACGATGGGTCTGTCGATGGGCTCGATCGGCTTTGTGTTCAAGGTAGGCAGCATCATGCAGGCGCTGTTTGCCACGACGGCGGCCTTTGGCGCGTTGAGCCTTTATGGCTACACAACAAAGCGCAGCCTCTCGGGGATGGGCTCGTTCATGGTGATGGGCCTTGTTGGCCTCATGATCGCGAGCCTGATCAACATCTTCGTGGGTTCGGGCACATTGTCCTTCGTGATCTCGCTGTTCGGCGTTGTCATCTTCGCCGGCCTGACGGCCTGGGACACGCAGCGCCTGAAGGAAGAATATGACCTCGTTGCCGGTACAGAAATGGCTGGCAAGGCATCGGTCATGGGCGCGCTGACGCTCTACCTGAACTTCATCAATATGTTCCAGTTCATTCTCTCGCTGCTTGGCCAGCGCGACGACTAAGAACTAGACCTAAAACACGAAAGGCCCCGCAAATGCGGGGCCTTTTTTATTGCCTTTGATTTTATCCGCCCACGAGCCTGACATTTTTATCAAGCACGGCAATCACGCGGGCAAGATCCGAGCCGCGTTTCATCACGAGGCCGCCTGCCGCCACAACAGAATAGACACCCTGCTTGCGTGCAAGCCGCGGATCTTTCTCGATGCGATAGAGCGGCACTTCTGAGGCTCGTCGAAAAATCGAAAACACGGCCCGCGTCTTATCGAAATCGATCGCATAATCGCGCCATTCACCCGCGGCGACCTTACGACCGTAAAGATTGAGAATGGTCCCCAATTCATGCCGGTCAAATGAGATCACGGCAGGAACGGGCGGTGTTGGCGGCCATGCGGCCGCTGGCGTCGTGACCAGACGTAAATGGTTTGTTACGGGCTGAGATTGTGCCAGCTTGGCTGCGGGAAAATCCTGATCGTCCATGACACCTCCGTCACTGTCATGATCCTGCAGTCACCGGCTGTGCACAAGTGTGCTCATGCCGGATTCTGGCGGAAGTAACACCATCCTCCCGGAAGCGGGTCGCATCCAAGCCTCTAAGGTATATGAACCGAACATAGCTGCACTATTGCTGGACCCTTTATGATTCACGCCACGCCTTGAAACTCGCCGGCTTCACCGCGATATGAGTGGGAGATAGGCCACCTGAGCCCATAAAACCAAGATAAACCGAGCCAAGAGACCATGACAGACGAAAAGACCGGCGCCCCCCACGCCTTTCAGGCTGACGTCGCACGCTTGCTGCACCTGATGGTGCATTCAATCTATTCAGATCGAGACATTTTCATTCGCGAGCTCGTCTCCAATGGCGCAGATGCTTGTGAGAAATTGCGCTATGAGGCGCTCACACAGCCAGGCCTGATCTTTGATGAAAATGGCTTCGCCATCCGCATTACGGTGGATGAAGACAAGCACCAGATCATTGTTGCCGACAATGGCATCGGCATGAATGAAGCCGAACTCGTCTCGGCCTTGGGCACGATTGCCAGTTCCGGAACGCGCGCTTTTCTCGACAAGCTTGTCGAAGGGGGCAATGACGACGGTGCGAAAGGCGCGGAGCTGATAGGCCAATTCGGAATTGGCTTTTATTCATCATTCATGGTCGCCAGCAAGGTCACCGTTGAAACACGTAAGGCTGGGACGCAAGAAGGATTTGCGTGGGAATCGGACGGCAAAGGCACCTATACGATTCGTGCCTTATCGCTCGAAGACGCGCCAGCCAACGGCACACGCGTCATCCTGCATCTGAATGATGATGGTCGCCCCTATGCGGCACCCGGCCGCCTCGCGCAAATTGTGCGGGAACATTCCAGCGCCATCGCCATTCCTGTTGATGTCATCGAGAAAGACGGTGAGGAGCCGTATCGTGTAGCCGAAGGATCGGCTCTCTGGACGCGTGCCAAGAGCGATATCACGCCCGAAGAATATACGGATTGCTACCGTTCTCTGGCAGGTCAGCTTGACGAACCGGCGATGACGTTTCATTGGCGTGCAGAAGGCCGACAAGAATATAGCGTTCTCGCTTTCATTCCCGGATCACGACCACTCGATTTATTCGAGCCCGCCCGCAAAGGACGTGGAAAACTTTACGTGCGACGTGTTTTAATCACGCAAGATGCGGACCTCCTTCCAGGCTGGTTACGCTTCGTGCGTTTGATCGTTGACTCAAGCGACTTGCCGCTGAATGTTTCACGCGAGATGATTCAAGACAGTCCTGTCTTTGCCGCTATTCGAAAAGGGATCGTCAATCACGTCCTGCAAGATCTCACGAAGCTTGCCGAAAACGATCTTGAGACCTTCCAGAATATCTGGGCGAACTTCGGCGCTGTGTTGAAGGAAGCTCTTTATGAAGATCCCGAGCGGCGTGACCAGCTGTTTAAACTTGTACGCTTTGCAAGTTCGAAAAGCAGTGAGCAGGTCCGCACTCTGACAGACTATATTGCCGATCTCCGCCCCAATCAGACAGCCATCTATTTCATTACGGGCGACAATCATAAACGCCTTGAAAAAAGCCCTCAAATCGAAGGATTTAAATCTCGCGGGATTGAGGTCCTCCTGCTGTCTGATCCCGTCGATGCATTTTGGGTTTCAACAGCAGTCGGCTTTGATGGCAAACTTTTCAAATCGGTAACGCAAGGTTCCGCTGAAATTAATAATATCCCGCTTCTGGATGGTCATAAAGATCCCTCACATGAAACCAGCAGAGAAGTAGCGGCTCTTCTTGGCTATATGAAGCAAACACTCAGCGAGAGCGTTGATGATGTTTGTGCCTCCGAGCGGCTTTCAGAAAGTGCTGCTTGCCTTGTTGCCCCGGCACATGCGCGCGATCGTCGTCTTGAGCACATTCTTGCACAAGGCGGTTTGGGATGCATCTCCAAGCCTGTTCTTGAAATCAATCCATCACATCCGCTCATCACGGCCCTAGCCAGACGATTTTCAACAAGTGAAGACCTATCACTTATTGAAGATACAGCTTGGCTGATTCACGACGAAGCGCGAGTTGCTGATGGCGAACCGCCCGTCGATGCGACGCAATTCATTGAGCGGTTGACGCGCGTGATGACGCGCGCGGCGCAAGCGCCGTCGCAATGAATGCGAATAAAAGAATCCAAGCGAAACTCGACATTGCCGAGGCTTTGCGTTTTTTAGCGGAGGCGCTTACCGACATTGGTGTGGTGCAAAGCGAAGCGGAGGCGCGGGTTCTTCTCTTAAGTGCCGCAGGTCTTGAGCATATGCATCTCATCACACAGCCAGAACGTCAGCTGTCGGAGATTGAAGCCAACACATTATCGATGTGGCTTGAGCGTCGTCTCATGGGGGAACCAGTCACCCGCATCACGGGACGACGCGATTTCTGGACGCTCGACCTTCGTGTGACGCCCGATGTTCTCGACCCACGTGCTGATACGGAAACGATTGTGGAAGCTGCGATTGATCTTCTGGGTCAGAGAATGGCTGATCCTCTGCGCATCCTTGATCTGGGAACAGGCACCGGTGCTTTGCTTTTGGCTTTGCTCACCGAATGCTCGCGGGCAACAGGTGTTGGGATTGATATTTCGCCCGCGGCCTGTGCGGTGGCTGAGGACAACGCGCACCGCAATGGCCTTGAGGATCGGGCGGTGATTCGCTTGGGCGACTGGGCTCAAGGGCTCGAAGAACGCTTCGACCTTGTGGTCTCCAATCCGCCCTATATCGAGAGTGCCGCCATTGCGGGGCTCGACCGGGAAGTCCGCGAACATGATCCCCTGCTTGCGCTGGATGGTGGGGCCGATGGGCTTGATGCCTATCGGAAAATCATCGGGGCGCTTCCAGCAAACCTAGCTGCGGACGGCATTTGCGTGCTCGAACTAGGTATTGGCCAGGCACCTGCAGTCAAAAAACTTGCCGAGGAGACCGGTTTGATGGGCCTGGGCCTCAGGCGTGATCTTGGTGGGGTCGAGCGTGCGCTCGCGCTTGGATGGCCGGTATGAGCCTAGCTCTCCCCAGAATTTCTGCATTTCCGCTTGGCGGGAGCTGAGAAAAAGACTAAACAGAAAGTCAGAAATCGCCTCGGTTCTGCATGTGCAGTGGCTGAAGGCCCGTTGAGAGCTCACTTTGCTCTCCGGTCGTTTGCCTGGCACGGTTCCGGGTTGGACGAGGCGAAAGTCCCCAAATTCGGTGATCCTGCAAACTGTCGCAGATCATGAGACCCGGGTCGTAGACTTGGGCGTTTACAGACCGGCCGGAGAGCCTATTCGCCTTAACCAATATAGTTTTTGAAGCGCTATCCCACCTTTCGGCGGCATCGTGTACCGACAAGGAGCTAGCGCAATGTGCAAGGATCATCGATGAGACCTGGTCAGAACAAGCGTATGCGTGGCCGCAATAATAACAGCAATCGCAAGGGCCCCAATCCGCTCACCCGGACCTTTGAATCCAATGGACCCGACGTGAAAATTCGCGGCACGGCCCATCACGTTACGGAAAAATATCTGCAGCTCGCCCGCGATGCGCAATCCTCCGGCGATCCGGTTATGGCTGAAAGCTATCTCCAGCACGCTGAGCATTACTACCGCATCATAGCAGCGGCCCAGCAGGCGCAGCAACAGGCTCAGGTCGGATATGTTCGGCCGGCTGGCGAAGCTGACGCTGAGGAAGATGACGATGATGATGGCGGCATGCCCGACCGCTTTGCTTCGCCTTTCGAGCGCCAGCCTCCGAGCCCGCCCGCGCCTTTCCAAGGCCAGCCGCAGCCTTTTGGCACTGGCGGGCAGCAACCCTATGTGCAAAGTAATTTCAACGCGCCTCAGGCACAGCAGCCCCAAGGTGAACGACAGCACGGCGAGCGTCAGGAACGTGGTCCGCGTCCGGATCGTCCGTTCCAAGATCGCAATCAACAAGGTCGCAATAACAATCCAAACCGGGGCCCGCGGCCGGACCGTGCGAACTTCCAACAGCCCCGTTTCGACAATCGCGTCGAATCTGAAGAACAGCCTGACACGGGGCTGCCTGCTTTTATCACGGCTCCCGTCCGCATTCCGGCATCCGATGAAGTCGTGATCGGCGCGGGCGATCAGCCAGAGATAGGCACAGATGTTGGCGAAAATGAAGGTGTCGGGTTCCACCTGCGCCCTCGGCGTCGGCGTCGGCGCCCTGCCGGCGAAGAAGGCGAAAACTTCCCGCGAGGCGACGTGCCTACGGCGGAATAAGACCAAGGGGCCCTCGGGCCCCTTTTTCTTTGTGCACCCTGACCAGGATCAAGTGCAAAGAAAGGTTTATCTGCTCCTCTTTTATGTTCGCGGCGTCTTCCTACATGAATCAATGAGGGTCGCCGTCAGGGGCCTTGAGTTCGACGTTGCAGCATCGCTTCGGGATGAATGCCACGGTTGAGGAGTGGATCATGAATATCGACAAATATACCGAACGCGCTCGCGGCTTCGTCCAATCAGCCCAGTCGCTGGCTCTGCGAGAAGGCCACCAGCAATTCACACCCGAGCATCTTTTGAAAGTTTTGCTCGACGATGAGGAAGGCCTCGCTGCAGGTCTGATCGACAAAGCAGGTGGGCGCTCCCGCGAGGCAATCCAAAAGACAGAGCTTGCCCTCGGCAAATTACCTAAGGTCGAAGGATCGGGCGCGGGGCAGCTCTATCTCTCGGCGACCACTGCGCGCATTTTCGATGCCGCAGAAAAACTCGCGCAAAAAGCGGGTGATAGCTATGTCACGGTAGAGCGTCTGCTATTGGCCATCGCTGCTGAAAAATCATCAGATGCTGGAAAAATTCTGACCAATGCTGGCGTCACGCCGCAATCGCTCAATCATGCCATCGAAGATTTGCGCAAGGGGCGCACAGCCGACAATGCAACGGCTGAAAATGCCTATGATGCACTGAAAAAATATGCCCGCGATCTGACTGAGGCTGCGAGAAACGGCAAGCTCGACCCCGTGATTGGCCGAGATGAAGAGATTCGTCGAACCATTCAGGTTCTCTCGCGCCGAACAAAAAATAATCCTGTTCTCATTGGCGAACCGGGAGTGGGGAAAACTGCAATTGTCGAAGGCCTCGCGCTTCGTATCGTCAATGGTGACGTGCCTGAAGGCCTAAAAGACAAAAAACTGCTCTCCTTGGACCTGGGCTCTCTGATTGCGGGAGCAAAGTTCCGCGGTGAATTTGAGGAACGCTTGAAGGCTGTCCTCAACGAAGTCACAGATGCTGCCGGCGGCATTATTTTATTCATTGACGAAATGCACACGCTGGTAGGCGCAGGCAAGGCAGACGGTGCGATGGATGCATCCAACCTTCTGAAACCAGCACTTGCGCGTGGCGAATTGCATTGCGTTGGGGCGACCACGCTTGATGAATACCGCAGACATGTTGAGAAAGATGCGGCGCTCGCCCGCCGGTTCCAGCCCGTCTTCGTTTCTGAGCCCACGGTTGAGGACACGATCTCGATTCTGCGTGGTCTCAAGGAAAAATATGAACTCCATCACGGTGTACGCATCACGGATGCAGCAATTGTGGCGGCTGCAACTCTGTCGAACCGCTACATTGCAGACCGATTCCTGCCCGACAAAGCCATCGATCTGATTGATGAGGCTTCATCGCGTTTGCGCATGCAGGTCGATTCGAAACCCGAAGAGCTTGATGAACTTGATCGCCGCATCATCCAGCTTCGAATTGAACAGGAAGCCCTGCGCAAGGAAACTGATCCAGCCTCGCGGGATCGCTTGGTGAAGCTGGAACTTGAGCTGGCGGATGTTGAAGAAAAATCGGCCTCCCTGACAACACGATGGAAAGCTGAGAAAGACAAGCTCGGCGAAGCTCAAAAGCTCAAGGAGCAGCTGGAAGCAGGCCGCACAGAACTCGCTCAAGCGCAGAGGCGCGGTGAATATCAGCGTGCTGGTGAATTGACCTATGGTCTCATCCCCGAACTTGAAAAAAAACTCGGTCAGATCGAAGCAAAGGCGACGTCTGCGCTTGTTGAAGAAGAAGTTTCTGCTGACCACATTGCACAGGTCGTCTCGCGCTGGACTGGCGTACCTGTCGATAAAATGCTGGAAGGCGAGCGAGAAAAGCTTCTGAAAATGGAGGATAGCTTAGCGCGGCGTGTCATTGGTCAACGAGAAGCCGTACACGCTGTCTCTACAGCAGTTCGTCGCGCACGCGCGGGCCTTCAGGATCCCAATCGACCAATTGGTTCGTTCATATTTCTCGGCCCGACGGGCGTTGGCAAAACCGA
Organism: Beijerinckiaceae bacterium; assembly: GCA_947478405.1. Taxonomy (GTDB): domain Bacteria; phylum Pseudomonadota; class Alphaproteobacteria; order Rhizobiales; family Beijerinckiaceae; genus Terripilifer. The sequence continues at coordinate 58,203 of CANJVX010000001.1, read as the reverse complement.
GCTGACGAAGGCGCTGGCCTCGTTCCTGTTTGATGACGATGCCGCGATGGTTCGTCTCGACATGTCTGAATATATGGAAAAGCATTCTGTCTCCCGCCTCATTGGCGCACCACCTGGCTATGTTGGTTACGAAGAAGGTGGTGCTTTGACGGAAGCCGTGCGGCGGCGGCCCTATCAAGTTGTACTCTTTGACGAAATCGAAAAGGCACATCCTGATGTTTTCAATGTCCTGCTGCAGGTGCTCGACGACGGGCGCCTTACAGATGGACAAGGGCACACAGTTGATTTCCGAAATGTGCTCATCATCATGACCTCAAATCTTGGGTCTGAATATCTGGTGAACCAGCCCGAAGGTGAAGATTCATCTGCCGTGCAGGATGATGTTATGACGGTGGTGCGGAGCCATTTCCGTCCTGAATTTCTGAACCGCGTTGACGAAATTGTTCTCTTCCATCGTTTGCAGCGTGTGGATATGGGTGCAATTGTTGATATCCAGATGGCGCGCCTTACAACACTTCTCGATGATCGCAAGATCACCGTCGATCTCGATGGAAGTGGGCGCCAATGGTTAGCTGATCGCGGCTATGATCCGGCCTATGGCGCACGCCCGCTAAAGCGCGTGATCCAGAAGTCGGTGCAAGACCCTCTCGCCGAACGAATTCTTGGGGGCACCATCAAGGATGGTGATCTGGTCCACATCACCGGTAGCGCCTCAGGTCTGCTGTTAAATGGGGAAGTCGTCGAAAGTACGGCACAGCCGCTCGGTCGAAATGCCGATGGCAGCGACTTGCCAACTCAAAAAGGCAAATTGAACTGAGTGAAAAGAAGGCGGGGCCCCAATCCCGCCTTTCTCAATTGTGCTTATCAACGATACGCACAAGATCGCGCATGATCGAATTGAGCTCATAATCCTTCGGCGTATAGACCGCCGCCACGCCCTCGGCGAGCAGTTTCACTTCGTCTTCTAGTGGAATGATGCCGCCGACAACGAGGGGGATATGTGTCAACCCATCATGCTTCATCCGCTGTGCGACATCACGCACAAGTTGGACATGAGAGCCAGAAAGAATAGATAGCCCGATGCAATGGACATCATTTCTGCGTGCAGCATCGACTATTTCAGAAGGGGTAAGACGGATACCTTCATAAACTACATCCATGCCCGCATCTCGCGCCCGAACGGCTATCTGTTCAGCGCCGTTGGAATGTCCATCAAGACCAGGCTTTCCTACAAGAAATTTTAGGCGGCGACCGAGCTTTTGCGAAACGCGTTCAACTTCGCTGCGCACATCATCTAGCTCACCACCGACCTGTCGAGCTGATGTGCCAACGCCTGTCGGAGCGCGATATTCACCGAACGCGCCACGTAGAACAGCGCCCCATTCACCTGTGGTGGCTCCCGCTTTTGCAGCTGCGATGGAAGGCTCCATGATGTTGCGGCCATCCATGGCGGCACGACGCAAATCGTCGAGTGCTTTTTCAACAGCTCTTGAATCTCGCTGTTGGCGCCATGCCTGCAAACGTTCAATCTGTTCGGCCTCAACATGATCAGGGACAACCATGATGGCGCTGTTACCTGTTGTGAGTGGTGAAGCTTCGCTTTCGAGAAAGCGGTTGACGCCCACGACAACTTGCTCGCCCCGCTCAATAGATTCCAGTCGTCGCGTATTGGATTCAACAAGGCGGGATTTCAGATATCCATTTTCAACTGCCGCAATCGCTCCCCCGACCTTTTCAATCTCAGCCAGTTCCGCGCGAGCCTGAGCTTTCAACTCTTCAACCTTACGTGTGACCTCATGGCTACCGTCGAAGAGATCGCCATATTCGAGAAGATCGGTTTCATAGGCCATGATCTGCTGGATGCGCAGGGACCATTGTTGATCGAATGGCCTTGGAAGACCTAGTGCCTCGTTCCATGCAGGCAATTGCACTGCACGCGCTCTCTTGTATTTTTTGAGAGCACTACCGCGAGCATTTCGATAAGAATACGATAGACATTATTTTCTGGTTGTTGCTCGGTCAGTCCCAGAGAGTTCACTTGAACGCCATACCGGAAGCGACGGTATTTCTCATCAGCAATGCTATAACGGTCTCTCGTAATCTCGTCCCATAATTCCGTGAATGCCCGCATTTTGCAAAGCTCGGTGACAAAGCGCATCCCTGCATTCACGAAAAAAGAGATCCGGCCGACGACCTCGCCCATATCCTTGGGATCAAGATCACCTGAAGCTTTCACAGAATCCAGAATCGCAATGGCTGTTGCCAGCGCATAGCTCAATTCCTGCACCGGTGTCGCTCCAGCTTCTTGCAGATGGTAGGAGCAAACATTCATCGGGTTCCATTTGGGAACATTCTTCGTCGTGAACAGGATCATGTCGCGCGTGAGCCGCATGGACGGTACGGGCGGAAACACATAAGTGCCGCGCGAGAGATATTCCTTGATGATGTCGTTTTGTGTCGTGCCCTGCAGAGCCGAGCGTAGGGCACCCTGTTCATCAGCAGCGGCAATATAAAGAGCCATCAACCACGGTGCTGTGGCGTTGATGGTCATAGACGTGTTCATCTCTGCAATGGGGATACCATCGAAAAGTGTGCGCATATCGCCTAGGTGACAAATCGGCACGCCGACTTTGCCGACTTCGCCACGCGCTAGAATGTGATCGGAATCATAGCCGGTCTGGGTGGGTAGATCGAAAGCTACCGACAGGCCTGTCTGGCCTTTAGCTAGATTGGTCCGATAGAGCCGGTTTGACTCGGCCGCCGTCGAATGACCAGCATAGGTTCGAAAAATCCAGGGTTTGTCAGGCTTTGGGGCTCCGGTGGTCATCGGCGGCTCATCTGGTCCTGCAAGAGTTTGGCATGCTGCAGAGCAACATTACCGATTAAGCCCTTTTCTCACACGAAAGTCATGCGTCTGGACCATACGGGTCTACGAAACCTTAGTAGTATGGTGCAGCGCAACATCCGCGCTAACATTCGCCCGCCCTGGCTCGAAGGAGACGGCACATGGCAGGTTCAGAACAAGCGGACGGCACTTTGCTGCTGAAGGATCTTTACGACATCGGGGAGATCCCTCCCCTCGGCCATGTCCCGGCCAAGATGCATGCCTGGACGATCCGCAAAGAACGCCACGGCCCACCGGAAAGCTCCATGCAGCTGGAGGTGGTTCCTACATGGTCGCTCGACAGCCATGACGTTCTGGTTCTCGTGATGGCGGCAGGCGTTAATTACAACGGGGTCTGGGCAGCAGTCGGCGAGCCCATCTCGCCGCTCGACGGACATAAACACGCCTTTCATATAGCCGGATCTGACGCTTCGGGCATCGTCTGGGCTATTGGCTCAAAAGTGACTCGCTGGAAAGTTGGTGACGAAGTTGTCGTTCATTGTAATCAGGACGATGGCGATGATGAAGAATGCAACGGTGGCGATCCGATGTTTTCATCTAGTCAGCGCATCTGGGGTTACGAGACGCCGGATGGCTCCTTCGCACAATTTTGTCGCGTGCAAGACCGTCAGCTGATGAAGCGTCCCAAGCATCTCAGCTGGGAAGAAAGCGCTTCTTACACACTCACTCTGGCAACAGCCTATCGCATGTTATTTGGCCACGAGCCCCATCGCCTGAAGCCCGGCGATAATGTGCTTGTGTGGGGTGCCTCGGGTGGCCTTGGTGTCTTTGCTGTACAGCTGTGCGCTGCAGCCGGGGCAAATGCTATTGGCGTCATTTCAGATGAATCCAAACGCGAATTCGTCATGTCACTTGGTGCACGCGGTGTTCTCAATCGTAAGGACTTCAATTGTTGGGGCCAATTACCGAAAGTTAATTCAGCTGAATATTCTGCCTATATGGCGGAAGCCAGAAAGTTCGGAAAAGCCATCTGGGATATTACTGGCCGTAAAGATGTCGATATTGTTTCGAACACCCTGGTGAACAAACATTCCCAACCTCATGCTTTGTTGTGAAGCGTGGCGGCATGGTTGTATTTTGTGCCGGTACCACAGGCTTTAATCTAACTTTTGATGCGCGTTTCGTCTGGATGCGCCAGAAACGAATTCAAGGTTCACATTTTGCACATTTGAAACAGGCGTCGGCGGCAAATCAATTCGTACTCGATCGTCGGATTGATCCGTGCATGGGAGAAATTTTTCCATGGGGAAAAATCCCTGCCGCTCATACGAAAATGTGGAAAAACCAGCATGCGCCAGGAAATATGGCTGTGCTTGTGAATTCACCGCGTCCAGGTTTGAAAACATTAGACGATGTGATCGAAGCCCATAGTTCCACGTAACAACAGAGCGTCTCGTTTTCACGACCTGGAGATGGTTGTAATCAGCTCGCCTACATCAATGAACCTGATATAAGCATCGAACCATCCAGACGGTTTGTATGGTCGGTGCAGGGTCCGAACATGAATGCGAGTAAGGCAGGCGGAAATATCTGGGCGGCCTTTGTCGTGCCGGCCGCATTTGTTCTTCTCTGGTCGACGGGCTGGATTGTCGCACGATTCATTTCGGAAGATTCTGACGCGCTGACAATACTCGTTCTGCGCTATGCATGCGCCAGTACCTTGCTCGCCATATTCGCTTTTGCCTCTGGTGCGCTCTGGCCGCAAAGTCGCGAAGAGATAGGTCATGCATTCGCCTCAGGCATCTTAATCCATGGTCTGTATCTCGCCGGGGTTTGGTGGGCCGTCGGACATGGTATTCCGGCCTCAATCTCCGCCCTTTTGGCCGCATTGCAGCCTATCTTCACAGCAATTCTTGCCCCCCAACTGGCTGGTGAACGGGTCAGTCCTGTTCAGTGGGCGGGCATTGGGCTGGGCTTTACAGGGATCGTCATGGTGTTGGCACCCAAACTCATCTCAGTAGATACCGAAGCGTTTTCGGGGATGGTTTGGCTGCTGTTGATCAATACGGGCGGCATGATCTCGCTAACCCTCGGAACTTTTTACCAAAAGCGGTTCCTGTATGGCGGAGACCTACGCAGCGTTGCCTGCCTTCAATTTTTGGGCGCCGGCCTTTTTACGCTGCCTCTCGCGATCCTTTTTGAAGACATGCGGATAGGTACTTCAACCAGCACCCTACTTAGTCTCGCATGGTCAGTGATTGCCCTTTCAATTGTCTCAATTGCGCTTCTGCTCTTTCTCCTTCGCCGGGGTGAAGTGGCCCGCTCCGCCCAGCTCATCTATTTGGTTCCACCAGTTGCGGCTCTTCAGGCCTACTTTTTCTTCCAAGAGACGCTCATTGCACCCCAGATTGCGGGCATGTTGATCACATCAATCGGAGTTGCATTAGCCGTGCGGCGCTGAGGAAGACGGGCGTCCAAAAGAGGGATTGCCCAAATGCCCGCGGCATGCTGCGATGCAACAATTGCGCAAATCCCGGGAGATGACGCGATGACTGCCCAACTAGCGCAGCTGAACACCGCCGAGCAGCTGGACATGCTGCAAACCGCCCGAGAGGCCTTCGCCTCGGTTGAAATTCTTTATGCAGACGTGCGCGGACTCGTTCGCACCCATGTTTCTACGAATGGCAAGATTTCATCTGAGCTCTTCGAACAAGCGCAACATGAGGGCCATGGCCTCGCCTGGATTGCGACCTATGTCGAAGCAATACGGGAAATGATCGCTTATGCGGAGCGTCTCGATATCGAGGGACGTTTTGGCGAGACGGAAAGATTACTGACGCAAATTGGCATTGGTGAATATCTCGCGCAAATTTTTGGCGGCATTCCGATGAACCAAGGCGAATTTATTCGCCCAGAAGATTTTGGTCTTTCGCCAGAACATGTTGCTGCACTCCGTTCAGGTGCCGTGACGCGCATGATTTGCATTGGAAACACAGCAACGAACCGCGCACGACTTGTCGCTTTAATCGCCACACTCGATTCAGCTGCAATGATCGGTGTTTCTGGTCTCGATGACACAATGGAATCGATTCGCGATGAGATCCGAAAATTCGGTGAGGGCGAAGTGGCACCTCATGCGCATGAATGGCATCTGACCAATGCCTATATTCCGTTTGAGATTGTTGATGGACTCTCAAACCTTGGTGTTTTTGGTCTGACAATCCCCGAAGAATATGGCGGCATGGGTCTTGGCAAAATCGCTATGTGTGTCGTGACTGAGGAATTGTCGCGCGCCTACATTGGTGTTGGCTCTCTTGGAACACGTTCCGAAATTGCTGCCGAACTTATTCTTTGCGGCGGAACGGAAGAACAGAAGCAGGAATTCCTGCCCAAGATTGCTTCAGGCGAGATTCTACCTACAGCTGTTTTTACTGAGCCTAATACCGGATCTGATCTGGCATCCTTGCGCACGCGTGCCGTGAAAGATGAAGGCACCTACAAAATCAGTGGAAACAAGACATGGATTACCCATCCTGTACGTGCCGACCTTATGACGGTGCTCGCGCGCACCAATCCTGCTGAGCCTGGATATAAAGGTCTGTCTATGTTTTTGGCACGCAAGCCGCGTAGAACGGACGAAAATCCATTTCCAGCGAGCGGCATGTCGGGTGGCGAGATTGAAGTGCTCGGCTATCGAGGTATGAAAGAATATGAAATAGCTTTTGATGGGTTTGAAGTGCCTGTAGGCAATCTTCTCGGGGACGTCGAAGGTCAAGGCTTCAAGCAGCTCATGCAGACATTCGAATCTGCGCGCATTCAGACAGCCGCACGAGCTGTTGGTGTTGCCCAAAATGCACTTGAGCTTGGTCTGCGCTATGCGCATGAGAGAATCCAATTCGGTAAGCCACTCCTAAAGTTCCCGCGTGTAGCCGACAAGATTGCGATGATGGCGGTTGAAATCCATATCGCACGCCAACTCACCTATTTTTCCGCCCGCGCAAAAGACGCAGACAAGCGCTGCGACGTTGAGGCTGGCATGGCAAAATTGCTAGGGGCGCGGGTTGCCTGGGCCGCAGCAGACAATGCTTTACAGATTCATGGTGGAAATGGTTTCGCCCTCGAATATCCAATTTCTCGTGTTCTGTGCGACGCACGAATTCTGAATATTTTCGAAGGTGCGGCCGAGATTCAGGCACAAGTCATCGCCCGCCGTCTTCTGGATGAAGGGAACTGAGCTGACGCTGCGACCGTTTCCCAGACCTTGAAAAGTAGACTTTGACCGCACATTTATGGGTTGGAAATGGTGACTTGATTCTGAGCAGTGTCGGCAAAAACACCCTGCGTCTTGTCAATGAGAGGGCTGGGGAATTGCTGCCGAAATCCATAAAGACCTTATAAAAATTTCCACTCCCGATATTAAAAACTGATTTCTTCCTAAGAGGGGCGGGTTGTCTTCAGCCCGGCATCGAGATCGTCCGATTTTGGACGTTGTAGATATTGAAACTCTGAAAGTCAGTTGACTACACCTATAAAGGGCAATTCGCGATAATTATGCGCGACGTCCATGCCATAGCCGACGACAAACTCGTCAGGGCATTTAAAACCTACATAGTCAGCATCGATCTGCACCACGCGCTTATGCGGCTTTTCCAGCATGACGCCGAGCATAACCTTGCGCGCACCACGTGCGGAAAGTAGGTCCTTGGCAAACGCCAGCGTCCGACCGGATTCAAGGATATCGTCGACCAGCAGTACGTCACGGCCGGAGACGTCGGATTCTATATCCTTCAAGATGGTGACGTGCCCCTGCGATACCGTGCCCTCGAGATAGCTTGACAGGTGAACAAACTCGACATGTGGCTTCAACCCGCGTCGATGCATCGCGCGAAGGAGGTCTGCGGCAAACATGAAGGAGCCCTTCAGAACCGCCACTACAAGCAGATTCTGGAATTCGCCCTTGCTCAGGGCTTCCGCCATGGCCTCTACCCGAGCGGAAATCTCCGCTTCGCTATAAAGAACCCGTACCTGACGCGTCTCATTCATCACTTAATCCGTCTGATGCCCACTTGTTGGGCTGACCTAGCCGAAGCTTTACCGAGTGTCGAGGAAAAGCCGCTGACCTGCTAAGCTCGCGTCTCGATTCGCTTCGTATTATCGATCCATCTGGCGCATAAAGCCTCAGGCACGGCTGCCGTAAGGAAGGGCATGCTCGAAAACGCGGGACTAGTCCGGTTCAATAATGTGGGTCTGCGATACGGAATGGGGCCCGAAGTGCTTCGGGACCTGACATTTACGATCGAGCCGCAATCTTTTCAGTTCCTGACGGGTCCGTCCGGGGCGGGAAAAACCACGCTCCTGCGTCTGATCCTTTTGTCACTGCAGCCGACGCGCGGTTTCATATCACTTTTCGGTCAGGATGCGGCGGCGTTGAGCAAGGATGGAATCACCGCCCTGAGGCGAAAGATAGGCGTGGTCTTTCAGGATTTCCGCCTGCTCGATCATCTCACCACCTATGAAAACGTCGCCCTGCCTTTGCGCGTCCAAGGTCGCGATGAGGCGAATTACCGCGCAGAAGTCGTCGAACTTCTGGGCTGGGTTGGACTGGGTGATCGCATGCATGTGCTCCCTCCCGTCTTATCGGGCGGCGAGAAGCAGCGCGCAGCCATTGCCCGAGCCCTGATTGTGCGCCCAGAGCTCCTACTCGCTGATGAGCCCACTGGTAACGTCGATCCGAGCCTTGCGCGCAGATTGCTGCGTCTTTTTCTTGAGTTGCATCGGTCTGGCACGTCTGTGGTAATTGCCACGCATGACCTTGGACTGATGGACCAATTCGATGGTGCTCGCCGACTCGTTCTCGGCGATGGCCGGCTTCACATCTACGATTGAGGCGATCCATGTCCACGCTTCGTATGTCCGCTGAAGAAAATGGATATGGTGAAGGCTTCGGCCGACGCGATGTCGCTTTGGTTCCGCCTAATGCAATTGCCACACGCGCCCTTGTGACCGTGATCGCCATTATGACCTTTCTGGCTTCAATCACTGCGGGAACAGCAATACTTGTCAGCGATGTTTCACACGGTTGGCGGCAAGATGTTGCGCGTGAGATGAGTATTCAAATCAAGCCTGCTGCTGGACGAAATATTGAACTCGACGTCCGAAAGGTTGAAGAAATCGCCAGGGCAACGGATGGGGTGAGGGAGGTCTCTGCGCTCTCAGCTTCAGATTCGGAGCGACTCCTAGAACCCTGGCTTGGCTCTGGGCTTAATCTTAAAGAATTGCCAGTTCCGCGCATGGTCATTTTGAAACTGGATGATCAGTCTCGTCTCGATCTTTCAAAATTACGGTCGACACTGTCGCAAAATGTACCTGGTTCGAATCTTGATGATCACCGGCAATGGGTCGACCGTCTTATGATCATGTCGCGCACGACTGTTCTGGTTGCTGTCGTGATCTTCTCTCTTGTTTTGATTGCCATGGCACTTGCTGTTGCATTTGCAACACGCGGAGCGATGGCTGGTAGTCGCGAAGTCATCAATGTTCTGCACTTCGTGGGTGCAAAAGACGCTTATATTGCAGGCCAATTTCAACGTCATTTCTTGTGGCTCGGGTTACGTGGCGGCCTCATCGGGGGAAGCCTTGCCATCCTTACCTTTCTGACCGTAGGACTTCTTTCGAGCCGATGGATTAGCGGCATCGGAGGTGACCAGCTTGAAGCCATGTTCGGGACCTTCTCGCTCGGTTTGATTGGATACATATCAATCGCTGCCATTGGCGCATCGGTGTCGGTTCTTACAGGCGTCACCTCTCGATCCATCGTCTTACGTCACCTACGAGGACTGATGTGAAGCGGTCATTCGGGCGCGCATTTTGGGTATTTTTTTTAATCTCACTGGCGGCTCTGGCCGGATTTATTGCCTTTGCGCTGAAAGTTGAGCGACAATCGACGATTCCCGGGCAGCAGGCCGATGGCATGATTGTGCTAACGGGCAGCGCAGACCGCATCCCGGACGCCATCGAACTTTTCTCAAAAGGACATGCAAGACGTCTTCTCATCACGGGCGTTCATCCGGGGATCACGCGCGTCGAAATTGGTCATCTCAGCCCGAAATTTCGTGATCTGATCAATTGCTGCATGGATCTTGGCTACGAGGCCATGAATACCTTTGGCAATGCCCGCGAAGCCCGCCGTTGGGTCGAACAGCATGAAATAGAAAAATCAATCATCGTCGTTACGTCGAATTATCACATGCCGCGCGCGCTAGCGGAGCTGCATGATGCACTACCTCAATTTACGCTGATCCCTTATCCAGTTGTCAGCATAAGAATGCGCGAGGTTGGTTGGTGGCAATCAACTCAGACGCTACGCCTGATCGGTACAGAATATGTCAAATATGTTCTGGTTTCCGGGCGGATTGCTGCTCGGAAATTATGGGCTCTCATCAAACCGATCCTGAATTGAGGTCGCCTCTTATCATGGTTTTCATTCGATCAATCATCTTCAATGTCCTCTTCTATGCCAATCTCACGGTCCTGCTGATCATTGCCCTTCCGACGTTGGTAATGAACCGTTCAGCCGTTTTCCGGATCGGAAAAGTTTGGGCAAAAAGCTCTTTATGGTTGCTGAAGGTCGTATGCCACATACATGTCGAGTTTCGTGGACTGGAAAATATCCCGAACGCGCCCTTTATCGTTGCAGCCAAACACCAATCCGCATGGGAAACGTTTGCACTCATCATGCTGTTTGATGATTTCTGCTATATTCTGAAGCGTGAACTCACCTACATACCCTTGTTTGGCTGGTACCTTTGGAAGGCTGACCAGATCGCCGTTGACCGAACCTCGGGCAGTAGCGCCATGGCTCAGGCCGAAATCAAAGCCAAGCAAATCTTTGCCGAAGGGCGGCAGCTCTTTATTTTTCCTGAAGGGACGCGTCGGCCAGCCGGCGCGCCGCCGAAATACAAATTCGGTGTCGCCCACCTTTACGATTCCGGCCATGTGCCCTGCCTGCCCATTGCTTTGAACTCTGGCCTCTACTGGGCGCGCCGAAGCCTCCTCAAGCGGCCGGGAATAATTATTGTCGATATTCTCCCACCGATTGCGCCAGGCATGGAGAAGCAGGCATTTTTCCTTCACCTCCAAGAAACGATGGAAATGGCATCCGAGCGGCTGATAGAAGAAGCCTTAGCGCAAGATTTTTCACTTCGTCCCATTATCGAGAAAAATCGAAACCTGCCCTAAAGGGTCAGCTCAGTTCGGCAATAAGTGCTGCTAGATCGGGATCTCGAACACCAGCAGCGTACAAATGCTCATAGGTCGACCGGATGTAATCAATATTTGCTCCCGAAATACCTTGCCCTTGTCGCACCAAACGAACGAGCTCGTAATATGGCAACCGCCCCGCATATTGAGAATGCGCAGGATCAACCACGTAGGCCACGGCAGTGACAGATCGACTAGATTGCAGACGCGCGCTCAACCAAGTCTCTATATAGACGGAAGTGACCTGCTCGCGCTCACGAAGATAATCAAGTGTCGCCTGGCGGTTCGAGGGCGCCACACGAAACGCGAAGCCACGGCACGCACCCCCGCGATCAAGGCCCAAGACGAGACCTGGCCTTTCCGGCGTGCCGCGATGGACGTGAGAGAAAATGCATAGAGACCTGTGGTAACCATAGACAAGGGCGGGGTAACGCTCTTCAAATTCGAAACCCGGACGCCACATCAGGGATCCATATCCGAAAACCCAGAGATCTTTGCAATCGCTATCTTGCATCATGAACCGCAGTCAGGATCATCACTATGACGCAATATGAAACCCCAGAGAAAGCCCCGCAAGCGGTGAGCCGCCTCGGCCTTTATCTTGCGCCCGGGCTTCTCTTTCTTATCTCTTTTTGTTGGTCTTGTTTCTGGCTTTACGGATCGCAGAAGGCCGAAGAGGCTCTTGCGAGCTGGATGGCAGCCGAAAAAACTGCAGGTCGGAATTGGAATTGTGCAGACAAGGTGATCGGTGGTTATCCGTTTCGCATTGAGCTGAATTGTTCTTCCATAAAGGTCACAACCGCGAACTTGCGCGCCGAACTGGGGTCTTTTCATGCAGTGGCACAAATCTACAGTCCAAAACTCGCACTAGCTGATGTGAGTGGCCCGTTCCAAATCGATAGCGCCGGCTCTCTCTCTCTTTGGACATGGAGCAGCATGCGCATTTCAGCGCGGTTTGGTCGTGACCTTGAGCGCCTATCGATCACCGTCGCAGAATTCAAGCCAAGCGATCCCACGGATAGACCTGTGTTGATGATGAAGACGGCTGAGCTTCATCTGCGCACCGATACAGCGCGGTCCACCGAAGACCGCGCTGTCGATTTCGCACTACGCCTTGATGGCATCCGTTCATCAAATCTTGATGCGTTAATTGGAAATCAAGAGGCTGGATTAGTTGAGCTCAACGGAACATTAACCCAAACACTTGGTTTGCGGGCAAATGCATGGCAATCCTTGCTTGAAAATTGGCGCTCACAGAATGGTCAATTGTTGCTTGAGGCTAGCCGTATCTCAAAAGGGAATTTTGCCTTCGAGGGAAAGGGCGTCCTAGGTCTTGATCCGTCACATCGGATACAGGGCGAGCTAGCTGTTGGTATACGCGGCGCCAGCCCCCTACTCGCTCATTTTGTTCCCAGAAATACTGCGCAACTCGCGGGAGCTTTGCTTGAGCGGAAAGATGGGTCGGCCGTCCAAATGCCGCTTCGTTTTCAAGATAGCCGTTTTTTCTTTGGACCCTTGCGAAGCGGTCCGGTTCTCACGCCGCTTTACTGAGGCTTTTCGCCGGACGCACCGCGGCGACCAAAATCAGCGGCAGCTGCGTCCTGTCCCTGCGCAATAATGCTGCGCCTGATAGCGCGGGTTCGGGTAAACAAATCAGACAATCCTTGTCCATCGCCCCAACGAATCATCCGTTGCAAGGCCGCTAGATCCTCGTTGAAACGACCGAGCATTTCGAGAACCGCTTCCTTGTTATTGAGAAAAATATCGCGCCACATTGTCGGATCGGAAGCAGCGATGCGGGTGAAATCACGGAAGCCGCCAGCCGAGAACTTGATAACTTCAGACTGCGTAACTTCTTCAAGATCTGCAGCTGTGCCAACAATATTATAAGCAATCAGATGTGGAACATGGCTGGTAATAGCCAGCACGAGATCATGATGCGCGGGTGTCATGATTTCCACATTCGAACCAATCTCGGTCCAGAATTCCTGAAGCTTTTTCACGGCATCTGGATCCGACCCTTCGGGTGGCGTCAAGATACACCAACGCTCGGAAAAGAGTGTTGAGAAGCCAGCATCTGGTCCGGAATATTCTGTACCTGCGACAGGATGTGCGGGCACAAAATGAACATCTTGCGACAAATGCGGCTGAACTGCCGCCACGACTGATGCTTTGACTGAGCCCACATCAGACAGAATAGCCCCAGCGCGCAGATGCGGTGCGATCTCGGCGGCGACCGTGCCTATATTGCCAACAGGCGTACAGAGAATGACAAGATCAGCGCCGCGGACGGCCTGATTTGCATCCTGGAAAATTTCGTCTGCAATGCCAATTTCAGCGACCCGGGCGCACACATCAGCCGAACAATCTGCGGCCACTAAAGTCTTCACCAGATTGCGCTGGCGTGCAGCGCGCAAAAGCGATGATCCAATGAGCCCGACACCAACAATAACCATGCGCTCGAAAAGCGGTTTGTCGAGCGGCTTTGAGAAAAGGTCAGCCACGACGCGCCTCCTGCACATAGGCGCGCAGACCTTCAACGACAATGCGGTTCGCTTCTTCGGTGCCCACAGTAATGCGCAAGCATTCAGGCAGACCATAAGCGCCAACCGCGCGCACGATAATGCCGCGCGCCGTCAAAAATGAATCTGCATCCGCGGCACTGACACCAGAAGCTTTCGAAAAATGAACCAACACGAAGTTGGCAACACTTGGCGTGACTTCCAAACCCAAAGCGGCGAGTTCATTCATGAGCCAGGGCAGCCATTTCTCATTGTGATCAATTGCGGCCTCAACATGAGCAATGTCTTCAACAGCTGCAATACCGGCCTCAAGCGCAGCGCCGTTCACGTTGAACGGTCCACGCACCCGATTGATCGCATCACAAATATGAGGCGGGGCATACATCCAGCCGAGACGCAGATTGGCGAGGCCAAAAATCTTTGAGAATGTGCGTGTCATAACAACATTCTCGTTCGTTGCCGCCAACTCAATGCCTTCCGCATAGTCATTGCGGCGGACATATTCGGCATAAGCCGCATCAAGCACCAAGATCACATTCTTCGGTAAAGATGCATGCAGACGCTTCACCTCTTCGAAGGGCATATATGTGCCAGTCGGATTGTTCGGATTAGCAAGATAGACAATCTTGGTCCGGGGAGTGACACAAGCCAGAATGGCATCCACATCCGCGGTCAGATTTTTTTCCGGCGCAACCACGGGCGTTCCGCCGGCTGTGAGAATGGCAATCTTGTACACAAGAAAGCCATGGGTGGTGAAAATGCCCTCATCACCCGGCCCTACATAGGCCAGTGACAAAAGATGCAACAAATCATCAGAACCATTGCCGCAGACAATGCGATCTGGGTCGAGACCAAAACGCTTGCCAATAGCGCCGCGCAAGCGTGCGACCGATCCATCTGGATAAAGCTCAAGCTTTGAGGCGAGTTTGCTGAAGGCATCAATTGCCAGCGGCGAGGCACCGAGCGGTGTCTCGTTTGACGAGAGCTTGTAAATTTTGCCTGCACCCGGCGCGCCACTCTTGCCTGGCACATAGGGATCGATTGCCAGAACACCGAGGCGAGGAAAGGGGCGGTTATTGGTCGAAGCAGGAGACATGATCAATCCGAAATAATGAGGCGCAGACGCATCAGCCTGCTTTTTGGCCGTTGAACGAATAGCGCGCGGCATGGCTACCGACTTCGCTGACGCGCGAAGCAGTCGCGCCTGCTTCCGTCATTGCAGATTCGATACCCGAAAGTCCGACGGCCGAAGGAACGGCTACCAGAATGGAAAGCCCGTTATCATCAGCCGCATTGCCGATGATTTCCCCTCCTTGCAAAGACAATGCCGCTGGCAAGCCATCGCGCCAACGCTCCACATGCAAGCAATAGAGCAAGATGTCACGTGCCGCGGCCTCCGCAAGCGGCTTAGCTAACACATAGACTGGCATACCAGCTGGATGGTCCGGCCGCTCGACAAAGGGGAGGCGCGCGATAATTTTCGGAGCTTCAGCTGCAGTAAGCCGAGTCCACCAAGGCCCGGCGGTAACGCCGCCATCGATACGGACCATGCCGAGATCGCCGGAGGATCTGGCAACAGCATCGATCACGCCAGCGGCGCCGTTGTGGGTGATATAGGGCACCGTAAAGCCGAAGTGAAAACGCTCGGTATCGCGCATCGATGCATCTCCGCCTGAAATATCGGCGTGAACAGCGTAATTCGACTGAACATAGGTGAATGTGGCGATGATGATACGCCAGATGCTCTCGACTGTATCGAGCGGCAACAAGCCGCGATGGCGCTCTGCTAGACGGCGCATCATCTCGGCTTCGCGGCCGGGCCGGAAAGCAGAACCGCCACCCTGCCGCGCCTTTACAGCGATCAGCCGGTCGATGATTTCGCCACGCTCCATGAGAAGGCGATGCAAGTCCCCGTCAATCCGGTCGATGTCGACCCGGAGTTCGCTGAGGATCGCCTGAGGATCCTTGTCGGCGTCGGATTGGGCGGCCACGGACGAGGTCTCGCTGGAATTGAATTGAGCGCCTGTCTTACTGTTGAGTGCCCTGCAATGCAAAGGAAACCACCTTGAAAGCCTCACCGGGCTGATAGCTTGACTTGCTCCGGAGCCGCTCCTAACACCGGACATCGTTCGAAATAGCGGACAAAGGGTTCGGAGTTAGGGTCGGTGACGGAGATTAAACCTCTCAAGGCTGGTCACGCCACGTGGCGCGAGGCTGACGCCCCGCATAGCCTCGTCCTCCGCCTGCCTGCCACCCAGCCACTCATGATGGACGCAGGGATCGCTCTCTCGCCGCTGACCATCGCCTACCAGACCTACGGCACACTCAATTCCGAAAAAACCAACGCAATTTTGGTTTGCCATGCGCTGACCGGCGACCAGCATGTCGCCAATATTCACCCACTGACTGGAAAGCCTGGTTGGTGGGAGACAATGGTAGGGCCGGGCAAGCCAGTAGACACCGACCGCTATTTCGTCATCTGTTCGAATGTCTTGGGCGGGTGCCTGGGCACAACGGGACCAGCCTCTACCAATCCTGCAACCGGAAAACCCTATGGGCTCGACATGCCTATGGTCACCATCCGTGACATGGTGCGCGCGCAGGCCTTGCTCATCGACCATCTGGGAATCGAAAAACTCTTTTGCGTCATCGGCGGGTCGATGGGCGGCATGCAGGTTCTGCAATGGGCGGCCAGCTATCCCGAACGCGTCTTCTGCGCCATCCCGATTGCAACGGCGCCGCGCCATTCGTCGCAAAACATCGCTTTTAATGAAGTCGGTCGTCAGGCCGTTATGGCTGATCCCGATTGGATACATGGACAGTACTTTGAAAGTGGGCGTCTCCCGACCAAGGGCCTCGCCGTCGCGCGCATGGCAGCTCACATCACCTATCTGTCCGACGAAGCGCTCCACCGCAAATTTGGCCGTAAGTTGCAGAATAAAACGGCACCAACATTTTCTTTCGATGCCGACTTCCAGATCGAAAGCTATTTGCGCCACCAAGGTTCGACTTTCGTCGAGCGTTTTGACGCAAATACTTACCTCTATCTGACGCGGGCCATGGATTATTTCGATCTCGCAGAAGATTACGGCGGGACGCTGGCCCTGGCCTTCAAAGATATCAAGACGCGCTTTTGCATTGTCTCATTTACTTCAGACTGGTTGTTCCCAACGGCGGCTTCACGCGCCATTGTTCACGCGTTGAACGCGGGGGGTGCATCAGTCTCTTTTGTCGAAATAGATACAGATAAGGGACATGACGCCTTCTTGCTCGATCTTCCGGAATTGTTCACCACAACGTCAGGTTTTCTTGAAAGCTCAGCGCGTGCGTTCGGACTGAAAGAGGCCAAGCGCGCATGACGAATACAACCCAATACTTTGCAGCGGATACCTCGCGTATCGATCTCTTGCTCGTTAAGGATATGGTCGCGCCCAATACCCGTGTACTCGATATCGGATGTGGTGACGGCACACTTTTGCGTATGCTTTCAGAAGAACGCGGTGTCGATGCCCGTGGCATGGAATTATCGCAGCGCGGCGTGAACGATTGCGTGGCAAAAGGCCTATCAGTCATACAAGGCGATGCCGACACGGATCTTGCCGCTTATCCCGATGACAGTTTCGATTATGTCATTCTGTCGCAAACACTTCAGGCAACCCGAAATCCGCGGCGTGTTCTGGAACAGATGCTGCGTATTGGTAAGCGCGCAATTGTGTCATTTCCGAATTTTGGGCACTGGCACATTCGGTTGCAGATCACGTTTGGTGGACGCATGCCGATCACTGAAAATCTGCCGTTGGCATGGTACGAGACGCCCAATATTCACTTTTGTACGATCCGTGACTTTGTCGCGCTCGTTGATGAAGTGGATGCTAAAATTGACCGAGCGGTTGCACTGAACAGTTCGGGGGCGCCCATGCGTGTGAACGCCCCTTGGTGGGTCTGGAATTTGTTTGGTGAACAAGCAGTCTTCCTGCTCAAGCGACGAAACTGATCAGCGCTTCTTTTCTGTTTTCGCGCGTTCAATGCCCTTTGTAATAAGAGCATGAGCTTCTGCGGCATCACCCCAGCGTGTTACTTTGACCCACTTGCCTTTTTCAAGGTCCTTATAGTGGGTGAAGAAATGTTCAATCTGCTCAAGTGTAATGGCAGGCAGATCAGTATAATTCATCACATTTTCATACCGTCGGGTCAGCTTGGCTGATGGCACAGCGATCAGTTTCTCATCACCCCCGGCCTCATCTTCCATGAGCAGAACACCAACAATACGGCAGCTCATGATAGCGCCGGGGATGATTGCGCGCGTGTTGGCAACAATCACATCGCAGGGATCACCGTCATCAGAAAGCGTGTGGGGGATGAAACCATAGTTTCCTGGATAGCGCATAGCTGTATAAAGAAATCGATCAACCACAAGGGCGCCGGCTTCTTTGTCCATCTCGTATTTGATCGGCTCGCCACCGATCGGAACCTCGATGACGACATTCACCTCTGCAGGAGGATTGTTGCCAATGGACACTGCTTCGAGACGCATGAAAAACTCCACATTCCGATCTAGGCGCCTCTGATATGCGATTGAGGAGTTCCGGTGCAACCCAGACTTTATACAGGACGGGGGAAGCTGACGGCGAGGCGTTTCAGGTGTTCTCCGACAAAGTTTTCCGGCATTTCTGAGGTCCGGGCAGCTTCATAGCCGCGGCCTACAAGATGTGATCGGGCGGCCACGATGAACTGGCCCCGCGGGGCACAGGCGGGGCGCGATTGGGGCTGCAGTGATGCGGGAGACGATAGTCCCGCCAATTCAGCAGCGAAAATCCTGTTTTTTCAAGGAAAGGCGCCTGGGGTTTGGCGCTTCAATTTTGGAGCGGGCGAAGGGATTCGAACCCTCGACCCCAACCTTGGCAAGGTTGTGCTCTACCCCTGAGCTACACCCGCATCCGTCCGGCAACGCCGGTGGCGGGTATATGCCGCATTCCCATTCCGATTGCAACCGCATACGCGCCAAAAAGCAAAAACAGCCAAAGCCACACAGCTTTGAATGGAGGCATTGCAGATACGCGATCTTTGCCCCATTTGAGATCAAGTATATGGGCTATGTCCCATTAAATAGCAAAAGAGGATTGGAATGTTCGGCCAGACCAATGAGGCAGCACCGGCCAGTGATGGCGACCTGATCAAGGACACGACGACTTCCGGTTTCCGAGACGACGTTCTTGCGGAATCCATGCAGCAGCCCGTCCTTGTTGATTTTTGGGCACCGTGGTGCGGCCCCTGCAAACAGATGACGCCCTTGATTGAAAAATCAATCAAGGCCGCCGGCGGCAAGGTTAAACTTGCCAAAATGAATATTGACGAGCATCCACAGATTGCAGGCCAGCTCGGCATCAAGTCGATTCCGGCGGTCATCGCTTTTCAGAATGGGCGACCAGTCGACGGTTTTGTCGGTGCGCTTCCTGAACGCGAGATCCGCAATTTTATTGAACGCCTCGTTGGCCCCGTGGAAAGCGAGCTCGACAATGTTATCGCCTCAGCTGAAGAAGCCGCCGGAGAAGGCAAGCATGAGGAAGCAGCAGAAATCTTCACGGCTATTTTGCAGGAGGATCCAACACACCTTACAGCTGGGGTTGGCCTTGCGCGGGCATTGATCCATCTGGGACGCGCCACAGATGCAAAACAAGTTCTGGAATCGCTCCCGCCTGAAGCCGCTCAGAATGCGAAAGTGCAGGCCGTGCAGGCGGCCATTGAACTTGCGATGCAGGCAGCGGAGCTTGGCGATGTTGTTGAATTCGAGCGGAGGCTTTCTACCAATTCCGAGGATCATCAGGCACGCTTCGACCTTGCCATTGCGTTAAGTGCACGTGGTGAGAGAGCGGCTGCGGCAGATGCGCTTCTTTACATCTTGAAGAAGAAACGCGGCTGGGAAGACGAAAAGGCGCGTCAACAATTACTGCAGTTCTTCGAAGCTTGGGGCCCGATGGACCAAGTCACTATTGATGCGCGTCGGAAACTCTCCACGCTTCTCTTCTCCTAAACGCGAGCAAACAAAATGGGGATCAATAATCCTCCGGATCGTCTCGATTTGCTGCCAACGGTCGTTCCGCTTTTTCCATTGACATCGGCCCTTCTCCTACCACGTGGAGAATTACCATTAAATATTTTCGAACCTCGCTATTTGGCGATGATCGAAGATGCGCTTCGTGCTGACAGAATTATCGGCATGCTTCAACCCCTCGACAGTCATGCGGGGTCAAGTCCACCTGTCCATCGAGTCGGCTGTATCGGCAAGATTACACAATTTGCTGAAACCGGCGACGGGCGAATCATGGTCACGCTGACGGGGCTTTCACGATTTCGCGTCGTGGAAGAACTCACAACCCTCACGGCATATCGCCAATGCATCGTTTCTTATGAGGAATATGCGCGCGACTTGGTGGAAGACGATGGCGAATCTGATGTCGATCGTGCGGCTGTCTTGACGGCCTTGCGTAATTTTGCCGATGCCAATAGGCTTAAAATTGATTGGAAGAGTATTGAGCAAACGCCAAATGAAGCGCTCGTCAATGCCTTAGCGATGATGAGCCCCTTTGGTCCGGAAGAAAAGCAAGCGCTTCTCGAAGCAAAAAGTCTGTCCGCTCGAGCAGACGTTCTTGTTGCCATCACAGAAATAGAATTAGCGCGCGGGAACGGACCGAGCACCAATTTGCAATAAGAGGATTGTGCCGATGGAAGGACACAAGACCGCGATGCAGGGTCGCTCGACCATCGATCCGCGATTACTTGAAATGCTCGTGTGCCCTATCAGCAAGACTGTGCTCGAATATGATCGCGAAAAGCAGGAGCTTGTCTCCCGCGCAGCGCACCTTGCCTATCCAATTCGGGATGGGATTCCGATCATGGTAGCAGATGAAGCGCGTTCGCTGGAGGATTGATTATCAGGGTAATCTTCCCAGCAATAATGATGGTACGCGGCCCTGAAGTCCCGCTGCATCCTTCATCAACTTGTTCTTGAGGCGCGGCATACGATCAACAATGCCCATACCTAAGTCTCGCAGAAGTCGAAGTGGGCCGATGTCATTTGAAAATAAGGTATGAAGACCATGCGTTGCGGCAACCATGCTTGCTGTATCGAAAAACCTAGCGCGCTGGTAATTTTCTAGAGCTGAAGCTTCGCCGGGATCAAGGCCAAGGCGCACACTGGACGCCAGCGATTCAACAAGTGCTGCAATATCGCGGAAACCCAAGTTGAGGCCTTGCCCAGCGAGGGGATGAACGAGATGCGCCGCATCGCCAATCAAGGCGACACGCGGCGCAATAAAGCTGCGCGCCAGATGAACGCGGAGCGGAAAAAACGATGGTCCTTCCTCGATTTCAAAACGACCCAGCGAGTAGCCGAAACGGCGTTCGATCTCCTCGAGAAATTCAACGTGCGGTAGAGTGATATAAGAAGGGGCATCAGCGCCATATTCGCTCCAGACCATCGCCGAACGGCGACCCTGCATCGGCAACATAGCAAAGGGACCTGAGGGAAGAAAATGCTGCGTTGCTTGACCGCCATGGTCTTCATCATGCGTCAGTGTGGCAACAATCGCTGATCGCGCGTAATCATGTGAAACGGTTTCGATGCCAGCGGACTTGCGAATTCGGGATTGTACACCGTCTGCACCAATCACAAGGTGGGACTGCTCAGCGGTTCCATCGGAAAGACGCACCTCGATTGAACGGCTATCTGCGATGATCCGCATTACAGACGTTGACCGAATCTCTATATTTTCATCCCTCGCTTTTTGCTCCAGAGCTGCAACGACGTCTGCATTTCGGACCATAAAGGCAAAAGGTGCACCGTTCTCAAGCGGCTTATCAAAGCTGAGAAAAAGCGGGCGTAAACTATCGTTTCCACGGGAATCCGTGATATTCATAGATAGTATTGGGCCAGCTGAATTGACAATCTGCCGCCAGACACCAATCGCATCGAGAAGGTGACAAGATCCAGCAGCGAGCGCAGACGTGCGCACATTTGGCTCACGTGTGCCAAATGCGGGGTCAATCACAACAATCCGAAAGTTCTCACCAAAAGTCGCGCGCAAGGCCAAGGCTGTTGACAGACCTGCAATTCCGCCGCCCGAAATTAAAACGTCACGCACGCTGCACCCCCGAGATATCCCCCGCATTATAGCACTTTGCGGGAATGAGGTCATTCTCAAGGGGATACCCTTGACGCCAGACAAGAGTTCTCGTCACTTGTTCCTCATGACGCAGGCGTTTTTCGATCTTCTAAGACTTCTTGATCTAAAAGAGGTCGAGCCGGATGTTTTCCAGGGAACAAGCCCGCAAGTTGGGCTAGTGCGTGTCTTCGGCGGGCTTGTCGTTTCTCAGGCTTTGGTTGCATCCAGCCGAACCGTAACGGGCAAGTCCCCGCATTCGCTCCATTGCTATTTTTTGTTACCGGGCGACCCGAAATTGCCGATCCGCTATGAGGTTGAGCGGCTGCGTGATGGTACCAGTTTTGGTACCCGGCGTTGCGTGGCCAAGCAGAACGGGCGCACTATCTTCATCCTTTCGGCTTCCTTCCAGATACAAGAAGTCGGGCTCGATTTCGCGCCGCAAATGCCTCGCGTTGCCATGCCCGAAGATCTCCCCGGGTTGGATACAATCCGCCAATCGCTGGGAGCCGCCCTTCCTGATGGTGTACGACGCTATCTGGAGCGCGATCGCCCAATCGAGCTCAGGCCAGTTGATTCGTTACGGTTCTCCCCGCCTCGCCCGGACGCTCCACAACGCACGGGCCAAAGGATTTGGCTAAGGGCAAAGGGGCAGCTGCCAGACGATCCTGCGCTGCATCGAGCCATTCTCGCCTACATGTCGGACATGGCGTTGCTTGATACGGCCGCCGTTCCGCACCATCGCTCCGTTTTCGATGGTTCCTTGCAAGTGGCCAGCCTTGATCATGCCATTTGGTTCCACCGTCATTTCCGAGCGGATGAATGGCTCTTGTACGACGAGGAAGCGCTGAGCACTCAAGGAGCGCGCGGTTTATGTCGAGGGAGCCTGTTTTCATATGACGGACACCTCGTCGCAACCGTCCTCCAAGAAGGATTGATCAGGCAAAAGGCACCCTGATTCATGCGCTACTTGCGCATGCACGTTGCTGAGGCGTTGTGCACAAATAATCAGCAAATGATCGCTGATTGAGCCACTCTTCCTGAGGTAAATCTCAATATCTCCCGGATTCGTGATCAGAAACGGGGAGGCCGACTTGGCATGCGGCTTGAATCCCTGTCCCTAGCATAGACGTGTTAACCGACCCGTCTAGGCCAGGATCGAGCCGGCAGGTGGCGTCGCGTAACGGGACGCCGGTCGACGGCCAAGCAAGGAAAC
The DNA here is from genome assembly GCA_947478405.1 of Beijerinckiaceae bacterium. GTDB lineage: Bacteria > Pseudomonadota > Alphaproteobacteria > Rhizobiales > Beijerinckiaceae > Terripilifer. Next base: position 35,202 of record CANJVX010000001.1, on the reverse strand, counting down.
CGACATGAAAATTGTGATGGCTATTATCAAGCCGTTCAAGCTGGACGAGGTGCGCGATGCGCTCACCGCCGTCGGCGTGCACGGGCTTACGGTGACCGAGGTGAAAGGCTATGGCCGTCAGAAGGGTCACACCGAAATTTATCGCGGCGCTGAATATGCCGTGAGCTTCCTCCCCAAGCTGAAGATTGAAGTGGCAATTGCGTCTGATCTCGTCGACCGCGTGGTCGAAGCGATCGTCTCTGCCGCCCGCACCGGCCAGATCGGCGATGGCAAAATCTTCGTCAGCTCGCTCGAACAGGCCATCCGGATCCGCACCGGCGAGAAGGACACGGACGCACTCTGATGTCCCCCTCGATTGCTTAGGAGAATGAAATGAAATCCCTCTCAATGATAAAGTCTGCGGGTCTTGCGCTTGGCGCAGGTCTGACTTCGATGGCGGTTTCGGCCAGTGTCGCACTTGCCCAGACCCCCGCCGCCCCTGTTCCTAACAAGGGCGATACTGCTTGGATGATCGTCGCAACCCTGTTGGTCCTGATGATGTCCATTCCAGGCCTGGCACTGTTTTATGGCGGCCTTGTCCGTTCAAAGAACATGCTTTCGGTCCTGAGCCAGGTCTTCATGATCGTGTCTCTGGTCTCGATACTCTGGGTCACTTATGGCTATTCGCTCTCCTTCACCAGCGGCGGCAGCCTCAACGACTATGTCGGTGGGCTTTCCAAGGCTTTCCTGATCGGGATCACACCCGATTCCACTGCGGCCACATTCTCGAATGGCGTTGTCATTCCTGAATATATCTACATGGCCTTTCAGATGACCTTCGCCTGCATCACGCCGGCCCTGATCGTCGGCGCCTTCGCCGAACGCATCAAGTTCTCGGCGCTGCTGGTTTTCATCGTCCTCTGGGTCACAGTAATTTACTTCCCGATCGCTCATATGGTTTGGTATTGGGGAGGCCCGGATGCCATCGGCGACGCTGCCAAAGCTGTGGCGGAAGCTGCTGACGAAGCTGCCAAGACGGCGGCAATGGCCAAGCTTGAAGAAGTTAAAGCTGATGCTGGTCTCGCCTTCAAATGGGGCGCTCTCGACTTCGCCGGTGGTACGGTCGTTCACATCAATGCCGGTATTGCTGGCCTTGTTGGCGCACTGATGCTCGGGAAGCGTGTTGGTTACCCGCGTGAAGCAATGACCCCGCACTCGCTGACCATGACCATGATCGGCGCCTCACTCCTGTGGGTGGGCTGGTTCGGCTTCAACGCCGGTTCAAACCTGGAAGCCAACGGTACGACGGCTCTGGCCTTCGTAAACACATTCGTCGCAACGGCGGCCGCCTCGTTGGCTTGGTTGTTCGTTGAATGGAGCACAAAGGGCAAGCCATCTCTGCTCGGCATGGTTTCAGGCGCGGTTGCTGGCCTTGTGGCAGTGACCCCGGCCTCTGGCTTCGCCGGCCCAATGGGCTCCATCGTCCTGGGAGCTTTCGCTGCGGTTCTCTGCTTCTTCTTCGTCGCCGTGGTGAAGAACAAGTTCGGCTACGACGACTCGCTCGACGTTTTCGGCATCCACTGCATCGGCGGCATCATCGGCGCTATTGCTACAGGCATCTTGGTTGATCAGAGCCTCGGCGGTACAGGCATTCCTGACTACGAGGCAAAGCCTGGTGAGTTGGCCATTGCTGCCTATGAACTGGCTCCGGCCGTAATGGCCCAACTTAAGGCGGTTGGTCTGACCCTCGTCTGGTCGGGCGTTGGTTCGGCGATCCTCTACAAGATAGTCGATCTCGTCATCGGCCTGCGCGTCCCGGTTGATGCCGAGCGCGAAGGGCTTGACCTCGCGGAGCACGGAGAACGCGCCTACAATCTCTGATGCCTCCAGATCGGAAGAAACCAGCGGCGGCGCCCAAAGCGCCGCCGTTTTCTTTTTGGAAAGTATGGGCAAGCCGCCAAGGTTAAACAGGCGTTAACCTGGTCAGCCTAACCTCTGAGTTGATCTTTGTGCGTCAATATTTGGTGACGAAAAACTCAGGCTCGATACGCGGTTCATGCGAACGACAACCTATTCAACCAATCCTCTCTTGCCAGAATCGGCACGCGAATTCTTCGCGCGTCGCGTGGCAGAATTTTTTGGCGTTCTGCTAATTGGATTTAGCGCTGTTCTAGCTGTTGCGCTGATAACCTGGTCCGTTCAGGATCCAAGCCTCAATTACGCAACATTAGCACCAACGCGCAATCTCCTCGGCCCACTTGGGGCAATTGTTGCTGACATCATTATGCAACTCTTCGGCCTTGCTTCTGTGGCACCTCTTATTCCGCTAACTTGTTGGGGCTGGCGCCTTATAGCCGTAAGAAGATTCGAGCGATCTGGTTTGCGTATCTTTTTTTGGGTGCTTGGTAGCATTGCTGCGACGGCCTTGGTATCACTTATACCTGTCACTGAACGATGGCCGCTACCGACCGGCTTGGGTGGGGTCATCGGAGACGGATTGCTCGCCCTCCCGCGAAAGTTCGGCACGGATACAGGACTAGCTCACGCAATAGTCGCTGCCATGTCAGGCAGCATCGCAATTCTAGCCCTAGCAGTCTCGTCGGGCCTCGGGCTTTCCTCGTCTTATTCCGATACAACAGAAACGGATGCGGAAACTACAAATATAGATCGTCGCGTGATCGATGAAGACGACGACACGACCGACGAGCCGGGGTTTGGCTTGATATCCATCGGCGCAGCCATTCACGGTTTGATCAGCCTTAAGGCGGCTTTTGCACGACGCTTTAGACGCAAAGGCGCTGCTCCACGCATCCGGAACTTATATGATGAGAAACCCGAGGTGTATCGGGGTGGTGGACAGCGTATGGAACCAACACTCGATGCAATCGCGCAATCACGCCAAATGCGCCGTGAACCTGTAGATCTCGATGAGATCGAATTCGATGCGCGGCCTACAAATACACGGGTCACTGCCCCTGCTCCTGCGATCAGATCCGGCAAGCGCGCGTTACGTGAGGCGCAGCCCTCTCTACTTGGCAACAGCGGCTATGAACTGCCGCCTCTTCTGCTTCTTGCAGAGGCTAGGAAGCAGATCGTCACGAAAATTTCCGAGGATGCGCTTGAACAAAATGCTCGACTTCTGGAAGGTGTTCTCGATGATTTCGGGGTAAAGGGCGAAATCATCAATGTTCGTCCGGGACCGGTTGTCACACTTTATGAACTTGAGCCTGCGCCTGGAATCAAATCATCTCGCGTGATCGGCCTTGCTGATGATATTGCGCGGTCAATGTCGGCAATATCAGCCCGCGTTGCTGTTGTACAGGGACGCAACGTGATCGGCATCGAATTACCAAATCAACGTCGCGAAACTGTCTATCTGCGTGAACTTCTTTCTTCAGAAGACTTCGAAAAAAATAAGCACCGGCTTGCTATCGCGCTTGGCAAGACTATCGGGGGCGAGCCAGTTATCGTCGACCTTGCACGCATGCCACATCTGCTAGTGGCAGGAACTACTGGCTCTGGCAAATCTGTCGCGATCAACACAATGATTCTATCGCTTCTCTATCGGCTACGGCCGGAAGAATGCCGATTGATCATGATTGATCCAAAGATGCTGGAGTTGTCGATTTATGATGGCATCCCCCATCTTCTGACACCTGTTGTCACGGATCCTAAAAAAGCTGTCGTCGCTCTGAAATGGGCGGTCCGCGAAATGGAAGACCGCTACAAGAAAATGTCGAAGGTCGGTGTTCGCAACATCGACGGCTTCAATGCGCGTGTGGCGGAAGCTACTGCAAGCGGCCAAACGATCACGCGGACCGTGCAAACTGGATATGACCGGGAAACAGGCGAGGCCATCTACGAAAAAGAGGAGATGGACCTTTCACCGCTTCCCTTTATCGTCGTGATCGTCGACGAAATGGCTGATCTGATGATGGTCGCCGGCAAAGATATCGAGGGAGCCATCCAGCGTCTCGCACAAATGGCCCGCGCTGCAGGTATTCATCTCATCATGGCAACACAACGTCCGTCTGTTGATGTCATCACCGGCACTATCAAGGCAAATTTTCCGACCCGCATTTCGTTCCAGGTAACATCGAAAATTGATAGCCGCACCATTCTTGGTGAGCAGGGTGCTGAACAGCTCCTAGGGCAGGGCGATATGCTATATATGGCAGGCGGTGGTCGGATTTCACGCGTTCACGGTCCGTTTGTCTCGGATGGTGAAGTTGAAAAAATTGTCTCACATCTGAAATTGCAGGGCGTACCAGAATATCTCGATGCCATCATAGCCGATGACGACTTGGTCGGCGAAGATGGTGCAGAGCCTGGCAGTATGGCCGCGGAAGAATCCGGAGACCTCTACGACCGCGCCGTAAATATTGTTCTGCGCGACCGGAAATGCTCGACGAGCTACATTCAGAGACGCCTTTCCGTCGGCTACAACAAGGCTGCTTCTATCGTCGAACGGATGGAGCAAGAAGGAGTTGTTGGGCCCGCGAACCACGCAGGTAAGAGAGAGATTCTCGTCGGCGGCGGCACTGATCGTGGTGCTTATGACCCTGGGAACTAAAACTTGTCTCAGATTTGCCATGTGGCAGGCCTAAGAGCGTTATTCTCCCACTGCCTGCGGATCCCAACGATGATGCGAAGCTGCTTGTCCCTGTCTGCGATTGCCATACTGCTCCTCGGGGCCGCGCCTATTTTAGCTCAGGGAAATGGGCCGCTCAACCTTGTCCCTCCGGTAGGGCCTGCAAGTCAGGCCATTGCTCGTCAGGCCCCCGCCAGCGAGAAGGCGTCCATTGATCAGGGTACTGCGATTGCCAAGGCCAATGCCTATTTCAATTCAAATCTCACTATGATCGCCGACTTCGTCCAGCTGAGCGCCGATGGGCGGCGCACTGACGGAAAGCTCTATGTTCAGCGCCCCGGTCGATTGCGTTTTGAATATGCCCGTCCGGCCACACTCGAGATTATTGCCGACGGAACCTCGGTCGCGGTCCGCGACAGGAAGCTTGCCACGCAAGATGTCTATTTCATCGGCCAAACGCCGCTGAAATTCTTGCTAAAGGAAAAGATCGACCTCGCCAAGGACACGCAAATCCTCGACATGAAGGCAGATGATAAATCAGTCGCTATCTTCGTCGAAGACAAGGCGACGTTTGGGGGAACATCACGGATCAGACTGGTTTTCGACACAGCTAATTTTAGCCTGCGTCAATGGACGGTAACCGACCCTCAGGGCTATGAAACCCTTGTTTCACTGTCGAACATCAATCTAACCCAGAAACCGGATATGTCGCTTTTCAAAATCAATTATGAGAGGTTCAACTGAATCTGTTTAGGGGGAAATCGATCGACAGGGTTGAAGAGGCGCCTACTTTATGGCACCTCCCTTCAAAGCGAGGTGCTCAGTGTCTTTGAAGATCGCCACTTGGAATATCAATTCCGTCCGTCTTAGGATGCCCATTGTCTTGCGCTACCTGAAGGCGCATGGACCGGATATTCTTTGCCTTCAGGAAACGAAATGCCGTGATAGCGAGTTCCCATCTAGCGATTTACGTGCAGCTGGATACGAACATCTCGCGATCAATGGTCAGAAGGGTTACCATGGCGTGGCAATCGCATCGCGCCTTCCAATTAAAAAAATAGAAAAACGTGAATTCTGCAAAATGGGTGATGCGCGCCATATCTCGGCAACTTTTTCATATGGCGAGAGCGATATCACTGTTCATAATTTCTATGTTCCTGCTGGCGGGGATATCCCGGATCGTGAACTCAATTCAAAGTTTGGGCACAAGCTCGACTTCTTAGTTGAAATGGCCGACTGGATTGCAAAAGAAAAGCTAGCCGGGAGCCCGTCTGTGCTAATGGGTGACCTTAATATCGCACCACTCGAGCACGATGTTTGGAGCCACAAGGCACTACTAAAGGTGGTGAGTCACACTCCAATCGAAATCGAACATTTGCAAAATGTATTCACTTCCGGTCCATGGGTAGATGCTTTACGGACGAAAATACCGGCTGATCAAAAACTCTACACATGGTGGAGCTACCGTTCGCCAAACTGGGAAACAGCCAATAAGGGCCGCCGACTGGACCACGTTTGGATCAGCGCAGACCTCGAGCACGCACTGCAGGATCTTGAAATTCTGAAAGAGGCGCGCGGATGGGAGCGTCCCTCTGATCACGTGCCAGTTATGATTTCGCTAAAACTCTGAACATCAAATCGCACGCTTGGACAGATTCTCAGAAAAGCCAACGAGACGTGCTTCGAGTGCCGCACGAATGCGAATTGCACTTTTCGGATATTCCTTCAACACACGATGAAAAACGTGGCGGCCAACCTTCATGACAGTCGATGGCTCACGTGCAATGACAGTGGCGGGGCGATCAGTATTGGTGAAGAGTGCCATTTCACCGATCAGCGTGAAGGATGGAATAATTTTCTGCATACCGGGTCGAGCGGGGTCTTCAAGTTGAAGCGATCCGGATAAAATAAAATATCCTGCATCCGACGGCTCACCCTTTCGGAAGAGAACATCTCCAAGGCGCAGTATTTTTGTTTCAGCAGAAAAAGCCAGAAGCCTCAGAGCTTCTGGTTCTATTTCCTGAAAGAGGGGTAGCCGCGCTAAATCGCGGACATCGTCGTCGAGTGCCATCTGTTCCCGCTAATGTGTCAGGGAACCAGTTTATATCCTCCGGCATCAGTTACCAAGAGCTGCGCGTTAGAAGGATTCACCTCAATTTTCTGACGCAGGCGATAAATGTGTGTCTCCAACGTATGGGTTGTCACGGCAGCATTATATCCCCAGACCTCCCGTAAGAGGACATCGCGCGTGACAATCTGCTGACCGGCCCGATACAGAAAGCGTAAGATTGCCGTTTCTTTTTCAGTTAATCGCAGTTTGCCGCCCTTTTCCGTCATAAGAAGCTTAGAGCCAGGCTTAAACGTATAATGACCTATCCGGAAAACCGCATCGTCACTCGCTTCATGCTGGCGCAGATGAGCGCGAATGCGGGCGAGCAAGACCGCAAAACGGAAGGGCTTGGTCACATAGTCATTTGCACCCGACTCGAGGCCGATGACCGTATCCTCATCAGTGTCGTGTCCTGTGAGCATGATGACCGGATTCTTGAAACCGGCATGGCGCATTTGCTTAACTGCTTCGCGGCCATCGAGATCCGGGAGGCCAACGTCCATCAAAACAAGATCAGGCGCGTGCTCCTTTGTGGCAGCCATAGCTGCTTCAGCACAATCGGCTTGGATCACTGAAAATTCTGGGTGAAAAGCCAGCTGCTCGGCAAGCGCCGACCGCAGATCATTATCATCGTCAGCAATCAAAATCTTGCGAATCTGGCTCATGCTATTCCCACCCCATACACGACCGTTTATGTATTACGAGTTCCACGTAGCTTCCAGATCAAGACGGGCTAGGTAAGCTCAACACTATGTGTTCGACCCAGAAAACGACCCGCCTCATGGTCCGACAGGTCAGGCCGGGGCTTTCGCCATCTGAAGCTCGGCTTCACTTCGGGTCTCTCGTGATACGGGCTACAATCGGAAAAAACGGCGTGAGCCGGTCCAAGCGTGAAGGGGACGGTAAGACACCCATCGGTGGTTTCAAGCTCAAGCCTGGCTTTTATCGGGGTGATCGTTTGCTGCGCTTATGCTGCAGGCCTGGTCTTAATTTGCTGCGCAGCAAAATGGGGTGGGGCGACGAGCCATGGACACGCGTTTACAATCGTCCAGTACCCGTAGACGAGCGATCAGGCCATGAGCTTCTTTGGCGGGAAGATCAGGCCTATGACTTGATTTTCCCCACAAGTCACAATGAAAACCCGAGAGTTCAGGGTAAAGGGAGTGCCATTTTTTTTCATATGGCGCGCTCCGATTATGCAGGAACGGAAGGCTGTGTCGCTATTTCGGCCGCTGATATGCGCCGCTTGCTTCCACGGCTTAGTAAACAGACGCGACTGATCATCAGCGCTTAGGCGGGATAGTGGCGGGCCCCAAAAATAGCCGATCCAACCCGCACGTGAGTAGCGCCTAGCTGAATGCCAAGTTCGTAATCAGCACTCATGCCCATAGACAGCTTAGTGATTCCATTCCGCCTGGCGATCAACGCCAGTAGCGCAAAGTGGGGGGACGCCTGTTCATACGCGGGCGGTATACACATCAAACCCGTCACTGGCAGAGCACATTGGTCCCGGCAAAAAGCAATGAACTCATCTGCCTTTTCCGGCAGGATTCCAGCTTTTTGCGGCTCCCGGCCGGTATTAATCTCTACATACAACTCTGGCCGACGGCTGGTCGCTTGATATTCCTTCGCCAAAGCCTCAGCGAGCTTAGGCCGATCAAGGGTCTCGATCACATCAAACAGAGCGACCGCATCGCGAACCTTATTAGTCTGGAGGGATCCAATAAGATGTAGCTCAACCCCTGAATAGCAATCACGCAATCCTGGCCACTTCCTTTGGGCTTCTTGAACACGATTTTCTCCAAAGGCCCGCTCTCCAGCCTCAAGCGCTGGCACAATTTCTTCGGCCTCCTTACCCTTACTGACACAGACCAGCTGAACATCGGCAGGCGTACGGCCGGAATCGCGTGCGGACCGGTCGATCCGGGCCCTCACTTCCTGCAGCGCGGCACCTACATCGAAGTACGGTTGGTTCATCCGGAAACTCCTTGTCTGTCAGGATGTAACAGTCTCACGCACAAATGCCTACAAAGCGCGGCAAAGATTGACCCCCGATCCGAATTCATGCTCTTTGCCGATCATCCATAAAGCAGAGAGCCCGCCGGGCTTGCTACCCCAAGAGCATTGATCAATCCATGACGTCGGAACGCTATAATCCGCGGGAAGCGGAAGGAAAATGGCAAAAGAATTGGGCCGACCGGGACACGTTCCGGACCGACAATACCGACAAACGCCCAAAATATTATGTACTGGAGATGTTTCCCTACCCATCTGGTCGGATCCACATGGGCCACGTCCGCAATTATACGATGGGTGACGTCGTGGCGCGCTATAAGCGAGCACGTGGATTTAATGTCCTTCATCCGATGGGGTGGGACGCTTTCGGTATGCCGGCGGAAAACGCGGCAATGCAGAACAAGAGCCACCCAGCGAAATGGACTTACGAAAATATCGCGACGATGCGTGGCCAGCTTAAATCGATGGGCCTATCGCTCGATTGGTCACGCGAAATCGCGACCTGCGACCCGACCTATTACAAGCACCAGCAGCGGCTCTTTCTCGACTTCCTGAAGGCGGGTTTGGTGACGCGTAAAAAGTCCAAGGTGAATTGGGATCCTGTTGATCAAACGGTACTTGCCAATGAGCAGGTCATTGATGGAAGAGGTTGGCGTTCAGGTGCTCTTGTAGAGCAAAGGGAACTGACGCAATGGTTCCTGAAAATTACTGACTTCGCGCAAGATCTCAGCGATTCTCTCGATGATCTTCCGCGGTGGCCGGAAAAAGTTCGCCTCATGCAAAAAAACTGGATCGGCCGCTCGGAAGGGTTGCGTGTCCGCTTTGCAATTGAGAGCAATAGTCTCACCTCAGATAAATCTGTCGAGGTCTATACAACGCGACCCGAAACTTTATTCGGTGCAAAATTTCTCGCGCTCTCAGCAGATCATCCACTTGCTATTGCAGCAGGCAAGCGCGATGCAAAGATTCAGGACTTCATCGAAGAATGTCGTCGGATGGGGACGTCGGTCGCAACGCTAGAGACGGCCAAAAAGAAAGGCATCGACACCGGCGTGCGTGTTCAGCACCCATTTGATCCAGAATGGCAGATACCGGTTTGGATCGCCAATTTTGTTCTCATGGATTATGGCACAGGCGCTATTTTCGGGTGTCCTGCACATGACCAACGCGATCTTGATTTCGCACGCGCCTATGGTCTCGGGGCAACGCCTGTTGTCTGCCCACCTGATCAAAGTACTGCCGACTTTGAAATAGGTAAAATTGCATACGATGGCGAAGGAAAGCTCATCAATTCGCGCTTTCTTGATGGAATGGATATTCCTGACGCGAGAGAAGAAGTCTCGCATCGTCTTGAAAAAACTTTGGTCGATGGTCAGCCTCAAGGCGAGCGTCAGGTAAATTTCAAGCTTCGCGACTGGGGTATTTCACGCCAGCGCTACTGGGGTTGTCCGATCCCAGTCATTCACTGCGACGATTGCGGAACTCTGCCGGTCCCACTCAAGGAACTCCCGGTCATATTGCCGGACGACGTCACATTCGACAAGCCGGGGAATCCGCTAGACCATCATCCTTCATGGAAAAATGTGGGATGTCCTGAATGCAGAAAGGCTGCGCGGCGCGAGACGGATACAATGGACACATTTGTCGATTCGTCTTGGTATTATGCTCGCTTCACAGATCCAACCTCTTTAGAAAGCCCTACTACCGAGGCTGCGGATCATTGGTTGCCCGTCGATCAGTATATTGGTGGGATTGAACATGCGATTCTTCACCTACTCTATTCGCGTTTCTTTGCTCGCGCGATGAAGGCCACGGGCCACCTCGGGGTGAAAGAGCCATTTGATGGGCTCTTTACTCAAGGCATGGTCGTGCATGAGACTTATCGTAGTGGCGACGGCGGGTGGCGTACACCTAGCGAAATTCGCATTGAGGCCACGCCTGATGGTCGAAAAGCATTTTCCCTTTCAGATAGCTCGCCTGTCGAAATCGGCGCCATCGAGAAAATGTCAAAATCGAAACGCAATACGGTCGACCCTGATGAGATCATTGGGAGCTATGGCGCCGATACTGCACGATGGTTCATGCTCTCTGATTCCCCGCCAGATCGTGATGTGATCTGGAGTGAAGAAGGCGTTCAAGGTGCCGCGCGCTACGTCCAACAGATTTGGCGGCTGGTGCATGAAATGCGCGAGCTCTCGTGCCAAGCCTCTGCACCTGAAGGCAATCTCGACGAGATCGCGACTCGAATTCGCAAAATTGTGCATGGGCATTTGATGAAGGTCGAAGAGCATATCGAGCGATTGCGTTTCAACACGGCCATCGCAGAAATCCGGAAGATGACCAATGCGCTGTCGGCTTCGATTGCTGGGATCACATCACCTGAGCAGATCAGCGATGATATGCGTAATGCCTATCGTGAAGCCCTCGACTTCATGATCCAGATGTTTGCGCCTATGATGCCGCATCTAGCCGAAGAGTGCTGGGCCGCTGCGGGGCATGATAACCTCGTGTCAGAGACACCTTGGCCGATATTAGATCGCACCTTGGCGGCCGAAGACAGGATTGTTATACCTGTTCAAGTGAACGGTAAAAAACGTGCTGAGCTTGAGATAGAATATGATGCCGATTCAACGCGCGTTGAGGCGGAGGCCCTTAAGCTGGAAGCCGTTGCAAGAGAGCTGAACGGGCGCCCCGCCAAAAAAGTCATCATCGTTCCGAAAAGGATCGTCAATGTCGTGGTCTGATCGACTGAGCCGCTTCGGCCTTGTTTTTGCCCTTGTCCTGCCAGCTTTGGGCTGCCTCAAACCCATGTATAGCGGCGTCGAGGGCGTTGCGCTGCAGAACGAGCTTGCAGCCATCGCAATCGATCCGATCCCGGAAAGAACCGGTCATTACCTAGGAAACGAACTGCGGTTTCTCCTGAATGGGACCGGATCAGAGGTAAAGCCTAAATACCGTCTGCAAATCACTCTACGCGAACGTGTACAGGCCTCACTGGTTGATTCCTCAAGTCAGCGCGCTTCGGCTGGTTCCATCATCATCGATGCAGATTATAAGCTGGTCCCGCTTCAGGGTGGTACGCCGATTGCCAAGGGGGTGGCGTTCACATTCGCGTCTTATGATCGGAGCAGTCAGCGCTTTGCGAATATTCGTGCGGCGCGGGACGCCGAGATTCGTGATGCGCGCACGCTCGCCGAGCAAATCAAGACACGTCTCGCAGCCGATCTGGCACGCTAAAGTGGTTCTTGTTCGGCACTGGGAAGCAGACAAGCTTCTCGCGAAGCTGCCGACGCATCTATCCTTTTATTTATTTTTTGGCTCCGACGCCGGTCTGGTCAATGAGCGTTTGCGCCTTGTCCTTCGGCAATCAATAGATGATGCAAATGACGCGTTTCAGCTCGTTCGTCTAGAAGGTGACGAGCTGGCAAGCGAAACAGGGCGTTTGGCGGATGAGTGCAACACGATCGGACTTTTTGGCGGACGCCGCGCGATCTGGGTGAAGGCGGGGTCTAGAAATATTTTACCAGCAATAGAAGCCGTGATGGAAGCTCCGCTTAAAGATACGGTTGTTCTCGTCGAAGCTGGCGCACTCAAGCGCGATGCGGCTTTACGTAAGGTCTTTGAGAGAGAGCGTCACGCAGCCGCGATTGAATGTTCACATGATGACCCTCAACAATTACGCGCGCTGATTACAGAAGAGGCCCGTAAATCTGGCCTTTCTATTGACCGGGATACAGCCGAGTTACTCTCTCATTCTCTGGGCGCCGACCGGCTGACAACCCGCCTCGAACTTGAGAAATTGCTACTCTACAAGCATGGCGAAAAAGAAATTTCGATGGAAGATGTGGAAGCTGTCGTTGCAGATGCATCCGCGCTTAATCTTGATGCTGCAATCAATGCAGCTTTCTCAGGCCGACTTGAGCAAGTGGATCAAACCGTTGTTCAGGCGCTTGCCGCAAATAATGATGCCGGTATGCTGATCGGCATGGCGTCGCGCTACGCTGTCATGCTGCATCGGGCCCGTCTCGATTTCGAAAGAGGTGTACCACGCGACAGTGCTTTGGAAAAAGCAAGCCGCAAGGCATTCGTCTTCGCTCAAAAAGACGCGATGGCGGCTCAATTCGATAGCTGGTCGACGCAAGGTTTGACGCGAGCAATTGAAATCCTTGCGACCGCGCTCAGCGATTGCCGCAAAGAGGCACGCTTGGCGGAACCAATTTCAATTCGAGCTTTCTGGTCGATTGCCAGCGCCGCGCGGCGCCGGCGCGCTTAAGTTTTTAAGCGCTGGCAGAGCGCGTCAAGCTGTTCAAGCGATGCATAATGAATCGTCAAAGAGCCTGATTCGCCCTGATGAGTAATTTCGACATTCATGCCGAGTACATCATTAAGCGCTTTCTCTAACGCGCGGGTATCAGCATCTTTTGTCGGCTTAGGCTGTGCCCCTGCAATCTTTTTGACTGTTGAAATTATTTTCCCGGTTTCCGCCGCTAATTTTTCGACGTCGCGGACTGTCAGGCTCTCAGACACAATTCGTTTCGCGACCGATTCGGGATTATCAATGCCAAGAAGTGCGCGAGCGTGCCCGGCCGAAAGAACTCCGTCTCTCAGCATTTGGCGGACGGTTTCCGGCAGCTTCAAAAGGCGCAGCGTATTTGCAATATGGCTACGGCTCTTCCCGATGATCTTGGCGAGATCCGACTGCGAATATGTGTATTCATTCGCGAGCTGTTCGTAGCCCAAAGCTTCTTCGATTGCGTTGAGGTCGCTGCGCTGAACGTTTTCTATAATCGCAATCTCGAGTGCCTGCTTGTCGTCGGCCTCAATGATCACCACCGGGACTTCGTGGATCCCCGCCTTTTGAGCGGCTCGCCAGCGGCGCTCGCCAGCGATGATCTCGTAAGTGTCAGGCAAGCGGGGGTTGGCGCGTACAACGAGGGGTTGGATAACCCCCTTTTCTCTTATTGAATCAGCAAGTTCTGACAGGTTTTCGTCGTCAAAATTACTGCGCGGATTGCGCGGGCTTGGGCGAATGAATTCGACCGGGATACGTTTTTGCCCGGTCGTCGGCGCGCGAACGGATGGTTCCGGAGCCGAATCTCCGATGAGCGCCGCTAAACCGCGGCCAAGACGCGGACGAGATTCCTCTGCCATTTCAGGCCCTTTCTAGGTCAGGCGGCGCGCAAGCGACGTTCGCGCTGGATCACTTCGGATGCCAGCTTGAGATAGGCCTGGCTGCCGGTGCATTTCAAATCGTAAAGCAATACGGGTTTGCCATGAGACGGCGCCTCCGACACGCGAACGTTGCGGGGTATAATTGTCTCATAAACTTTTTCGCCCATAAATTGGCGAACGTCCTGGACCACCTGCATCGCGAGATTATTGCGCGGATCGAACATAGTCAGTACCACGCCGTGAATGCTAAGCTTAGGGTTCAAGGTCTTCCGGACCTGATCCACTGTGGAGAGAAGCTGCGAAAGTCCCTCAAGCGCGAAAAACTCACACTGGAGCGGAACAAGAACCGCGTCAGCTGCCGCTAAGGCATTGATGGTCAGGAGATTTAGAGATGGCGGGCAATCAAGCAAAACGTAGGTAAAGCGATCTTCGCCACTAATCGTCTCGGCAAGCTCACGGATTGCAGCGCGCATCTTGAAGGCGCGGTCCTTATCTCCCGCTATTTCGAGCTCCACGCCCAAAAGGTCGAGGGTAGAAGGCGCCACCCAAAGACGCGGTACCGCGGTCGCCTGGATAACTTCGGCGAAACGACATTCGCCAGTCATCACATCATAGGTGGAATGATTGCGGCTCTTTCTATCAATGCCCAGACCAGTGGAAGCGTTGCCTTGGGGATCAAGATCTACAATCAGGACCTTCTCACCGATAGCAGCCAAAGCCGTGCCTAGATTGATCGTCGTGGTGGTTTTGCCAACTCCACCCTTTTGATTGGCGAGAACCAAAACCCGCATTTCCGGAGCACTCACGACACATCTCCATCCGAAGGTTCTCGTTTTTTAACGAGCACGATCGCCCCATCAGACTGACTAATACTGGGGCGTATATCTAGGATGAACCTACTATCCCTTGTGAGGTTGGTCAATTCTTCCCGATAACCTTTGCCCTTCGGAAAGACACCATGAGCCCCCTTTTCCAACAGGGGAAATGACCATTCGACGAGCTTGTCCATTTCTGCAAGGGCGCGGGCGCTCACCGCCTCAACTCCGATTAAGTTACGGGCAACATCTTCAATACGGGCGTGATGCACCGTGGTGCGAAGACCTGTTTCACGTGAAACAGCCCGGAGGAATGCGGATTTACGTCCATCCGATTCCACTAAATGAACATGGGCGGTGGAATCGTCCGCCAGCAGAATGGCTGTCACAATTCCTGGAAACCCGCCACCTGAGCCCAGGTCCGCCCAAATCTTGGCCGATGGTGACGATCTTTGCACTTGCGCCGAATCTAGGAGATGGCGAACCCAAAGCTCTTTCAGGGCTGAGGCCGAAACCAGATTTTTCACGTTGGACCATCTTCTCACAAGGGCCTCGTAAGTGGCCATGCGCTCGAGATGAATTGGCTCAAGCTTAAGCGAGACAATCAAGCGTTCGCGCTCTCCAGAGCTCATGCTTGGGCGGCCTTGCTTTTTGCCTTTTGGCGACGACGAAGGGCAACGGCTAAAAGCGTGACGGCCACAGGTGTTACCCCCTCGATGCGCGACGCTTGACCTAAGGTTTCTGGGCGAATCGCCGACAGGCGAATTTTAATTTCGTTGGAAAGCCCTTCGATAGATTCAAAATCAAAATCAGCTGGGATCAACATTCCCTCATCGCGGCGAGACGCGGCTATATCAGCGGTCTGCCGATCAAGATAGACGGCATATTTCGCTTCGATTTCGATCTGTTCTGCTGTTTTGCGGTCGATCTCTTTCAGCAAAGGGGCGACCTCAGCTAAGAGCGAAAGCGTTGCGTTGGGATAGGCCAAAAGATCAAATGCGCTTCGGCGAACCCCATCCTTATTGACGGATAATCCAATTTCCGACGCCTTTTGAGGCGTAAAGAAAATTTCCGATAGACTCGCCCTGGCCTTTGCCAGCTTATCCATCTTACGCTCGTGAAAGCTCTGGCGAATGAAGCTAACGCAGCCTGCGCTGACACCAATAGGGGTCAAACGTTGATCCGCATTATCCGCGCGTAAAGACAACCTGTATTCCGCACGGGAGGTGAACATCCGATAAGGCTCACTGACACCGCGCGTCACGAGATCATCAATCATAACGCCTATGTAAGATGTATCGCGGCCGAGGCTCAAGGGGGCCTCGCCACCTGCGCGCCTAGCGGCATTCAGACCGGCGACCAACCCCTGGGCTCCGGCCTCTTCATATCCCGTGCTCCCATTAATCTGCCCGGCTAGAAAAAGTCCCGCTAACAATTTTGTCTCAAGCGAAACCTTCAGTCCGCGAGGATCTAAAAAATCATATTCGATCGCATAACCAGTTTGAATAATGTGTACATTTTCGAGTCCTGGCATCGTGCGGATAAACGCCTCTTGGACCTCGGCGGGAAGCGAAGACGATATGCCGTTCGGGTAGATAGTAGGGTCATCTAAACCTTCAGGCTCCAGAAACACCTGATGGCTTTCCCGGTCAGCGAAGCGCGCGATCTTGTCTTCAATAGATGGGCAGTAGCGAGGACCGCGACCGGTAATCGCTCCCAAATGAATCGCGGCGCGATGTAAATTATCCTGAATAATCCGGTGGCCCACCGAAGTTGTCCGAGTAATAAAACAAGAAACTTGCCGCTGTTTGATCCCTGTCGAAAGATAGGAAAAGGGTTCCGGATCCGAATCGGGCTGCTGCTCGTCAAGAACCGACCAATTGATCGTACGTCCATCGAGCCGTGCGGGGGTTCCGGTCTTCAAACGACCCAATTTAAAGCCATGCTTTAGCAATGAATGCGACAATCGATCGGCCGGCTTATCCCCAATACGACCGGCTGGAATCCGTTTTTCGCCGATGTGAATCATGCCTCGGAGGAAGGTTCCCGTTGTGATCACAACTGATACGGACCCGAATCGACCTGCTGATGTGTCCAGGCCGATAATCACCCCTTGATCGGAGAGAACCTCTAAAGCTTCTGCTTCAATAATAGTAAGATTAGGATAATCCCTGAGCTCGGCCTGCATGGCCCGTCTATAGAGACTACGGTCAGCCTGGGCGCGCGGCCCCCGAACAGCCGCGCCCTTTGATCGGTTCAGGATACGAAACTGAATCCCTGCCTCATCTGCGATCCGGCCCATGAGACCATCAAGTGCATCTATCTCACGAACCAGATGTCCCTTGCCCAGTCCCCCAATAGCGGGGTTGCAGGACATCACCCCGATCGTCTCGAAATTCTGAGTAACAAGAGCTGTCCGCGCGCCCATCCTAGCCGAAGCCGCCGCGGCTTCGCATCCCGCGTGCCCACCGCCGACCACAATTACATCAAAGGAACGATCCATTCTGCGCTCTATCTCGAACCGACACTGAATCGGAGGCTGTTTCACGTGAAACAATAGTGGGGTTACTTGCCAATGCAAAACCGTGAGAAAATCGAGCCGAGAATATCCTCTACCTCAATTCGACCCATAAGCGACTCTAGCTGACCAGACGCGCAACGCAGATCCTCAGCCACCAACTCCAATGCATCATTCTCATGTGCCATGGCGTCACGCAGATGTCGAGCGGCGCCCTCGACACACGCTTTCTGGCGCAAGTTTGTGATTAGGGGGGGCTCCCCGGACAATCTCTGCCGCGCACGCGCCTCAATCAAAGAAAAAAGCGCATCAATCCCAAACCCCGTCTTCGCCGAGATGCAAGCGTCGGCCCACATCGGCTTATCAAAAGCGAGGTCCATCTTCGTCCCTATAAGAAGCACATCCGCGAATTTGGCAGACGGAACGCAATCCCCACTTACCGCTTCCTCGAGCCAAAGAATGAGATCAGCCCGCTCAATCTCCCGCCGGCTCCTCTCAACCCCCAAAGCCTCAACGGGGTCTTGCGCGTCTCTCAACCCGGCTGTGTCCGCGATGATAACCGAGAACCCGCCAAGGTCGAATTCCACCTCTATAACATCGCGCGTTGTCCCCTCATGCTCCGAAACGATGGCAACATCCCGGCGTACAAGTGCATTCATAAGAGATGACTTGCCAGCATTCGGGTGGCCAGCCAAAACAATACGAAACCCCGAGCGAATACGCTCCCCGCGTGACGATTGCTGAAGTGCGAGATCGAGCTGACCGAGTAATCCACCAAGCAGAAAGAGAACTTGAGGCATAACCCCGGAAGGCGCATCGCCCTCGTCAGCGAAATCGATCTCTGCCTCTAAAAGCGAAAGCGCCTCCATAAGGCAGCCACGCCAAACAGCTGATTGGTCAGCCAGGTGCCCGCCCGCTTGAGAGAGAGCCTGCCGCCTTTGGACCTCTGTTCGTGCATCGATAAGGTCCGCAATGCCCTCGACCGACGTCAAAGGTAGCTTATCATTTTCAAAAGCACGCCGAATAAACTCTCCCGGCTCAGCAAGCCGACAGCCACTATCCGCGGCTAACGCTACAAACAACCGTGAGACAACCGCACGGCTACCATGCAATTGAAACTCCAAACAATCCTCGCCAGTAAAACTACGGGGAGCCTGAAAAAAAAGCACCAGTGCATTGTCAATCAACTCGCCATCACGCGGATCGCGAATGGGCCGATAGGCCACAGAACCAGCCGGGATAACCTTCCCGCTAAAATCGACGCACACATCCTTAGCGCGCGGCCCTGAAACGCGAACGACGGCTACTCCACAGCCTAGCGAGCCACTAGCGAGGGCGAAGATCGTGTCCCGCAACGCGAACTCTCCAGAAGGCGGCCCCAAAAAAAGACAACAGATTTATCCCCGCTATCCCCATTTAAAATCAGGTATTCATCGACTCGAAGAAGCTGGCATTACCCTTCGGCGTTTCACGTAACTTACCCAATAAGAACTCGATGGCGTCGACTGTACCCATCGGGTTGAGAATGCGCCGCAGGACATACATCTTCTTGAGAATATCGGCCGGGACCAAAAGATCTTCTTTGCGGGTACCCGAACGCGTGATGTCCAGCGCGGGAAAAGTGCGCTTGTCAGCCACTTTACGATCAAGAATGATTTCCGAATTACCGGTACCCTTAAATTCTTCGAAGATCACTTCGTCCATGCGCGAACCAGTATCGATCAACGCGGTCGCGATAATAGTAAGCGAGCCGCCCTCTTCGATATTACGCGCGGCGCCAAAAAAACGCTTTGGACGCTGGAGCGCGTTCGCATCAACGCCGCCCGTAAGCACCTTACCCGACGATGGTACAACAGTATTATAAGCGCGCCCGAGGCGAGTAATCGAATCGAGAAGGATCACAACATCCCGGCCGTGTTCAACCAAACGTTTGGCCTTCTCGATCACCATTTCTGCGACTTGCACGTGCCGAACCGCCGGCTCGTCAAACGTCGAAGACACAACTTCGCCTTTGACAGAACGCTGCATGTCAGTCACTTCTTCCGGCCGTTCGTCAATCAATAGGACGATTAAATAACATTCCGGGTGGTTGGCTGTAACTGACTGCGCGATGTTCTGCAAAAGAACTGTTTTGCCGGTCCGGGGCGGCGCAACAATCAATGCGCGCTGACCCTTACCGATGGGCGAAACAATATCGATAATCCGAGAGGACAGATCCTTCCGGCTCGGGTCCTCGATCTCAAGCTTCAGCCGCTCATCCGGATACAAAGGCGTTAGATTATCGAAGTGAACTTTGTGACGAACATTTTCTGGATCTTCAAAATTAACCGCGTTCACTTTCAGAAGTGCGAAATACCGCTCTCCTTCCTTTGGGCTGCGGATAACACCCTCGACCGTATCACCCGTTCGCAGACCAAAGCGTCTAATCTGTGAAGGGGAGACATAAATATCATCAGGGCCTGCAAGATAATTTGCGTCGGGTGAACGCAAAAAAGCAAAACCATCCAGAAGAACTTCGACAACGCCTTCACCGATAATCTCAATGTCACGGCTGGCCACCTGCTTCAGGATCGCGAACATCAATTCCTGCTTGCGCATGATCGACGCATTCTCAACTTCATGCTCCTCTGCGAAGGCAAGCAATTCAGTTGGCGACTTACGCTTCAAATCCTGGAGCTTAATTTCCCGCATGGGAATAGTCCTTACAAAAAGCTCGCGGTTAATAAGCGAGCGAAGACCGGAGCATTGAGGAGGCGACGGACGGGCCAAAAAAGTCGAGGGCCTGAAACATCCACGCCAAAAGGAGGGAAGAGACACCTAGCTTAAATCGCAAAAAGGATCAAGCGCACCTGAAAACCGGAGCTACAGAAAGCCAGTCCGCCTCAGAAAAGCGGCTTCAAGATGACAAGACCAACGATAAAAATCATCAATAAAGTGGGTGCTTCATTCATGATGCGAAAGTAGCGAGACGTCTTGCAATTAAGCCCAGAAGCGAACTCGCGACGATGGCGTCCTAAAACACCGTGCACACCAGACATTGCCAGCACCAATCCAAACTTAAGTAGAAACCAACCGTCTACCCAAAAGGCTTGGCTTGTCGCTATGTAAAGACCCGTAACCCAGCTCACGATCATGGCCGGGGTCATGATGAATCGGTACAGCCTCATTTCCATAATCTCGAAAAGCCCGGCTGTATCCGAACCCGCTTTTACATCCGCGTGATAAACAAAAAGCCGCGGTAAATAAAGAAGCCCGGCCATCCATGAAATGACCGCGAGGACATGCAGCGACTTAACCCAGAGATAAATCATCAGGCGCTCTTCACCCTAGCAACCAATTGCTCCACATGAGCGATCGGGGTTTCGGGTAAAATACCATGACCTAGATTGAATATATAAGGTTTTCCCGCAAATGCTTGTTTGATCCGATCAATAGATTCATCCAGCGCCCTTCCACCAGCAATCAGTGCAAATGGGTCAAGATTCCCTTGGACCGGCTTCCTCGATTGAATATTCCGAGAAACCCAAATTGGATCCGCTGACGTATCAAGCCCCAGTGCATTGATGCCGGGATGACCTGCAAACGCCTCCAGATGGCTTCCTACCCCCCTCGGAAAAGCAATGATCCTAGCATGTGGGACACGAACCTTAAGGCCCTCCACGATACGCAGGATCGGTTTCAAACACCATCTCTCAAACTCCGTAAGAGGAAGCACGCCTGCCCAAGAGTCGAAAATCTGAACAGTCTCAACACCGGCAATAAATTGGCGCTCCAGATAATCAATCGAAGCTTCAACCAATAAATCTATAAGTATTTGAAATAAATCAGGATTCTCATAAGCAAAAAGCCGTGCTGGCTTCTGATCCGGGGTACCGCGTCCCGCAATCATATAGCTAGCAACTGTCCAAGGCGCACCGCAAAAACCAATCAGCGCAGTCTCCTTGGAAAGAGAAGCCTTAATTAATTCAATCGTCTCAAAAACCGGATTAAGTTTTTCCAAATCAATCCGACTACGCAACGCCAATAAACCTGCTGCATCAACAATCGGGGGCAGTCTTGGGCCCTCCCCCTGTTCAAACGACACTTTTTGCCCAAGGGCGTCAGGCACGACCAAGATATCGCTAAACAGAATTGCCGCATCAAACCCAAAGCGCCGGATAGGCTGTAAAGTTGCCTCAGTCGCTAATTTAGGCGAATAACAGAACTCCAAAAAAGTCGGTACGCTCGCTCGGATCTCCCGATATTCCGGTAAATAACGGCCAGCCTGCCTCATCATCCAGAGCGGCGGGATTTTATGAGTCCGACCATCTAACGCTTGAATAAAAAGCTTATTTTCCGCAGGTGTCACCACGATCTCTCTTTTTCCTAAAAGAATCACTTAAAGATCTTTTGATCTTCTTTTTCTTCTTATTGCCCCCTGGATAACCGTCCTGCCTTAGAATGCACAGGCCAACCGTGACTTGTCCACCTCTCCACAATAATCAACAAGCCTGACTGAACTTGTGGATTAAATAACAAAGCATTAACGATTTCAAACCGTCCTAAGCGTATACATTCGCCCGCGAAATATAAGTCTTACCATCATCCACAATATTCATTTCGAGGTTGGTCATATCCTCCCCTGCCGCTTTAATGTTGAACAATATCCATGACAGCGCGGGGTTTGCTATGGCGTCTGGGTCAAAATAGACGTCTACCCTTCGTTCATACCCAGTCATACATAGATGTGTGGACAGCTAAAAAATCGAAGGTAATCCGTGGGTCGCAATTATTTTCATCTTCACCTCGTATCGGACGCCACCGGTGAAACGCTGATTGCTGTGAGTCGCGCAGTTACCGCTCAGTTTCAGGGGGTATCATCGATTGAACATGTCTATCCGCTTATTCGGACACGAGGCCAATTAGATCGGGCGATTGCCGAAATAGAATCCGCACCGGGCATAGTTCTCTTTACTCTCGTGGACCCGGAACTTTCTTCAACACTGGTGAACGCATGCCGCGAATATGGCAGTCCCTGCTTATCTGTTCTTGAGCCAATTTTTGGAATGTTCCAGTCTTATTTAGGTACCGCTCAGACATCGCGCCCCGGCGCCCAGCACATGCTGAACTCAGAATATTTCCGTCGCATTGACGCGCTCAACTTCACGATGATGCATGATGATGGACAACAGGCTGAGAACCTTGAAGAGGCTGATGTTCTTTTATTGGGAGTAAGCCGCACTTCAAAAACGCCGACGAGTATTTATCTCGCTAATCGCGGCATCAAGACGGCCAATATTCCACTCGTGCCGGGCGTTTCGCTTCCACAATTTGTAGAGAAATTGAAGCGACCCTTAATCGTGGGCTTAATCGCCTCACCGGAGCGCATTGTTCAAATTCGACAGAATCGATTGTTAGCTTTGAACGCTGATCAGGAAAGCCCTTACGTCGACCGCATGGCAGTTGCTGCTGAAATAGCCCATTCCAAGAGGCTTTTTGCAGAACGTGGCTGGTCAATGATTGACGTAACGCGTCGCTCTATTGAAGAAACCGCAGCAGCAATCATTGATCTCTATAAAGAACATCGCCTTAAGTTTATCGCGGAAGGCTGATGGGAATGAGAAAGAATCTTTGGCTCAATGAGGCGCCGCTGATCTTGGCATCAACGAGCCAAACGCGCTTGAAATTACTTCAAGATATTTTCATCCCGGTCGAGGCAATAGGCGCAGCGGTCAATGAACGCGCCATTGAAGCAGAATTACAGCAAACGGGCGCCAGCCCAAGCCAGGTCGCCGTTGCTTTAGCCAAAGCCAAGGGTGAGGACGTTGCACAAAGAAATCCGGGTCGCTGGATTATCGCGGCTGACCAGACACTTGCTCTAATCGAACACCAATTTCATAAGCCGGAAACCATAGAAAAGGCACGGGATCAATTACAATGCCTAAGAGGTAAAACGCATCAGCTGCATTCAGCGGTCGTTTGTTATTTTGGCGGCGAAATGCGATTTGCTCATGTTGAGACGGCCCAACTTACTATGCGGAATTTTGGTGACGCATTTCTTGAAAGCTATCTGCAAGCCAGTGGCGATCGCGTTAAACAGAGCGTAGGTGCCTATCAGATCGAAACGCTAGGGGTTCATTTGTTCGATAAAGTTGAAGGGGATCACAGTACGATTCTCGGTCTGCCCTTACTCCCTCTGCTCGCATTTTTCCGGAAGGCCGGACTCGTGGAGGCTTGATCGCGTGCGGATAATTGGTCTGACAGGTTCTATCGGCACAGGTAAATCAGCGAGTGCTGCAATGTTTCGCGCGCTTGGGGTGCCAGTTCATGACTCAGATCGTGCTGTACATGAGATTTATGCAGGTCCTGAGGCCGCACCAGTCATTTTAGCCTTTCCGACAGCTGTTGGCCCCACTGGAATAGATCGCCGTAAATTGGGGGATCTTGTTTTGGGCCATCCCGCAGAACTAAAAAAATTGGAAGAGCTAATCCACCCACTCGTATCCGCCCATCGTCAGTCATTTCTTGCAAGAGTGCAGGCTAACGGTGGCCGCATTGCAGTATGCGATGTTCCACTCCTGTTTGAAACAGGTCTTGAAAAGGACATGGATGCTGTCGTAGTCGCATCCGCTCCTTTTCAAGTGCAAAAAGCCCGCGTCATGGCTCGTCCCGGCATGACTGAAGAGCGGTTCAATGCCATTGTAAAAAAACAATGGCCTGATGAAGAGAAAAGCAAGCACGCACATTTGGTGATCGATACGTCGCGGGGCTTTGACGAAGCTCGACGTCAGATCATTAGTTTTTTACGCGCGCTGCCATAAAGGGCTAATTTGAATCGGACATAAGACCATGCGCCAGATTATTCTCGACACCGAAACTACCGGTTTAGATCCGACCACTGGCGATCGTCTGGTCGAAATAGCCTGCATTGAAACAATCAATACAGTTCCCAGCGGCGAAAATTTCCATGTCTACATCGACCCGCAACGTGATGTTCCTGAAGAGGCGTTTCGTGTTCACGGTCTTTCTGCAGACTTCTTAAGGGGAAAGCCTCTTTTCGAGAATGTTGCTGAAGAATTTCTGGCCTTTATCGGTGACGCGACGCTTGTCATCCATAACGCTGAATTTGATATGCGCTTTATTAATTCAGAATTGAAACGTTGCGGGCGCGCCCCCATTCCCATGGATCGTGTCATCGACACATTGGCGATGGCGCGGCGCAAGCATCCTGGTTCGCCGAACTCACTTGATGCTTTGTGTACTCGATATCGAATCGACAATTCTCGTCGCGTGAAACACGGCGCTCTGCTTGACGCGGAATTGTTAGCAGAAGTTTATTCAGAATTAAGTGGCGGGCGGCAGTCCGCGCTCGTTCTCGCGTCGGAAATTAAGGTTGTTCATCATGTTGAGGCGAAAGTAGTTCGTCCGCGTCCGCAGCCATTATCGCTTTCAATAAGCAGTGAAGAAGAAAACGCCCACCGTTCCTTTATTGGAAAGATGGGCGAGAAAGCACTGTGGCAAAAATATAATCTAGCGAAGGCCTCTTAAGAGGCCATCGTCGGCTGAGCTTCGCTCGCGCGTTGGCGGTAAAGACCGACGAAATCAATCGGATCGATCAGCAATGGCGGGAAGCCACCTCCACGAATTGCATTGGCGATGATTTCTCGCGCGAAGGGAAAGAGCAGGCGCGGGCACTCGATCATCAGGATCGGGTGCATTTCTTGCTCAGGAACATTCACGATCCGAAACACACCGGCATAGTTCAGGTCGAATTTGAAGAGTGTGTTAGTTCCCTCGACGGCTGAGCCCTCAAGTAACAACTCCACCTCAAAGTCTGATTCAGCAAGCTGACGCAGATTGATATTGACCTGAATCGAAATCTCCGGAGCACCCTGCTGCTGACCTAAGGAGCGCGGGGCGTTCGGATTTTCGAAAGAGAGGTCCTTTGTGTATTGGGCGATGACGTTCAGCTGGGGCGCGTTCTCAGTGGTGGCACCGTTCCCGTTTGCTTCGCTCATGTGACCTATCTCCAAAAAACTTTTCGAAGCGCCGGTAACATGCTCCCTCTTTCTTCACAAGTCAGGCAGCCAATTTGGCTAAAATCACCGCCGGTCGATCAGTTTTGTGGGGGTTCTGGATGAATCTTCCGCTCGACGCCATTCGCTTGCATCTAGATCGACAAATTCAGGCTCTGTCTTTGAGAAATGGGTCCCGATTTTTCCCGAAGCCAAACGGCCAACTTGCGGGATAAACAGAGCCAGCCCGACGATATCAGACAGAAAACCCGGAAGAATCAGAAGGATGGCAGCGAGGATTCGTGAGGGGGCATGCAACGCAAATGTCAGCCCCCTCCCCTGGCTGGATTGTAGGGCCTCGAGTGTCGATTTGCTGGACTTTCCAAGCAAGATGAATCCGGCCGCGGTCGTAGCAAAGCCAATGAGCAAGGTCAGCCCCAGGCCAAGTGTTGCCAATAAAAGGATAAAAGTGGCCAATTCCAATATCAGCCAGGTCAGAAGGATGGTCTTGAGTATGGAAAATGGCTTCAAGATCACGTCCCCGTCAGCTTGACCTTTTCAGGAGGTGGCAAAATGCAAACCTGCGACTATTTGATATATAAGGTCATGACCGCCTGGTTACAGGCTTAGATTTAGTAACTGGATATCATTTATGGATGCGACCACACTCGTTTTTGCCCTTCTGGCCGTTTTCGTGGTCTGGAAGCTTCGTTCGGTTCTGGGAACCCGTACGGGCCACGAGCAACCGCCTGTGGACATGTATCGCCGCCGCGCAGCGGATGAGGCCAGTGAAGAAGGTCCGGCGACAATCCCGCTCAATCCGCTCTCTGAAACTGCGACCAGTGAAGCAAATGCTGATGATCGCCGCACCCAATGGTTACGCCTATCCGGTGTTGAACAACATGTTGTTCCTAGCCTTGAGGCAATTGCGGGTGCCGACAAGGACTTCGATCCAAAGACTTTCATTGAGGGTGCCAAGGCAGCATATGAGATGATCATCATGTCTTTTGCTGCGGGCAATAGAGTAGCTCTGCGTGATTTGCTCTCCAAAGATGTTTACGAGAGTTTTGCTGGCGCTATTAGCGATCGGGAGGCGCGCGGCGATACGGTGGACACGACTTTTGTCTCGATTGATCGTGCCATGATTGATGACGCGCAATTGCGAGGATCGACCGCACAGGTCACCATGCGGTTTCAATCCAAGCTGATCACCGCCACACGCAGCAGCGATGGAAAAATTATTGACGGCAGTTCTGACAAAGTTGTCGACATGAGCGACGTCTGGACATTCGCGCGTGAAACATCGTCGCGCGATCCAAATTGGCGTCTTGTCGCCACTGAATCTGGCGCCTGATACCGATGGCCGAAAGCTTTTTTCCAGGCGCACATTTAAAGCGCCTGACTTTCGGTGATTTAATCGGATTTAATAACGATGATCCGCGCGAGAGCTGGAAACCCTTTTGGCTATCCAGTGAAGCGATGGTGGCCGAAACACCTCATCAGCGTCGAGGAAAAGCCTACTCTGCTGCACAAATAGCAATTAGCAAGTCAGCCTTGTCATTGGGTCCAAACCTATCGCCAGAGCACATTCGGCAATTTTATGCAGACAATTTCGTCCCTCATTTAATCTTATCCAACGATACCGAGATCAGCGGCCAAGAAGCTTTTTTTACAGCTTATTATCGTCCAGAAGTTGCAGCATCTGCTGTTCAAACGAATGAATATTCAGAGCCGCTTCTCGCTCGCCCCTCTGACCTCGTCACATTAGAACCAGGCGAGGATGTGCATGGTCTTTCCGGCCTCGCAGGAGCTAGACGTCTTGATGATGGGAAACTCATCCCCTATCCCACCCGGGCACACATTGAATCCGGTGTGCTTGGTGAAGTGACTCATCCGATCGCTTTTGTTGCTGATGGAATTGAAGCCTTTATGATTCATGTCCAGGGATCAGCACGCCTACGCTTCCCAGACGGCCGGAAAGCAGACCTCACTTATGCAGGACGTAATGGTCGCCCTTACACATCCATTGGAAAAATCTTAATTTCAGAAGGCGCGATTTCACTTGCAGATATGTCGCTTGCGCATTTGAAAAACTGGGTTCGGGCAAATGGGCAAAAGCCTCACGAGAAAGGTCGCGAGCTTCTTCATCGTAATGAATCCTATGTTTTCTTTTCTTTGACAGACGTTGCAGATGATTCTTTTGAACCCATCGCAGCCGCCAATGTTCGGTTGACGGCATGGCGTTCTATTGCGGTCGACCGCAATCTATGGCCCTACGGTCTTCCCTTCTGGATTGAAGCGGACTTGCCGTGGCATGATGGGAATATGAATCAGTTTCAACGCTTGATGATTGCTCAGGATACAGGATCGGCCATTCTTGGACCGGCCCGTGCGGATCTGTATTTTGGAACGGGTGACGAGGCTGGTCAGCTGGCTGGAAATGTGCGCCAGCGAGGCCGCATGATTGTCTTTCTTCCAAAGGGTGACGCTCCATGAAATCAGGAGCTCCATCCAAATTGAAAGGTGGAAAGCTCTCGCGCGAAGACGTTCGCCTGTGGGTTGAGGTCGCGAAAACTGTGACCCCCCAACCGGGCTCTTCTCTCCCTGAAACGGATGATGGTCAGCTGGATGCGGTATCCCCCCCTCTAATCCCTGCTCCAAGCCCCCCTAAAGCAACAACTTCAAAAATCCGGACCGCAACTCCGGAAAAGCCAAAATCTTTGCCCCTGGCTCCGATTGAGCGCCGGTTGCGCCAGCGTTTATCGCGTGGACAATTGGATGTCTCTATGAAGCTTGATCTGCATGGGTTGCGTCAGGAAGAAGCCCATTTAGTGCTCCACGATTTTCTAGCGCGCGCGATACACAATGATGCTCGGATCGTACTCATTGTTACGGGCAAGGGCAAGGCCACCAATCGTGATGATGCCGGCTTTGCTTCCCAACCAGGTATTTTACGCCGGGTGGTCCCCCAATGGCTGACCGAACCCAGCATGCGTCACATTGTACTTGGTTTTGAAGAAGCTTCACCCACGCATGGTGGTAGTGGCGCTCTCTATGTGCGCCTTCGCTCGGGGCGTCGTTCAGGAGCCAAGGAGCCGTGACACCGTTTGGACAGAAATTACGCGCCATGCGCGCAGAGCGCGGTATTACTTTGAAAGATATGGCGCTGGCGATTGGCGTTTCACCCGCCTATCTATCGGCGCTTGAACATGGCCATCGTGGTGCGCCAGCATGGTATCTTGTTCAGAGGATCATCACATTCTTCAATGTCATCTGGGACGAAGCTGAAGAGATCGAGCGGGTGGCCCAGATTTCTCACCCACGCATCGTGGTCGACACGGCGGGTCTTGGGCCTGAAGCAACAGAATTTGCCAATAAATTTGCCCGGCAGATTGGCTCCCTGAGCGAAGGCGATGTTCGTGCCTTACTCAGCCTTCTTAATGAAAGACTGGCATTAGCTGCCAAGCGCCCGCGGTCTTGACCATCCCCGAAGTGGGTGCGACACCGCCTCTCAAATCAGTTCAGGAGCAGACCATGCCCGTAGAAAAATTTGAAGTTCTTGGCCTCGGCAATGCGATCGTTGATGTGATTGCTCGGACAGAGGAAGATTTTCTGGTCAGCCACGGTCTGGCTAAAGGCGCCATGATGCTGATTGATGAGCCATCAGCTCATCGGCTTTATGATGCGATGGGGGCAGCGACTATCATTTCCGGTGGCTCTGCTGCCAATACGATTGTGGGGCTCGCTTCTTTAGGAATCCGCACTTCGTTTGTCGGTAAATTACGTGATGATGAAGCGGGCCAGTCCTTTGCCCATGACATTCGCAAGAGCGGTGTTCATTTCGATACGCCTTTTGCAAAAGAAGGTCCTTCGACGGCCCGTTGTCTTATTCTTGTGACGCCGGATGGCGAGCGCACGATGAACACTTATCTCGGCGCCTGCCAGAATCTTGGCCCCGACGACATTAACGAGGACCTCGTCCGCAATTCCGCAATCCTCTATTTTGAAGGTTATCTCTGGGATCCGCCGGCCGCCAAAATAGCCTTTAAGAAAGCGGCTGCGATTTCTCACGCAGCAGGCAATAAGGTCGCACTTACATTGTCTGATTCTTTTTGCGTTGATCGCTACCGTGAAGAATTTCTGGAACTGATCCGACAAAAGACTGTCGATATTGTATTTGCAAACCAGCATGAGTTGAAAGCGCTTTACCAAACGGCTGATTTTGACACGGCCGTAAAAGCGTTCAGAACTGAAGGGGTTTTGGGTGCCATCACCCGCTCTGAAGAAGGTTGTTTGATCGTCACTCGTGATGAAACTTTGGCACTTCCAGCATCACCAATTGAGAAGCTCGTTGACACGACGGGTGCGGGCGATCTCTTTGCTGCAGGTTTTCTTGCAGGTCTCGTGCGTGGATGCGATCTGCGGGACGCGGGCCGTCTCGGAGGGCTCGCTGCGGCGGAAATTATTCAGCACTATGGTGCCCGTCCCAACGTCAATTTGGCCGATCACGCCGCCGAAAATGGTCTTGCCATTCCTGCGTGAGCCTCAAAGCTTTCGCAAGGCCACTTTCTCGATCTTATGGTTCTGACCTTTGGTGAGAACCAGGCTGGCACGCGCCCGTGTGGGTAGAATATTTTCGTGCAGATTACGCAAATTAATCCGCCGCCAGATGTCGCACGCGGTTCTCTCAGCTTCCTGATCGTTGAGATCAGCATATTTGCGGAAATAGGAGCGTGGGTCACGGAAAGCGGTTTCGCGCAACTTCATGAAGCGTGAGACATACCATCGTTCAAGATCGTCTTCGGGCGCATCAAGATAGACAGAGAAATCAAAAAAATCTGAGACGAAGGGAATATCTTTGCCGGGCTTATTTGGCAACAAGACATTCAAGCCTTCAACGATGAGAATGTCTGGCCGGTCAACTGCAATGGTTTCTCCCGGCAAGACATCGTAGAGAAGATGCGAATAAACCGGTGCTTGCACGTTCCGCTTTCCAGCTTTCAGGTCTGATAGAAAGCGCAAGAGGCTGGTGCCGTCATAGCTGTCTGGAAAACCTTTTCGGTCCATCAGACCTTCACGATCCAGAACGGAATTTGGATGCAGAAACCCATCGGTAGTGACCAGTTCAACTTTGGGCGTGTTGGGCCAGCGAGAGAGAAGTGCCTTCAAGACCCGCGCAGTTGTTGATTTGCCGACTGCTACCGATCCTGCAATGCCGATAATATAGGGCATCTTTCCGTCTTCAGCGCCCAAAAAGCGCTGCGTGGCTTTGAACAGCCCCTGTGTTGCCGCGACATAAAGAGCCAGAAGACGAGACAGCGGTAGATAGATCGCGATCACCTCTTCAACAGAGATCGGATCGTTCATCGACTGCAGTTTTTCCAGATCGTCAATTGTCAGTGTGAGTGGTGTGTCCGCACGCAAAGCAGCCCATTCGCTTCGCGAAAAATGGCGATAGGGCGAAAGTTCTTCAGATGACGAAGGCGTAGCGGTCTTATTTTTCATTTTTTATCCCCGCCAGGTCGAACCGTGGGTCAGCCCCGTGCAGCTTTTTCCTCGTGCCCTGATTTGCTCGTCCGGCGACTGAGCTCTTCCAGAACATCTTGCAACGGAATGCCTCCGGCCTGAAGCGCTACCAAAAGATGATAGAGGACATCGGCCGCCTCTGCAGTCATGGCGCACTTGTCGCCCTGCGCCGCGGCGATGGCGAATTCGACAGCTTCTTCACCAAACTTCTTCCCGCAATGGGTCACACCCTTGTCGAGCAATGTCTTGGTGTAAGATTTTTCCGCACTCTCAGCTGTGCGCGCGGCAATGGTCGTCGCCAGATCTTCAAGCTGGAAAGCCATGTTTCGATCTCCCCCTCAATCCATCCGCACGGGCAGACCGGCGGTTTTCATGTGTTGCTTGGCTTCGCGGATCGTGAATTCGCCATAGTGGAAAATCGAGGCGGCGAGAACGGCCGTTGCATGACCATCGCGAATGCCTTCAACCAGATGATCCAGATTCCCTACACCGCCAGAGGCAATCAAGGGAACACCAACCGCATCGGCGATCGCGCGTGTCAGGATGATATCGAAGCCGGATTTGGTCCCATCGCGATCCATCGACGTCAAAAGAATTTCGCCTGCCCCAAGCGCGACGACTTCTTTTGCATAATTGATAGCATCAATGCCGGTCGGCTTGCGACCGCCGTGTGTAAAAACTTCCCAACGACCCGGAGCCACCTGCTTCACATCAATGGCAACAACGATGCACTGGCTGCCGAATTTTTCAGCTGCTTCTCGCACAAAATCTCGATTATGGACAGCGGCGGTCATGATTGAAACCTTGTCGGCACCAGCCAACAAGAGGTTCCGGATGTCGTCGGGGGTGCGGACACCACCACCCACCGTCAGCGGCATGAAACAGGCTTCCGCTGTTCTCTGGACAACGTCGAGGATGGTGCCGCGGTTCTCATGGCTGGCCGTGATATCGAGAAAGCAGAGCTCGTCCGCGCCTGCCGCATCATAGGCAATAGCGCTTTCGACAGGGTCCCCAGCATCTTTCAGATCAATGAAATTCACGCCTTTGACGACACGGCCGTCTTTGACATCAAGGCAGGGGATAACGCGGCATTTAAGCACGCCGAGCCTCCCGCGCAGCGCGGATCAAGCGCAAAGCCTCGGCGGGATCGAGTCGTCCATCATAGAGTGCGCGGCCAGTGATGGCGCCTGCAAGTTTATTGCAGTCGGGCATTAGCAGACGCTCAACATCTTCGAGCGAAGCAAGGCCGCCCGACGCAATGACCGGGATAGAAATAGCATCTGCCAGCGCCAGTGTCGCTTCGATGTTCAAGCCCTTCAAAACGCCATCGCGGGAAATATCGGTGTAGATGATGGCAGCAACACCCGCATCTTCGAAACGCTTTCCGAGTTCTGGCGCCGTAATTTGCGAAACTTTCGCCCAACCATCGACTGCAACGAGCCCATCGCGCGCATCAATGCCCACAGCAATTTTACCAGGATTGAGGCGCGCTGCTTCGCGTACCAGGTCAGGGTCCCGGACCGCTGCTGTCCCGATGATTGCACGAGATACGCCTTTCGAGAGCCAGCGATCGATGGTGCGCATGTCGCGAATACCGCCACCAAGTTGGACCGGCATTTTGATCGACTTGAGAATTGTCTCTACAGCTTGCGCATTGCGAGGTTCGCCAGCGAAAGCCCCATCAAGATCGACGACATGTAGATATTCGAATCCTTGCTCTTCGAAGGCGCGAGCCTGTGCCGCCGGGTTTGTATTGAATACGGTCGCTTTGTCCATGTCTCCATGGATCAGTCGCACACATTCACCCTGCTTGAGGTCGATTGCGGGATAAAGGATCAAGGCGTCCACCTGAGAAAATTGCCAATCAGAGCTAGACCAAGTCTCTGGCTCTTCTCGGGATGAAATTGTGTTCCAACGATATTGTCGTGGCCGACCATTGCGGTGAGGGCCTCGCCATATTCAGTCGTTGCAATCACCATGTCCGGATGAGTTGCGCAAAAGTGATATGAATGCACGAAATAGGCGTGCAGCCCATTTTCGCCTGTCGGGATGTCTTTAAGCAGAGAATGCGGCCGAAGGGGCTGCAATGTGTTCCAGCCCATGTGAGGAACTTTGAGGCCGATCGACTTTGGTTCGATGGCCACAACTTCGCCAGGAATCCAGCCAAGACCTTCGGCGACACCATGTTCGAGACCGCGTGAGGCAAGCAATTGCATGCCCACACAAATACCAAGAAATGGCGTTCCGCGTGAAATCACACTTTCCTGCAGCGCCTCGACCATGCCCACTACATTGTCGAGCCCACGACGGCAGTCAGCGAAAGCACCGACGCCGGGCAGCACAATGCGATCTGCGCGGCGCACTACATCCGGGTCCGAAGTAACTGTAACGGTGATGCCTGCTTGTGCAGCTGCGCGTTCAACCGCTTTGTGGGCAGAATGCAGGTTCCCCGAACCATAGTCGACGATGGCAAGGCTCATGGACTAGGCCCCCGCCGAAGGGAACAGGCCAACAAGATCAGGCCTGACGGCTTGAATAGAAGGAGATATTGTTTCTCTCGCCGGAGGCATCCAACGCGAAAAAAAACTCTTTTCAGCATCCCGAATGTGCCGTTCGTGCACAACATCGATCAGCTTGAAACCACGACGACGCAAAACATAAGTGCGGATTGACGTTGCCTCTAGGCCTAGAGCGAGCGCAAGAAGAAATTCGAGCCCGCTTTGGGCCGCGGGATGTAAGAGTGTGAGGTGGATCGTGAAAGCCAGTGCAATTTGAACAAAGAGCCAAATAGTCAATGCAAACCAAGCACGATGCCAAATGAGCCAGATGGGGCCAAAGAAAAAAGCGGCCCAACCGAATCTTTCATGCACGAAAACCGCCCGTTCGGCGACGGACGGCTCTTCGAGATTTCCTTTCATATGCACCGTATAGATGCCCATCCTGCGCTGCCCCCGCCTTTACAGGCTACCCTTGGTGGACGGCACGCGGTCTTTTTGGCGTGGTTCGATCGAGATAGCCGAGGCGAGCGCGCGTGCAAGACCCTTAAAGCAGGATTCTGAGATATGGTGATCGTTAACCCCATAAAGTGTTTCGACATGGAGCGTGATGCCAGCATTCATGGCGAAGGCTTGGAAAAATTCGCGCACGAGGTCTGTGTCGAACTCGCCGACCTTGCTGTGGTGGAATGTGGTGCGGAACACGAGGAAGGGTCGGCCGGAAATATCCAGCGCTACGCGGGTCAGTGTCTCGTCCATCGGCAAGAGGCAATCGGCATAGCGCGTGATCCCGCGCATATCGCCCAAAGCCTGACGGAAGGCTTGTCCCAACACAATGCCTGTATCCTCGACCGTGTGATGCTGGTCAATGTGTAGATCCCCTTTGGCCTCGATTTCAATATCGATCAGGCTGTGACGGGCGATCTGGTCGAGCATGTGATCGAAAAAGCCGATTCCGGTCTTGATCGCAGCCTTGCCCGTTCCGTCGAGCTGGACTGTCACTTTGATCTCGGTTTCGCGCGTCTGGCGCGAAAGGGTGGCGCTACGCATGGAGGCGATCCTTGAACTGATGTTGCGGCTTCTAGCAAGCTCGGCGTCGTATGGCTACCTCGTAGCATGCTCCGAATTGCTTTCTTGACCTTGTGTTACCTTAAAGGCCCTTCTCAGTATGTTACCGGTTTTACTATTAGGGGCTTTCCCGGGGCCGATGTAGATGCTTTCGCGCTTTTTGAGGCTATGAAGGCCAGATTAGACCAATATAGAGCCAATTGCTTCAAGACTGCGCTTTGCTTCTAATCGGGCAGAGTGACGAGATAAGGGTCGGCTCGGCCATAAAATTAATGCCGATACCTAGGTCGACACCATTTCACCCCCCGCCATTGCGCGGCTTCATTCTTTAAACCGGTGAAAGGCTTGCCAGAAGGTCTAGGCATTTGCGATAAGGCGGGCCTTGCCGATCGGAGCCGTGTCCCAATGCAAGCCTTTCCTCAGCTCGTTTTTTCTGGTGTTCAGCCGACCGGTAACTTGCACTTGGGCAATTACCTGGGCGCGATCACGAAGTTCGTAGCTCTACAGGATACACATGATTGCATTTATTGCGTCGTTGACCTGCATGCGATTACCGTTGCGCAGAAGCCCTCAGAGCTGACATCGAACATTCGGGAGGTAACCGCGGCGTTCATCGCCGCCGGTGTCGATCCAGAGCGTCACATTGTTTTTAATCAGAGCCAGGTAGCCGAGCATGCGGAGCTTGCGTGGATTTTCAATTGTGTGGCTCGCATAGGCTGGCTCAACCGTATGACCCAGTTCAAAGAGAAGGCGGGCAAGGATCGCGAGAATGCCTCGGTTGGGCTTTATGCCTACCCGACGTTGATGGCTGCCGACATCCTCGTCTATCGCGCCACGCATGTGCCTGTTGGCGAAGACCAAAAGCAGCATCTCGAATTGGCGCGGGATATCGCGCAGAAGTTCAACAATGATTTCCTT